>NZ_JAXLWP010000003.1:0-766419 GCF_046328425.1 Kouleothrix sp.
GTTCCCACAAAGCCTCAGAGCCTCGAAAGCGACTGGAGGCCACACATGCTTCGCGTCTTCGAGTCTTCGTGGCTATTTGACAGGACGTACGCGGTGCGCGTTTTTGCCTTCGGCAGAGCGGTACTTTTTCATGGATGCTGCTGAGATGTTGGCGCAAAGCGCCAACATCTCAGCGCAAAAGAAAGCGAAGTACCCTGCTGTCGCAGGCAGAACAAGCCGATATCGCAGCGACCGCGTAAGTCCTGCATTTGAAAAGTATCGGGGCTAGCTCGCCGCGTCGCCGAAGAACAGCGTCCGCGAGATCACGCGCGTGCGCGGCCGGGCCATCCAGGGCACCGCCGCCGCAGCCCAGCGCTGGTAGTGTGGCGACTCGCGATGCGCCGCCAGCGCCTCGTCCGAGGCGTACACCTCGTACAGCGTAAAGTGGTTGGGGTCGTCTTCGGCGCGCAGCACATCGAAGCGCAGGTTGCCCGGCTCGGTGCGCGAGCCGCGCGCGTTTTCGAGTGTCGCGGCGATGAATTCGTCGGTGTGTTCGGGTAGAATGTCGATCGATACCACCAGAACGAGCATACCAGCCTCCCTGTTGCTTAACGACACGAGCTATACGAATAGGGCTTAGGCAGCTGCCTTGTTCGGCTCCAGCAATGCGTCGGCGTTGCCTGCGGCAGCATGGTAATCAGCCATTTGTGTACAGTTTTTCCGCGCTCTGCCTGCGTAAGCTATAACGAAGTCTGTGAGCAAGCAGTGCAAGGCATCTTTCTTGAAAAGACTGCCCGCGACGCGGGCTGATGCTGCCTGCACAGCGCAGCGCTGCCTACACGCCGGTTGTTTCGTCGGCGCCCGGCAGACCCAGCATCTCCATAAGCGCAAGGGCGTTGGTGCTGGTGGCAATGCCCGGGCGCAGCAGGTAGTCGAAGCGCATCACCAGGCCGCCAGGCTCGCGCGCGAACTGCTCGGCGAAGTGCGCCAGCTCGCTGGCGCGAGACAGGTCGGGCGCATCGGCCAGCGCCAGGTCGTGGGTTGACACGGCGCCGGTCGCGCCAAGCGCGAGCAGCCGCAGGATCACCCGGCGCGCGGCGACCTGGCGCTCGGCGCTGTTGGTGCCGTGCAGGATCTCGTCGAGCAGAAACAGAGGCGTGCGCTGGCCGGCGGCGCGCTCGCGCTCGGCCGCGTCGATCACCTCTTTCAGCCGACGCAGCTCGGCCATGAAGTACGAGACCCCCTGCTCCAGCGAGTCCTGCACGCGCATGCTGGTGGCCAGCGCCACCGGCGCCAGCCGCAGCGCCGCCGCGCACACCGGCGCGCCAGCCTGGGCCAGCGCCACGTTCAGCCCCACCGCGCGCAGCAGCGTGCTCTTGCCCGACATATTCGAGCCAGTGACGAGCAAGAATCGGCCGGGCGGGCCGATCGCCACGTCGTTGTCGACGCGCACATCCGGCGGCAGCAGCGGGTGGCCAAGCCCGCGCGCCGCGAAGATGGCGCCGCCGGGCTCGCCCGCCAGCTCGGGGAAGGCCCACGCCGGGTTGTCGTGCGCGAGCGTGGCCAGCGCCGCCAGCGCCTCGAGCTCGCCCAGCGTGGCCAGCCAGCGCCGGGCCTCGGCCCCAGCCGCGCGCTGCCAGCGCTCGAGCAGCCAGAGCACATGGACGTTCCAGAGCGTGATCACCTGGACAAAGTAGAAAAACATCCAGCCGCGCAGGTCGGCCAATGCCATGATCCGCGCCATCCGGCGCATCTGCTCGTCGGCGCGTATGCCGCCGGCGCGCAGGCTGGCCTGCAGGCGCCGCAGCTCGGGCGCGGCAAACGGCTGGTCGGCCAGCAGCGCGAAGATCGCGGCGTAGGTCGCGAAGGCACCCTGCCGCTCGGCCACCTCGTCGAGGATCGCGTCGGCGGCGCGGCCGACAGTGGCGGTGATCACCACGCCGGCGGCCACGCCCAGCAGCCAGACCGGCGCCTCCAGCAGCCCCAGCCACTGCAGCGCGGCCAGCGCCAGCGTGGCCAGCGGCAGCGCGCGCGCCAGCCACAGCAGCCAGTCGCGGCCGGCCAGCCAGGGCGCGCGCTCGGCCCACGCGGCGAAGCGCTCGTAGCCGGGCTGCGCCGGGCCGAGCAGCCGGCCGCGCAGCGCCACGTCGTCGCGCAGGTCGATCAGCGGCGCCAGCTCGGCGACGGCGGCCTGGCGCGCGCGCGCCTGCTCGGCGCCGGCCGGGGCCAGCAGCCAGTCGCGCAGCGTGGCCAGCCCTACCGGCGTGGCCGGGGTGCCCAGCAGGTGCTGCAGCGACGCATGGCCCAGCAGGTCGAGGTCGGCGGCGATGCCAGCGGCCGGCGCGGGCGCCTCGGCGGGGGGCGTGGCGGCGCCAGCGGGCGCCAGTGGCGCGAAGATCTGGCCGTACACGGCCATGCCGCGCTCGGCCGGGCGGCGCGCCGGTGCCTGCGGCGCGGGCGGCTGACGCAGCGGCAGCGCCGCCCAGTCGCGCCGCAGGCGCGCCAGGCCCTCGTCGTTGATCGCCAGCAGCTCAGCATAGCGCCGCAGCGCCTGGTCGACGCGGCCGTGGTGGACGAACGAGGCCACGAAGCCAAGGCCAAACAGCGCCGCCACGCCGAGCAGCGCGGCGCTGTCGCGCCACAGTGCCACGCCCACCCACGCGATGGCGGCGGCGATCAGCGCGAGGCTGAGGTTGGCGTTGCGCGCGCTGCGGCGGCTGTAGCGCGCGCGCAGTGCGCCGAATGTGGCGCGGCGCCGCTCGTAGGTCGCGGCGGGGCCGGCGGCAGGTTCGGAGGGTTGGTTTGTCATAGCGTGGGCATGGTACGCGATCTGGCCGGGCGCGTAAAGTGCGGGGCCTGCGCGGCCCCATTCCCCGCGCCCTGTCGGGGGCTACGCGGCCCTATTCCCCGCGCTCTGTCGGGGCCTGCGCGGCCCGGCGCCCCACGAGAGCTTTCGGGGGGCTTTGCGCCCCCGTGCCCCACGAGAGCTTTCGGGGGCTATGCGCCCCCGCGCCCCACGAGAGGGCTTTCGGGGGCTACGCGGCCCCGCGCCCCACGAGAGCTTTCGGGGGCTATGCGCCCCCGTACTCCGCAGCAGAGGGCGGGCGGCCGCCCTCTGCACTCCCCCGCTGGGGGCTCCGCCCCAGACCCCGTAATCAACGCCGTCGTGTGTACACCGTTGGTGGCACATGCCTCGTGGCGCGGGTACAGGTGATGGTTCGCCCTGAGGCCTGAGCGTATGGCGTTCACGCTGGCACGGCCTTCGTTCCCGTAGGGCGCGCATCGTGCGCGCCTTCTCCGCGTCGAGGCGAGCCCGAGGCTTCGCGCCTCGCGCCGCCAGATCCATCGCAAGGCCGACATACGCCGCGCGGCGGTGTGCTACACTCAGCGCCAGAATGGTCTGCCAGAAAGGGGACGTAGCCCGTATGGCCAAGCTCTTCATTCGCGTGGGCGCCAGCATCGTCGCGTAATTGCGCCCAGGCACCCCGAGCAGCTCGCTCGCGCTATTTATTGATATCACCGGTCGGCCGGCGCGCCGCCAGGCCTATGCGCCTGGCGTGCCGCTCTGCCGTACCGGCGTAGCATAAACCGGCGGCCACAGGCGCATTCGCGCTGTGGCCGCCAATCGTGTCCGGCGGCCATGGGATCTGATCCCATGGCTTTTTTGCGTCGTGTTTGCACCCGCCAGCCGCACTGCCCAGCAGCTCGGCTTTGCTTTCAGAGGAACTCTATGACTTCCGCTTTACCAGAAACCAGCCGGCGCGCGCGCGCCGGTGGGCTGTGGCGCCACCGCGACTTTATGCGGCTATGGATCGGCCAGACGGTGTCGCAGCTGGGCTCGACGATCTCGCGCGAGGCGCTGCCGTACACTGCCATTCTGGCGCTGCACGCCAGCCCGCTGCAGATGGGCCTGCTGGGCGCGGCCGGCACCGCGCCGCTGCTGCTGCTGGGCCTGTTCGCCGGCGTGTGGGCCGACCGGGTGCGCCGCCGCCCGCTGATGATCGCGGCCGACCTGATCCGCGCGCTGCTGCTGCTGTCGATCCCGCTGGCCTACGCGCTGGGCTGGCTGCGGATCGGCCAGCTGTACGTGGTGGCGGCGCTGGCCGGAACGCTCACCGTGTTCTTCGACGTAGCCTACCACGCGCTGCTGCCCGCGCTTGTCGAGCGCGAGCATCTGGTGGAGGCCAACAGCAAGCTCGGCATCAGCGACGCGCTGTCGGAGATTGGCGGGCCGACCCTGGGCGGCGCGCTGGTGCAGCTGATCAGCGGCCCGCTGACACTGCTGCTCGACGCGCTGTCGTTTTTGTTCTCGGCGGCGATGCTGCTGCGCATCGGCGCGCGCGAGCCCGCCCCGGCGCGCCCAGCCGAGCGCGAGCACGTCGGGCGCGACCTGGCCGCGGGGCTGAGGTTTGTGTGGGCCAGCCCGCTGCTGCGCGCGATCGCCCTCAGCTCGGCGGTGCGCAATTTCTTCGGCTGGTTCTTCGGCGCGATCTACGGGCTGTACGCCATCCGCGTGCTGGGCTTCGGCACGGCCACGCTGGGGGTGGTAGTGGCCTGCGGCGGGATCGGCGCGCTGCTTGGCGCGCTGCTGGCGGCGCCGGCCAGCCGCAGGCTCGGGGTTGGGCCGGCGCTGCTGGCGGCGCTGCTGGTGGGCACGCTCGGCCCTGGCATGATCTGGCTGGCCGGCGCTGCGCCCGCCCTGGCCTTGCCGCTGATGGTCGCCTCGCAGATCGTCGGCGACGCCGCCATGGCGATCGCGACGATCAACCAGCTGAGCCTGCGCCAGGCCAGCGCGCCCGACCACATGCTCGGCCGGGTGAGCGCGAGCATGCAGGTGCTGGGCGAGGGCGTCGGCACGCTGGGCCTGCTGGCGGGCGGCGCCCTCGCCGAGCTGATCGGCCTGCACGCCACCGCCGGCGTGGCGGCGCTGGGCATCGCCGCAGCGGCGCTGCTGGCGCTCGCCTCGCCGCTGCGGCGCCAGCGCGAGCTGCCGGCTTGACGCGGCGCGTACAATAGCAGCGAGGCCCGCGCGCCACGCAAGAATGAGACGACGCATGCCACCAGCATCACACTCGAGCCGTCGCCGGCCGCCGCGCCGCCGCTACCCATTCTGGCGGCTCATCCGCGCCAACTTCTACGACTTCGGCCTGCTGCTGCGCGACTCGTGGGTGGCGCTGGTGAGCTTTGCGCTGCTGGCGCTGGCCGGCACGCTCTACCTTCACTACGGCCACCCCGCGCGGCTGGGTTTCGCCGCCGCGCTGTTCGAAACACTCAAGCTGGTGACGCTCCAGACCGGCCTGGAGCTGCCAAACGACCTGCTGGGCGAGGCGCTGTTCTTTCTCATCCCGCTGCTCGGCCTGGCGCTGATCTTTCAGAGCGTGCTGAACTTCGGCCGCCTGCTGCTCGACAAAGGCAGCCGCCGCGAGGCCTGGCAGGTGGCGCTCGCCGCGACCTACCGCGACCATGTGATCGTCTGCGGGCTGGGGCGCGTGGGCATGCGCGTGGCAGACCAGCTGCTCAGCAGCGGCTACGCGCCGGTGGTGATCGAGCGCGATTGGCGCAGCGCATTTGTGGCCCGCGCGCTGAGCCTGAAGGTGCCGGTGGTGATGGGCGACGCGCGCGAGCCCGAGGTGCTGCGCCAGGCCGGGCTGGCGCGCGCCCGCGCGATCGTCGCCACGATCAACGACGACCTGGCGAATATCGAGATCGGGCTGACCGCCCGCGCCCTGCGGCCGGGCATGCGCGTGGTGCTGCGCGTGTTCGGCGAAGACCTCGACCACAATCTCGAGCGCGGGTTTGGCGCAAACTCGGCCTTCAGCGCCTCGGCTCTGGCCGCCACCACCTACGTGGCCGCCGCCATGAGCCACGAGATTGAGTACGCGATCCCGGCGGGCGGCCAGCTGCTCTGCGTCGCCCGCCTGGTGGTTCAGGCGGGCGGCCAGCTGGCCGGCGCCGCGCGCGCGCTCGAAGCGGAGAGCGGCGCGCGGCTGCTGCGCCACCACGATTCGTTCGGCAAGCACGTGCCCGGCGGCGCCGCGCGCCCGATTGGCCCCGGCGACCAGCTGCTGCTGCTCGGGGCGCTGCCCGCGCTTGAGGCGCTGCGCCAGCGCAACGGCGGCTCGGGCGGCGCAGCCACCCCCCGCCACCCCACCGACGAGCGCGATACCGTGATCGTCTGCGGCCTCGGCAAGGTCGGCTACCGCGCGGTGCTGCAGCTCGACCAGCTGCGGCCGCGGCCGCGAATTGTGGTGGTGCGCCGCGACGACGGCCGGCCCGACTTCGTGCAGCGCGTCAGTCGCCTGCCCGGCGTGCGGATCGTGGTCGGCGACGCGCGCGAGCCCGAGGTGCTGCGCCAGGCCGGGATCGAGCGCGCCTACAGCGTTGCCGCGCTCACATCCGACGATCTGATGAACCTGCAGATCGGCCTGGCGGCGCGGCGCCTGCGCGCCGACGCGCACGTGGTGCTGCGGGCTTTCAGCGACGCGCTCGCCGACAAGCTGGCCGATATGTTCGGCATCCGCACGGCGTACAGCACCTCGGGCCTGGCCAGCGCCACGCTCGCCGCCGCTGCGGTGCTGGGCGATATCGCCTACGCCTTTGCTGCCGACGAGGCGCTTTTCTCGGCCGACCAGATCAGCGTGCGCGCCGGCGATGCGCTGGACGGCCGCACAGCCGGTGAGCTGCGCGACCAGCACGACGCGCTGGTGATCGAGCTGCGCCGCGACGGCCAAGCGTGCAGCCTGCCCGCGCTCGACCTGGCGCTGGCCCCCGGCGACACAATCACGCTGCTCGCCGATATCGATGCCCTTGAGCGCCTGCGCGCACTGCTGCGGCGCCACTAGCCGCGCCGGCTGCAACAATGCGCGCCCCCGGTCGTCTCTTCCCCAGCAGTACTTTCCTTTTGGACGTGTGCGTGTTTCCGCGCTGCGCGGAAACACGCACAGATACAGGGCTCGTGCAACGTCTTTCGCCCCCTCCCCCTACCCTGCTACCGCAAGTGATCAGCCGGAGGTGGTATGACACCGTGCAGGCGCGATCTATCGCGCCTGCACGCCTTCGGGGCAAGGAGAAGATATGCCGCAGAATGCCGCGCACACGAGCCGCTGGGCGATTGCGGAGGTGGTGTTTGGCAGCGCTTTGCTGGGGGCGCTTGTGCTGCACTGGCTGGTGCCGCTGTCGCTACCGCGCGGCCGTTTTGCTTTCGTCTTTGGCCTGGCCGGCGTGTCGCTGATCATCGCGGGCGTGGCCTGCGTCGTGCTCGCCCGGCGCGAGCTTGGCCGCTACGGCCAGCCAACCGATCCCGGCCGGCCGACCGGCACGCTGGTGACCACCGGCGTATTTTCGATCTCGCGCAATCCGCTGTACCTGGGGGCGATCGGCGTTCTGCTCGGCGCCGGGCTGGCGTTCAATATGCCCTGGCTGCTTGTGCTGCTCGTACCGGCGGCCGTGGCGTGCCACTACGTGCTGGTGGCGCCAGAAGAGCGCTACCTTGCCGATAGATTTGGCGCGCAGTACCGCGCGTACGCGGCGGCGGTGCGGCGCTGGTTCGGCCGCACGCGCCTGCCGTAGCATCCGAGCCTGAACCAAGCGCCAAAACTCTTCTGCCGGCCGCCGTTTGCCTCGCAGCGCCGCCTGTGGTATCGTGGCGCCGGTTTAGCGTGTATCTGACGAGGAGAACCGCCCGCATGAGCCCTGGCGCTCTTCCGCAGGCCGCCCGCCCTGTGCCGCTCGTAGGCACCGGGCTACGCCTGCTGGGCTGGCTGGGGCTGGGCCTGGCACTGCTGCTGCTGTTCGCGCTGGCGGCCCGCGCCGCGCCCGGCAGCTTCGAGCTGGCCGCCGACGACGCGCTGGCCGGCCGCGCGCTCTACGGCATGGACCCGCTCGAAGCCAGCCCCGCCGGCGCGTTTCGCTGGTCGGGGGAGTCGTGGGGCGTCGCGCTGTTTGGCTTTGTGCGGCCCGGCCCGGTGCTGCTGACGCTTGAGGCCAGCGCGGCGCGGCCCGACGGCGCCCCCGAGGCCGAGCTGCGCCTCGACGACGGGTCGCTCGCGCCGCCGCGCTTCACGGTGGCGCGCGAATGGCGCCGCTACCAGGTGCTGCTCGAGCCAACCGCCGTCACCGACGAGTACCAGGTGATCCCGTTTGCCAGCAGCACGTTCGCGCCCGGCAGCTCGGCCGATGGCCGCGCGCTGGGCGTGGCGGTGCGGCGCGTGCGCGCCGACCAGCTACCCCTAGACGATGCGCCGCCGCTGCCGGCGCGCGCGCTGTTCCTCGCCGGTGTGGTGCTGCTGGCGGCGCTGGCGCTGCTGGCGCAGGCGCGGCGGGTCGCACTCCGCCAGGATCAGCTCAGCGGCACCGGCGTGTAGATATACCCGCTTTCCATCGAGCCAAAGCAGCGGCAGCGCGCCGCGCCCCAGCGAAAGGCGTACAGCGCGATGTAGGCGCACATCACTGCGTCGGCTTGATCTTCGTAGCCCTTCAGGCGGCGCCCGCGCAGCGCCGCCACATCCTGGCCGGCAAACGCCGCCACGCCGCGCAGCGGCGGGTCGAAGCCGGCCAGGCCCGCCAGGTGGCGCTGGTACGCGGCCCAGGCCGCCAGCCGGGTGTCGCGCGAGCGCCGCGGCTTGGCCTTGTACTTGAGCGTGCGCGCCAGCCCGAACAGCGCCACCATCGCGGCGTGCGGGTACACCTCGAGCACCTGGCGCACCGGGGCGCCCGGCGCCACGCTGCAGCGGTGCGCGAAGCCGAGCCGCGCCATGCGCTCGACAAGCAGCTCGCCGCGCACGCCCTGGCGGAAAGCCGGCAGCCCGCGATTGGCTGGGTGCGCGCCAGCCTGGTAGCGTGCGAACACCGCACCAAGCTCGGCCTCGGCCGGCCGCCGACCGCTGGCGTTCGGCACCCACAGCGGCGCGTCCACCGCCACCAGCGCCGGCGTGCCGGCTGGCGCAGCCGAGGCGACATACGCGGCGATCTCGTCCAGATCGCCGAGCAGCGCCACGTCGGCCAGCTCGCCGGCGTGGGCATCGCCGCGTATGATCGCCGCGCCGCTGGGGTTGTGCGGCGCCCAGGCCAGATCGATCCCGATAAACAGCATGCTCGTTCTCCGCTGTGCCGCGCTCTCCCCGCGAAAGCCGGCGCAAGAATCGCCAGCCGCGCGCCCGCGCTGCACTCCCTGCCCGTGAATATGCTAAGATAGCGCGGCCCACGCGCCACCGGGCACGTGCATGCCTGCAAGAGGCAGCCGGAAGTACGCTATAATTCTCATGTAAGCCCTTTCATGGAGGAGGCCGATTATGCCGGATGCGGAGTGGATCCGCCAGCACGCTGCGCTCGCGCTTGAACGGCTGTGGCCGCGCGTCGAGGCGCGCCTGGCCGCACAGCGCGCCGAGCAACCCGGCGCGTGGCAAGCATTCGAAACACGGCTGCGGCGCGAATGGGAGCGCCTGTTTGGCCTGCTGTTCGAGCTGTACGCCACGAACTACGATTTCTTCTACCACCTCGAAGAGCTGCTGATCGACACTGCGGGTAGCTGGCTCGACCGCCCGGCCTGGCTGAAAGACCTCGACGCCCAGCGCGAAGCCAACCCCGAGTGGTTCCAATCCGAGCAGATGGTCGGCGGCGTATGCTATGTCGACCTGTTTGCCGGTAATCTGAACGGTATCCGCGCAAAGCTGCCCTACTTCAAAGAGCTGGGGCTGACCTACCTGCACCTGATGCCGCTGTTCGCAGCGCCCGAGGGCGACAACGACGGCGGCTACGCGGTGAGCAGCTACCGCGACGTGAACCCGGCGCTCGGCACCTTCGACGAGCTGCGCACGCTGGCGCGCGAGTTTCAGGCCCAGGGCATCAGCCTGGTGGTCGATTTCGTCTTCAACCATACCTCGGACGAGCACGCCTGGGCGCGCAAGGCCCAGGCCGGCGAGCCCGAGTTCGAAAACTACTACTTCATCTTCCCCGACCGCACCATGCCGGATGCCTACGAGCGCACGCTGCGCGAGATCTTCCCGACGGTGCGGCGCGGCAGCTTCACCTGGCGCGCCGATATACGCCGCTGGGTCTGGACGACGTTTAACAGCTTTCAGTGGGATCTGAACTACGCCAACCCGGCAGTGTTCCGCGCCATGGCCGGCGAGATGCTGTACATCGCCAATGCCGGGGTCGAGATCCTGCGGCTCGACGCGGTGGCATTCATCTGGAAGCGCATGGGCACCAGCTGCGAGAACCAGCCCGAGGCGCACAAGATCATCCAGGCGTACAACGCGCTGGCGCGCATCGCCGCGCCGGCCATGCTCTTCAAATCCGAGGCGATCGTCCACCCCGACGACGTGCTCAGCTATATCAGCCCGCAGGAGTGCCAGATCTCGTACAACCCGCTGCTCATGGCACTGATCTGGGAGTCGCTGGCGACGCGCGAGGTCAAGCTGCTGGTGCGCTCGATGAACACGCGCTTCAAGCTGCCGCGCGGCTGCGCCTGGGTGAACTACCTGCGCTCGCACGACGACATCGGCTGGACGTTCGACGACGGCGACGCGCAGCGCGTCGGCATGAGCCCGTACGACCACCGGCGCTTTCTGAATAACTTCTACATCGGCCGCTTCGACGGCTCGTTCGCGCGCGGGGTGCCGTTTCAAGAGAACCCCGACACCGGCGATGCGCGCGTGTCGGGCACGCTGGCCTCGCTGGCCGGGCTCGAGCAGGCGCTGCAAGCGGGCAACGAGCGGCTGATTGACATGGCGGTGCGCCGGATCATTATGATCCACAGCCTGATACTGAGCATCGGCGGCATACCGCTGCTCTACCTGGGCGACGAGACGGTGACGCTGAATGACTACTCGTACACCAGCGACCAGGCCAAAGCCGGCGATAGCCGTTGGGTGCACCGGCCCGCGGCCGATTGGCAGCGCAACGAGCAGCGCCACGACCCGACGACGCGCATCGGGTGGGCTTTTTCCGAGCTGACGCGGCTCATCCGGCTGCGCAAAGAGCAGGCAGCGCTGCGCGATGGCGACATGGAAGTGGTGGACAGCGGCAACCCGCACGTTTTCAGCTTTGTGCGGCGCCACAGCGGCCAGCGCCTGCTGGTTGTGTCGAACTTCTCCGATGCGCCGCAGTTCGTCGATAACAACCAGCTGCGCATGTATGGCCCCGGCTACACCTTCACCGACCTGATCTCGGGCCAGGCGCGCACCGCCGAGAAGCCGCTGCGGATCGAGCCATACCAATCGATGTGGCTGGCGGCAGCCGATTAGGGGCTGGGGCTGGGCGGCTGCCGCGCTAGCGTTCGGGCTCCAGCGCTACCGGCCGGCCGGCGCCGATGCTCTCGAGCACGGCCAGGCTGATCCGCAGCGCCGCGAGCGCGTCGGAGGCGTCGCAGCGCGGCGGGGGGCCGCCGCCCAGCCAGCCTATGCAATCGCGCATCTGGAGCAGGTAGGGGTCGTCGGGGCCAGCCCCCGCGGGCACGGCCACCCCTGCGTCGGCCGGCGCGCCGGGCAACGCTGCATCGGGGCGGCTGTCGTAGCGCAGCTGCCCGGCGCTGCCGGCAAGCTCAAAGGTACTGCGAAAGCCGTCGACAAAGCCCCAGCTGCCTTCGATGGTGGCGGCCGCGCCACTGCGGAAGCGCAGCTCGGCGACGACATGCTCGGCGCGCGCGGCGCCGGGAGGGCTCACCCGGCGCGCCGACACCTGCTCGACCGGGCCGAACAGCCAGCGCGCCCAGTCGAAATCGTGGATCATCAAGTCGAGCGCCACGCCGCCGCTGCGCGCGCTGTCGGCGTACCAATCGCCGGCCACCACGGGGAAGCTGCCGCCCCGGCTGGCATGGAGCCGTACCGGCGCGCCCAGCTCGCCGCGCAGCAGCGCCGCATGGGCGGCGGCATAGGCCGGGAAGTAGCGCACCACCAGGCCGATCGCGAGCTTCACCCCGGCGCGGCGCGCCACCGCGATCAGCGCCTCAGCGTCGGCCAGGCTGCGCGCCAGCGGCTTCTCGCAGATGATCTGCTTGCCGGCATGCGCGGCGGCCTGCACCAGCGCCAGGTGCGTATCGGTGGGCGTGGCGATTACCACGGCGTCGATGTCGCGCCGCGCCAGCAGCTCCTCGGGGCGCGCGAGCTCGGTGCCAAGCTCACGCGCCAGCTGCTGGCTCGCCTCGGAGGGCGCGCGCACGCCAAGCCCGGCCAGCTCGGCCCCTGCGATCTGGCGCAGCGCCCGGGCGTGCACACGGCCGATCGCCCCGGCGCCTATCACGGCTACTCGCATTTGCATTCCTTTCATCGACACGAGTTACGCGGTGTCCTCCCGCGTGAGGCTTGGAGGGCTTGCGCCCTCCAGATCACTCTTGGCTGGTCGCGGCCACGGCGGTGGCCGCGACCAGCCAAAGGCAGTTTTCGGCGGCTTCGCGCTTCAGGCAAGCCCTAATCAATCGCGAAACTGCCCAGCATCTGCTCGAACAGCGCGGCGCTGGCGGCAAGCTGGACCGGGCGCCTCGATGTAATCAGGTAGGTCGCGCCGGCCGGCTTATCGCTCACGGCCACGCCGAGCACGTGGAACAGCACGCCATTCTTGTCTTGATACACGTACTCTGTGCGCAGGGCTGCATGCCCGGCCACGCGCGCCGGCGTAGGCGCCTGGCGCCGCGCAAAGCCCGGCGCGCGCGCGTCGGCGTCGAGCAGCGCCGCGAGCATGGCCTTGTTCGCGGCGGCGAGCGTGCCCTCGAGCGCGTAGGCATCCACGCTGGCATACGCCTCGGGCGCGTCGTCGGGGCTGGCCAGCACCACACGGTCGGCGCTCGACGAGGCCACCTGCCAGGTAGCGGGGTAATCGATCCGCGCGCCGAGCTGATCGTCGTAGTAGCGCAGAGTATCGGGCGCAGCGCCGCTGGCCGCTGCGGCCGGCGCAGCGGGGATGGGCGGCAGCGCCGCGCCACGCGGGTTGGCGACGGTCACATCGGCGTATTGATCGTGGGTCGCGCCGGCGATGCTTTCGACCATAAGCCCGACGACATATTCGCCTGCGGGAGCCTCGGCGCTAAACGCGCTGAGCGGCTCGGCCCCAAAGGTAATCGGCGCGCCGTCGACCTTGCCCTCGGCTTCGGGGTCGTTCTCGTCGTAGATCGGGATGCTGGGCAGAAAGCTATCGCCGGCGCGTGGCTTCAGCTCGCGCGGGCGCGGGTTCGTGCCGCCGGCCTTATCGAACGCCCAGATGTGTGTGAGCGTGCCGCGGCCCTGGGCCACGTCGAACTCGAGGCTCGCCGGCGTGCGCTTGCCGGTTTTGCGGCTGACATAGCTTCCGGCCACGCTGTAGCTGTTCGAGCCATACTCCACCGGCGCGAACGGCGCGAGCACCACGTCGCGGCCGTTGGCCAGGTACCAGCTCGAAGCGCGCCAGCTCAGCTGCACGCTGTCGCCGTCGCGCCAGGCCGGGATCGCGCCATTCGTCGACGCGCCGGGCGGGTAGATATAGTCGCGCACGAGCACCCGGATGCGGTTGGCGGCGGCGGGGTCGGGCCTGCCGACGAAATAGTACACCTGGGCGGTGTCGTCGCCGCCGATCGTCGTCGCGAGCGCCAGCGGCGCGTCGGGCGCGGCGGTAGCCTGGCTAAGCTGAAGCGGCGCGACGAGCGAGCGGGCCGAGCTGGCGCGGCCGGCCTTGTAAAACGCCTGCAGGAACTCGTCCCAGCGAGTTGTGCGCGTGAGCGGCGAGGCCTGGCTGTAGCTGGCGTCGTAGTGCTTCTTCTTCCAGGGGAAATACACCGACAGCCCGGTCGACTCGGAGTGGTCGGCGCCGTAGCCGTAGGCGATCTGGGCGGTGTTGATCGTCGCGCGCAGCGCGCGGGCGGCGTTTGCGATATCGGGCGCGGCCTTGGGGGCGGCAAGCGCGTCGGCGAAGTAGCCCAGGTCGATCGCGCTGATATCGGCGTCGCCCGAGGCATACTCGGCGGCGTGGGCGCGGGCCTTGCCGATCGCGGCGTACGAGCGCGGCAGCGCGGCGATCAGCGCGCCCGCCAGCGTGTCGAGCTGGCTGGTCATCTGCTCGACTTTGCCGAGGTCGAAGGCCGCCAGCGTCACCGAGGGGTCTTTTTCTTTCTTGTAGAACGCGGCGAAGCTCTTGATAATGCTCGGCGCCAGCGCGGCGGCGCTCTGCTGAGGGTTGTTAGCCAGGGCGCCTAGCCAGGCGTTCCAGGCCCAGCCCTCGCCCGGCTCGAGGTCGGCGCTGCCGACGGCCACCTGGCCGAATGGCGCGATCGCCTGCAGCACGTCGATCTGGCCCATCAGGCAGGCGTCGAAGCCGATCAGGTCGAACTTCTGCACGCCGGTACGCTGGCGCACGTCGGCGAGCGCGCCCGCCAGCTCGGGCAGCGTCAGCATATCGCCATCGCTGGAGTCGTCGCTGGCAACGCCCGGCCAGGCCGCGCCGTGATCCCAGAAGATCAGCGCGTAGTGCCTGGCGGGGTAGCTGCTGATGCCCCAAGCCACAAAATCGGCCAGGGTGCGCGGGTCGCCCATGTCGAGCTCGCCGAGGTCGGCCAGCTGGTTGCTTTTGGTCGGCCGCTTGTCGCGCTCGACGCGGAAGCGCTTGACGCCGCGCCAGTCGCCGTTCGACGTGTCGTCCCAGTCCTCGTCGGATGCGATCCGGTCGAACTGCACGACGATATTGAGGGCGCTGCTCGAGCCGACGCTGGCCATCTCGGCGTAGTCGTCGATCGCGTCGGGCTCGAGGTCGTTGTCGCCGTCGAGGTACACCAGAACTGTCCACTCGGCCTGGGCAGCCGGCGTCGCCACGGCCGGCGGCAGGGGCGTGGCGGTGGCGCGCGGGCGCGCCGTGGGAGCGGCGGTGGCGCGCGGGCGCGCCGTGGGCGCCGCTGCTGGCGTGTCTGCCAGGCAGCCGGCCAGGCTGGCGGCCAGCAGCAGCAGCGCCAGCCAGCGCGAGCGGAAAAGGAGCGAAGTGGGGGCGATGCGAGCGGGCATTGGTTGCTCCTGATGCTGATACGACATATGCGGCCGGCGTTTTGCCCTCGGCGGAGCGGCGCTTTTCGTGTATGGTGCTGCGACGTTGGCGCGGGGCGCCACCATCACATCGCATCGCAGAAAGAGGCGCGCAGCGCGCACCAGCCACACTATTCCTGCTGGCGCGGGCCTAGGGTGCGCCCTCGGCGCGACAGGCCCGGCCGGCTAGCGCGCCAGGTACGGCGCAGGCCATCGCGGGCGGGCAGCTCGGCGCGCGGCCAGCCGCCTCGACGCGCGCGCCCCGCGTGCCGTACAGCGCCGCGCAGCGCTCGGCGTTTTCGGCGAAGTGCTCGCCCGCAGCGAACTCGATCGTGCGCGGCTGCTAGGCCACATTCACCGCCACCAGCAGCGCCTCGGCAGCGTCGGCGCGCGCAAAGGCGTAGGTCGCATCGTCGGCGTGCAGGCGCGCGTAGGCGCCGGTACGCAGCGCCGGGTGAGCGTGGCGCAGCGCGATCAGCTGCTTGTGGTACGCCAGCAGATCCATGTCCCAGCGCTCGCGGTTGGCCCAGGGCATGCCGCGGCGGGTGTCGGGGTCGAAGTTGGTGCCGGGCAGGCCGATCTCGTCGCCGTAGTAGATGCTCGGCGCGCCGGGGTAGGTCATCTGCAGCAGCGTCGCCAGGCGCACGCTGGCGGTGTCGCCATTGGCGATGCTGATCAGCCGGGCGGTGTCGTGGCTGTCGAGCAGGTTCAGCTGGGCCAGCTGGATCTCCCAGGGGTAGATCTGCAGCAGCCAGTCGATCTTGTTGGCGTAGTCGTAGCCCGAAAGCGCCGGGATCGGGTGGTACGAGCGGCCGGCCACTTGGTCGGGCAGCACGCGCGGGCCGGCGCAGAATGCGATCGCCGCCTCGGTGAATAGGTAGTTCATCACCGCGTCGAACTGGTCGCCCTGGAGCCACGGCCGGCTGTCGTGCCAGATCTCGCCGACGATATAGGCCTCGGGGTTGATCGCCTTGACGCGCGCGCGGAACTCGGCCCAGAAGCCGGGGGTGTGGATCTCGAAGGGCACGTCGAGCCGCCAGCCGTCGATGCCCTGGCGCAGCCAGTGCTCGGCAACCTGCATGATGAACTCGCGCACCTGCGGGTTATCGGTGTTGAGCTTAGGCAGCGCGCGGTTGCCGACCCAGGCGCGGTAGTTGGCCGGCCTCGCGCCATCGTAGGGGCTGAGCGGCCAGCCCTCGATCGTAAACCAGTCGAGCCAGGGCGAGTGCGGGCCGTTCTCGAGAATATCGTTGAACTGGAAGAAGCCGCGGCTGGCGTGGTTGAACACGCCGTCGAGCACCACGCGCAGCCCGCGCCGGTGGCAGGCGTCGAGCAGCGTGTGGAACGCCGCATTGCCGCCCAGCAGCGGGTCGACCTGGTAGTAATCGTGGGTGTGGTAGCGATGGTTCGAGGCGCTCTGGAAGATCGGCGTGAAGTAGATCGCGGTGACGCCGAGATCCTGGATGTAGTCGAGGTGCTCGGCCACGCCAAGCAGGTCGCCGCCCTTGTAGCCCTCGATCGTCGGCGTGGCGTCCCACGGCTCGAGGTTGGTGGGCTTCACCAGCGCATCGCTCTTGGCGAAGCGGTCGGGGAAGATCTGGTAGAACACCGCGTGCTTGACCCAGTCGGGCGTGTGGATTTCGGTCATTATCTCTCTCTTTTCACGCGACTTACTCGGCGCTGGTTTAGCCTGCGGCAGCATGGTACTCGATCATGTACGGTTTTCGGTATTTGCCCTCTCTGAGCGCAAATACCGAAAACGAAAAGTACCGCTCTGCCGGCTCGGCGGAGCGTGCCGAAGGGAAGGCAAAATTCAGCCGGGTGCGCCATATGGAGTGTTGGCGAGGGCAGATCGCGCCGCCCGTGCAGCCCGTATAGTAGCAGAATTCTTGCCTTTGCGGCGCGCCGGGCGGCATGGTATCATGCCGGGCGCGGCGGTGGGCCGCACCAGTATGCGAGAAACGAGCCAATGACCAATTCTGCCGATACCAACGGCGCGGCCTATGCCGCCGCGCTGCACGGCGCCGCGCTGGCCGACGAGGGCGAGGCCGGGCGGATCCTGATGCGCGGGCGCGACCGCGCCGCGCTGCTGCACCGGCTCTCGACCAACGATATCGAGCGGCTGCGGCCGGGCGCGGGCGCGCGCAGCGTGCTGACCACGCCGATCGGCCGGATCATCGACGTGCTGGCGGTGCACGCCCTCGACGACGCGCTGCTGCTGGCCACCAGCCCCGGCCAGGGCGGCGCGGTTTGGGCGCACCTGAAGAAGAATATTTTCTTTCAGGATCAGGTGGCGCTCGAAGCCGCCGGGCGCTCGCACGGCCAGCTGGCGCTGTACGGGCCAGCCGCAGCCGAGGCGCTGCGCCAGGCGCTCGGCGCCGATATTCCCAGCCTGCCGCCGCACCACAACGCCACGCTCGGCTTTGGCGGCGCGCAGCTGATCGTCGCGGCGCGCCCGCCGATCGGCGGCCCGAGCTTCACGCTGTACGTGCCGGCCGAGCAGCTACCGGCCGCGCGCGCGGCGCTGCTGGGGGCGGGCGCGCTCGCGCTCGACGCGGCCACGCTCGAGGTGCTGCGGGTCGAGGCGGGCTACGCCGCGTCTGGCCGCGAGCTGAGCCAGGAGTACATCCCGCTCGAAACCGGCCTGCACGACGCAGTGAGCTTCAGCAAGGGCTGCTATGTAGGGCAGGAGATCATCGCGCGGATGGAGAGCCGCGGGCGGCTGGCCAAGCGCCTGATGGGCCTGCGCCTGAGCGCGCCGGCCAGCGCGCCGGGCAAGCTCGACGTAGGCGGCAAAGAGGCCGGCGACCTCACCAGCGCCGCCGTTTCGCCGCGCTTCGGGCCGATCGCGCTGGCGTATGTGCGCAGCGCCCACGCCGATCCGGGCACGCGCGTCGGCATCGCCGGCGGCGATGTGTGGGGCGAGGTGGCCGAGCTGCCGTTTAAGTAAAGTGAGCGGCTGCCAGAAAGAGACGTTTGGAGGGACGAAGTCCTCCAAACGTCTCTCTTTTGAGATCGCTTCCAGGGTATACGCGCGGTCAGCCAGAGCTGGGCGTCACACCCGCGCGAAATCCTCGGCCAGAATGTCGTCGAGCGCGGCCAGCAGCGCGTCGGCGTCGGGCTGGGCGAACACTAGCGGCGGGCGGATCTTGATCACATTGTGAAACGGGCCGTCGGTGCCGGCCAGGATGCCGCGCTCGCGCAGGCGGTTCACCACGTACGAGGCCACGTCGGCGGCAGGCTCGAGCGTGGCGCGGTCGCGCACCAGCTCGACGCCCAGAAATAGCCCCATGCCGCGGGCATCGCCAGCGACGGCGTGGTTGGCGGCCAGCGCTCGCAGGCCACCGAGCAGGTACTCGCCGACGTGCCGCGCATTCGCCTGCAGCTGTTCTTCTTCCAGCACATCCAGCACTGCCAGGCCGGCCGCGCAGGCCACCGGGTTGCCGCCAAACGTACTGAAGAACTCCATGCCGTTGTCGAACGAGGCGGCGATCGCGGGCGTGGTGACCACGGCGGCGAGCGGGAAGCCGTTGCCGATGGGCTTGCCCAGCACCACAATGTCGGGCACGACGCCCTGGGTCTCGAAGCCCCAGAAGTGCGTGCCGAGCCGGCCAAAGCCCACCTGCACCTCGTCGGCGATGCACACGCCGCCGGCCGCGCGCACGTGCCGGTACACCTCGGCGAGGTAGCCGGCAGGGAAGACAATCTGCCCGCCGACGCTCGGCAGCGTCTCGGCGATATAGCCGGCAAGGCCGCACCCCTCGGCCCGCAGCCGCGCGACGATCTCGGCCACGTGCGCGGCGTACTTGCGGCCGGCCGCGGCGTCGCCGCGCCGGTAGGCGCCGCGGTAGTCGTCGGGGATGGGTGCGACGTGCACCCAGGCCGGCTTGCCCATACCGCCAGGCCCGCCGAACTTGTAGGGGCTGATGTCGATCAGGCCGCTGGTGTGGCCGTGGTAGGCCGCGTCGAGCACGATCATGTCGCGCTGGCCGGTGTGGGCGCGCGCCAGCCGCAGCGCCAGCTCGTTGGCCTCGCTGGCCGAGTTGAGGAAAAAGCACACGCCGAGCGGCGCGGGCATGCGCGCGGCCAGGCGCTCGGCGTAGCGCACGATCTGGTCGTGCAGGTAGCGCGTGTTGGTGTTCAGCAGCGCCAGCTGGGCCTGGGCGGCGCGCACCACGCGCGGGTGGCTGTGGCCCACCAGCGGCACATTGTTGTACACGTCGAGAAACGCGCGGCCGGTGTCGTCGTACAGGTACTGCCGCCAGCCGCGCACAATCTTCAGCGGCTCGCGGTACGAGATGCTCAGGTTGCGGCCGAGCAGCGCGCGCCGGGCGGCCAGCGTGGCCTCTTTGGGCGGCTCGGGCGCGGGGAAGCGCTCGGCCGGGATGCCGAGCAGCAGGTTCGGGTCGGGCGAGAGGCTGCGCCACAGCGCGCGCTGGCTGGCGTAGGCCACGCCCGGGAAGTCGCGGCCCATGTCGAGCAGGTCGGCGATGATCTGGAAGTGCAGGTGCGGCGGCCAGTCGCCGTTGCCCGGCGGCGCGCCGATCGTGCCGATCTGCTGGCCCGGCGACACTGCCTGGCCCGGCGCGACCATGGCCAGCGAGTCGTGGCCGAGGTGGCCGTAGAGCGTGTAGAACGGCGTGCCGTCGCCGCTGGCGTGGCGCAGCACGATCACCGGCCCGTAGTCTTTGGGCGCGGCGTTATCGGCCACCAGCTCGACGCTGCCGGCGAGCGGGGCGTACACCGGCGCCCCGGCGTCGAGCCACAAGTCGATGCCCAGGTGCACGGTGCGGTGCTCGTCGAGCGCGCCCGCGCCCGAGGCGAAGGCCGGGCTGGTGTAGATCAGCCGCGGCTCGTCGTAGCGGCCGACGCCCAGCGCCGCGCCGGCAGCGCGCATGGCGCCCCACAGCTTCTCGCCAAGCGCGGGCGTTGCCGCAGCCGCCGGGTCGGCGCCGAGCAAAAGGCTGCCGGCGCTCAGGTCGAACACCACGCTGGGGGCAGTGCGAACGTCGACGGCCAGCACCGGCGCGGGGTTCTGGGCGCGCAGCCACTCGGCCAGCGCGGGGCTATGCGGCACCGGCGGCAGCCCGCAGGCGGCGCGCAGCGCGTAGTGCGCGAGGCGCGGGTGAATAGCGTCGAGCCGCTCGAGCAGCGCCCACGCCGGCGCCTCGCTGATCGTGACATACGGGTCGCCGGGCAGCAGCGCGGCCCGCTGAGCCGAGTTGACTACGCTGACCGCCAGGCGGGCGCACACCAGCGTGAACAGCGCGGCGATCTCGGGCTCGTGCAGCGGCAGCTCGGCATGGTAGCCCGCGGCCACCTCGGCGATCGCCGCCAGCGGGTCGGGCTGGCCCAGCGCGGCATAGGCCGCGCCGATCGCCAGCTCGCCGACCGTGGCGCTGTGCATGATGTCGCCGAAATCGATCAGGCTCAGCGCGCGCGGCGGCCACTCGCCGGGCGCGCTCACCAGCACATTGTAGTCGTTGGCGTCGCCGTGGATCACGCTTTGCCGCAGGCCGGGCAGCGCCGGCGCCAGCGCGTCGTAGCGCTCCAGCGCGCGCTCGGCCAGGGCGCGGCGCGCCGGGTTTGCGATGCAGCCAAGGAGCTGGCGCGCCCAGCCGGCGCGCGCGAGGTCCCACTTCAGCTCGCGGTGCGCGGCCGGGTGGTCGAAGCCGGCCAGCGCGGCGTCCATGCGCCCCAGCAGCCGGCCGAGGCCGCGCAGCAGCTCGGGCGGGCGCGGCCGGGCCTCGGCCAGCACCCGGCCGGGCACGTAGCCGAGCAGCCACACCAGCCGGGCGGCGCCAGCGGCCTCGGCGGTGGTGAAGCGCTCGCCGGCCAGCGTGGGGCGCACGCGCGGCAGCGCCAGCTCGGGGGCGTGAAGCGCCAGGTGCGCGAGCGCCTGGCACTGCGCGTCGATCAGCGCCGGCTCGCGTTCGGGGTGCATCACCTTCAGCACGAACGCCGCGCCGTCGGCGGCCACCAGGTGGAAGTTATCGTCGTACTCGCCCGGCAGCGGCCGTGCAGCCGCAGCGATGCCGTACAGCTCGCGGGCCAGCCGCTCGGCCTCGGATGGATTGAGTTTCACACGCGCTCCCGTTCTTTCAATACCTGCGGCGTATGGTACTCGGAGCGCCGAAAAATGCAACTCGAGCCCGCGCCGCGAAAGCGCGGCGGGCCTTTGCCGGGCGCGCGGCGCGCAGCCAATTTCTGCTACACTACAGCCACAGCCGTAGCCCGGCATCGCGCACCCGGCGAGGTCACCATGAGCCTGCGCACCCGCATCTACATCAGCCTGGCGATCGGCATGGCCGTGCTGGTCATCCGCCTGCTGCCGCTGGCACGCTTCGGCAACGATACCGCCTGGCCGCACTGCTACGCTCAGCAGCTGCTGGCCGGGGGCGACCCCTACGGCCCGGCGTGCCGCTATATCGACCCCGCGACCGGCCAGGCTTTCCCGGCCAACCCGCTCACAACGGCGGTGGTGCTGCTGCCGCTGGCGCCGCTGTCGCAGGCCCACGCCGCCGCGTTGGCCGCCGCAGCAGGCGCGGGGCTGCTGGCGTTTGCGCTGCTGCGCGGCGGGCAGGCCCACCGCCTGCTGGTGCTGCTCTCGGCCCCAGCGCTGCACGCGCTATGGTACGCCCAGTGGGCCGTTCTGCTGCTGGCGGCGGCGCTGCTGCCAGCCCTGCTGCCGCTGACGCTGGTGAAGCCGCACATCGGCCTGCCGATTGCGCTGACACGCCTGACGCGGCGGCGCGCGCTGGCCTGCGCCACGTTTGGACTGGCCACGCTGCTGATCCTGCCCGACTGGCCGCTGCGCTGGCTCGGGCAGATCGGCGGCTTCAGCGGCTACGTGCCGCTGCTCACCGTCCCCGGCGCGCTGCTGGCGCTGGCGCTGCTGCGCTGGCGCGACCCCGACGCGCGCTACCTGCTGCTGTGCGCAGCGGTGCCGCAGCGCGCGCTCTACGACGCGCCGATTTTGGCGGCCGCGCTGCGCAGCCGCGCCGAGGTTCTGGCCTGGACGCTGGCCACCTGGCTGTACTGGCCGCTGCTGGCGCTGCTCGGCGCGGCCCCGCCCTGGCCGGCACGCCTGATTGTGCTGTGCGCCTACCTGCCGCTGCTGGCGCTGCTGCTGCGCCGCCCAGCCATGCAACCACGCGGGCGGCCATAAACGTCTTGATATCGGGCGCCCGTGGCGCTCACCGCGCAGCACCGTCGCTCTCACGACTCTGCCGGCGGTTGAAACCAGCCTTCCAGCAACCCCGAAGGCGTACGGGTGCGATCTATCGCGCCCGCACAGTGTCAAGTCGAAACTCCGAGTATCAAACCATAGCTCATTTGCAGGAAGAGGTGTCGCTATGAAGCGATGGTGGTTAGTATGTATTCTGGCGCTGGCGCTTGTGCCGGCCGTAGCGGGCGCCCAGGAGCGCCAGCAGTGCTTCGCCGAAACCGGGCACTGTGTGTCGGGCGCGCTGCTGAGCTACTGGGAGCAGCACGGCGGCCTGGCGGTGTTCGGCTACCCGATCAGCGACGAGCTGCCGAACGAGGTTGTCGAGGGCAGCTGGGTTGGCCACACCCAGTGGTTCGAGCGCGACCGGCTCGAGCTGCACGCCGAGGGTGTGCTGGCCGGCCGAATGGGCGCGCGCGCGCTCGAGCTGCAGGGCCGGTCGTGGTGGGAGTTCGCGCCGTTCGCCGGCGAGCTGCCGGCCGGCTGCGCGTACTTCGAGCCGACGCGCCACAGCGTCTGCGAGCCGTTCCTGAGCTACTGGCAGAACAACGGCGGGCTCGAGCGCTTTGGCTACCCGCTGAGCGAGCCGCTCACCGAGACGATCGGCGGCTGGACTGGCACGGTGCAGTATTTCGAGCGCCGCCGCCTGGAGCACCACACCGAGCTGCGCGGCACGCGCTTCGAGGTGCTGCTAGGCCTGCTCGGGCGCGATATCTTCGCCGCCGCGCCGCCGCAGCTCTGCACCACGCCGATCGCGCCCGCGCTGCGCGCCAGCTTCGAGGTAGTGCAGGGCCTGCGCGAAAACCTCGGCTGCCCGGCGGCCGCGCTCGAGGACGCGCCGGCAGCGCTGCAGTCGTTCGACAGCGGCTCGCTGATCTGGGTCGACCAGGGCGCCAGCGGCAAGAAGATCTACCGGATCTACACCTCGCAGTACGCGCCCGGCCACCCGCTGAGCTACCAGATTCACGACGACCTGTGGACCGAGAACGACCCGGTCGACTACGGCCTCACGCCGCCGGCCGGCCACGTGGCGCCGCAGCGCGGCTTCGGGCTGCTGTGGGTATCGAATAAGTTCGTGCGGCAAGACTTGGGCTGGCCGTACCAGCCCGAGCAGCCGGCCCGCGCCACCGTGCAGCAGTTCAGCGGCGGCGCCACTGTGCTGTGGCTGCGCGATACCGGCGCGGTGCTGATCCTCCAGCCGCGCAGCAACCTGGTGAACGAGATCCGGCATCGCTAGGCGATCGTGGGGAGCAGCAGCGCCGATGGGTGCGCGGCGTCGTGGTACACCGTCTGATCGGCCGCGCGGGCGCGCGTCGCGTCGGCCAGCGGGTCGCCATAGCCCAGGTTGCGGCTCCAGCGCGGGTGCGCCCCGCTGGCCACGTGCAGGCGGATGCAGTGGCCCCGCCGAAAGCGTGCCGCGATATTCCACAGCCCGATCTCGATCCGCAGGCTGCCGTCGGGCTGGCGCTCGCCGGCGCCGGGCGTCAGCCGCAGCAGGCCATCGCACAGGTTGATCGAGCGCCCGTCGGGATGCACGTCGCACAGGCGCCCCAGGAAGTCGGTGTGCTCGAGGCTCGAGCGCACAAACAGCACCAGCCGCACCGGCCCGGCGATGTCGAGGTCGCGGTCGAGCGGCGCGCTGGTGTAGCACAGAATGTCGGGGCGAGCTTCGATCGGCCGCTGGTCGCGCGGGCCGCCGAGCGGGCCGACCAGCCGCGCGCCGCCGAGCGCGGGCGTGGGGTCGGCCGGGTCGTAGCGGTAGTGGTCGGGCGCGGCGATGCCGGGCTGCGTGGGAGCAAGCCCGGCCTCGCCCTGCAGAAACCAGGCTGTGGTGCGCGCTGGCGGCGGCCAGCTGCCGAACTCGCGCCACACGTTTGCGCCGATGAAAAACAAGCGCACCGGCCGGCGCGCCGGCGGCGCCGCGCCTTTCATGTGCCAGTCGAACCAGCGCAGCCCTTCGCGCAGGCTCGCGAGCACCAGCTGTGGGCTGGTATGCGCCCACGGGCCGATCGTCAGGTAGGGCGCGCGCCCGGCCCGGCGCAGCGCCTCGTAGTCGGCCAGCAGCTCGCGCTGGATCAGGTCGTACCAACCCGAGATGAAATGCGCCGGCGCGGCCACATCGGCCACGTGCGCGGTGTGGTCGCGCTGCTGCCAGTACGGCCCGCGCAGGTCGGTGTGCTGCAGCCAATCCTGGTAAAACGTAACCGTCCTGCCGAGCGCGCGCTGGTCGGCCTCGGCGAGAGGCAGGTGCTGAAACGCCTGCTCGACCAGCCGCTGCGCCGCGTCCGGGCCAGCGATCGACTCGCGCCACGAGGGCGAGCGCCGCGTGTCGCCGCCCTGTAGCTCGGTGATCGCCGTCCAGGCCAGCAGCGTATCGAGCCCGAACGCGCCGTCGGGGTGTGTGAGCGAGCCGAGCTGCGCGCCGGTGACGATCGGCACCATCGCCTTGAGCAGCGGCTGCGCGTCGGCGGCGATCGCCCACTGCACGTAGCCCAGGTAGCTCGCGCCCCAGGTGCCGAGGCTGCCGTTGAACCAGGGCTGGGCCTTGAGCCACTCCAGCGTCGCCATGCCATCGGCGGCTTCGTCGGCCAGCGGGTCGAATGTTCCACCCGAGGTGTAGCGCCCGCGCGTCAGCTGTATCACCACGTGGTAGCCGCGCGCTGCCAGAAGCCGGCTAAACGCTCCCCAGACCAGGCCAAACAGCCCGGCCTCGGTCCATTTGCCGTAGGGGGTGCGGATCAAAATCGTGGGAAACGCGCCCGGCGCGCTCGGCGCGTAGTGGTCGGTCATGAGCCGCGCGCCGTCGGGCATCGGCACGGCGATATCGCGGCTGGCGCGCACGCCGTAGCGTGCCGGCGGCAGGCCAAGCAGCCGCGCCCACAGCCAGCGGCGTACGCCGGGGCTGGCCAGCGCCAGCCCAGCTGCGGCCAGTACCGTACGCCTGTGCGACATGGCGGCTCCTTTGGTGATACTGGCGGGAAATGTGTGCGCCTGCCCGGCCGCAGGCAGCCTCTCGGGTGGCCGCATTATACTACCGCCGCGCTCGTGCAACAACATACGCTGCAGCCGGCGCGGGGCTCGCGGAACGTCAGCCCTCGCTGCCCTTCTCCTCTCTGCCGCGCGATCCGCCGCGAGCCTGCGCGGGCGCAAGATATGCTATACTTTGCTCGATCACAACCTGCTCGTACATCCAAACACAGCATCGAAGGAGAAATCATGGTCGAGCGAATCTGCCCAGCGTGCCAGCACGGCAACCCACTGAACGACCACTACTGTGGCAAGTGCGGCGCCCCGCTCGAGCGGCAGCTGCCCGCGCGCCGCGACGCCGCGCCTATGGTGCTGGCCGGCCGCCAGCTTCCGGTCACGTGGCAGCAGTTTGGCAAAACCATGGCGCTAAGCGTCGCGGCGCTGGCCGCCGAGGCAGGCATCGCCTGGCTGCGCCGGCGGATCGAGACAGGCCCATCGCCTGCTACCACCGCGCTGGCGCGCCCCGCCGATGCCCGGCCCGCCGAAGCTGCCAAAAACCCGGTCAGCAGCGTCGTCACGATCGTCAGCCAGCGCGTGATCGAGGTGTGGGAAAGCGCCGACGGCAAGAAGCAGATCAGCGAGCGGCATTTCTGGCGCCGCACCGAGGAATAAGCCCACTATCAGCCCTGCGCTATTCCGCGCTGGCCCGATCCGTGCTACAGTGAGGCCAGCCTACGCCGCGGAACTTTTGGCCGTGCGCGGGCGTCTTCTTGGTAGAACGGCGGCGTAATCGGCGCGATTCCTGCCACGGCAGGATCCGCACTATCGGCTCTCGGCTCGCGCGCCCTCGCCGCGCGCGAGCCGGAAACAGCGACTATGGCTCAGGCACTCACAACCGGCACCTATATTCGGCGGCGGCTGCGCCCGCTCGGGCGGCGCCTGCAGCTGCGCGATTGGCTGCTGCTCGCCAGCCGCACGCTGTGGGTCGCGCCCGGCGGCTTCGCGCTGATGCAGCTGCTCGGCCGCCTCGCCCCCATCCCGAACCTGCTGATCTGGTCGCTCGCGCCGGCCGGGCTGT
The DNA here is from genome assembly GCF_046328425.1 of Kouleothrix sp. Taxonomy (NCBI): domain Bacteria; kingdom Bacillati; phylum Chloroflexota; class Chloroflexia; order Chloroflexales; family Roseiflexaceae; genus Kouleothrix; species Kouleothrix sp. Next base: position 26,228 of record NZ_JAXLWP010000003.1, read on the forward strand.
GGCTGCTCGCGATCCTCGGCTACGGGCTGCTGCGCCGCCTGCCGGCCGACCAGGTGGCCCGCCGCGTCGACGCCGAGCTTGGCCTGCACGAGCGCCTGGCAACCGCGATCGAGCTGAATGCCCGCGCCGAAAGCCACCCGCTCGACGAAGACCAGCAGCGCGACGCGCGCGCCTACGCCGACACGCTGCGCCCGAGCATGCTCCGGCTGCGCGTGGCACGCCGCCCGCTGCTGCTGGCGCCTGTGGCGCTTGCGCTGGCCGCTGGGCTGTGGCTGCTGCCTAACCCGCAGGCCGAGGCGCTGCGCCAGCGCGCTGCCGTGCAGCAGGCCGTGGCTCAGGTGGCCGCCGAGGCCCAGCAGCTGCGGCAGCAGGTGGCCCAGAACCAGGAGCTGACGCCCGAGCAGCGCGCCCAGCTCGACCAGCAGCTCGCCGAGCTCGAGCGCAAGCTGCGCGAAAATAGCGGCAGCCGCGAGCAGGCGCTGGCCGACCTGTCGTCGTTCGAGAATCAGCTGCAGCAGCGCATCGACCCGAGCGCCGACGCGCACCGCGCCGCGCTCGAGAACCTTTCGCGCAACCTGCAGAGCCTCTCGGGCCAGCAGCCGTCGCAGCGCCCAAGCGCCGCGCAGACGGCCAGCCAGCTCAGCCAGCTGTCCCAGCAGATCGACAAGATGACGCCCGAGCAGCGCCAGCAGCTGGCCCAGAGCTTGAGCCAGCAGGCCGGGCAGATCGGCCAGAACGACCCGCAGCTCGCCCAGAACCTCAGCCAGGCGGCGCAGGCGCTGCAGCAGGGCAACGCCCAGCAGGCCCAGCAGGCGCTGCAGCAGGCCGCCCAGAACGCCCAGCAGTCGCAGCAGCAGCAGGCCCAGCAGCAGGCGCTTCAGCAGGCGCTCGGCCAGCTCCAGCAGAGCCGCCAGGCAGTGGCGCAGGCCGGCCAGCAAAACCAGCAGGGCCAGCAGAACCAGCAGAACCAGCAGGCACAGCAGGGCCAACAAAACCAGCAAAACCAGCAAGGCCAGCAAGGCCAGCAGGGGCAAAACGGCCAGCAGGGCCAGCAAGGCCAGCAAGGCCAGCAGGGGCAAAACGGCCAGGGCAACGGCAATGGCCAGGGCGCTGGCCCGCGCAACAACGCCAACGGCAACGGCCAGGGCGGCCAGACGGGGCAGAACACCGGGCAGAACGGTGGTGGCGGCAAAGAGGCCGGCACCGGCCACGAAGACAGCGTCTACCAGCCCTACAACCCAGCCAACGGCCAGCCGCGCCCCGAGCAGATCCAGGGCCAGCAGGGCCAGGGCGGCGAGACGCAGGTGCAGCAAGGCCAGACCAACCTACCCGGCGTGGCCGGCCCAGCGCAGGTTCCCTACCAGCAAAACCTGCCGCAGTACCAGCGCGCCGCCGGCGAAGCGCTCGACCAGAGCGCCATCCCGCCACACCTGAAAGACTACGTACGCGACTACTTCTCGAACCTTGAGCCAAAGCGCTAGCAGCCCGCCGCAGTGGTTTTGACGCCCAGGTTCGGCGGCGCTTCGCCTGTATGCCTGCCGCTCAACATCAGCAACGGCAGCTCCAAGCCTAGAGCAGGCGCTCGATAATGCCACTCGCCGGACAGTGTCGTCCATGCCCAACCCGCTTGATCGAGACGCACAAGGCGCGCGGCACCAGGCAGTGCCGCCGCAAGGATGACACGGCAATGTTTACAATCGTTGGTATTCTGGCTGCCCTCGTTCTCACCGGCAGCCTGTTCACGATCTATGGCGCGCGCCACACGCGCATGCCATCCAGGGCGCTGACCATCACCTTCGCCATCACCGCCGCATCCTGGCTGGCGTTTCTGGTCGCCGCGATCGGCGCAGTGTTGATGCTGCTGGCGCTACCGCGCGCCTGAGCAAAGGAGCTTACCGCATGACCGCCCCCGCATCCGCGCCACGCTTCGGGCCAGAAGAGTTTCGGCAGCGCGCCGCCATGATCGAGGCCGAGATCGGCCAGGTGATTGTCGGCCAGCGCGACCTGATCCGCCAGACGGTCATCGTGCTGCTTGCCGGCGGTAATGCGCTGCTCGAGGGCGTGCCCGGCCTGGCGAAAACCACGCTGGTGCGCACGCTCTCCGACGTGATCGACTGCTCGTTCAACCGCATCCAGTTCACGCCCGACCTGATGCCCGCCGATATTGTCGGCACCACGCTGATCAACGAGGACGAATCCGGCCACAAGTCGTTCCGCTTCGAGCCGGGGCCGATCTTCGCAAACCTCGTGCTGGCCGACGAGATCAACCGCGCCACGCCCAAAACCCAGAGCGCGCTGCTTGAGGCCATGCAGGAGCATACCGTCACCGTCGCGAAAACGATCCATCGCCTGGCCGACCCGTTCTTCGTGCTGGCGACGCAGAACCCGCTGGAGATGGAAGGCACCTACCCGCTGCCCGAGGCCCAGCTCGACCGCTTCTTCTTCAAGATCCTGGTGCCGTTCCCTACCACCGCCGAGCTGGTCGAGATCGCCAACCGCACCACCAGCGATCGCGCGCCGCAGACGCGCAAGATCGCGAATGGCCCGCTGATCCTCGCGATGCAGCGCCTGGCCCGCAGCGTGCCGATCGCCAGCCACGTGCTCGGCTACGCCGCGCGCCTGATCAGCGCGACCCACCCCGAAGACAAAGACGCGCCCGCCGCGACGCGCCAGTTCGTGCGCTACGGCGCCAGCCCGCGCGGCATGCAGGCGCTGATCCTGGCCGGCAAGATCATGGCGCTGCTCGACGGCCGCTTCAACGTCGCGTTCGCCGACTTGAAGCTGGCGGCCCTGCCGGCGCTGCGCCATCGCCTGATTCTGAACTTCGAGGCCCAGGCCGAGGGCGTGGCGCCCGACGACGTGATCCGCCAGATCGTCGAGGCGGTCAAGACCGAGTAGCTTGAATCGCGGCCTGCGAGACGCAGCCGGCAATTCCGTGGGGCGGGCTATGGTGCGTATCCCTGCGATACTTGTGGCGCTTGCGGCTGGGCTGGCGCTCGACGCCGGCACATTCGCGCTGGCGCAGCTCGCGGCGCTGAGCCGTATGCCGATCGCGCTGCTGCCGATCTGGGGCATGCTCGGCGGCTTTGTGGCCGCGCGCTGGGCCGCGCGCACACCGCCCGTGCCGGGGTTCGCCGTGGGCCTGCTGCTGGTGGCCTGCCAGGTCGGCGCCGCCCTCGGGCCGTACCCGCAGGTTCAGCCGTTCCTCGACCCGCGCCTGATGCTGCTGCAGATCATCGCCGCGATCGGCGGCGGGCTGGCCGGCACCGTGCTGATGCGGCGCGCCAGCCAGGACGCCCGGCCCGAGCCCGAATATACGCCGCTGGCGTAAGCCGGACGCACCGCTTTCGTCCTTCGTCATTGGCCAGAGATATGACCACACCCGCCACACAACCATTGTTCGACTCGACCTTTCTGCGCAAGCTCGACCGGCTGGCGCTGCTGACGCGCCGCGCGATGGTGGGCGATATGCAGGGCGAGCGCCGCAGCCCGCGCCGCGGCAGCTCGGTTGAGTTCGCCGACTTCCGGCCCTACGCCCGCGGCGACGATATCCGCCAGATCGACTGGAACCTGTACGCGCGCATGGAGCGCTTTTTCCTCAAGCTCATGGTCGCCGAGGAAGAGCTGACGATCCACCTGCTGCTCGATAACACCGCCTCGATGGACTGGGGCGAGCCAAATAAGCTGCTGTACGCCCGCCGCGTGGCCGCCGCGTTCGGCTATATCGCGCTTTCGAGCCTCGACCGCGTGACGGTGACGGCGCTGGCCGCCGGCAAGGCCCAGCAGCTGCCGGGCGTGCGCGGCAAACGCGGCGCGCTGCCGCTGTTCGGCTTCCTGCAGCGCCTGCCGGCCGGCGCCAGCGGCAGCCTGCTCGACGCCGCCAGGCGCTACGTCCAGACGGCGCGCAACGTCGGGCCGCTGCTGATCTGCTCGGATCTGCTCGACGCCGGCTGGAAAGACGCGCTGCGCGCGCTTACCGCGCGGCCGTTCGAGATCACGCTCATCCATATTTTGGCGCCGCAAGAGCTGCGCCCCGATATCGACGGCGACTTCCGGCTGCTCGACTCCGAGGGCAGCGCGGCGATCGAGATCACCGCCGACTTCGAGGTGCTGCGCCAGTACGACGACCACCTGCGCGCGTGGCGCGCCGAGGTCGAAAGCTTCTGTAGCGGGCGCGGCATTAACTATATCTTCGCCGACACCTCGGTTCCAGCCGAGGAGTTCGTGCTGTCGAACTTGCGCCGGCGCGGCGTGGTGCGATAGCTGCGCAATCGCCGGCTGGCGCAGTCCAGCGCTGCCGCAGGCGCATAGCGCTCCAGCACGGGCGCTTGCGGCCGAGAGAGCTATGGCATTTCTGAGCCCACTCGCGCTCGTAAGCGCGCTGATCATTGGCCCGATCATCGTGGCCATGTACCTGCTGAAGCTCCGCCGCGAAGAGCGGCGCGTGTCGTCCACGTTTCTGTGGCAGCGGGTCGTGCGCGATGTCGAGGCAAACGCACCCTGGCAGAAGCTGCGCCGCAACCTGCTGCTGCTGCTCCAGCTGCTGCTGCTGGCGCTGCTGGTGCTGGCGCTCGCGCGGCCGTTTCTGCGCACCACCGGCATCGCCGGGCGCAACCTGATCGTGATCGTCGACCGCTCGGCCAGCATGGCCGCCACCGACATAGCGCCCAACCGCCTGGCGGCCGCGAAGCGCCAGGCGATTACGCTGATCGACCAGCTGCCCGACGACGGCCGCGCCACGCTGATCGCCGCCGGCGGCCAGACCGAGATCCTGGTGTCGGCCAGCACCGACCGGCGCCAGCTGCGCGATGCGATCGACTCGATCGGCACCCGCAGCGGCGGCGGCAGCGACCTCGCGCCGGCGCTGACGCTCGCGGCGGCGCTGTCAGCGCGCGAGGCCGAGAGCGAGATCGCGATCATCTCCGACGGCAATGTTCGCCCGCTCGACGCGCTCCAGCCGGTGCCGGCCACCGTGCGCTACTTCCCGATCGGCCAGGGCGGCGAGAATGTGGCCGTCAGCGCCATGGCGCTCCAGCCCAGCCCCGCCGGCCAGACGCTGTTCGTGCAGGCAACCAACTACGGCCAGGGCCAGGCCAGCCGCAGGCTCGACCTGTACCTCGACGACCAGCTGTTCAACGCCTATAGCCTGACGATCGCGCCCGGCGCCGACCAGTCGATTATTGCCAATATTCCCGCGCAGGCGCGCAAGGCCGAGGCGCGCCTGGTCGAGGCGGCCGGCGGCGACGCGCTGCCGCTCGACGACCGCGCCTGGGCTGTCAGCTCGGTGGGCGAGGGCACGAATGTGCGGCTGGTGAGCCCTGGCAACCGCTTCCTTGAAGTCGGCCTGGCCGGGCTGCCAAGCATCAAGGCCACGCTGGTGCCGACCAGCACCGCAGCTTTTACCGAGACGGCCGCGCAGATCCCGGTGACGATCTTCGACAGCGTGGTGCCCGCGACACTGCCGCCCGGCAACCTGTTCTTTATCGCCCCGCCGCGCTCCACCGAGTTCTTCTCGGTCACAGGCCAGGTCGATTTCCCGGCGCTGCGGCCATCCCCAGGCGACGAGCCGCTGCTGCGCAATGTCAAGCTCAGCGACGTGAGCGTGCTCAAGGCCAATACGCTCGTGCCAGGCGCGTGGGCGCACGTCGTCGTCGACGGCGACGGCGGCCCGATGCTGGTGGCCGGCGAGCGCGACGGGCGGCGGATCGTCGTGCTGGCGTTCGACCTGCACAACTCCGATCTGCCGGTGCAGATCGCCTTCCCGCTGCTGCTCTCGAATATTGTCGCCTACCTCGCGCCCGGCAGCGGCGCCGAGGCCGCGCAGCTCGCGCCCGACCAGCCGCTGGCCGTGGCGGTCGACCCGAGCATCACAGCGGTGCGCGTGACGCACCCCGGCGGCGCCGTGGCCGAGCTGGCGCTGCGCAACGGCCAGGCGATCGACGCCGAAACCGACGCGCCTGGCGTGTATACGGTCGAGCAGTTCCAGGGCGACAAGCTGGTGGCGCGCCAGCGCTACGCCGTGAACCTGTTCGCGCCCGACGAATCGAAGATCGCGCCGCAGGCCGAGCTGAAGGTGCCGCAGACCAGCGGCCTGCAGCAGGCCACCACCAGCGAGCGCGTCGGCCGTCAGGAGTTCTGGCGCTGGCTGGCCGCGCTGGCGCTGATCGTCCTGGTGATCGAGTGGCTGGTGTACCAGCGCAACGGGATCGCCTACCTGCGCCAGCGCTGGCGTGAGCGGCGCGCCCGCACCGCCTAGCTGTGCCATAACGCGTGGGGCAAACGCAGTTGCGCTGTTCGGCTTCTCGAAGCAGTGCATTTCGCCTGCGGCAGAGCGCGCCAGCTGCCGTAGGCCCTAATACGCTGTTCGCTTAATCACGTATAGATTGTGCTGCACTCCGTGGCAAAGCCACGGAGTGCAGCACAATAAGGCAGGGGCGGCTTCGCCGCCCCAAACCCCACCAAAGTGTCAGTAATCAAGCGAATTTGGTATAACGTGATCGGGAGCCTTCGCCGGCACATATCCACGCACAAGAAAACGCCCTGTAGCCAGGAGGTAAGCGGATGCAAGCCCAGTTCGCCTGTGCCGACTTCACCTTTCCGCTGCTGCCGCACGACAGTGTGCTGCGGCTGATCGCTATGCTCGAGTTCGCCGGCGTCGATATCGGCCTGTTCGAGAACCGCTCGCACCTCTGGCCCTCGCGCGAGTTCGCGCAGCTTGGCCTGGCGTCGCGGCGGCTGAAGCACCAGCTCGACGACTGCGGGCTGGCCGCCGCCGACGTGTTTCTGCAGCTCGACCCCGACTTCACCCCATTCGCGATCAACCAGCCCGAGGCGGCGCGGCGCCGCCACGCCCGCGAGCAGTTCGCGCGCACGCTTGAGTATGCCGCGCGCCTGGGCGCCCACCACGTCACCACGCTGCCCGGCGTCGAGTTCGCAGGCCAGCCGCCGGCCGAGGCATGGGCGCGCGCCGTCGACGAGCTGCACTGGCGCGTCGCGCAGGCCCAGGGCTATGGCATCACCTTTGGCGTCGAGCCGCACGTCGGCTCGATCGTGCCGAGCCCGGCGCTGGCCGCCGAGCTGGTGGCGCAGGTGCCCGGCCTCACGCTGACGCTCGACTACACCCACTTCACCCGCCTGGGCATGGCCGACGCCGAGGTCGAGCCGCTGGTCGCGCTCGCCAGCCACTTCCACGTGCGCGGCGCGCGCGCCGGCCGCCTGCAGTGCGCGCTGAAAGAAAACACGATCGACTACGCGCGGGTGATCGCGGCCATGCGCGCCAGCGGCTACGCTGGCTGGCTGGGCATCGAGTATATCTGGCTCGACTGGGAGCGCTGCAACGAGTGCGACAATGTTTCCGAGACGATCCTGTTCCGCGATCATCTGCGCGCGCTGCTGGCCTAGCCACTTGTGCTATATGAAAAGGGACGCCGGTGGCATATCAATGTGCTTGGCGTATGCCCTGCAATCGCCTGAACCTTTTGCGCTTCGGCAGGGCATGAACCACAGGCTTTTCAACTCATCCGGCATTCTTTCATTCAATACGGAGCGACACCGATGCACCTACTGAAAGATCACGACGCCTCGCTTGAGCCGCTGGCCGGCAAAACTGTGGCGGTGCTGGGCTACGGCAACCAGGGCCAGGCCCAGGCGCTGAACCTGCGCGATAGCGGCGTGCATGTGATCGTCGGCAACCGCGACGACGACTACCGCGCGCGCGCCGCCGCCGATGGCTTCGCGCCCCAGCCGATCGCAGCGGCCGCGGCGGCCGGCGACATCCTGCTGGTGCTCACCACCGACGAGTCGCAGCCGCTGATCTGGCCCGAGCAGATCGCGCCGGCGCTGCGCCCCGGCCAGGCGCTGGTGTGGGCCAGCGGCTACAACGTCGGCTATGGGCTGATCGTGCCGCCGCCCAACGTCGACGTGATTATGGTCGCCCCGCGCATGACCGGCGTGAATGTGCGCGCGCTGTACACCAAGGGCAGCGGCGCGCTGGCGCAGTTCGCGGTGCACCACGACGCAACCGGCGGCGCGCGCGCCACCGCGCTGGCGCTGTGCAAGGGCATCGGCCTGACGCGCGGCGGCGTGTTCGAGTCGAGCTTCCGCGAGGAGGCCGAGCTCGACCTGTTCGCCGAGCAGGTGATCTGGGCCGGCCTGACCGCCTGGTTCGTCGAGTGCTTCGAGATCGGCGTCGAGCACGGCTTCTCGCCTGAGCTGATGGTGATGGAGCTGTACGCCTCGGGCGAGGCCGCCGAGATCGTCGCGGCCATGAGCCGCAACGGCTTCTTCAAGCAGATGGCGCATCACTCGACCACCAGCCAGTACGGCACGCTCTCGCGCGGGCCGGCGCTGATCAGCCAGGCAATGCGCGAGCGCGCCCGCGCCAGCCTGCTGAACGACATCAAGGGCGGCGCGTTTGTGCGCGAGTGGAGCGACGAGCAGGCCGGCGGCTCGCGGCGGCTGGCCGAGCTGCGCGCCCGCGCCCTGGCCCACCCCATGAGCCAGGCCGAAGACGCGGTGATCGCCGCGGTGCAGGCGGTGGCAAAAAAGAGCGAGGGCTGATTCGCTCTCGATTGGCGGCCTCTAGCCGAAAGAAGACAGGAATGGCGAAGTTAGCAGATAAAGTGGCGATTGTGACGGGCGCGGCGCAGGGCATTGGCCTGGGCATCGCGCGCGTGTTTGTGGCCGAGGGCGCGCGCGTGCTGCTCGCCGACGTGAACGACGAGGCCGGCGCCGCCGCAGCGCGCGAGCTTGGCGCGGCAGCCGCCTACCAGCACGCCGACGTAGCGCGCGAGGCCGAAGTGCGCGCGCTGATCGACGCGGCAGCCGCGCGCTTCGGCCGGCTCGACATTGTGGTAAACAACGCCGGGATTGTTGCGGTGCAGACGGTAGAAGAAAGCAGCCTCGAAGATTGGGATCGGGTGATGGCGATCAACGTGCGCGCGATCTTCCTCACCGCCAAGTATGCCCTGCCGCACCTGCGCGCGGCCGGCGGCGGCAGCATCCTGAACGTGGCGTCGGTCTCGAGCCTGGTGGGCCAGCAGGGCACCCCGGCCTACTGCGCCAGCAAGGGCGCCGTGCTGATGCTCACCAAAAGCCTCGCGCTCGACTACGGCCGCGAGCATATTCGCGTCAATTGCATCTGCCCCGGCATCACCGATACGCCGATGCTGCGCTTTCACGCCCGCCACGCCGACGACCCCGAGGCGCATCTGCGCCAGCGGCTGGCGCGCGTGCCCAGCGGCACAATGCTCTACCCCGACGATATGGGCCGCGCTGCGGCGTTTCTCTGCAGCGACGAGGCCGACGGCATCACCGGCACGTCGCTGGTGGTCGATGGCGGCTACACCGCCTGCGCCGAGTTTTTCGCCGCCGGCTGAGGCGCATACCGCCGCCTACCGGCTCTTTGCCGAAAGCTGCAGCTTGCGCTGTTCGGGCTGGTTGGCCCGAAACCACGCCACCTCGTCGCGCAGTGTGTCGGCCAGCGGGCGAAAGGTCGCGCCCAACTCGCGCCGCGCCTTATCCGAGCGCGTGGTACGGCGCTCCTGCACGGCGCGCAGCCCATTCAGGGTGATCAGCGCCGGCTTGCCGCTGAACCGGCTGGCGGCCTCGAGCACGAAGGCCAGCCCCAGCGCCAGCGCATGCGGGATGCGCAGCCTCGGCCGAGGCACGCCGCTGGCCTGCTCGAGCAGCGCAAACAGCTCGTCGAAGCCGACAAACGTGTCGCCGCCCACAATATAGCGCTCGCCGCTGACGCCGCGCGACACCGCGTTGATCATTGCCTGGGCCACGTCGCGCACATCCACCGGCGTGCCGCCACCGCCGATCACGCCCGGCAGCTTGCGGTTGATGTAGTCCAGCACGAGCTGGCCGCTGCTGGTTGGCGCCGCGTCGCCCGGCCCGAACATCCAGCCTGGCAGAATCAACACCACCGGCAGCTTGCTGCCCGCCAGGAACTCGGCCACGCGCTGCTCGGCCAGCACCTTGCTGCGGAAGTACAGGTTCGCCAGCGCGTAGGCGTCGGGCGGGGTGCGCTCGTCGCCCCAGTCGGCGCCCGGCTCCATGCCGATCACGCCCGACGAGCTGGTGTAGATCACCTTGGCGACACCACGCTGCTCGGCCGCGCGCAGCAGCGCGATCGTGCCGTCGACGTTGATCGCCTGCAGCGTGGCCCAGTGGTCGCCGCGCTGGTAGTATTCGCGGAAGTACGCCGCAGTGTGAAACAGCACGTCGCAGCCTTCCAGCGCCGCCGCAAACCCCGCGATATTGGCCATGTCGCCTTCTACCAGCTCGACAGATAGCCCGGCGAAGGCCTGCGCTGCCTTGCTGCGCGAGCGCACCAGCGCGCGCACCTCGTAGCCCTGCTCGATCAACAGCCGCACCAGGTTGCTGCCCAACAGCCCAGTCCCACCCGTTACAAACGCGCGCATCCCTTGCTCCTTCTTGCGGCGTCGCCCGCCGCGCGGTATACTATGCAATAAATATGTGAGCGAACGCTCATGAAGATAATATGAGCTTTTGCTCACTTTGTCAAGATGCTTCTTTTCTAGCGCGGTGGCCCGTAAAGCCCCGCCGCATGACTATCACAGGGATGGCGACTGTGAGCGACAGGACCAAAGCAAGGCAGCCGGCGATGCGCCGCAGCCCGCAGCGCGCGCGCGGGCAGCAGCGCGTGAGCCTGATCCTCGAGACGGCCGAGCAGCTCTTCGCCGATCGCGGCTACGAGGCCGCCACCACCAACGAGATCGCCGCGGCAGCCGGCATTCCGATCGGCTCGATCTACCAGTTTTTCCCGAACAAAGAGGCGATCTTGCACGCGCTGCTGGCCGGCTACCGCGCCGATCTGGCGGCCGCCTACGACGCGCTGGCCACGCCCGAGTTCGCGCGGCTACCGTTTGCAGTAGCGATCGAGCGTATGCTCGGCGTGACGATCGAGTACGGCGGCGCGCATATGGCCTTCAGCCGGATCGCGCTGCTGTCGGCGCCGGGCTCGCAGCTGGCCGCCGCCGCCGACACACTGTTCGCCGATGTGCTGGCGCGCTTCGAGGCGCTGCTTGCGGCCCGCGCCCCCGGCCTCGGCCCGCACCAGCGCCGGCTCTACGCCACGGTGGGCCTCACTGCCGCAAACGCAATCCTGGCGCGCGCGATCTCGGCTAAGCACGCCGGCGAGTACACGCTCGGCCACGATCTGCTCGAGCAGAGCAGCGCGCTGCTGGTGGCCTATCTCACGCTGGCGATCGAGCAGATCTGAGGGTTGCGATGCCGCAGCTCGCGTTCATCTTTCCTGGCTTTCTCTGGCTGCTGCTGCTGCTGCCACTGCTGTGGGCGCTGGCGCTACTCGCACCGCGCCGCCTGCCTGCCGCGCGCTTCTGGGCCAGCCTGGGGCTGCGTACGCTCGCCACCGCCGGCCTGATCCTCGCACTAGCCGGCGCCCAGCTGATCCGGCCGGTCGCCGCTGTCACCACCATATTTCTGCTCGACGGCTCCGACTCGATCGCGCTTTCGCAGCGCGCGCGCGCCGAGGCGTTTGTGCAGGGCGCGCTCGGCGCGATGCCCGCCGGCGACCAGGCTGCGCTGGTGGTGTTCGGCCAGCGCGCGCTGGTCGAGCGCCCTCCCGCCGCCAATCGCGCGCTCGGCCAGGTGGCCGCGCAGCCGGGCGGCGGCGCCACGAATATCGAGCAGGCGCTGCGTCTCGGGCTTGCGCTGCTGCCGAACGAGGGCCACGCCCGGCTGGTGCTGCTTTCCGACGGCGGCGAGACCGGCGGCAGCGCACAGCAGGCTGCCCGGCTGGCGGCGGCGCGCGGCGTGCCGCTCGACGTTGTGCCGCTCAGCGGCCGGGCCGACGGCCTCGACGCGCAAATAAGCGGCGTGGCGCTTCCCGCCGCCGCGCGCGCCGGCCAGCAGCTGCGTATGGCGATTACGATCGACAGCAGCGCCGCCACCGACGCCCGCCTGGTTGTCTCAGGCCCCGGCGGCGCGCCGATCGCCAGCCAGCCGCTGCGGCTCATGGCCGGCAGCCAGGTATTCGAGCTGCGCCTGCCCACGGCACAGCCCGGCTTCAACCGCTATGTCGCGCGCGTCGAGGCGCCCGGCGACGCACGGCCAGCCAACAATGCCGCCGAAGCCTACACGTTTGTCAGCGGGCCGCCGCGCGTGCTGCTGATCGAGGGCCAGCCCGGCGTAGCAGCATCACTCGGGCGCGCGCTCGCCGCCGCCGGCCTGGACACCACCACAGTCGCGGCCGAGCAAGCGCCGGCCGGGCTGGCCGAGCTGAGCCTCTACGACGCGGCGGCGCTGCTGAATGTGCCGCGCCGCGCGCTGGCCGAGCGCACCCAGGCCGCGCTCTCGGCCTACGTCCACGACCTCGGGCGCGGCCTGATGATGGTCGGCGGCGACCAGTCGTTCGGCGCGGGCGGCTGGCGCGGCACCCCCGTCGAGGCGGCGCTGCCGGTGACCATGGACATCCCCTCGCAGGTGCGCCAACCGGCCGTCGGCATCGTGGTGCTGATCGACGTATCGGGCAGCATGGGCGCTAGCGAAAACGGCCGCACCAAGATCTCGCTTGCCGCCGAGGGCGCCCAGCGTATCGCGGCGCTGCTGCGCGACGAGGACGAGCTGACGGTGATCATGTTCGATACCTCGGCGCGGCAGGTGGTTGGCCCGCTGCCCGGCAGCCGCCGCGACGAGGCGATCGAGGCGCTCGGCCAGGCCCACGCCGGCGGCGGCGGCATCGATATGTTCGACGGGCTGAGCAAAGCCGCCGAGTACATTCGCCAGGGCGACCAGCCGGTGCGCCACATTATTACGATCACCGACGGCGGCGACTCGGTGCAGCAGGAAGGCGCCCGCGATCTTGTGCGCCAGCTGCGCGCCGAGCACGTCACGCTCACGTCGGTTGCGGTGGGCGACGGCAAGGATGTGCCGTTTCTGCGCGACATCGCCCAGATCGGCGGCGGGCGTACGTTTCTGACCGACCAGGCGGCCAACCTGCCGGCGCTGCTGGTCGACGAGGCCCAGGCGGTGATCGAGCCGTATATTGTCGAGCAGCAGTTCACACCCGTGCGCGGCGCGCCCCACCCGATCCTGCGCGGCATCGACGCCACGCCCGCGCTCGGCGGCTACGTCGTCGCCACGCCACGCCCGACCGCGCAGGTGCTGCTGGCCACGCCGCGCGGCGAACCGCTGCTGGCGGCGTGGCAGTATGGCCTGGGCCGCGGCCTGGCCTTCACCAGCGACACAGGCGCGCGCTGGGGCGCCGCGTGGGCGCGCTGGGCCGAGTTCCCGCGCTTCGCCGCCCAGCTGTTTGGCTGGCTGCTGCCGCAGCAGGCTCAGCAAAACCTGGCGCTCGAGGCTAGCTCGCTGGGCGCCGAGCTGGTGCTGCAGGTGCATGCCCAGGACGCGCTCGGCCGCCCGCTGACCGGGCTGGCGATCGACGGTCGTCTGCTCGCCACCGATACGATCAGCGCGGCGGTGGCGCTGCGCGAGGTTGGGCCGGGCGAATACCGCGCGGCGCTGAGCGGCGCGCCGCCTGGCATATACCTGGCGCAGCTGGTGGCGCGCGACGCACGCGGCCAGCCGGCCGGCGCGCTTACCGCCGGAGTGGCGGTGCCGCTCAGCGCCGAGTACCGCAGCAACGGCGGCAGCCCGGCGCTGCTCGAGGCGCTAGCGCAGGCTACTGGCGGGCGGCTGAACATCGCGCCCGGCCAGTCGTTCGACGCCAATGCCACCAGCCAGGGCGCGGTGCGCGAGATCGGCCTGCCGCTGCTGTGGCTGGCGCTGCTGCTGCTGCCGCTCGACATCGCGCTGCGCCGGCTGCTGCTCGCCCGCAGGCAACCCGCAGCTACGCTGCGCTGGCCTGAGCTGCTGCGAGCAGCCCGGCGCCCAACCACCACCCAGGAGCAACCTGCCAGCCCTCGCTCGGTCAAGCGCCCAAACGCCGCCAACACGCAAGCCTCCGAGCTCGACCAGCTGCGCGAGGCCCAGGAGCGCGCCCGGCGCCGCGCCCGAGGCGAAGACTAAAGCTGATCAAATGCTTGCGGAAACCAAACATTTGTGCTATACTACATACGCATTGCTCCTGCGGCGCTAACGGGCTGGAGCGACCGAACATTTGGGACGAGCAGATACAATAAGCACGAGTAGAGCCCGGTCGAGCCACGCCAGCCCAGATCGTCCGGGCAGGAGGACAGGACAATGGCATCCCCACGCAAAGGCGACGATCGCACGATTTCGCGCACCTACCGCGCCGCCATCCGCATCGGCGAAGACTTCATCACCCTCGAAGAGACGATCGCGCTGCCGATCGACGCCTCCGACGACGAGGTGCAGCAGGCCGTCGATTTGGGCTGGCGGATCTACCGCGCGCAGCGCGAGGCCGCCGAGGCGCAGGCCGCCGAGATCCGCAGCACGATCGGCACACCACAGCCGATCACCGTGCGCGACCCCGACGCACCGGCCAGCGACAAGCAGCGCAACTATATCGCCACGCTCCAGGATCAGATGAGCTGGAATAGCGAGCAGCTCGCCAGCTACGCCGAAGAGCAGTCGGTCGACCTGGTGACAATGACCAAAGGCCAGGCCAGCCTGTTCATCGATGGCCTGAAGAAGCTTGCCGACGAGCGCGCCAACGGCTATGGCGAAAATGCCCGGGCCAAAGCGCCCGCGCAGCGCGTCGCCGAGGCGCCGGCCGCGCGCTCGGCCGAGCCCATCCCCAAAGATGGCAACCCGGTGAACGAGAAGCAGATCCACGCGATGGAGCGCCTGGCTCAGCAGCAGGGCCTCGACCTCGACATGGAAGCGCGCCGCCGCTTTGGCGTGGTAGCCCACGGCCTCACCTACGACCAGGCTTCCACGCTGCTGCGCGATCTGCAGCGCCCGCCCGCCCGCCGCGCGGCCGGCGAGCCCGTGCTGTAGCACGGCTCTGGCACACCATTCAGGCATCGTGTGCTCGGTTTTTGCGCTCTACAAGGGCAAAAATCGAGCACACGCCACCTATCGCAAACAAACTCCGAAATCCGCAAAATCCGCCGCACCTAACCGTATCGTTTCACTACTACCCCCGGTAGAATATATGCTGGCGGTCGCCGTGGCCGGCAGAACAATGGGACGAGTTAGTACACGAGGTAAGAGTCATGGAACAGATCAAAGGGACGCTGAATCGGGTGGAGCTGATTGGCTGGCTAGGTGCCGAGCCAGAGCAGCGGTTCGTGCCGTCGGGCGCGGCAGTGTGCAACTTCCGGGTTGCCACCAAGCGGCCCGCCGGGCGGAACGAAGCTGGCGAGCGCATTCTCGAATCCGAGTGGACGAACGTTGAGGCGTGGGAAAAACTGGCTGAGCAGTGTGGCCGCTATTTGCACAAGGGTAGCCGCGTGCGCGTAGTCGGCAGCCTGCACACCCAGTCGTGGGAGGATCGCGAGACTGGCCAGCGGCGCTTCAAGACGGTGGTTCGCGCCGAGGACGTACTGTTCCTCGATACGCGCTCCGAGGCGCAGGAGCCTAGCGCTCCGGCCGCCGAAGAGGTCGAAGACCTGCCGTTCTAGCCCGAGACAGCGCCGTTTATTGACACGGCACATAGGCGCCCCAGCCTTACGGCTGGGGCGCCTGTCGTTGGGGCCTTTCCTGTGCTACCCCACGCGCTCGCGCAGGTACGCGGCAAGCTCGGCGGCGGCGATACGCTCTTGCTGCATGCTGTCGCGATCGCGCACGGTCACGCTGCCGTCCTCGAGCGTCTGGAAGTCGACGGTGATGCAGAACGGCGTGCCGATCTCGTCCTGCCGCCGGTAGAGCTTGCCGATCGCACCGGTGTCGTCGTACACCGTGCGCATGCCGGTGCGCTGAAGCGCGCTACGGATATCTTTCGCCGTTCCCACCAGGCCATCGTGGTTGCGCTTGAGCGGGAACACCGCCGCCTTGATCGGCGCGATCTTCGGCTTCAGGTGCAGCACCGTGCGGAAGTGCTCGTCGATCAGCGGCTGGGCCTGGCCGCGCAGCTTCTTGCCCACCTCTACCTGGTCGGCGCCAGGCATAGCCAGCAGCGTCTCGACGAGCGGCAGCGCAGCCGGCAGGTTCTCGGCGATTGCCGCGCCCTGCGCTGCCAGCGCGTCGCGCGTCTCGGCGGCGAGCTTCTCGTTGCGCCCAGCCGACTTGATGAACGACTGGAGCGCCTGGGCAGCCGCGTCGAGCTTCTCGGCCGCCGGCACCTTCACCAGCTGCTCGTCGTAGGCCTCACACAGCACAGCAAGCGTGCAGCGGCCAACGCCGGCCGAGGGCTCGATCACGAACGGCACCACGTGGCGCTTGCTCTCGGGGTCGAAGTACGTTAGCTTCGCCAGGCTGTCGGTGTTCGGGTTGACGCGAGCCGTCAGGCCCAGGCTCTCCTGGTCGCGGCTGTGCGAGCCAAGGTCGTAGTCGGTGCGGTTGGCGATCCCCTCGATCTCCTCGTAGCCCAGCGTTGGGTAGTTATACATGAGATCGTAGGTGCGCTTCGAGTAGTGCGCAAGGTCGGCCCTGGGCACGTCGTACACCTGGATGCGCTCGCGCGGCACGCCAATGCCCTCCCACCAGCTCAGGCGCGCCTCGAGCCAGCGCTCGTGCCACTGCTCGTCGGTGCCGGGCATCACGAAAAACTCAATCTCCATCTGGTCGAACTCGCGCACGCGGAACAGAAAGTTGCGCGGGTTGATCTCGTTGCGAAACGCCTTGCCGATCTGCGCGATCCCGAACGGCAGCTTGCGGCTAGTGGTCTGCTGGACGTTCAGGAAATTGGCAAAGATCCCCTGGGCCGTCTCGGGCCGCAGGTATGCGAACGAGCCGGCGTCGGCCACCGGCCCGACCGCCGTTTTGAACATCATGTTGAACGGCCGCGGCTCGGTCAGGTCGGTGCTGCCGCAGTTCGGGCACTTACCCTTGATATGGTCGGCGCGCCAGCGGCTCTTGCAGCTGCGGCAGTCGACCAGCGGGTCGTTGAAGGTTTCTTCGTGGCCCGAGTACTTCCATACCAGCCGGTTCATGAGGATGGCCGCGTCGAGCCCTTCCATATCGTCGCGCTCGTACACGTTGGTACGCCACCAGTCGGCCTGGATGTTGTTCTTCAGCTCGGCGCCAAGCGGCCCATAGTCGAACACGCCCTGCAGGCCGCCGTAGATCTCGGAGCTGGGGAAGATGAAGCCGCGCCGCTTGGCCAGCGATACGACTTGTTCGAGGGTTGTGGCAGGCATTGGAACCTCCTTCTGTGCAGACGAAAGACGAAGAAGGACAAAGGCTTGTGCTTCCTTGGTTCTCCGTCGTTGGTCGTTCGCCGGGGGCAACAAAAAGCCCCAGGCGAGTATCATTCGCCTGGGGACGCACCAGTGACGATGCGCGGTTCCACCCCAGTTACCGGGATTTCAGATTGTTGACTGTCGATTTCAGATTGAGCTGCGCCAATCTGCAGCCGGCAATCGGCAACCTGAATGCCAACGGTCGCTCTCAGAAAACGGCTCCACAGTGCCCTTCGCCACCGCCACGCCGCCGGGCTTGCACTTTCCCCGGCTCGCTGCTGGCAGGTTCGGCAGCTACTCCTCTGCTTCGTCGCCGCAGCGGCAGTATAGCATAGCCGGCCGCGCGGCGCAATCGATCGACAGGAGTATACACCGCGTAGCGCCCGGAGCAAGCCCGCGTCAGCGGGCCTGGGCCGCCTGGGCTGCGGCGCGCGCCTGCTCGAAAGTGACACCTTGGAGCTGCTCTTTGATCTGCGGGATCATGGCCGGGGCCATGCTCAGCTCGTTCACGCCCAGGCCGGCCAGGATCGGCGCGGCGGCCGGCACACCCGCGAGCTCGCCGCACACCCCGATCGGGATGCCGGCGCGCTCGGCGGCCTCCGCAGCCATGCCGATCAGCCTGAACACCGCCGGGGCGTCGTGCGGGTAGCGCGCCGCCAGGTCGGCCAGGCCGCGGTCGGCGGCCATGGTGTACTGCGTCAGATCGTTGCTGCCGATGCTGAAGAACGCCGCATCGCGCGCGAACAGGTCGGCAGTGACGGCGGCGGCGGGCGTTTCGATCATGACTCCGAGGCGCACGTCGGCGCGGTGCGGCGAGCCTTCGGCCGCAAGCGCGGCGGCGGCATCCTGCAGCTGCGCGCGGCCCCAGCGCAGGTCGTCGAGCGTAGCCACCATCGGCAGCATGATCCACAGGTCGCCGTAGGCGGCCGCGCGCAGCAGGGCGCGCAGCTGGGTAGTGAACAGATCGGTGCGCTGCATGCATAGCCGCAGGCCGCGCACGCCCAGGAACGGGTTCTCCTCGTGCGGCATGTTCAGGTAGGGCAGCGGCTTGTCGCCACCGATGTCGATGGTGCGGATCACCACCGGCCGGCCGGCCATAGTTTGGAGCGTACGCCGGTAGGCTGCGTACTGCTCGTGCTCGCCGGGCGGCGCGTGGCGGTCGAGAAACAGGAACTCGGTGCGAAACAGCCCGATGCCCTCGGCGCCGTGCTCAAGGGCACGCGCGGCCTCGTCGGGGTGGCCAATGTTGGCCCACAGCGCCAGCGCGCGGCCGTCGGCCAGGCGGCCGGGGATGCCGCGCAGGCGTGCGCGGCGTGCGGCGGCGTCGGCAGCGTCGGCGGCGCGGCGCGTGTACTCGGCGCGCTCGTCGGCCGACGGGTCGGCGATCAGCAGGGCCGCACCGCCATCGAGGATCAGCTCGGCGCCATCGGCGATCTCGAGCGCGGCGGCGCCAAGGCCAACCGCCGCAGGGATACCCAGCGCGCGCGCCAGGATAGCGGTATGGCCGGTTGGGCCGCCGTAGGCGGTAGCGAAGCCGGCCACCGAGCCGCCGCGCAGATCAGCCGTCTCGGCTGGCGTCAGATCGGGTGCGACGACGATCGCGCCTGGCGGCAGATCGCGCAGCGCCGAGCCATTGCCGTGCAGCGCGGCCAGGATCGACTGGCCGATCGCGTCCATATCGGCGGCGCGCTCGCGCAGGTACGCGTCGTCGAGCGCTTCGAGCGCAGCGCGCATCTCGGCCACCGTCGCGCCGATCGCCGCGTCGAGCTGCTCGCCCTCGTCGCGCACGCGGCGGGCCACCTCGTCGCTCAGGCCAGGGTCTTCGGCCAGCAGCGCCTGGGCCTCAAAGATGCCAGCTTCGTCGGGCTTGCCCTCGGCGCGCAGGCGCTCGGCCAGGCCATTCAGCGCTGCCACCGCGCGCGCCTGCGCGTCGGCGAAGCGCGCCAGCGCCGCGTCGGCGTCGGCATCGACGAGTGCCGCATCGGGCGCGGCCGGCCGATAGCGAACGGCGCGCCCCAGCGCGATGCCGGGCGCGCCGCCAGCGCCGTGAAAATAGCTGGGCATAGCATTACCCCTCGCCGAAGTTCTCCTCGATCATCTGTGTCAGCGCCGCGATCGCCGCCTGCTCATCGTCGCCGTCGGCGCGCAGGCGGATCTGGTGGCCCTGGAGCACACCAATTTGCAGCAGGTTAAAGGCGCTCACTGGCAGCTCTTTGCCGCCGGGGCGGCTTAAATTTTGAATGGTGATCTTGCTCTTGAACTCGCGCGTTTTCTTATAGAACATCGCGGCCGGCCGGGCGTGCAGCCCCACTGCGTTGCGCACCGTCAAGGTTGTCTCGGTCATCGCGCTGCCGTTTCCACGATCGCAGCGTGCGGGTGGCGGCGCTGCGGCCCGGCCGCCACCCGCACGCTACAATACGCTTAGAGCCTGTTTGAAAAGGGGTGCGCGAGGAGCTATGCCCCTCGCACTTCCTTCTGACGGGTGGCGGCCACGAATGTGGCCGCCACCCGTCAGAAAAAGGGAAATTTGGAGGACTTTGTCCCTCCAAACCACCCTTTTCAAACAGCTTCTTAGGACTTACGCGGTTGCGTTGTTCGGCATCTCGCTGGGGCACGTTTCTGCGGCAGCAACGTTCACGTACCACCCTGCCGAAGGTCGGGCGCGCCAACCGCGTAAGTCGTCACGCTAATGGTGTACCTTGATCATCTCGCGACCCTGGAGCGCCGCTACCGCAGTTTCCTCCAGAGTAGACTCGACCGATGCTTCCAGCGCCGCGAGATAGGCGCCTTCAACCAGCGGGGCATCGCTGATATGCACATGTGCGAGCTGAAGTTCCTCGATCGCCATCTCGACGCTCAAAACCGCGCCGCCGATATCGGCCAGTACCAGCGTGCCGTCGGGCGATGACGCCTGCTGTAAGCCTGCCTTGATCCGATCAATACTCGTGCCAAGCGAACCATCGTCGGTACCGCCAGCGTCGACGATCTGCACCTTACCACCCGAGACCTGGGTAGCAAACTCGCGGACCCCAGCGGCGAGCTGTGCACTGTGCGACACAATGAGCAGGCTGACCATCGCATACCTCAATGAAAGGATGAAAGATGAAGGGGAACGAATGAAAGAGGCTCATTTCTATTTCATCCTCCATCCTTCATCCTTGCGCCCTGCATCACTCGACCCAATCGAACGTTCGCGTGACCGCCTTCTTCCACAGCTTGTACTGGCCCTCGCGGTCGCCCTCGGCCATCTTGGGCTCCCACGTGTGGTCGATCTGCCAGTTCTGGCGCAGATCTTCCAGGTTGCTCCAGAAGCCCGTCGCCAGGCCGGCGGCGTAGGCCGCGCCGAGCGCGGTGGTTTCGGCCACCACCGGGCGGATCACCGGCACGCCCAGCACATCGCTCTGGAACTGCATGAGCGTATTATTGAAGACCATACCGCCATCGACCTTGAGCGCCTTCAGCGACACGCCCGAGTCCTTCTCCATCGCGTCGAGCACCTCGCGCGTCTGCCAGGCAGTCGCCTCAAGCACAGCGCGGGCGATGTGGCCCTTGTTGACGTAGCGCGTAAGGCCGACGATCACGCCGCGCGCGTCGCTCTTCCAGTAGGGCGCGAACAGGCCCGAGAACGCCGGCACGAAGTAGGCGCCGCCGTTATCCTGCACGGTATTCGCCAGCGCCTCGACCTCGGCGCTGCTAGTGATCATGCCCAGGTTATCGCGCAGCCACTGCACCAGCGCGCCGGTGATCGCGATCGAGCCCTCGAGCGCATAGACCGGCTTGGCGTCGCCCATCTTGTAGCACAGCGTGGTGAGCAGGCCGCTCTTCGACGGCACGATCTCCTCGCCGGTGTTGAGGATCATGAAGCAGCCGGTGCCGTAGGTGTTCTTGGCCTCGCCGACGCCGAAGCACGTCTGGCCGACTGTGGCGGCCTGCTGGTCGCCCAGGTCGCCGGCCACTGCGATGCCGGCCAGCTCGCCGACGGCGGTGCCGTACACCTCGCTCGACGAGCGGATCTGCGGCAGCATCGAGCGCGGGATGCCCATCACCTGGAGGATCTCGTC
This sequence comes from Kouleothrix sp., assembly GCF_046328425.1. Classification (NCBI taxonomy): domain Bacteria; kingdom Bacillati; phylum Chloroflexota; class Chloroflexia; order Chloroflexales; family Roseiflexaceae; genus Kouleothrix; species Kouleothrix sp. Next base: position 47,544 of record NZ_JAXLWP010000003.1, read on the forward strand.
GTCCCAGTCGAGCGTGCGCAGATCCATCAGCATCGTGCGGCTGGCGTTGGTCACGTCGGTCACGTGCACGCCGCCATTCACGCCGCCGGTCAGGTTCCAGATCACCCAGGTGTCGATATTGCCAAACACCGCGTCGCCGCGCTCGGCGGCCGCGCGTGCGCCCTCGACATTGTCGAGCACCCACTTCACCTTCGGGCCCGAGAAGTACGTCGCCAGCGGCAGGCCGACCTTGTCGCGGAAGCGATCCTGGCCACCCTCTTTGGCGAACTCGTTGATGATCGTGTCAGTGCGGGTATCCTGCCACACGATCGCGTTGTACAGCGGCTTGCCGGTGGTCTTATCCCACACCACCGTGGTCTCGCGCTGGTTGGTGATGCCCACAGCCGCGATGTCCTGCGGGTCGATATTGCCCTTGGCCAGCGCCCCGCGGATCACGCTCTGCGTGCGCTCCCAGATCTCCAGCGGATCGTGCTCGACCCAGCCGGGCTTGGGGTAGATCTGCTCGTGCTCTTTCTGATCGTAGCAGACCACGCGGCCCTCGTGATCGAACACCATAAAGCGCGTACTCGTAGTTCCCTGATCGACAGCGGCGGCATACTTTGCCATGATATTGACCTCCTCGTCTGCCGCAGTTGGCGGGTTACAGCCGGCGGCCACGGAACTGCGCATTGCGCTGCGCTGATTGCCGCCTGCTGCTGAGCGCCCACTGCTTACTGAATTCTCTCGATAGTTTCCAACAACACTTGCGCCATATAGAACGCCGAGGTGGCACCCGGATCCTGGTGGCCGATGCTACGCTGGCCCAGGTACGAGGCGCGGCCTTTGGTAGCCAGCATAGGGATGGTGGCCTTCATACCGGCCTCGACCGCCTCGACCGAGCGGCGCAGCGCGACGGTGAAATCCTCGCCATTAGCCTGGGCTTCCTTCAGCACATCCACGCCAGGCCCGATCGCGTCGACCATCGTCTTCTCGCCGCGCTGGGCCTTGCCGCGTGCCTGAATGCCCTCGAGCGCGGCCTCGAGCGCCGCAACCACCTCGGCCGGCGTCAGCTCGTAGCGATCCGCCAGCGCCATACCAGCGCGCAGAAACGCGGTTCCGTACAGCGGGCCGGATGCGCCACCGACGGTCGAGACCAACGTCATCCCGACGGTCTTGAGGATCGTGCCGATGTCTTTGTCGGCCACGGTCGGCAATTTCTCGACAACGGTTGTAAACCCGCGATCCATATTGACGCCGTGATCGGAGTCGCCGATCGGCGCGTCGAGCTGCACCAGTTCGTCGCGATGCTGTTTGATCCGCGCGGCGACGCCCTCGATGAACCGGATCACATGCTCAGAGGTGATGCGCATCCTTACCCTCCAGTTTGCAGTTGGCAGTTTGCAGTTTGCAGTAGTATGGCACTGCCAGCTGCATACTGCAAGCTGCCTACGCGCCCCAGCGTAGAGCCGGCGTCAGCACCGGAGCGTCCCACAGCTTGGTCAGCTCGTCGTCCAGCTTCAGCAGCGTGATCGAGCAGCCGGCCATCTCGAGCGAAGTGATATAGCTGCCGATCAGGTTGCGCGTGATCGTGATGCCGTGCTCGCCGAGAATTTTGTTGAGCTCGTTGTACACCACGTACAGCTCGATCAGCGGCGTGCCGCCCATGCCATTCACGAACGCCAGCACGTTATCGCCGCTGGCGAACGGCAGATCGCTCAGGATCGGCTCGGTGAGCATCGCGGTGATCGCGGCGGCGTTGGCTATTTTCTCGCGGCGGCGGCCCGGCTCGCCGTGGATGCCAATGCCCACTTCGATCTCGTCTTCGGGCAGCTCGAACGAGGGCTTGCCGGCGTGTGGCACGGTGCAGGCCGAGAGCGCCATGCCCATCGAGCGGCCCTGGCCGTTCACCTTCTCGGCGATGCGCTTGCACTCGGCCAGGTTGGCGCCGCCCTCGGCCGCCGCGCCGACGATCTTTTCGAGCAGCACCGTCACGCCCACGCCGCGCCGGCCGGCCGTCCAGGTGCTATTCTCGACCGCCACGTCGTCGTTCGTCACCACCGCGGCCACCTCAATGCCCTCGGCGGCGGCCAGCTCGGCCGCCATCTCGAAGTTCATCACGTCGCCGGTGTAGTTCTTGACAATATGCAGCACGCCTGCGCCGCCATCGACGGCCTTGGTGGCGGCCAGCATCTGGTCGGGCACGGGCGAGGTGAACACGGCGCCGGGGCAGGCTGCGTCGAGCATGCCGCTCCCGACGAAGCCGCCGTGCATTGGCTCGTGGCCGCTGCCGCCGCCCGAAATAATGCCGACCTTACCCTTCACCGGGGCATCGGCGCGCACGATATAATCGGGGTCGTAATGAACCGTCACCAGGCCACCATGCGCCGCGGCGACGCCCGCCAGCGCGTCTTTGACGACGCCCTCGGGCGAGTTAATCAGCTTCTTCACCGTAGAACCTCCTTGCGTCGGCGAGTGGCGGCACAGCGCACCAGCCGCGCCGCGCACTCGCGGCCATACCACAAACTAGCCGGCCACCGCCTTGAAGACGATCAGGCCAATCACCGCGCCGATGATCGGGCCTACCACCGGGATCCACGAGTAGCCCCAGTCGGAGTCGCCCTTGCCGGGGATGGGCAGCAAGAAATGCGCAATGCGCGGGCCAAGGTCGCGGGCCGGGTTCAGGGCGTAGCCAGTCGGGCCGCCGAGGCTCAGGCCCAGGCCCCAGATCAGCGCGCCGACCAGGTACGGTCCAAGGCCGGCAGTGGCGCCGGTGGCAACCTTCAGAATGCAGTTGACAATGAAGACGAGCGCGAATGTCGCGATCACCTCGGTGAGCACATTGGCGCCGGTGTTGCGGATGGCCGGGCCGGTGCTGAACACCGCGAGCTTCAGGCCCTTGTCGCTCGTCTCTGGCCAGTGCGGCAGGTACACCAGGTACACCAGCACCGCGCCGAGGAACGCGCCGACGAACTGGCCGGCGATGTTAAGAATAGCCTTGCTCGGGTCGGCGCCGCCGGCGATAATGCCGGCGATCTCGCCAGCCGGGTTCAGCGAGCCAGGCCCGCCCAGCGCTTGCGATGTAAACACGCCGCACATCACGCCAAACGCCCACCCGGCGGTGATGACGATCCAGCCCGAGTTCTGGCCCTTCGACTTGTTCAGCAACACGTTGGCGACGACACCGTCGCCCAGCAGGATGAGCACCATTGTCCCGAACATCTCAGCGAGGAACATGTTCTTTCTCCTTAATGCAGCTTCGCGGAAACCGAAACCGTTCGCCCGAGCCAATCACCGCTGATTGGCAGCCGTGCTGCGTGGCACGGCAAGATCCCTGGTTGCTGGCCGCTCGTTCGAATCGATCGTGCTGGATTGCCCGATAGCCTCCTTTCTTCAGGCACGCGCGATGGAGTCGCTGGCGCGAGCGCGGTATGCCAAACACGCGGCGCCCAGCACCGTTAGGTGCCAACGGCGAACCAAAGCACACGTATATGCGACGCATATACGCGTTATGATCGTGATGTACCAAACCAGGGTACAGCGAATGAGCGCCCGTAGCGCATCAGCTCGGACGAAACCTCACATAGGCTCTTTAATTAGGCGCGAAAAGGTGCTGGAATAAGGTCGTTGTCTCGTGTGGATGCCAGCGCGAGTACCGACAGCGCCCCTTTGCACGTCAAACCCACCTGGATAGCTGTGATGTGGCAAATCACCTGTGGTATTGCGGGCACGGCTTGGTGATTCTTTTGGAATAGTCACATCTGCGCGCAGATCGTACCATAAGTTTAAACAAAGTCAATAGGGATCGAAGGCACTCTTTGAAACAAACCTATCGCAATATTGCAACAAGATATTTCAGCAACTATTGCACAAATGCAACATGTGTAGAGCTATTGTGTCGGTATAATCTACTGCTGCGTTTGCCAGAAGTGCTCTTTGGTGAGGCCATACAGCTTCATTTTGCGCCAGAGCGTAGCGCGGCTGATGCCCAATCGCTCGGCGATATGCCCCAAGTGCCCGGCGGACTCGCGGCCGGCGCGCACGATCGCCTCGCGCTCGGCCATGGCCTGGCGGTCGTACAGGCGCTCGGCGGGAGTGGCCGGCATAGCCGGCGCCGGGGCGGTCTGCGCCAGCATCGGCGGCAGGTCGGCCAGCGTAAGCACGCTTTTCTCGGTCAGGTGGGTCAGGCGCTCGAGCACCGCCTCGAGCTCGCGCACATTGCCGGGCCACGAGTAGGCGCGCATTGCGCTGAGCGCCTCGGGCGCGAACAGCACCTGGCGGCCGATGCGGCGCGCCATCACCGCCAGAATCTGGTCGAGCAGCAGCAGCACATCGTCGCCGCGCGCGCGCAGCGGCGGGATCTCGATCGTCAGCACGCTGAGCCGGTAGAACAGCTCGGGCCGGAAGCGGCCATCGGCCACGGCGCGCTCGAGATCGGCGTTGCTGGTGGCAATGATCCGCACATCCACCGACACGACGCGCTGGCCGCCCAGGCGAATGAGGTGCTGCGTCTCGATCACGCGCAGCAGGCTTGTCTGCGCCTCGACGGTGAGCGAGCCGACGTCTTCGAGCATGAGCGTGCCGCCGTGGGCCAGCTCGATCTTGCCGGGCCGCCCCTCGGAAGGGCCGCTCTGGCTGCCCTCGTAGCCCAGCAGCTCGCCCATCAGCAGCGCGCGCGGCACCGCGGCGCAGTTGAGCAGCACAAAGGGCTCGTGCGCGCGGGAGCTGGCATTGTGGATGGCGTGCGCAATCAGCTCTTTGCCCACGCCTGGCTCGCCCAGCAGCAGCACCGGCGCCGGCGAGTTGGCGGCAACGCGCGCATGCCGCACGGCGCCCTGCATCGCCGCGCTCTCGCCAATAATATCGGCGAACGAGAAGCGCGCCTGCGCGCCGACCACACGCTGCACCAGGCGCTGCACGCTATCGGCAGGGCGCAGGGTGATCAGCGCGCCCAGGTAGCGACGGCTGCGATCCCACACCGGGCGCAGGCTGCACAGCGCCGCCACGGCGCCCTTGCGGCCGGGGAACAGCAGCTCCTGGTCGGTGATATCGCGGCGGCGCTCGAGCGCGTCGGCCAGCGCGGTCGGCATCTCGATCAGCTCGTCGAGCAGGCGGCCGGCCACGCTACGCGGCGTGAGGCCGAGCATCTGGCCCGCGCGCGAGTTGATCTTGCTGAGGCGGCCATGCGCGTCGAGCAGGATGAGCCCCTCGCTCATCGCCTCGATCGCGGCGTTCAACTCGGCCAGGTGATCGTTGGTTTCGGCCAGCAGCATGTTGTTGCGCAGCTGGGCCTGGATCGCCTGCGCCACGGCGATGGCCATGCCGAGCGTGTGGGCGTGCGCGGCGGCGGCAAGGCCGATCACGCCAATAGCGCCCATGGCCTGGCCGCCAACGTCGAAGATCGGCGCGGCCGAGCACGCCAGCTCGTGGTAGCAGGCGCAGAAATGCTCGGCGCCGCGCGTCTGCCAGGGCAGCGCCTCGTGCAGCGCCAGGTTCAGCGCCAGCGTGCCGATCTGATCCTCGCGCAGGCTGGCGCCGCGCAGCATCCCCTGGGCGCGCAGCGCAGCCACCATCGGCGCGTCGCCGATCACCTCGACCACGGTTGGGCTGGCGTCGGCCAGGAGCACCGCGAAGCCCGAGCCTTCGACAAACTGGTAGAGGTCTTCCATGTACGGCCGCGCCAGCGTCACCAGCGCCTCCTGCGCGGCGTCGAGCGTCGGCCGGGCCGGGCTGGCCGGCGCGCCGGTGCGGTACGGGTTCAGCGGCACTGCGGCACAGCGCTGCCACGAGCGCACGATCGGCGGCGCGATGATTGCCTCGTCGCATCTACCGTCGCGCTGAAAGGCATCCCACGCGCGTAGCGCGATCTCGTCCGACGCGATGGTCATAGGCCCTCGGGGGTTGCAATGATCGTGCGCCCATTATAGCGCGAATCGGCTGCGCGGCAGCTTGACATACATTGTGATGCTGTGTATAATCCCCGGTGTTACGGCGATCCCCGATAGCTCAACGGTAGAGCGGCTGACTGTTAATCAGTAGGTTCCAGGTTCGAATCCTGGTCGGGGAGCCAGTAAAGCTTTGGCGGTACAGTCGGATTCCTCCGACTGTACCGCCAAACTCGTTTTCATGCCCCGGATCCCCCAAGTACAGCGTACCTAGCAGGATGCAAGAACGATACCATACGCGCTACGCCTGGCTGGCGCTTGCGAAGCGCTCTTCAGCCACAGGCTCCCACGGCCCGCCCAGGTAGCGCCACAGCAGCAGCCCCTCGCCGCGCGCCGGCAGCGCCGCCCAGCCAGCCGCGAGCGCGGTGTGCAGCTGGCGCGCCTGCTCGGGCGCTACCTTGTTCTGGATGGTGACATGCGGCCGGAAGCGCTGGCGGTCCTGCGCGCTCAGCCAGGGCGCCCAGCCAGCCGCGAGCCGATCGCGCAGCACGGCCAGCTCGGGCGACTCGGCCAGGAGCGCCACGCCGCGGCCCAGAAACACTGGCCGCTCGAAGCGCAGCGCCGGCGCCGGCGTAGCCGCGCAGGCGAGCTGCAGCGCCCGCCGGATCGCCGGCTCGTGCTCGCCGGGGAGCGCGTGGAACAGCGTGAGGTGCGCGGGGATGAAATTGCGCTCGGCCGGGAAGTGCGCGCGCCGCAGAGCGTCGAGCACGGCAAAGGCCGGCGCGTCGAGCTTAAGCGTTAGAATGAGTGGCGATGCGGCCATGCGCTCGCTCTTGCCTGACGCCCTCTCCTGCAGCTGGGAGAGCGAGATTTTTGTTGCGGCGTGGCGATCGGGGCGACGCCGACGCGCCCTCATACAGCGCCGGCGATCAGCAAATCCGTGCTACAATAGCCACGGCATCCGCGATTGTGTCGGGAGATGGCTATGGCTGCACCCCAGCGCTGGTTTGCATTCCTACGCGCGATCAACGTCGGCGGGCATGTCGTCAAGATGGATCGGCTGCGCGCGCTGTTTGCCGAGCTCGGGTTCGCCAATGTCGCTACGTTTATTGCCAGCGGCAACGTGATTTTCGACGCTGCGGCCGCCGACGCGAGCGCGCTCGAGGCGCAGATCGAGGCGCACCTGCGCCAGGCGCTTGGCTACGAGGCGCTCACATTTGTGCGCAGCGCGGCCGATCTGGCCGCAATTGCGAGCTACACGCCGTTTACTGCTGCGGGCGGCGCGCACGGCATGTATGTTTCGTTCTTGAAGGCGCCGCTCGGCGCGGCGGCGCGCACGCAGCTGCTGGCGCTGAATAGCGACAACGACGAGTTTCACGACCACGGCCGCGAATTCTACTGGCTCTGCCGCACCAGGCTCAGCGACTCGCCGCTGTTTTCGGGCGGGCTGCTGGCCAAAGCCGTGGGCGTGCCCACGACCATGCGAAACAGTTCTACGATTCAGAAGCTGGCGGCCAAGTATGGGCTGGCCTAGCAGCTACTCGTGCTCGATCTGGATCTCGGCTGGCAGCCCCAGAAACGCGGCATAGCGCTCGGCCGCCGCCTCGATCGCGCGGGCCTGCCCGGCGCTAAAGTGCGCAAACGCGCTGAAGCTGAGCACAACGCTTTTCTTCGCGAAGGCGCGCTTCCAGGTGCCCAGCACGCGCCCGCCAATTACCACGATCGGGTTGAAGATCCCGTTGCTGCCCGGCGTCACCAGGTTGGTATGGGCGGGGTCGAGCATTGCGCTACGGTCGCGGTAGCCGACGAGAAATTCGTCGAACGGCGGCAGCAGAAACGCCTCGGCAGGGTCGGCTGCGCCGGCCGCAAGCCCAGGCGCGAAGAAATACTCCTGGCCGCCTACGGTTGCACGCGCGAGCTGCCCCGCGACCGAGCCAATCGCGGCGCGCGCCTCGCCTAGCGTCAGCCCGGCCCACCACGTCAGATCCTGCACCGTCGCCGGCCCGTGGCCGGTAAAGTAGCGCAGCGCCAGCATGGCCAGCGCCTCGTCGCGCGCTAGCGCAGGCGCGGCCGGCAGCCACTCTTCGAGCAGCACAAAGGTGGGCTGCTTGCCCGCGCGCGCGCCGAAGCAGATCAGGCGCTCGTGCGCGAGATAGCCGAGGATGTGCAGCCCACGCGAGCCGCCGGTGGCGATGCCGGCCTGCTCAAGCTGCTCGTACAGCGCGCTGCGCGTCAGCTGGCGCCCGCCCACCAGCGCGCCAGCCACCACCTTCGCGCTTGCCGCGAGCGCCGCTGCGTCGATGCCCAACTCGCGACGGCGCGCGCCGCTGCGCGATACCACGCGCGACGCCAGCAGCTCAAGCATCCAGCGCGCGTCGGCCGCCGCCACAATGTGCAGCGTGCCGCGCATTGGCCAGGTTCGCACAATCTCGCGCTCGGCCAGCGCCTGCTCGATTGCCGGCTCGGTCGCGCCAGGCGTGCGCAGGCCCACCGCCCACAGCGCGCCAAGGTAGTCTTGCGCCTGCACCGCGCCGAGCCGCGCCACCACCTCGGCAGCGCGCGCAGCGGCGGGGCGGGCTATGTGCTGGCTGGCGAGCCTGGCCAGCGCGATATCGCCAACCGAAGCAATCGTCATCGTTCCAGCTCGCCCTCGCTGGCCAGCGGCAGATCGACAGTAAACGTACTGCCGCGATGTTCTTCGCTGGCCACGCTAATCGTGCCGCCGTGCAGCGCCACGAGCTCTTTCACCAGGTAGAGGCCCACGCCCAGCCCGCTAATATGCTGCGCGTCGACATTCGCCGCGCGGTAGAAGCGCTGGAACAGGTGCGGCAGCTCGGATGGCGGTATGCCGATCCCCGGGTCGATCACCGCGATACGCGCAACAGTGCCTGAGCAGCTGGCGTGCACCCGCACCGCTCCGCCGGCCGGGCTATACTTGATCGCGTTTTCGATCAGATTCTGCAGCACCTGGTCGAGCCGTAGCTCGTCGCCCTGGATCAGCAGCGGCGCCGCCGGGCCCTCGTAGACGACCGTATGGCGCGTCAGGGTCGTCTGGATCTCGCTGACCACGCGGCGCGCCAGCGCGCCAACGTCGAGCAGCGTGCGGTTGATCTGCAACCGCTCGGCGTGCAGCCGCGAGATATCGAGCTGCAGCAGCACCAGCCTGCGCAGCCGCTCGACCTGATCGACGATCACTTTAAGGTTGTGCTGCTCGCGCTCGGCCAGCAGGCTATCGCGCGTGGTGCGGCGCAGCAGCAGCTGGGCATTGCCCAGCAGGGCGGTGAGCGGCGTGCGCAGCTCGTGGGCCATCACCGTCAGGAAGGTATCGCGCATGCGCACGGCCTCGGCCATCTGGTCGCGCGCCGCGCGCTCGATCGCAAGCTGCTGCTCGTGGGCACGCAGCTGCTCGCGCGCGGCCTCGGCATTGCGGCGCTCGGTCAGGTCGCGCGTCACTTTGCCAAAGCCGCGCAGCCGCCCATCCGCGTCGTGGAGCGCGGTGATAATAACATTGGCCCAGAAGCGCGAGCCATCCTTGCGTAGCCGCCAGCCCTCTTCTTCGTAGCGGCCCTGCGTGCTGGCGATCAGCAGCTCGCGCGCGGGCTTGTCGTCGGCGATATCTTCGGGCGGGTAGAAGATCGAGAAGTGCTTGCCGATGATCTCGGCGGCACTGTACCCTTTGATCAGCTGCGCCCCGGTATTCCAGCTCACAATTATGCCGCTGGTGTCGAGCATGAAGATCGCGTAATCGCGCACGCCCTCGACCAGCAGTCGAAAGCTTTCGTGATCGGCCGCGCCGATTGCGTCGCCCGCCTGCCTTGGCCCGGCACTGGCTGGCTGCGCCGGCTTGCCTGAAGATCTTCCCATGGGTTTCCTTTTACCGGCGCGCTCGGGCCGCACCAGCGTATGCTATGCCTCGATCCGGTTCGCGGTGAAGTAGATATGCCAGGGGCCGCAGCCGCGAAGAAATGGCTGTATCAGCGCGCGCTCGGCCTGGATGGTATGGTCGAGATCGTGCGTGGCCCACTCGTGCAGCAGCTGGCCGAGCGTCACCGGGCCAAGCTCGCTGTGGATGCCCTGGTTGGCGAACATTGCCTCGTTCACCGTCGCCAGCGCGGCAAGGTTGGCGGCCCGCAGCTCGGCAAAGCTGGCGGCCAGCTCCGCAGGCTGGCGGCTCGCCGCGCCCTGCGTGCCCTGCGTGCCTGGGTCGAACGCCGGGATATCGCGCCCGTCGCGCAACGCCGCCAGCCGCACCGGGAAGACCAGCCGCTCGGTATCGAGCAGGTGCTCGAGGCACTCCAGCGCCGACCACTCGCCGGCGGCGGGGCGCTCGGCCAGCAGCTCGGCGTCCACCGTCGCCGCCAGCTGGCTCCAGCGCAGCGGCGTGGTCTCGAGAATCGCTCGAATACGGGCTAGGGCATCGCTCATACGCTCCTCTTTTCGTTTCGATGACGCTGCCGGTATTCTATCACCGAATAGCCGCACAATGTCGGCCAGCAGCCGATTTCGAAATCAATGCCGGACGCCCAAATTACTTTCAAACCCGCGCTCGATTGCTCGCAGCGGCTTCCAGTTGCCCTGTTCATCGGCCGGCTATGCTGCTAAACTTGTACCTAATTTCTCAAAGAATCGGCCTCGACCACAGCATTCCATTGCTCACCCGGCAACGACCGGCCGCGCGATGATGCGCGCCACAACGGCAGAAATGGAGGCGCTATGAGCCACGATCCCCTCGATCTTCAGGCCATTGATTATGTCGAGTTCTATGTCGGCAACGCACGCCAGGCCGCGCACTTCTACCGCGCCACGCTGGGCCTGCAGCCGATCGCCTACGCCGGGCTCGAAACCGGCGTGCGCGACCGGGCCTCGTATGTGCTTCAGCGGCGCAATGTGCGCTTCGTGCTGAGCGCGCCGCTGCGGCCCGACCCCACCCACCCGATCGCGCAGCATATCGCGCGCCACGGCGATGGCGTGAAAGACATCGCGCTGCGCGTGGCCGACGCAGCGGCGGCCTACGCCGAGGCGCTGCGCCGTGGCGCGCGCGGCGTCCAGCCGCCCACGGTGCTGGAAGACGCGCACGGCCGGGTGGTGAAGGCCAGCATCGCCACCTATGGCGACACCATCCACAGCTTCGTCGAGCGCGACGGCTACGAAGGCCCGTTTATGCCCGGCTACCGCCGGATCAAGAACCCGGCGCCCGCGCCCGAAACCGGCATCGCCGCGATCGACCACATTGTCGGCAATGTCGAGCTGGGCAAGATGAACGAGTGGGTGGCGTTCTACGCCCGCATTCTCGGCTTCGAGCAGCTGCTGCACTTCGACGACCAGGATATCAGCACCGAGTACTCGGCGCTGATGAGCAAGGTAATGGCCGACGGCAGCGGCAAGATCAAGTTCCCGATCAACGAGCCGGCCGAGGGGCGCAAGAAGAGCCAGATCGACGAGTACCTGGAGTTCTACGGCGGCCCTGGCGCGCAGCATATCGCGCTGGCCAGCGCCGACATCATCGCCAGCGTCGACGCGCTGTGCGCCGCCGGCATCAGCTTTCTGCGCGTCCCCGACTCGTACTACGACGAGCTGCCCGCGCGCGTCGGCCCGATCAAAGAAGACCTGCGGGCGCTGGCGCAGCGCGGCATCCTGGTCGATCGCGACGACGAGGGCTACCTGCTGCAGATCTTCAGCCAGCCGCTGCAGGATCGGCCGACCGTGTTTCTCGAGATCATTCAGCGGCGCGGCAGCCGCAGCTTCGGCAAGGGCAACTTCAAGGCGCTGTTCGAGGCGCTCGAGCGCGAGCAGGCGCTGCGCGGCAACCTCTAGCGGCGGCCCGCGCTCTGTGCGAGCAGCAGCTCGTTCTCAATCGCACTGCGCCCCGCGGTGGGGCGCCGGCAGAAAGGAGAGCCATGCCATTCTACCATCGGCTCGGCGCGATACCGCACAAGCGCCACACGCAGTTTCGCAAGCCCGACGGCGGGCTGTTCCGCGAGGAAGTGATGGGGCTCGAGGGGTTTCACGGCGTGCAGTCGCTGCTGTATCATCACTTTTTGCCGCCGCGCGTGCTGCGCGCCGAGGCGCTTGGCCCCGCCGCCAGCAGCTACACCGAGTTCGGCGCGCTGCGCCACCGCGCCTTCGGCACCGCCGCCGTGCCAGCCGGCGACGACCCGGTGGGCGCGCGGCAGACGCTGCTGGGCAACGCCGACGTAACGCTCGGCGTCAGCGTAGCGACGCGCAGCATGGGCTACTTCTACCGCAACGCGCAGGCCTACGAGGTCTGGTTCGCGCACGAGGGCAGCGGCGTGCTGCGCTCGCAGTTCGGCCGGCTGGCATTTGGCCCAGGCGACTACCTAGTGATACCGTTCGGCACCACGTGGCAGATCGAGCTAGCCGAGCAGCCGGCGCGCTTCTTCGTGATCGAGGCGCGTGGCGAGGTGCATACGCCACGGCGCTACCGCAACGAGTTCGGCCAGCTGCTCGAGCACGCGCCATTCTGCGAGCGCGACTTCCGCGCGCCCTCCGAGCTCGAAACCCACACCGAGCGCGGCGAATTCGAGCTGCGCATCAAGGTGCGCGACGCGCTCACCCGCCATACCCTCGACTACCACCCTTTCGACGTGGTGGGCTGGGACGGCTACCTGTTCCCCTACGCCTTCAGCATTCACGATTTCGAGCCGATCACCGGGCGCGTTCACCAGCCGCCGCCGGTGCACCAGACATTCGCCGGGCCGAATTTCGTGGTCTGCTCGTTTGTGCCGCGCCTGTTCGACTACCACCCCGAGGCCATTCCAGCGCCCTACAACCACTCGAACGTGAACTCCGACGAAGTGATATACTACTGCGACGGCAACTTCATGTCGCGCAAGGGCATCGAGAAGTACGACATCACGCTGCACCCCAGCGGCCTACCGCATGGGCCGCAGCCCGGCGCCACCGAGGCGTCGATCGGCGCGAAGCAGACGGCCGAGCTGGCGGTGATGGTCGACACATTCCACCCGCTGCACGTCACGCCTGTGGCGCTTGAGCTGGAGAAACCCGAGTATATGCGCTCGTGGCTTGCAGGCGACGGCAGCTAGCGTTAACTCCGTTTGATCGCTCGCTTTTGCGATGCCCTGCCTGGCTTCGCAAAAAGAAATTTCGGGGGTGGCGAAGCCGCCCCCGAACCCCAACATAAAGCCGGATGTGGCACTACACAGCAGGTGGCACGCCAATGGTCGCCCTAGTAGCGCGCCCTGCTCTCACCAATGCCTCATCTAACCTGGCCGGCTTCTTAGACGTTTCTTAGCTTCTGGCAGTATCCTATCCAGCAGCGTTGCGCGAGAACCGCAGCGTGGTGAACTCGCAGCATAGGAGCAGAAGCGATGGCTCGTCGCACTTCTTTTGGTAATCAGGTGCTCCGCGCAAGCCTCAAGTCGTCGGTGGCAACTGCGGCGGTGGTGGCGACCCTCGGCGGGTGGGCCGCGTTCGGCCTAGCCGACCAGCCGAGCGCCAGCGCGCAGGCACAGCCGGTAGCCCAGGCGCCGGCCCAGCCAGGCGCATTCGCCCAACCGCATACGCGCCGCCAGCGCCTGCCAGGCGGCCAGAACCCCTACGGCACCGGCGGCAATAGCTCGCCCGCGCCGCAGATCGGCGGCACGGCGCCGCAGGCTTTCCCGAACCAGGGCAGCACATACCGCCGGCCAATTACCCGCACTCATTCGTCGCGCTGAGGCCGCCGTGCAGCAACGTGAATTCCAAGCGATGGGCTGCCACATGTTGGCAGTGGTAGACGCCGAAGGCCCCGCCGCCGAGGCGCGCCTGGCTGCGGTGCCCGGCTGGTTCGCCGAGTGGGAGCAGGTGCTCAGCCGCTTTCGCGCCGACAGCGAGCTTGCGCGCCTGAACGGCGCCGGCCGGGCCATGCGCGTGAGCGCAACGCTCTGGCAGGTTCTTCAGCAGGCGCTCGCCGCCGCGCACCAGAGCGATGGGCTGGTGCGGCCAACCCTGCTGGCCGCGCTCGAGGCCGCCGGCTACGATCGCTCGTTCGACACGCTCGGCCGCGAGGCCGGCGCGGCACTGAACAGCGTCGCGCCGCCCGCCCCCACCGACTGGCGAACGATCCGGCTCGACGCACGCTCGCGTATCGTCACGCTTCCCGCCACCATGCGCCTCGACCTCGGCGGCGTGGCGAAGGGCTGGTCGGCCGAGCAAGCCGCGCGGCGCCTGCGATCCGCCGGCCCGGCGCTTGTCGATGCCGGCGGCGACATCGCCGTGAGCGGCCCGATGGCCGATGGCTCGCCCTGGCCGATCGCGGTGGCCAACCCGCTTGCCGCCGAGAGCTCGCTCGGCACACTGCTGCTACCGCGCGGCGCGGTGGCCACCTCGGGCCGCGACTATCGCCGCTGGCGCCAAGGCGAGCACGAGCAGCACCACATTATCGACCCGCGCACCGGCAGCCCGGCCGTCACCGATGTGCTCTCGGCCACTGTCGTGGCGCCCAACTGCACTGCCGCCGAAACAGCCGCGAAGGTCGCGTGCATCCTAGGGGGCGCGCGCGGGCTCGCCTGGATCGACGCGCGCCCCGAGCTAGCCGGCTTGCTGGTGCTTGGCGACGGCCGCGTTCTGCTGAGCCAGCGCATGCCCGGCTACCTTGAGCCCGGCAGCATCGCCTACCATGCCGCCCGCATAGCCCCAGCGGAGGAACAAAGGTGAAATCGACCCTGCCGAGCCGCTCGATCCAGCCGCCCGCGCCTGCCGAACCACAGTCGCTCGCCGCGCCCGCAGCCGACCCGCTTGACCGGCTGCTGCTGGCGATCATCCCGATCCTGGTGGCGTTGCTGGTTGGCGTCCTGATGCTGGGGGCGATAGGCGTGCTCTTGCTAGCACGTGGCGCTGGCGCACTTGGCGCGGTGCTGCTGAGCCAGCATAGCGCCTGGTACCTGACGCGCGCCAGCGCCATGGTGTCGTACGTGCTGCTGTGGTGGTCGATGGCGCTAGGCCTGGCGATCACCAACCGCATGGCCCGCGCCTGGCCGGGCGGCCCGACGCTGGGCGACCTGCACGAGCACGCCAGCCTGCTGGGGGTAGGCTTCGCGGCGATCCACGCGCTCACGCTGCTGGCCGATCGCTACATTGGCTACTCGCTGGCCCAGATCCTGATCCCATTTGCCAACACCAGCTACCGCCCATTGTGGGTCGGCATCGGGCAGATCAGCTTCTACCTGACCGTGCTGGTGACATTTACCTTCTACGTGCGGCGCTGGATCAGCACGCGGCTGTGGCGAGCGATCCATTACCTCAGCTTTGCCGCGTTTGCCCTGGCATTGGCGCACGGCGTCTGGAGCGGCACCGACAGCGCGGCCGGCTGGGCCAACAGCCTGTACGTGCTCAGCGCGCTGCTGCTGGTTGGGCTGACACTGTACCGCGTTCTGAGAGGCCCGCGCGGCGCGGCCGGCCCGGCTCGCCTGGCACAGTAGCCGGCAAATACTCACTCTTTCTGGCGGGTGGCGGCCACGAATGTGGCCGCCGCCGCGAGAATGCGAGGGCTATGCCCCTCGCGCACCTTTTTCAAACAGACTCTGAGATGCCCTGCCCGGCGAAGCCGGGCAGGGCATCGCAAAAAAGAAAGCTCGGGAGCGGCAAAGCCGCCCCCGAGCCCCGACCATCTTAAAGCAAGTAATCGGCCGAGCTTGAGCTACTTAATGACCACCGACGACTGCGGCACCCAGCCATCGACGGCGCCGGCGCGGATGTGAATGCGGCCCTTCTGAGCCTCGAACACCTGCACCTCGGTGTTCTTCAGCAGCGTTTTGATCGGCGTATCGCTCGTGGCCGTCTCGTACACCTGGGCGCGGCTCGAGCCAATTATCCCCTTGCGCGGCAGCGGCGTCGCCGTCGGCACCGCAGTGGCCGTCGGCTCGGGAGTCGGGATGGGCGTGAACGTCGCCGCAGGCGTGAACGTCGGCAGCGGCGTGGCGGTCGGGTCGGGCTGGCCAGGCAGCGCGGTGATCAGCGTGCGCGCCGCGGCCAGCTTGTCGATCGCCTCACGCAGCGTCGTGCCAACGTCCTGCTTATCGAGAAGTTTCTTGTAGCCGCCGATCGACATCGTCATGGCGGCCAGGCTGTCGTCGTGGGCCTGCTTGGCGCACAGCGGCGGCTGCACAGCCGCGAGCTGATCGCTGATCTTCTGCAGCGTCCCAATCGGCCCTTGCAGGTCCGCCGGCTTCGACTGCCCTGCCAGGATCACCGCCTGGCCCCACTCGTCGATCACATCGTTATAGCGAATCTGATAGGCTCGCACATCGGTCAGCGAGCATGGATCGTTCTGCGTGCTCGCCGAGGTAGCGGCGGGCACAGCGGCGGTAGGCGCGCTGGTAAGATTAGGCGCGCCGCAAGCAGCTAACAACAACACGAAAACAAGCAGGAACCGTCGCATTGAAAACCCCTTTCATTTTGCAGGAACTTTTGAATAGTCATAGCGTTTGTTTTCGTCGCGCGCGTGCGGTCAATAATGCGATAAGCTTCCATCAACGCGCGCGATCGTGATCGCCAGGTGGCAGGCCAGCAGCCCAAGCGGCAGCAGCACCGCCGTGAGCGCCGCCAGTATCAGCAGCTCGCCGCCGAGCTGCGCGAACCCTTCGCCCAAGAGCAGCGAGCGGCGCAGCAGCTCGAGCGAGTGTGTGAGCGGCAGCGCCTGGCCCAGCACGCGCAGCCAGCCCGGCAGCACGGCCACCGGGTAGTACACTCCACCCAGCACCATGGAGCTGATCCGCAAAGCCCAGCCCAGCGGGTCGCCGCGCCGGATCAGAATAATGACGCTCGCCGCAAACAGGCCCAGGGCATTGAAGCTGACAATGCTCAGCGCCAGCGCCAGAATGGCAAACGGCACGTTGGCGTTGCCGTAATCCATGCCTAGAAGGATACCGACCGCGATATACACAAAGACACGCAGTGTCGCAAAAACATAGCTCCAGAGCGACGACGAGAACAGCGTGGTGAGCAGCCGCGTCGGGCTCAGCAGCATCAGCTCGAGCGTGCCGGTGGTTTGCCCATCGCGCACGCTGTCGCCAATTGCGCTCATGCCGATCGACATATACTCGCTAAAGGCGACTCCGAGGATCACAAATGCGAAGTAGCTGCCGCCGTAGCTGCGCAGGTAGGGCGCGGCGGTGTCGCTAAACACATTGGCGATGAAGTAGTACACCGCCACATTCAGCACCGCGCTGACCACGCGAAACAAGAAGCCAAGCTTGTAACTTACGTCGAGCCGGTAGTCGCGCAGTAGAAACGCCCAGGGGACGCGCAGCGAGCTCAGCATACGGCTGCCTCCGCAGGTTGTTCAGCCGGCGCGCTGAGTGTGCGCAGGTAGATCTCTTCAAGTGTGATCTGGTGTGTCTCGAAGTGGTAAATATCGGCGCCGCTCTCGACGACCTCGCGCAGCAGGGCCGCCAGCGCCGGGCCTTCCTCGCGTAACGTCAGCTCAACGCGGTGGCCCGCATCATCGCGCGATGCCGCCACGTCGAGCAAGCCAGGCGTACGGCCGAGCACGCCGGGCAGCTCGGGCGGCATATGCCGCAGCCGCAGCGCGCAGCGCACCCCGTAGTGCAGGCCCTCGCGCAGCTGCGCGATCGTTCCCTGCGCCACCACCCGGCCGCTGCGGATCAGCGCCAGCCGGTCGCACAGCTCCTCGGCCTCGGCCATGGAATGTGTCGCCAGAATGACGGTACAGCCAAGCTCGCCAATAATGTACTCGGCCACGAACCGCCGCATCGCCTGCGCCGAGATCGGATCGAGCGAGCGCGTGGGCTCGTCCATGAACAGCACCTGCGGCTGGTGCAGCAGCCCGCGCGCGATGCCAAGCTTCTGGCGCATGCCGCTCGAATAGGTTCGGAACGGCTGGTCGGCAAAGTCGGCCAGGCCGACCCGCTCGATCAGCTGGCCGATCCGGCGCCGCGCGATCGGCTCGGGCACGTGGTGCAGCGCCGCGAAGAACTCGAGGTTCTGGCGGCCGGTCAGGCGCCAGTAGAACGAGCGCTCCTCGCCGCTCACCAGGCCGATCCGCTCGCGCACCTGGCGCGCCTGGCGCACGACATCGTAGCCGGCCACGCGCGCCTGGCCCGCCGAGGGCAGCAGCGCGGTACATAACATTCTGATCAGCGTGGTCTTGCCGGCGCCATTCTGCCCGAGCAGGCCGAATAGCTCGCCCGGCGCAATCGCCAGCGACACCTGGTCGACGGCGAGGTGTTCGGCCTTGCGCCACGGGTACAGGATCAGGTCGCGGTAGCGGTGCAATTTGCGAAAGCGCTTGGTCAGCGCGTTGGTCTCGATTGCTGGCTGCATAGCTGTGCTAGTTGCTCACTTGTGTGCAAAGGGCAGCCTTACAGCTGCCCTCGCCGAGCCGACGCGTGCCGCAGCGCGCGGCACGCCCTGCGAACATTAGGGGATCGGGCCACCACCGTATACCACGCACACGGCGGCCTCTTCGACCAGCTCCTCCTCGGTGTAGGTCACGAGAATCTCAGGGCGCTCGTACTTCATGCACTTCACCTCCTTCCATCGGCAAGATCAGGTATACGAAGCCAGGCCGCCCAGGGGAATGGCGCGAACAATACGCGGGCGACAACCCGAGCAAGCGGTGGGATGGCGCCAATAGCCAGCCGCCGCAGAGGGTTTGGAAGTAGCGCAGCGAAGCGGCGCGCGCCGTTGGCGGCGCGGCCGTGCTGCCGCGATAGCTGTGCGATCAGGCGGGCGGGCGCGCCCGAGCAGCCCAGGCTGCTGACTGCGCCATTGCGCCCGGCGCGCAAGGCCCGAACCACGCCGATCACGTCGTCGAGTGGCACGCGTGGATCGCAGAATGGCTCGGCATCGCCCTTCGGCACCACAATGGTTTGCCCGTGGCGCTGGCGCATGGCCACCACCCGGTGGGCCACCAGCATATCGCCAAGCGGAAACAGGATGATATCGCCAATCGCAACCGACGCCGCGCCGAACTCGACCTGCAGCCAGGTGTCGCGGCCGATCAGCGGGCGCATGCTGGTGCCGTGCGGCGCGATCCACGCCGTGACGTGCCTGCGCCGGTAGTCTTCAAATACCAGGCGGCGAGCGTGGTGCTGCCACTTGCGATCAAGTTCAATCATCGCTGGCCTCCAGCCACTGCGTGATGCATTCGGCTGTAGCATCAAGCGTGCCGGTGCGCAGCTTTGCGCAGCGCACTCCGTCGAGCAGGCTCGCGATCCGCGCCAGCCCATCGGCGAAGCCGCGCGAGGCCGCCCAGGTGCCGCGCAGCAGCTCGATCGTGGCGAGCGCGGCCGGCAGCGGTGTGATCGCGGGCGGCTCGCCGGGGCGCGGCGGGCCATCGAGCAGCAGCACAGCCCCGAGCGGCGCGGCAGGCGCCAGGCATCCGGGAAAGGCGCGCGCCAGGTCGTCCGGCGTTAGCGTCCACTCGATCCCGCCACCCAGGTGAACCGGCGGCCGCTCGGCGACAAAGCCAAGCTCGCGGATCAGCTCGGGCGTGCCGGGCCGGATGTGGATGCTGCGGTGGTACGGCAGGATCTGGCGCGTGCCCGGCGCGACCACGGCAAACTCGTCGGAGAGCAGGCCAAAGCCGCGGCGCACCAGCCCAAGGGTTAATGTCGTCTTGCCCTGGCCGCTACGCCCGGCGATGATCAGCGCAGCGCTGCGGTAGGTGCAGGCCCCGGCATGGATGGCATAGATGCCGCGGGCGTACAGCTCGGCCAGCACGCCGTGCACCATCCGGTCGAGCATTCCGATCGTTGCGGCGTGCGCGTCGGGCCAGCGCTGGCTGCTGCCGTGGGTGTCGGCCACCAGGTAAGCGCCGTCGTCGGCGCGGCTAAGCCAGGCGGCGAAGGCCGGCGCGGCGGCAGGCGGCGCGCGAAATGCCGCGTAGGTTTCATCGACACGGGCAAACGCGTCGGCGTCGCACACGCGCACGTCGATCGGGATCCCCAGCACGACATAGCTGGCGTGGTAGCTGGCCAATGGCAGAGTATCCTGAGCAGTATTCGATTGTGATGCCGCCACTGCCATAGGCTCTCGTCGAGCGGTGCGCTACGTAAGAACGCCAAGATCGCGGAACTTCGCCAGGATATACACGACATCCTCGTGCACGTCGGCGGGGGCGAGGCCATAGGGTGCGGCAAATGCCGCGACGACCTGCTCGAGCGATGCCTTGCCGTCGCACAGCTCCCAGAGGCGCGCGGCCGACTCGTTGATCACGTGAGCGCGGCCGCTACGGCGATCGTGCAAGATCGCCTCGTTGCCGACGCGCTGAAGTGTCACATCCGGGCTAGGCGTGGGTGGTGATGTGTCCATGGATGCTCCCATACGGCCGGCGCGCTCGCCAATCGAGCTGATACACTCGTTCGGCTGTGCAATAGCAGAGTAGCGATACACGCTGCCGCTATACGAGTGTGTTCAGTATAACAGACGCGGCAAGCGCTCTCCATAACAGTTTCTTCATTTGTATTTACGGGCTTTTCGCTGTGCTGGTGCGGGCAGCGCGGCGAGCCTGGTAGATCTGCTTGCGGCCTTTGCGCAGCAGCGCGGCGCCGAGGTTGCGGCCAATATGGCCAATACCGTCCTGCTCGAGCAGCCGCAGCAGCAGCGATGGCTGCTGGCTGAGATCGTCGGGCGTGGTGGGGCGGAACAGCGCGCTGACGCCGCAGGTATGCTCGAGCAGCCGGCGCTTCAGCGCGCCGACGCGCAGCTGGGCCAGCACATGGGCCGGCGCGGGCGCGTCGAGCAGCTCGGCCGAGAGCGCCAGGGCGTAGAACAGCGCGGTGCGGGCGCCGGCCGCGCGCGCCTGTTCGAGCACGTAGGCCCAATCGAGCGTGGCGGCGTGGCGGCCGAGCAGCGCCGCGATATCGCACACAAAGCGCAGCCGCAGCGGCGAGCGCGAGCGGTGGATCGCCAGGTGGAGCAGGGTATCTTCAGGTGACAGAACTGTGATGGTAGTGCCGTGCACCTGGGCGCTGAGCGCGCGCCGCCAGAGCACGTCGGTGCCGAGGCTGAAAAAGCGCGTAGCCCACAGGCCCCAGTGCAGCTCGAGGCACACGCTGCCGCCAGCGGCGGGCCGGTAGTAGGGCGGATCGTGAAAGGGGTGGTACAAATTATCGAAGCCCGGGTCGGCCTCTTGCGCGAAGCCCAGCCCGCGCAGCGCCGCCCGCGCCGCCGGTAGATCGGCGGGGCGCACCAGCACGTCGAGATCGCCAAGCGAGCGCAGGCCCAGGCCGCCATACAGCGTTTCGGCCAGCACCAGGCCCTTCACCGGGATGCCGCGCACGCCGGCATGCTCGAACGCGGCGAGCACGCTGACCATGGCGTCGGCCAGGGTGGTATTGCGAATGAGCGTAGCGTACTGGCGGCGCTGCGCGCGGATCTTCCAATCGGCCGGCACCACAATCTGGCCGTCGAGGCGGCGCAGGTTGGCGGCCAGCAGCGGCAGCACCTCGTGCAGGTGGCCCTGGCTCCACAGCAGCTCCCAATCGACGTGGTCGTGCACGCGGGCGATCAGCTCGCGCTCGGCTGCGGGCGCCAGCTGCGGGCGCGCCGCCAGGCACAAAATATGATGTTCATGGTTCATATCAACGGTTATACCATTATTTTTTGATTTTGAATAGCGCGGCGGGCGTGGGTATAACCCACGCCCGCTGCGCTCCGCTATGGCGAACAGAGAGCTACTTGCGCGTTATCGGCAGGTAGATCTTGATGTACTCGGCCTTCAGCGTGCCGTTGGACGACGCGCTGGAGACGCCGGCGGTGGTGGTGCTGAGCGTCGCGCCGAACTGCAGCGACGCGCCCTCGGGGGTATTGCTGGCCACCGTGCCGCTGATCGTAATCGCGCCGCTCTCGAGCGCGTCGAGCTGGTCGGCCGACCAGTGCAGCGTCGTCGGGCCCTGCACCGGCAGGTTGAAGGCCGGCGTCGCGCTGCCCGCGCTCGCACCGGTGATCGTCACGCCCGAAGGCACGGTAAGCGCAAGGTCGACACCTTCGGCGATGCTCTGGCCGTTGTTGCCATACTGCAGCGTGAAGGCGAAGTTGCGTCCGGGCGGGGCCGCGAACAGCACCGGGTTGAACTTGACGTCCAGCAGCGCCGGGCCCAGCGTCGTGACGGTCCACTCCGACTGGTTGTTGCTCTGCGTCTGGGCGTCCTTGGGCTCGTTCGGCGAGCTGATCGTCGCGCGGTTGACCAGCGCGGTGTTCTGCGGCGCATTGGCCGCGATCGTCGCCGTCAGCACGATCGTGTAGGGCGCGCCGCCATTGGCCGGCGGTGTCACCTTGAAGACCACGTTCTGGCCGTTGACGGTTGGCGTCAACGGGGCGTCGAGGTAGCTAGCCGACTGGAAGCTCATGCCCACCGGCAGGGTGTCGGTGATCGTCGTCTGAACGCCGCCGATCTCGTCGGCCGTGCCGATGTTGCTGTAGGTCAGCTCGAACACCACGTCGGTGCCGACCGTAGCCGTCTCGGGGCCGCGCTTGGCGATCGACTCGTCGAGGCCGACGCGGCCGTTGCAGGGCTGGCCGGGGGTTTCGGTGCCCGGCGTGTGCACCACAAAGTCGGTGCTGCTGGTCGGGTCGTTGATGCCACCGTCGATGAAGCCGCCGTTGGTGTCGAGCAGCGACGGGCAGCGCTCGTAGCTGGTGCTCTCGGGCACGTCGGCGACGCGGATCGGGATCACGCCCGCGCTCGGCACCGTCGGGTTGCCGTACGTCACCATATCGACGATGTCGTCCTTGCCGTCGATCAGAACAAGCTGCTCTTCGACCGCCAGGCCGTTGATGTTATCGAGGTCGAGGTCGCCGGCCGACCAGGCGGTGTACTTGGTCATATCCGAGGCGAGGTCGAGCAGCGTGCCCGTGTAGCCGGCGTGGGCCTTGAGGAAATCGGCCTTGCTGCGGGCCACAACCAGCAGCGCCTTGCTGGCCAGCGTGCCGCTCTTGAAGCGATAGGTGCCCTGGCTCGACGTGGGCGACGAGCTGCGGGTGGCGGCGTTGCCGATCTTGTAGTCGGAGAGCGAGATAGCGTAGTTGTTCGGGTTGTAGATCTCGATCCACTCGCTGTCGCCGCTCGACGCGGAGCCGGGGGTGTCCTTGCCAACCGGGTTGGCCTGGAACTCCGTCACCACCAGCGGCGCGTACGGCTCGTAGCTGGGCTGGCCGCCCGGCACCGAGTTGTTGTTGAAGTGTACGTCGAAGCTGGTGTCGATCGTGCCGTCCTGGATGTCCTGCAGCGTGTTCTTCGAGGTGCTGGTGCTCAGCACGTCGATGATCGGCGAGTTGTAGCCATCGCTCGGAACCGCCAGGTTGTTGTAGGTGGTGGCCACGGTAAAGCGCAGGAAGTTGTTCGCGTTGTCGACAACCGGCTTGGCGGCGGTCAGCGCCGTCCACGGCACGCTCAGCTCGACGAAGCTACCCTTGGCCACAGCGGCGCTGGCCAGCTGGCCGGCACAGCTCGTGCAGTTCTTGCCGTTGGGGTTGGCGCCGTCGTAGATCAGGATCTTGTTCGCGCCCACCACGCCGGCGGTAGTGCCATTGCCGGGCCTGAACTGCAGGTTGATCGCGTTCTCCCAGCCGGCATCGCTCGGCACGTTGGTGGTGGTGAAGGTGCCAGTGCCAACCGGCACGTCGGCGCGGCCGGTGCCGTTGTGGTTGCTATCGATCGTGATGATCAGGTTGATCGACGGGCTCTGGGTAATACCCACGTAGCGATCGACCTTGGCCAGGAAATAAATATTGTTGAAGTCGGCGGTGACGCTAAAGAAATCGAGGTTGGCCGCGCGCGTCACCGGGTCGGTCGCGGTGATCTGGCGCGCATCAGGCGCGCCGTTGATCGAGAGCGAGTCGCCAAACACAAATTCGCCCTGCTGGGCATTGTTGCGCATCACCGCGCCAATACCGGCCGGCGGCTTGACGCCGAACCAATCGGTGCGCGCGGGGGTGAGCCCGGCTTTGTTTTCGATTTGTACAGTGTGCGCCCCAACACTTGCGACCGATAGCACGCTCAGCAGCAATGCCAGGGTCATACTGAAAGCAAACAGCTTTCTTTTCATTGATCTTCTCTCCTTAATGCGTCATTGCGAATGAATGCGGAGCACGCAAGCGCGGCATGCGGCCGGGCGGCTCGGCATCCAACGTTCCGGCGGAACAGGTAGTGCGATGGTAGAGCCCATGGATCGATTGTGTGCATAGCCAGGGCTGGGTAGCGTGCAATGACCGCCAGATCGTCTCGTACCTATGAGTGTTTTCTCCTTTCTACCGGCGCGGGCTGCGCCGGTGCGGGCGGCGAACAACTACGGAAAAGGCTGGCGTAATGCTGCGATCGGCTTGTCGGGCAACAGCGCAAGGGCCCGCGCCAAGCGAGCTACTTATGTAGTAGCATACAGGGTTGCATTGAATAGACTGTGAATCGCGCCCAACCCCCGATGAACCTTTTGTTATCGTTCGCATGGCGCCGCTCTCGCCGTATCGCCGGCAACCTCCTCCGGCAGCCCGCCGGCATTAGGTTTCCGGGCATAGAGAAACAAACCTTTGCTCCGGAGAGCAAAAGTCTGCACCATTCGAGCGTGGAAATGGAAGATCTGAGTAACAAAGAACAAGTACGATGTTGTGCGAAGATGACGTTCTTGTTATGCCGGGGCAGAGACGCGCCGGCGGCATGATGGAGCTATGATTGATCGGCGCTGGCCCACGGCGGCGCCGGAAAACCCAGCAGCTGGGTAGGCCGAGCGCGCCGCGAGCCGGTACGATCAGGGTTGTCTGGGTGCACTATTTTTTGAGTATACCAGGTCGCCGGGTGATGTCAATGGTTGAGAGCATATCGTCATATTTGGCGGCCAGCCCAACCGTGGAAAGGGCTGAGCCGCTGGTCAGAGCCAGCCCATGGCCTGCCACTCGGCGAAGCGCGCGCGCAGGCGTAGCGCCGCGGCTGGCGCCAGCCGCGCCACTCCGCCGGCCAGCCGTTCGCGCCAGGCGGCGCCCAGGCCGCGGCCGAGCGCGGCCAGCAGCGCGGCCAAGCTATAGGCCAGGTAGTCGGCGATCCACTGGCGCACGCCGGCAGGGCCGAGCACGCGCCAGGCGATCAGGGCGATGCGCGGGTGGCGCCAGAACATCCCCAGGATCATTTTGTGGTAGTCGCTCCAGATCATCCGATCGCGGAAGAAGCGCTGAGCCAGATCGACGCCCAGATCGCCCAGCAGGCCCAGAAAGATATTCTGCAGCACGTTCACGTCGTCGGCGGCATCCCAGGGCTGCATGAAGCGGCTGAACACCCAGTTGAGCGACACATTCACCTGGTAGGCGCTGATCGGGGCGAGATGCTCCGGGCCGAGCAGGCCGGTGCGCAGCGCCTCGGCCAGCAGCGTGGTGGTGCGGCCCAGGTTGCGCACATGCGAGCCAAAGCCGCAGAAGGTGAGCGGCGACTGCTGGGCAGCCGAGTCGCCGATCGGCAGGACGCCGCGCAGCAGCGGCGCCTCCTGGGGGCGCACGCTGTGGCGGGCAGGGATGTAGCCATACACCGGCTTGATATGCCGGAATTCCGGGCCGGGCCGCTTGTAGCTCGGCAGCAGCGCGAAGTAGTCTTCGAACAGCTGCATGAGCGAGGGCGGGCCAGCATCGAGAGCCGGGAAGCGAGGGTCGCCCGCAGCTATTGAGTGATTTTTGGTTTTTGGCTCTTGGTTCTTCAGCAGCGTGTCGTAGTAGAACAGGTACACCGTCAGGTCGTCGCCGCGGCCGGGGAAGCCCTCCCACATATACTGCTGGCCGCGCTGCGCATTGGCGACGCTGATCAGAATATCGCCGACGCGCGGGTTGTGCTCGTCGTCGGCGGTGCCGGGGGTGAAGCCGGCCGCCACAGTGCCGACGGTTGGGCAGACACCGGCGAAGGGCCGGCCGCCGAAGCGGCGCTGCGCCAGCGGCGAGGCGCTGCCCATGCCATCGAGCAGCAGCCGGCCGACATAGCGCTCGAGCGTTCCGTCGTCGCGCGCCAGCTCGACGCGCACCAGCAGCGGGCCGTCGGGGGTGGCCTGCGCCCCTCGAAACGCGCGCCGATCGAGCACCACGCCGCCGGCGGCCACGAGCTTGCCGCGCGCGAGTCGCAGCAGCGCGCCGGCGTCGAGCGCGACGTTCAGCACCTCGGGCATCCACAGCTCGCGGGCCGCAGCCCGCTCGGGCGTGAAGAAGCGCACCACGCCGGTGTCGTACTCGGCCATGATCACGTCGCGCAGCTCGTCCCAGCTGCAGAAGCCGGCGGCCACCAGCGCGCGCAGCTCGTCGCGCGAGATATTCCACTCGCGGTGGGCGCAGCCGGCCTCGCCGCGGTCGAACAGCAGCACGCGAAAGCCGTGGCGCGCCATGATCGCCGCGTGGAGCAGGCCCAGGCCGCCGCCGGCGTAGATCAGGTCGTACTCGGCCGGGTCGGCGACTGCCGAGTACGAGTAGACATCGTCGCGCGGCGCGGCGGGCCGGCCGCTGCGGATCGCGGCCCAGGCAGCGTCGAGCTTGAGCACGCGGTCGAGGTGCTCGAGCGCGGCCATGTGCTCGAAGGCGGCGACGGTGAGCGGGTAGCGCTCGGCGAGCGCCGCGCTGTCGGCAGAAGGGTTGGTATGCATAGATTTAGATCACAAACTTGCCGTCTTTATAGATCAGCTGGCCATCGGCATAGGCCTCGCCGCCTTGGCGCAGATCGCAGACCATATCCCAGTGCAGCGCCGAGCGGTTCTGCCCGCCGACCTCCCGGAACGAATCGCCGAGCGCCAGGTGAATAGTGCCGCCGATCTTTTCGTCGAACAGGATGTTGCGGGTGAAGCGCTGGATCTGGTAGTTGGTGCCGAACGCCGCCTCGCCGAGCCGCCGGGCGCCCTCGTCCATATCGATGAGCTTGTGCAGCAGGTCTTCGCCGCGCGCCGCGCTGGCCTTCACCACCTTGCCCTCGCGGAACTCAAGCCGCACGTCGGACACCTCGCGGCCGGCGTAGACAGCCGGGAAGCTAAAGCGGATGTGGCCTTCGGTTTTGGTCTCGTCGGGGCTGGTGAACACCTCGCCGTCGGGAAAGTTCTTCTTGCCGTCGGCGTTGATCCAGCTGCGCCCGCCGGTGTCGTAGGTCAGGTCGGTGTCGGGGCCGACGATGCGGAACACGCGCTTGGCCGCCAGGATATCGGCCAGGCGCTGCTGCTCGTCGTGCACGACGCGCCAGGCCGCCACCGGGTCGTCGTGGTCGAGCTTGCCGGCGCCGTAGACAAAATCTTCGTACTCGGCCAGCGACATATCGGCATCCTGCGCGGCCGACTGGGTGGGAAACTGGGTCACGGCCCAGGTAGCCTCGCCGTTGTCGACGCGCTGGTAGAAGCGGGTGCGCAGCTCGCGGGCGGCCTTGCTGCGCAGGGCGATCTTCTGCGGGTTGGCGTTGCTGAGCGCCTTGGTGTTTTCGCTGCCCAGCACGCCAATCAGCGCGTGGATGGCCTCGTTCTCCTGGCGCGCCAGCTCGGTGACGGTGGTGAGCTGCTTTTCGGAGGCGTGGGCGTAGAAGATCTCGTCGATGCCGCTGACGGTCAGGCGCAGCAGCGGCAGCGCGCCGACCTCAAGCGTCTCGCGATACAGCTCGCGCACCAGCGGCGCGGCCACGGCGTCGGCATTGATCTGGAATAGCTGGCCTTCCTTGAGGCCGAGTGAGTAGCGCACGAGCACGCGCGCAAGCTTGGCTACACGAGGGTCGGGCATGTGGGCTCCTCCTTCTGCTAGCTGCGAGGGTCGAATGCGCGGTGTACATTGGCGCCCCTGCTGCGCATCACGCGATCAGCTCGCGCAGCGCGGCGGCGAGGGCGGCGGTATCGTGGCGCAGAGTATCTTGTTTATTCCACAGCACGCGCTGTACCCCGGACGGCTCGCCGAAATCGCGCACCACCGGCCGCACATCCAGCGCGGCGATCGCCGCCAGCTCGGCAGCGGAGGGCGCGAGCACCAGCAGGCCGTCGGCGGCGAGGCGCGCCTGGCGCTGGGCGTCGACCGTGCCCTGGTTGATCAGCGCGGCGTCGAGCGCGCCCGGCCCGAGCGCCTCGGCCACGCGCCGCACGTGGTCGGCCGTGGCGTAGCCGTCGGTCTGGCCGGGCTGGGTAGTGGTGTTGCACACAAACACCACCTGGCCGCGCGCGGCGCGAAGGGCCTCGGCCATGCCGTCGAACAGCAGGTCGGCGAGGATAGACGTGAATAGGCTGCCAGGGCCTAGTACGACCAGATCAGCGCGGCGGATGGCCTCAAGCGCGGCGGGGTTTGCCGGGGCGGCTTCGCGCAGAAACAGTCGCCGGATGGGCGGCTTGCCCAGGCCGCGCACGTGCACCTCGCCGCGCACCAGCGCGCCGCCCTCAAGCTCAGCGCAGATATCGGTGTTGGCGTCGGAGACGGGCAGCACCTCGGCGGCGCAGCCGGCAAGCTCGGCGGCCGTGCGCACGGCCGCGCCGAAGCCGCCCTGCACCTCGGCGAGCGCGGCAATAAGCAGATTGCCAAAGGCCATTCCTTCAAGCTGGGGCACGCCCGCGCCGCTGAAGCGGTGCTGCAGCAGCCGGGCGATCAGCGGGTCGGTGGCGAAGTTCGCGATCGTGGCGCGCAGATCGCCGGGCGCGGGGATGCCGCCGATCGCGCGGGCCAGCCCGGTCGAGCGGCCGGTATCGGTGACGGCGATCACCGCGGTGAGGCGCGAGGCGAAAGACTGCGCGGCGCGCAGCACTTGGCTGGCGCCGCCACCGCCGCCGATTGCGACCACATGGATCGATCGCGTCATAGGATCGTACCCTCCGCTGGCTGGCTAGCGCGCCGCCGGGCGGGCCGCGTCGAAATCGCGCAGCGCCTCGGCCTCGGCGCGGGCCAGCACGGCGCCGTCGGCGGCGAGGCGCGGCGCGCGGCCGCCGGCGGCGATCTCGGCGCGGCTGCCGCGGGTCATGGCGAACACCTCGCGCAGCAACTCTTCGTAGGCTGGCGCGAGCGCCACCTTGCGGCGCGACATCACCTTGCGGGCCACCTCGATCATCCCGTCGATGCGGTACTCACGAAACACCTCACCGCCCCAGGTGAACGGCGGGATGGTTTTCGGCGCGAAGTGCACGCCGAAGATATTCGAGCCGGTGCCGATCACCGCGCCGCCATTCAGGTGCACGCCAATGCCGAGCTTGACATGATCGGCCAGGAAGCAGCCGAGCTTGAGCACGCCGCTATCGACCTGGCCGAGGCCCTCGACGGCGACGCGGATGCTGCCGTAGGTATTTTTCAGGTCGCTGTTGGTGGTCATCGCGCCGATATTGACCCACTCGCCCAGGTAGGAATGGCCCAGAAAGCCATCGTGGTGCTTGTTGCTGTAGCCCTGCACGATCGAGGCCTCGACCTCGCCGCCGATGCGGCAGACCGGGCCGATGGTGGTTTCGCCGCGGATGCGCGCGCTCGCGACGAGCGCGCCGGCGCCAAAGGCAGCCGGCCCCTGGATGAAGCTGAATGGCTCGATCTGCGCGGCGTCGATCACGATCGGCCCATCGCGCGCGTCGAGCGCGATCGGCCCGGCCAGCCGCGCCTGGGGGTGAACAAACACCTGAGCCGGGTTGTGCACCACCACGTCGGCCGCGTCGATCGGCCGATCGGCGGCGCTGGCCCAGCCGTCGGCGCGCAGCAGCAGCGGCAGGTCGCGCACGATCTGCTCGCCATTGGCGCCGATCAGATCCCACGGGTAGGTCAGCAGCGGCGCCGCAACCTCAACAACGCGCCCAAAGCGGCGCAGCTCATCGAGCGCTGCGGCGGCGCGCTGCTCGAGCAGGTCGAGCAGCACCGCGCTGGCGAGCGTAGGCGAGAGGCGCGCGCCCAGCAGCACCGCAGCGCCGCGAGCATCGGCGGCGACGTAGATCGTGTTGAGTGGCTCGGCGGCGAGCCGCCCGAACCAGGCCATGTCGAGCGCGCGGCCATTCACAAACAGCAGCGGGTGCTGCTCGGCCAGCAGGCCCAGCGGCCAGCGCCCGGCGCCGTAGAACGTAGCCAGGTGCGCGCGGCACACTGCGGCGGGCGCGTGGCCAAGCAGCGTTGCCAGGCGCTCGCGGGCGGTGAACAGGCCGCAGCGCAGCTCGAACACTGGCCGCGAGTAGACCAGCGGCAGCAGCAGGCGGTAGCCTTCGTCTTCGAATAGGACAACAGTTTCCGGCATAGTTCCGAACAGCAGAGTAGCGCTTTGTGCTGCCCATCGCTCAGGCGCTACTCACGGCGCAAGATTTCAAGAATGGCGGCGGCGAGCTTGTCGGGGTCGTGGCGCAGCACGCGCACGGTGCGCCCGGCGCCCGGCTGGTCGAGCGAGGCGGTAAGCTGTACCACCGAAGTGGCCAGGTCGGCCTCGATCACCACCGCGCCCTCGACCACCACATCGCGCATTGTGACGCGGTCGGTCTTGCTGACGATCGTTTCCTCGTACTCCTCGGGGTTCATGTACACCGGCGCCTGGTGCGCGGCCTCGTACATCTGGCGCACATCGGGGTCGATACGCTGAGCATTCACCAGGACGTAGTCGGGGGCGAAGCCGCCGTAGCGCACAATCTGGCGGATGTGGTCGGCCACGCCGAAGCCGCTGGTAAGGCCCGGCTCGGTCATCAGGCTGCAGATATAGATCTTGCGGGCCTTGCTGCGCTGGATGGCCTCGCGCACCTCGGGGATCTGCAGGTTTGGCAGAATGCCCTCGAACAGGCTGCCCGGCCCGAGCACGATCGCGTCGGCCTGCTGCAGCGCCTCGATCGCCTGGCGAAAGATCAGGTGGCGGCGCTCGGCGCCGGCGCTGCCGTAGCTATCGACGAGCATGGTATCGACGGCGTGGCGGGTGGCCAGCAGCTCGCGGTGCGAGATATTTTCCTTGATATTGTGGTGCGTACCGTCGTCGAGCACCACCTCGACGTCGAGGCGATCGGGGGTAGGCGGCACAAAGATCACATTCTCGAAGTTATACAGGCTCGACGCGCGGTAGTAATACTCGACCGGGTCCTGCACCGGGGTGATGCATGTGAGCCGGCTGGCGTAGCGCCCAAGGCTGGCGAGGATCAGCAGGCCGGCGCCGCCGGACACGACGGTAATGCGCGGCGGGCGGTTGGCGCGGCGGTAGGCCAGCACGAACTCGTCTTCGCTGCCGGGCTTGGCGCTGAGCGGGATGATCGCCACGCCGCTCAGCAGCCACACGCCGGCGGCCAGGATCGCCAGGCCCACCAGCGTCAGCAGCCAGCCGCGCGCCCAGCGGTCGAGGAACTGCAGCGTGAGGTAGAAGAAAAAGCCAGGCAGCTCGGCGGTGCGATAGAGCGCGATCACGAAGTAGGCGATGCCGAGCGAGATGCACACGATCCCAAGCGAGGCCAGCGCCAGCGGCAGGCCGAGGTGGCGCAGCGACGCAAGCCGTTTGGTAATATCGTTGAGGCGCATTATGGTGTTCGCTTGACCTGAGCAAGCAGCGGGCGCAGCTTGCTGCCGAAGCGCGCGACGATCTCGATCAGCAGTAGCGCGGCCAGCACGGCGTCGGGCGTGGGGCCGTAGCGGCCAAGCGTGGTTTCGCCGCTGGCAGTGACGCCCACCAGCACACTGTTGCGATCCTGGCCGAGCATCTCGGCGATGCGCGCGGCCGGGTCGGCCGCGAACTCGATCTTCAGGCCCGACGCAGACTCCCAGCTGCGCAGCGCGGCCACGTCGACGCCATCGGCGATCGGCGGCACCACCACCATGCCGCGGTGGCGGTACTCGCGGCTGAGGTAATCGGCCAGCAGCAGCGCCATATCGTGCGGCGGCACCAGCTCGCCGGTGTTGTCGGCCACGCCGATCGCGCGGCCGTCGGCCGAGATCGCCACGCCGAGGTGCGAGTCGCTTTCTTTCACCAGCTTGCGCAGCCGGTTGAGGCCAGCCTCGCTAGGCTGGGGCGGCTGGCGGCCAAACAGCGGGTCGATCTCGCGATTGATCTCGATCGCCTTGGTCTGCCCGCCGTCGCCGAGCGCGGCCGGGATGTAGCCGCTGCTGGTGCCGTTCATTGGGTCGACAAACACGGTGAGCGTTGTGTTGCGGATCAGCTCGACGTCGATCGCGTCGCGCAGCGCCTCGAGGTAGGGCGCGCGCAGGTCGATCTGCGAGCGATCGTTGGGCTCGAAGGGCGGAGGCGGGAACTCGGCGGGGGCGGCGAGCGCGAGCGGCGGGCCTTCGTCGAGCAGCGCCTGGCCGGCCAGCGGCGCGAGCAGCACCATGCCGCTGTACCAGAACGGCAGGTTGCGCGCCGAGAGCAGCAGCGCGCTGTCGGCGCGGCGCTGCTCAAGCGCCAGCTCGACGGCCGGGAACGGCGCAGGGTTGGGGCAGAAGCTCACCGGCACGCCCTGCGCTGCGAGCAGGCGGTAGGCGTAGCGCGCGAACTGGCCGGCCATGAAGCGCGTATCGTGGGCTACCAGGCAGCTGAGCTTGTGTGCCAGCAGGGCCTGGCCGATCTGGGCGCAGCGCTGCCGTACGCCGTCGAGTGTAAAATCGACGGTGTAGATTCCCTCCCAATATTGGCGGCTGATACGCGGGCGCTGGCTCATTGAGTTCTGTATTTTGAGTTTTGGGTTCTGGCCCTGGTATGTGCGCAATTTGCAACCCGCAACGCAAAGGCTAGCCGTGCTGCTTGAAATCCTCGACGGCGGCGAGCATGAGCGCGCGGATCTCGGCCACGCGCGCGGGCGTGCGGGCCTCGAAGCGCGTGGTGATTGCCGGCTCGGTGTTCGAGGCGCGCACCACGCCCCAGCCGTCGCCGAAGTCGACCCGCACGCCGTCGACGTCGGAGACATCGTAGCTGGGGGCGAAGGTGTCGCGCACGTGCTCGATGATCTTGAACTTCACCGCCTCGTCGACGTGAACGCGATCTTCGGGCAGCGACGGCAGGATCGGGTAGTCGGCGAGCGCCTGCTCGAGCGTCTGGCCGCTCTGCTCGAGCGCCTTGAGCAGGTAGCAGCCGGCGAAGATGCCGTCGTCGAAGGCGTGGTTCTCGATATCCGTGATGATATGGCCGCTCAGCTCGCCGGCCAGCGGCGCGCCCAGCTCGCGCATTTTGGCGGTGCCGTTGGTGTAGCCGGTCTTCCACATCACCGGGGTGCCGCCGAACGCGCGGATGGCATCGCGCAGCACTGTGCTGCACTTCACATCAAAGATGATCGGCGCCGGGCCGGCGCGCAGCACGTGGCGGGCCAGCGCGATCATGTAGCGGTCGGCGAACACCATCGCGCCGCTGCCATCGACCACGCCAAGCCGGTCGGCGTCGCCGTCGAGGCCAATGCCAATAGCCGCGCCCTGCTCGCGCACCAGGCGCATCAGGTCGCGCAGGTTGGCCTCTTTCAGCGGGTCGGGGTGGTGGTTGGGGAAGGTGCCGTCGGGCTGGATGTACAGCGGCAGCACCTCGCAGCCGATCGCCTCGAACGCGCGCACGCCGAGCGGGCCGCCGGCGCCGTTGCCGCCGTCGAGGGCGATCTTCACCGGCCGCTCGAGGCGCATGAGCCGGGCGACATCCTGGACGTACGCATCGCTGATGTCGATCTGCTCGTAGCCGCCGCTGCCACTGGCGAACGCGCCGCCATTGGCCAGCCGGCCAACCTGCTGGATCTGGTCGCTGGCGAGCGGCTCGCCGCCGAAGCGCGGCACGGCCTGGCGCAGCTTCAGCCCGTTGAACTCGGGCGGGTTATGGCTGGCCGAAACCACCGCGCCACCGTCGGCGCGCAGGTACGACTGGGCGAAATACATCAGTGGCGTCGGCCCCATGCCAATATCGATCACATCGCAGCCGGTGGCGCGCAGGCCCTCGATCAGCGCGGCGGCATAGGCCGGCGAGGTAAGCCGCGCGTCGCGCCCGACCACAATGCGCCGGCCGCCGCGCGCGCGGAAGTAGGTGCCGGCCGCGCGCCCAAGCGTGGCATACACCGCCTCGGACAGATCGACGTCGACAACGCCGCGAATATCGTAGGCGCGGAAGATCGTCGGGTTGACGGCATAGGTCATACGGCTATCCTTATGCGTCGCCAAGCGCGCGTTGTGAAACCTAAGCTCGGTAGCAGCCAGGATGGTAGCCTAAAGACCGCGTTCCGTCAAGGTTCGCGGCGCTCTGGCGGGGTGCCGGGCAGGCCGCCGGCAGCAGGTGGCGGCGGCCTTTTCAGCTTGCGGGGCGGTTGGGGGCGCTAGCCAGAGGGCCAGACGCGGCTAGGGCACGTAGCAGCGCAGCAGCGCGGCAGCGCCGGCCGGGCGCAGCTGGTACTCGCCCAGCGCGGCCGGCAGCACCACCGACTCGCCGCACCGGAGCGCGCGCGCGCCGCCGGCCCAGCCAAGCTCGGCCGCACCGTCGATCACCGTCAGGATCTCGAAGCTGCCAGGGTCGGTGGCGGCGGCGCGCGCCTCGCGCACGTCCCAGCGCTCCATCGCGAAATACTCGCAGCGCACCAGCAGCGTGCGGGCCTCGTCGATGCGCTCGGGCACGGCCCTGGCGGGCGGCTGCTCGCCAAAGTTCGCGACATCGAGCGCGCGCTCGACGTGCAGCTCGCGCAGCTGGCCGTTGGCGTCGCGGCGGTCGTAGTCGTACACGCGGTAGGTCAGGTCGGATTTCTGCTGGATCTCGAACAGCATGATCCCAGCGTTGATCGCGTGGATGGTGCCGGCCGGCACGAACACCGTATCGCCGGCCTGGGCCGGCACGCGGCGCATCAGCTCGCTCAGCGTGCCGTCGTGCAGCGCATCGGCGAAGGCGGCGCGGGTGGTGGGGTGCGCCAGGCCGTGGATCAGGCTGGCGCCGGGCGTGGCGCGCAGGATGTACCAGGCCTCGGTTTTGCCGTGAAAGCCGGTGTGCGCCTCGACGCTATGGGCGTAGGCGTCGTCGGGGTGCACCTGGATCGACAGGTGGTCGGCGGCGTCGATGAACTTGGCCAGCAGCGGGAAGTCGGCGCCGCCGCGCGCGAACGGGCGCGTGCCAACCAGCGCCGCGCCGTGGTCGCGCGCGAGATCGGCCAGCGTGCGGCCGGCGAATGGCCCTTCGGCCACCAGGTTATGCTCGTACACCTGCCACGACTCGGCCAGGTGAGCGGGTGCGTTGGCGAGGCCCAGCCAGCCGCCCAGGGTGTCGCCGCCCCACAGGCGGCTGTCGAGCTTGCGCTCGAGGATCAGCGGTGTCAGATCCATTGCAATTCCTTTTCGTCAGGTTGTGGATTGTGCTCGGTTGCAGGTTGGCAGGTTGCTGGTTGCCGATTGGGAGTGTGTAGCAAGTTGCTCGCCAAGCGCCGGCGGCAGCGCCTGACGGCTTGCGAGGGCTGCGCGCCCCATTTCCCCTGCGAGGGCGTTCGGAGGCTACGCGCCCCCGCGCCCCGCAGCAGGAGGCCGCCGCCGGCCTCCTGTACCTCCGCGTCACCCAGGGGGTACCCGGCTTCGCCCCAGACCCCGTAATGAATGCTGTCGCGTGCACACCGCCGGTGGCGCATGCCTCGCGGCAAACCGACACGGTATGGTGCGCCGCAAGTCATAAGCGTATGGCGTTGATGGTGGTACGGCCTTTCCCGTAGGGCGCGCATCGTGCGCGCCTTCTCCCCTCACGGGGTGAGCCGGGGCTGCGGGCCCCATAAAGCATGCTGTCGCGTGTACACCGCCGGCGGGGCATGCCTCGTGGCGCGGATGCGGGTGGTGGTTGGCCCTGAGGCATAGCGCTCTGCGCTTCCCCGCTCCACCGCTCTCCGCTCTCCACTCGAACGCTCTGGCGCTCACTCGCTCAATCGCCCTGCGCCCTGCTCTAGTATTACCGCTCGAGCGCCTCAGAAAGCGCGATCAGCAGCCAGAATACAATCGCGAGATCGCTGACGAAGTAGAAGTTGTCGACCAGGCCGTGCGCCAGGGCGGCGACGGTTGCGGCGGCGACGCCAAGCGCGAGCGCGGAGGTGGGCCGGCGCAGCGTGGCGCGCAGCGAGCGCCACAGCAGCCAGCCAAACGCGGCCAGGCCGAGCGGCCCGAGGCGCAGCCAGATATCGAGCAGCAGGTTGTGCGGGTGGGCGGCGAACTGTTCGCTGGTGCCGATCAGCGCCGGGTCGATCAGGCTCAGGCCCGACGCGGGGTCGTGGTAGACGCCGAACTGGTCGAGCCCAATGCCAAGGGGGTGCCGGGCGATGTAGCCCAGCGCCTCGCGCCACAGCAGCAGCCGCACCGGCGTGCTGCCGGCGGTGACATCGCCGCGCAGCGAGAGCGCCAGCCCGGCCAGCACGACTGCGGCGCCGGCCAGGGCCAGCAGCCACGCCGCCGGCCTGGCGCCCTGGCGCGGCCCGCCGCCGCGCGCCATAAGCCCAAGCGCCAGCACGACTGCCGCAGCCACCGCGCCAAGCCAGGCGCCGCGCGAGAACGACACCGCGATGCCGCCGAGGCACAGCAGCGCGCCGAGCGCCCAGAGCCAAGAACCGTTCCGAGCTCTCGCCTTGCGGCTAGGACGAAGGGCGAAGGGCGAAACACGAAGCGATGTGCCCTGTTCGCCCTTTGTCTGTTGTCGTTCGTCGCCTGCGGTAAAGCGCCCTGAAAACGCGCGCAGCGCCGGAAGCGCAAGCGCCGCCGCCAGCGGCCAGGCGCGCCCGAGAAACAGCCCGAGATTGTTGGGGTGGCCGTACACGGAAAGCACGCGCCGCACGCCGCCGTCGGCGATCACATTTGGGCAGACGCCGCCATCGGGCGCGAAGCACTGCTTTTTGCCGAGCAGCGGCACGAGATCGAGCCCGGCGTACTGCAGCAGACCGAGCAGCCCGGCCAGCGCGCCGCCGATCACCAGCGCGGCGACGAGCGCCGGCGGACGGCCGCCGTGCTCGCGCGCCTCGGCCGCAAGCTGGCGACGCGCCAGGGCATAGAACAGCAGCGGCTCGGCCACCAGCCGGCGGAACTCGATCAGCGCCGGGCCGCGCGCCACCGCCAGGGCCACGCCCAGCGCGCCGGCCAGCAGAAACAGCAGGTGCGGGGCAAACACGCGCGCCCACGCGCCGAGCGGCAGGCGTGGCGGCCGAGCCGGGCGCGCCGGGCCAAAGCGCGCCCACAGCCAGCGCGCGGCGGCGGCGGCAAGCGCCAGCAGCAGCGCGGCCTCGTGCAGCGGCAGGTCGAAGGCGCTGGCGCGCAGGCCCGGCAGCGCGCCGGGGATGAGGTACAGCGGCGCGGTGAGCGGCACGAACAGCAGCGCGAGATCCGGCCGCAGCAGCGCCAGCGCGCCGAACAGCGCCAGGCCCAGCAGCGCCGGCAGCAGCGCGCCGCCCTTGTAGAACAGCAGCAGCGCCAGCGCCATGGCCGCGAGGATGGCAGGTGTGCGTCGGGCGATCATGCGATAGGTGCCCACAGCTCAGCCCGCGGCGCCGGCGCTGCCGGGCGTGAACACCCCGGGCCTGGCGGGCCGGCGGCGCTCGCATTCGGCTGCGGGCCTGCGCCCGGGCGATCGAAACGCCGCGATTGTACCATACCGGCGCGCTGCTGGTGGCATCGCGGGTGCTATACTACGTAAGCCCTAAGAGTATCTGGCGCGCCGCGCCGCAGGAGAAAGCCCCATGCCGCAATCGATCTCTGTGAGCATCACGGCGAAGGGCGTGGCGCTGCTGCTGGCGGCGCTGGCGCTGGTCTGGCTGATCGCCAATTTCAGCAGCATCCTGCTGATCTTGTTTGTGGCGATCCTGCTGGCGGTGGCGATCACCCCGGCGGTGGCCTGGCTGTCGGCGCAGCGCGTGCCGCGCGCCGTGGCGATCGTGCTGATCTACCTGGCGCTGCTCGGCCTGCTGAGCGTGGTGGTCGCCGTGACGGCGCCGGTGCTGATCGACGAGGTGAACCAGCTCAGCGATAACCTGCCGAGCCTGACGACAGCGGTGGTCGACGCGCCCGGCAGCTGGCTCGGGCCGCTGTTTCCCTCGCTGCAGCAGTCCTTCAAGCTGAACGACCTCGCGCAGCAGCTGAGCGCCCAGCTTGGCGCGCTGGTGGGCAGCGTGGGCGCGCTGCTGGTGGGCCTGGGCCGCACGCTTACGTCGCTGATCCTCAACGGCCTGCTGGTGCTGGTGGTCGGCTTCATCCTCACGGCCGACGCCGAGTTCGCGCCGCGCTTTATCGCACGCTTCTTCCCGCCGTCCTACCGGCCCACCGCCGCGCAGCTGGCGGGCCAGATCGGCGACCGCCTAGGCCACTGGGTGCGCGCCCAGCTGCTGGTGTGCGTGTTCTACGGCGTGTGCTTCGGGATCGGGCTGGCGCTGATGGGGGTGCCCTACGCCTTCGCGCTGGGCCTGGCGGCCGCGTTCATGGAGCTGATCCCGTATGTCGGCGGCGCGATCGTGACCGGGCTGGCTATACTGGTGGCGCTTTCGGTTTCGCCGTGGCTGGCGCTGGGCGTGCTGGTGCTGTACCTGGTGATCGCCAACGTCGAGGCCAATATTGTCTACCCCAAGGTCGTGGGCGAGATCGTCGGGCTGCACCCGCTGGTGATCATCATTGCGCTGTTTATCGGCGCCGAGGCGCGCGGGGTGATGGGCGCGCTGCTGGCGGTGCCGTTCACCGTGGTGCTCCAGGTGCTGTTCGACCAGTTCTACCGCTTCGAGGAGCGCGCGCCGGCCGCTGCCACAGCCGAGGCGCCGGTGCTGCCGCGCGAGCCCGCCGCGCCGGCCCGGCCGCTGCCCAGGCGCCGCTAGCGCTTCCCGGCAGCCGCCAGCCGGTGAGAAGATCGGCCATGCCGGCCGCAAGGCCGTGCGCGCATGCCTCAGGGTGGCCCAGCAGCCCTTGCGGCGCCCTGAGGCATGCGCCACCCGCGCAGCCCGAGCCGCCACGCTTTCTCCTCCACAGGCGCAGCTCCCAGGCGCCTGCCAAGTTGCGTGGGCCGCGCGCCTCTGCTACAATCGGAGCCTCTTCACCGCCCGTAGCCAGCCTCACTGCCGGCGCGCCCGCCGCCACGCCGCGCCGCGCAGCCACAAGCAGATTGGAGCAACACCATGACCAGCGGTTCGGCCCTGCAGCCACAGCGGACGATCGACGAGTTGAAGGAGCTGCGCGCGCTCACCGGCGACGCCGACGGCGCGCAGCGCGTGGCCTTCACCGACAGGTGGGTGACGGCGCGCGCCTGGATGCGCGAAAAGCTCGCGCAGCTGCCGGTGGAGGTCGAGATCGACCCGGCCGGCAACCAGTGGGCCACGCTGCGCGGCGCGTCGGAGAAAGAGCTGCTGATCGGCGGGCATATCGACTCGGTGCCGAATGGCGGCTGGCTCGACGGCTGCCTGAACGTGCTGGCCGGCCTCGAGGTGCTGCGCCGCATCGCCGCCGAGGGCACCCCGCCCGTCACGGTGCGCCTGGTCGACTGGGCCGACGAAGAGGGCGCGCGCTTCGGCCGCAGCCTGTTCGGATCGAGCGCGGCGTCGGGCAACTTCGACCCCGAGGACCTGGCCGAGCTGAAGGACCGCGACGGCATCGCGCTGCCCGATGCGCTGCAGCGCGTGGGGATCGACCTCTACGCCGCGCGCGCGGCCGGCGCCCAGCTGAAAAACGCGGCGGCCTACCTCGAGCTGCACATCGAGCAAGGCCCCGTGCTCGAAAGCATGGAGCTACCGCTGGGCGTGGTGCTCGGCACCTTCGGCGTCGAGCGCCACCGCATCATCTGGAAGGGCCAGGCCGCGCACTCAGGCTCAACGCCGATGGACAAGCGGCGCGACGCGCTGGCCGGCGCGGCCAAGCTGGCGCTCGAGATCCGCGACATCGCGCGGCGCGCGGGCAGCGGCGCGGTGTGCACCAGCGGCGGCGTGGTCTGCCGCCCCGGCATCGTCACCTCGGTGGTCGAGACGGCCGAGCAGCTGCTCGACCAGCGCCACCTCGACGCCGCCACGCTGGCGCGCATGCTGCAGGAGGCCAAAGACGCCAGCGAGCGCTTCGCCAAAGAGGAGAAGATCGACGTGAGCTGGGAGCGGATCTGGAACATCGAGCCGATCCTGTTTCACCCCGACCTGATCGAGCTGTGCGACCAGGCGATCCTCGAGACCTGCGGCACCTCGCACCGGCTGCCGAGCGGTCCGCTGCACGATGCCGCCGAGGTGTGCCGCGCGGGCGTGCCGACGATCATGATGTTTGTGCAGAGCCTGCGCGGCATCTCGCACAACAAGATCGAAGACACCCGAGAAGATCACATCGCCATGTCGGTCGCCGCGCTCGACCGGCTGGCCAGCAAAACGATCGGCTGGATCGTGGCGCAGGGCGGGTAAGCAGAGAGCGGAGAGCGGAGGAGCGGGAGAGCGGAGGAGCGGAGACCTCGGCCTGCGCCTATGCCCCAGGGCCAACCATCACCCGTACCCGCACCACGAGGCATGTGCCATCGGCGGTGTACACGCGGCAGCATTCATTACGGGGTCTGGGGCAACGCCCCAGCGCGGAGGTACAGGAGGCCGGCGGCCTCCTGCCGCGGGGCACGGGGGCGCGTAGCCCCCGGCTCACCCCAAGAGGGAGAAGGCGCGCCCTACGGGAACGAAGGCCGTGCCGGCGGCGATGTCAGACGCACATGCCTCGTGGCGCACAATAACGTGGCGGTTTGCCGCGAGGCAGAAGGCGCGCACGATGCGCGCCCTACGGGAACGAAGGCCGTGCCGGCGGCGATGTCAGACGCACATGCCTCGTGGCGCACAATAACGTGGCGGTTTGCCACGAGGCAGAAGGCGCGCACGATGCGCGCCCTACGGGAACGAAGGCCGTGCCGGCGGCGATGTCAGACGCACATGCCTCGTGGCGCACAATAACGTGTCGGTTTGCCGCGAGGCAGAAGGCGCGCACGATGCGCGCCCTACGGGAACGAAGGCCGTGCCGGCGGCGATGTCAGACGCACATGCCTCGTGGCGCACAATAACGTGGCGGTTTGCCACAAGGCAGAAGGCGCGCACGATGCGCGCCCTACGGGAACGAAGGCCGTGCCGGCGGCGGTGTCAGACGCACATGCCTCGTGGCGCACAATAACGTGGCGGTTTGCCACGAGGCAGAAGGCGCGCACGATGCGCGCCCTACGGGAACGAAGGCCGTGCCGGCGGCGATGTCAGACGCACATGCCTCGTGGCGCACAATAACGTGGCGGTTTGCCACGAGGCAGAAGGCGCGCACGATGCGCGCCATACGGGAACGAAGGCCGTGCCGGCGGCGATGTCAGACGCACATACCTCGTGGCGCACAATAACGTGGCGGTTTGCCACGAAGCAGAAGGCGCGCACGATGCGCGCCCTACGGGAACGAAGGCCGTGCCGGCGGCGGTGTCAGACGCACATGCCTCGTGGCGCACAATAACGCGTCGGTTTGCCACGAGGCAGAAGGCGCGCACGATGCGCGCCCTACGGGAACGAAGGCCGTGCCGGCGGCGATGTCAGACGCACATGCCTCGTGGCGCACAATGACGTGGCGGTTTGCCACGAGGCAGAAGGCGCGCACGATGCGCGCCCTACGGGAACGAAGGCCGTGCCGGCGGATAACCGCAGAGCGAGTGAGCGCCGCACCCGCAGACAGCGTAGGTATGAAAGGTACTGCTGCATGGACGAACCACAACGCCTGCTGGCGCGCCTCGACGCGATCGGCCGCGCGCTGCGCGACGGCGGGCAGGCGCTGGCGCTGCTAGGGCTGGGCTCGGTCGGGCGCGAGCGCAACCGGATCGACGCATTCTCGGATCTCGATTTCTTCGTGGTCGCGCGCGACGGCGCCAGGGACGCGCTGCTGGCCGACTTGGGGTGGCTGGCGGCGGCTGCGCCGGTCGCCTACGCCTTCCGCAACACCGCCGACGGCTACAAGCTGCTGTACGCCGACGGCATCTTCTGCGAGTTTGCGGTGTTCGAGGCTGCTGCCCTGGCCGGCGTGCCGTTCGCGGCTGGCCAGGTGGTGTGGCACGCCGAAGAGTTCGACCCGGCGCGGCTCGAGCCGCCGCCCCGCGCCCAGCAGCCGCGCCCGGCCGAGTGGCTGCTGGGCGAGGCGCTGACCAACCTGTACATTGGGCTGGGCCGCTTCCACCGCGGCGAAAAGCTCTCGGCGGCACGTTTCATCCAGGGCTACGCGCTCGATCGAGTGCTCGAGCTGGCCGCCACGCTCGAGCCGGCACAGCCCGGCCACCCCGACCCATTCGCGCCCGAGCGGCGCTTCGAGCAGCGCTTCCCGCAAACCGCGCGCCACCTGCCCGATTTCGCCCAGGGCTACGAGCGCAGCGTCGAGTCGGCCCGCGCCATCCTGGCGTTTCTGGCCGAGCACTTCGCCGTGAATGCGGCGCTGGCGCGCGCGATCGAGGCGCGCTGCGCATAGCCGAAAGGAGCCCCCGTGTCGCTTGCTGTGCTCGAAACCGCGCGGCTGCGGCTGCGGCAGTTCGCCGATGACGACGCCGCGTTTGTGCTCGAGCTGCTGAACGAGCCTGCGTGGCTGCGCTTCATCGGCGACCGCGGCGTGCGCACGCTCGACGACGCGCGGGCCTACATCGAGAGCGGCCCGCGCGCCATGTTTGCGCGCCACGGCTTCAGCCTGATGGTGGCCGAGCGCGCGGCCGACGGCGCCGCGCTGGGGATGTGCGGCCTGATCAAGCGCGATACGCTGCCCGCGCCGGATATCGGCTATGCGTTTCTGCCGCGCTACTGGGGCCAGGGCTACGCGCGCGAGGCCGCCGCCGCAGTGCTCGATTACGGCCACCGCGCGCTGGGCCTGCCGCGCATCCTCGCAATCACCGCGCCCGACAACACTAGCTCGATCCGGCTGCTCGAAGAGCTGGGCATGCGCTTCGTGGAGATCATCCCGTATGAGCGCGGCGAGGTGTCGCGCCTGTTCGAACATACCCATCGCGCGACAACCAATTATAGTGTATAGTAGAGACGCGCCCGGCGGGTAACTTTGCCCTCTCTGCTCTGCCACATCGGCGCTGCCGATGCTGCTCGTGCTCCCGGCGTATCGTGCTCAGAAGCCGTTTGAAAAGGCTGGTTTGGAGCGAATCCGTCCTTCCAAACGCGGTGTTTCCGGCGGGTCGCGAGGGGCATAGGCCCTAGAGCTTCCCTTTTCAGACGGGCTC
Organism: Kouleothrix sp.; assembly: GCF_046328425.1. Classification (NCBI taxonomy): domain Bacteria; kingdom Bacillati; phylum Chloroflexota; class Chloroflexia; order Chloroflexales; family Roseiflexaceae; genus Kouleothrix; species Kouleothrix sp. The sequence continues at coordinate 90,417 of NZ_JAXLWP010000003.1, forward strand.
AGATGCGAGGCGAAGCCATGAACGCATCGTTGATGATACGGCGCTGCCTGCTGCTGGCCGCTGCGCTCGCCGGCCTGGCTGCCGCGTCGCCTGCGCTTGGCCGCCCCCACTCGCACGCCGCCGGCGCCGAGCCGAGCGTGGCCCAGCCGCCCACCGCCACCTACCTGTTCGTCGAGCTGTGGGTCGAGGTTCACGGCAGCGGCACGCTGCCGGGCTACGTGGCCGGCTCGCCGGGCTACCAGTTCAACCCGCCGGCCGGCACACTGCGGCCATCGGCCGGGTCGATCCCGCCACTGTACCCCAGCGACTGGGGCTTCGCCGGCGCAGGCACCAGCCGCAGCGGCGCGGCCGGCTCGGGCGCCGACAGCGCGCTGCTGGTGATCCCAACCATCCCGTACAGCACCACCCTGCCGATCGGCACTGGCGCGGCCGGCCCTAAGTACGAGCACACCCGCGACGGGCTGGTCGAGCTGCGCGGCGTCTCGAAGGACGGCACGCTCGACGCGGTGATCGACGGCCAGCACGTGTCGCTGGTGCCGGGCGCGATCTGGCAGAAGACGGTTGGCGCCGACCTCAAGGCCGGCGGCTACAACGGGCACTACGACGTCACCTCGTCGGTGACGAACTACGGCTGGCAGGTGCGCTCGCTGGTGTCCGGCCCGACCGAGTTCGTGTGGCTGCCGACGGCGGCGCGCTAGGCCAACCCAAGCGCGCTGGCCAGCGCCGCGATCGCCTGGGCCGGCCGCAGCTCGCGCATGCACGGGTGGCCCTCCACCAGGCAGGCGTCGTTCTTGAAGCGCTGCTCGACGCACACCCGGCACTTGGCCGGCGTGCGCAGCACGGCAGCGTTCGGCGCGCGCGGCGCCCACAGATTGATCGGGCTGGCGCCGTCGCCGTCGGCGTCGTTGCCGAACAGGCACACCGTCGGGCAGCCCACCGCCGCCGCAATGTGCATCGGCCCGGCGTCCACCACCACCGCCGCGCGGGCCTGGCGAAACGCCCCGGCGAGCTGCGGCAGCGCCGTCTCGCCGCGCAGGTCGATCAGCGGCGTCTCGCGCAGCAGATCCTCTTCCCAGCCGCCCGCGTGGTAGCGCTCGCGCTCGATCTGCGGCTTGCCGCCGAGCATGCCCACGCTCAGGCCGCGCGCCGCGCACCAGCCGATCAGCTCGCGCCAGTACTCAGGCAGCCACTGCTTGGCGCTGCGGGTGGTGGTCATGTGCAGCAGCACGTCGGGCACGGCGAACGGCGGCGGCGCGCTGGCCACCTCGGTCTGGAAGTAGTCGGTCTCCACATAGGCGATCGTGCAGAAGATCTCGGCCAGGTAGTTGCTGCCGATCACCGCGCCGTAGCGCGCGAGAAAATCCGGGCTGTTCCAGTCGTGGTCGCGCAGCATGCGGTCGCGGATGTCGTCGCCGGGCGGCAGCTTGCGCCGGAAGTCGGGCGCGAGCGAGGCGCCTACCAGGTAGCGCGGCGCGACGGCGGCCACCACCACCAGGTTCAGCTCGCTGAACTCGTCGCAGTTGATCGCCAGGTCGTAGTCGCCGGCGGCGGCGCGGCGCGCGGCCACAAACGCGTTGAGGTCGGCCAGGTAGTCGGGGCGCGCGCCATAGAGCGAGAAGCGCGCGTCGACGTACGGGCAGCCCTGCTCCAGGTCGCGCGTGGTCTCGCCGCCGAAGAAATCGAGCGTGGCGCCGGGGTACTTGCGCTTGAGGCCGCGCAGCAGCGGCGTGGTGAGCACAAAGTTGCCGACTTTATCGGAGCCAAATACCGCCAGGTGCGGGCGTGCGCCGAGCGGCTGATCGGTGAAGCGTTGCATTGCTTTTCTCGTGTGCGGCGGGTGCCGGGCTTCATTATACGGGCGAATGCGTGATCCGCAACTGCGCTCCCCTTCGCCCCGCGCCGCTTGCATCCCGCCGTTGGGCTTCGCCCCATGCTCTATAAAAGAATGCCTTCTCCGGCGAAATCGTAGTGGCACATGCCTCGTGGCGCCGAATGATACCAACTCCGTTTGATTACTCGTGTTTTCTTGTGCGGCGCCCGGCTTTGCCGGGCGCCGCACAAGAAAAAGAAATTTCGGGGGCGGCTTCGCCGCCCCCGAACCCCCACCATAATCCAAGCGATCTGCCGGATTTGGTATGAGCGGCAGGCGCGCCCTGGGCGGCCGTGCGCCAAACGCGACGCTTCCTGTCGTGCGGATCGCGTATAATGCAACTTCAACCACCGTATGTATCACGGAGAGTCGCAATGGCCGCCGACCCAAACCAGCGCATCGCCGAGCTGCGCGATCAGATTCGCCAGCACAACTATCGCTACCACGTGCTCGACGACCCGATCGTGAGCGACGCCGAGTACGACGCGCTGATGCGCGAGCTGCGCGCGCTCGAGCAGGCAAACCCCGAGCTCGTCACGCCCGACTCGCCGACCCAGCGCGTGGGCGGCGCGGCCTCCGAGAAGTTCGCCAAGGTGCGCCACCCCGTGCCCATGCTCTCGCTCGGCAACGCCTTCGACGAAGACGGCCTGCGCGCCTGGCGCGAGCGCGTGGCCCGGCTGCTCGGCCACGACGCCACGATCGCCTATGTGGTCGAGCCGAAGATCGACGGCCTGGCGATCGCGCTGACCTACGAGAGCGGCGCGTTTGTACGCGGCGCGACCCGCGGCGACGGCGAGATCGGCGAGGATGTGACGGCAAACCTGCGCACCATCCACAGCATCCCGCTCGCGCTGCGCGCGCCGAAATACCAAAGTCAGCCGCCGGAGCACGAGGACGCATCGCCAGACGCTGGCGCGCTTTCGTCTTTGGTCTTTGATTCTTGGTCTATTCCCTCCTCCATCGAGGTGCGCGGCGAGGTGTACATGCGCATCGCCGACTTCGAGGCGCTGAACGAGCGGCTGGCCGCCGCCGGCGAGCGCGTGGCCGCCAACCCGCGCAACGCCGCGGCCGGCTCGCTGCGCCAGAAAGACCCAGGCGTCACCGCCGGGCGGGCGCTGCGCTTCTTCGCCTACGCGCTTGGCCCCGTCAGCGGCGTGCAGCTGCACAGCCAGTGGGAAACGCTCGAGTACTTCCAGGCCCTGGGCTTCCCGGTGAACCGCGACCGCCGGCGCTTCGACGACTTCGAGCAGGTGGTGGCCTACACCCGCGAGTGGATGGCCCGCCGCGACCAGCTCGAGTACGAGGCCGACGGGATCGTGATCAAAGTCGACAGCTTCGCCCAGCAGCGCGAGCTTGGCGTGGTCGGGCGCGACCCGCGCTGGGCGATCGCCTACAAGTTCCCGGCGCGCGAAACCACCAGCCGCCTGCTCGACATCTCGATCAATGTCGGGCGCACCGGCGTGATCACCCCCGGCGCGATGATCGAGCCGGTGAACATCGGCGGCGTGATCGTGCGCAACGCCAGCCTGCACAACGCCGACTATATCGCCGAGCGCGACATCCGCATCGGCGATTACGTCACGGTCAAGCGCGCCGGCGACGTGATCCCCTACATCATCGGCCCGATCGTCGACCGGCGCGACGGCAGCGAGCGCCCGTGGGCCATGCCCGAGCGCTGCCCGGCCTGCGGCACGCCGCTCGAGCGCGCCGAGGGCGAGGTCGCCTGGCGCTGCCCGAACTTCGGCATCTGCCCGGCCCAGCTGGTGCGCCGCGTCGAGCACTTTGTCTCGCGCGGGGCGATGGATATTGTGGGCATTGGCGAGAAGCAGGCCCAGCTGCTGGTCGAGCGCGGCCTGGTGAAGGACCTTGCCGACCTCTACACGCTCAGCGCCGAGTCGTTCGCCGGCATGGAGGGCTACGGGCCGAAGAAGATCGCCAATGTGCTGGGCGGCATCGCCGAGTCGCGCGAGCGCCCGCTGGCGCGCCTGATCGTCGGCCTCGGCATCCGCTTCGTCGGCGAGGTGGCCGCCCAGGCGCTGGCCGCCGCGTTCGGCTCGCTCGACGCGCTGATGGACGCCAGCGCCGAGCAGATCGACGATGTCGAGGGGATCGGCCCGGTGGTGGCGGGCAGCGTGGCGCAGTTCTTCAGCCTCGAGCCGAACCGCGCGCTGGTGCAGAAGCTCAAGGGCGTCGGCGTCGCCACCGCCCAGCACGTGGCCGAGGCCCGCGCCAGCGACGCGCTGGCGGGGCAGTCGTTCGTGATCACCGGCACGCTGCCAGCGCTCACGCGCGAGCAGGCCGAGGCGCTGATCAAGACCCACGGCGGCAAGATCGCCGGCAGCGTCTCGAAGAAGACGAGCTACCTGGTGGCCGGCGAGGCGGCCGGCAGCAAGCTGGCCAAGGCGCGCGAGCTGAACGTGCCGATCCTCGACGAAGCCGGCCTGCGCGCGCTAATCGGCGAGGCGCCAGCCGAGCCGGCGCCAGAGCACACCGGCGACCCCGATCAGCTCAGGCTCGAGCTGTAGCGCCAGCCTGGGCTACTGCGCCGGCACCAGCGCGATCTCGAAGAGCTTGGGCCACAGCTTGCCCGTCACAAACAGGCGCCGGCCATCGGCGTCGTAGGCAATGCCGTTGAGCACGTCTACCGGCTGGGTGCGATCCTCCGGGCCGAGCAGCCCGGCCAGGTCGATCCAGCCGGTCACCGCGCCGCTGGCCGGGTCGATCCGCGCGATCCGGTCGGTCTGCCAGATATTCGCGTACACCTGGCCGTCCACAAACTCCAGCTCGTTCAGCCGCGTCACCGGCCCGCGGTCGTCGTACACCTCAACGCGCCCCAGCTCCTCCAGCGTCGCCGGGTCGAGAAACCGCAGCGTTGCGCTGCCGTCGCTCATGACCAGCCGCTGGCCGTCGTTGGTGAGCCCCCAGCCCTCGCCCACATAGCTGAAGCTGCGGCGCAGCGCGAAGCTGGCGCGGTCGTACACAAACCCGGCCTGGTTCTTCCAGGTCAGCTGGTAGATCGCGTCGCCCAGCACGGTGATGCCCTCGCCGAAGGCCTGCGCGCCGAGCGCGCAGCGCTGCAGCACCGCGCCACTGGCCAGGTCGACGCGGCGCAGCTCGGATTGGCCGTTCAGCCCGGTGCTCTCGTACAGCTGGCCCGCGACGTACTGCAGCCCCTCGGTGAACGCGCCGCGGTCGTGCGGGTAGCTGTTGAGCACGCGGAAGCCAAACACCGGGATCGGCCCGCTGGCGGTGCGCGAGATCGGCGTGGTGGGCGCGATCTCCGATGGCGGCGGGATCTGGTCGGGCGGCACGCACTCGGCCGCTGCCGGCGTGGGCGCCAGGGTCGTCGGCGGCGCGGGCGTGGGCGTCTCGGGCGGCGGGTAGGCCGTCGGCGGCGGGTAGCTCGCCTCGGCGCCCGGCGTGGCCGGCGCGGTGGACACCTGCAGCGGCGGAGTGGCGCCGACGGCGGAGCGAGCCGGCAAGCCTTTCGCCGTGCCGGCCAGCGCCTCGGTTGGCGCCGGCCGCGCCGTCGGCTCGATAGACTGCCCGGCCTGGCCGCACCCGCCAAGCACCAGCACGAGAAGGATCACAATTCGCCGCATCAAGCTGCCTTTCAATGCCACGATTTACGGCGACTGCGTAACCCGTGCCAATGCCAATTCGGAACAGCGTGAAAGTACCACAGCCGTCGCCATCGCGCAAACCCTGCGCCCAAGGAACGCTTTACACCCCACCGCACATATGCACAGCCCTTGCCAAATTACAGCTTTTGCAGATGCTAAATAGAGGATTTGTGTGCGTTGAAATTGTGTTAAGGCGTGCTATACTCGAATCGAGCTTCCAGCCCGGCTGAAACCTACGCCCCTACCCGCCACGCGAGCGGCTGCCACCCGTGGCGGGCCGATACGGCCGGTTCGGCGGGCCGGTAGTACTGAAACCGCACTACGCAGCGCAAGTGCACACAAGAGGTAGCATATGGCCACCCTGACCTTTATTGCCGGCATGGAGCGCTTCAACGCGCACGTATGGGACGAGGTGGCCCAGGCGCTGCGCGCCGGCGGCGTGGGCGCCCGGCTGCTGCGCTTCAACGACGACCACGTCGAGCGGCGCGACCCGGCGCTGGCTCAGGCGATCGGCGAATCGGACGTGGTGTTTGTCACGCTGATCAACATGCGCAGCCAGGCCGACTGGCTGGCCGAGCAGATCGGCCAGGCCAGCCCGCGCGCGGTGTTCGCGTTCGAGAGCATGCCCGAGGTGATGGCGCTCAACCGCGTCGGCGAGTACCGCGTGCAGGGCGGCAAGGGCAGCCTGCCCAAGCCCATGCAGCTGATCCTGCGCCTGCTGACGCAGGGCCGCGAGGAAGACACGCTCTACGCCTACACCAAGCTCACCAAGATCACCGCCAAGCTGCTGCCGCTCATGCCTGCCAAGTTGCACGACTTCCGCACCTGGCTGTCGGTGAATATCTACTGGAACCAGCCCGACGCGGCGAATATCACCCAGATGATCCGCCTGATCCTGCGCGATTGCCTGGGCCAGAAGCTCGACGTGGCGCCGCCGCGGCTGATCCCCATGATGGGCTGCTTCCACCCCGACAGCGCCGAGCTGTTCGATGGCCCCGAGGCATACCTCAAGTGGCAGGCGAAACGGCGCAAGAGCGCGGCTCCGCGAGCCAAGAGCCAGCAGCCAAGCGCCAGGCTCAAGCACAGCGGTTCGGATTCCTCGGCTCTTGGTTTGCCAACCGTCGCCCTGCTGGCGTTCCGCAAGCACGTGGTGCAGCAGCAGCGCTACCTGGGCGAGCTGGTGCATACGCTCGAGGCGCAGGGGCTGGCGGTGCTGCCGATCTTTGTCAGCGGCATCGAGGCCCACGTGGCCGTGCGCGAGTGGATCGCGCGCCAGCCGGTCGACCTGATCCTCAGCACCATGGGCTTCCCGCTGGTGGGCGGGCCGGCCGGCTCGACCAAGCCCGGCCACTATCAGCAGAAAGCCAGCGACATGCTCGCCGGCATCGACGTGCCGTATATGGTCGCGCAGCCGCTGCAGATGCAGACCGAGCAGCAGTGGCACGAGCAGGGCGTGGCGCCCATGCAGGCCGTGATCATGTACGACCTGCCCGAGATGGACGGCAGCATCGCGCCGGTGGCGCTTGGCGCCATCCGCGACCAGCTGATCGTCGCCACGCCCGACCGGCTCGAGCGCACTGCGCGCCAGGCCGCCGGCTGGGTGCGCCTGCGCCATACGCCGCCGGCCGAGAAGAAGCTCGCCGTGGTGCTGTACAACTACCCGCCCGGCCTCGGCAAGCTCGGCACCGCCGCGCTGCTGGACGTGCCCGCCTCGCTGCTGGCGCTGCTGCGGCGCCTGCGCGCCGAGGGCTACAGCGTCGGCGAGCTGCCCGCCAGTGCCGACGAGCTGGCCCAGCGCATCGCCGCGATCGAGCACGAGACGGCGCCCGGCGCGCCGGGCCACCGCGCGGTCGGCGTCGACGAGTACCGCCGGATCGTGCCGCTGGCCCACGCCGATCGCGTTGAGCGCCAGTGGGGCCGCGCCCCCGGCGACATCGCCCCCGCCGGGCGCGACGCCATCCGCATCGACGGGCTGCAGTTCGGCAATGTGTTCGTGGGCGTGCAGCCGCCCATGGGCGTGCCCGGCGACCCGATGCGCCTGCTGTTCGACCCCGAGTTCGCGCCGCACCACCAGTATGTCGCGTTCTACCGCTGGCTCAGCGAGAGCTGGCGCGCCGACGCGGTCGTCCACTTCGGCATGCACGGCACCGCCGAGTGGACGCCCGGCCTCAAGCTTGGGCTCACCGAGCGCTGCTGGCCCGACCTGCTGCTCGGCAGCACGCCGCAGCTCTACCTCTACCCGCTCAACAACCCCTCCGAGGCGCTGTTGGCGCGCCGGCGCGGCTTCGCCACGATCGTGAGCCACGCCGTGCCACCCTACGCCCGCGCCGGCCTGTACAAGCAGCTCGCCCTGCTGCGCACGCAGGTGGCCGACGCAAAAGAGCAGGCCGGCGGCGCGCCCGCAACCTGCCCCGAGCTGCCCGACCTGCCGCGCGCCACGGGCGAAACCGACGCCGCGTACCTCGGCCGGCTTTCGAGCTACCTCGACGAGCTTGAGCAGCGCCTGATCCTCGACGGCCTGCACGTCTTCGGCCAGAACCCCGCCGCCGAGCGCGCCGCCGCCCTGATCGAGGCCGCGCTCGACGTGCCGCGCGATGGCCGCCCCGGCCTGAGCCAGGCGCTGCGCGAGGCCGGCGTGCCGGCCACGCAGCTGAAAGACGCGCGCGCCGCGTTTGTGCAGCGCTTTGTGCTCGGCGGCGAGGCCGCGCCTGATGCCCGCCTGGCCGCGTTCGGCCACGAGCCGCTGGCCGCCGAGCTGATCGGGCACGGCAGGCAGCTGCTGAAGAACATGGCCGCCAGCGACGAGCTTGGCGCGCTGATCCACGCGCTCGCCGGCGGCTTTGTGCGCCCCGCCGTCGGCGCCGACCCAGTGCGCGCCGGCGCGGGCGCGCTGCCCAGCGGGCGCAACATCCACAGCATCGACCCGTGGCGCCTGCCCACCGACACCGCGCTGGCGCGCGGCGCGGCCATGGCCCAGGCGCTGCTCGAGCGCCACCTGGCCGAGCACGGCGAGTACCCGCAGACGGTGGCGCAGCCGCTGTGGGCGCTCGACACGATCAAGAGCGAGGGCGAGGGCATCGCCGTGGCGCTGGCGCTGCTGGGCGCGCGCCCCGAGCGCGACGGACAGGGCAAGATCTGGCGCTACGAGCTTGTGCCGCTGGCCGAGCTTGGCCGCCCGCGCGTCGACCTGCTACTCGACATCAGCAGCATCTTCCGCGACACCTTCCAGATGACGCTCGACCTGCTCGACGACCTGTTCCGCCGCGCGGCCGCCGCCGAGGAGCCCGCCAGCCAGAACTTCGTCCGCGCCCACGCGCTCGAGCTGCAGGCCCAGGGCCAGAGCTGGGAGCAGGCCACCGCGCGGATCTTCACCCAAGCGCCCGGCCAGTACGGCACCGGCGTGGAAGACCTGGTGGACGAGAGCGCGTGGGAGAACAACAGCCAGCTGGCCGAGACCTACCAGCGCCGCAGCAGCTTCAGCTACGGCGGCGGCCGCGCCGGCACCGCCGCTCCCGAGACGCTGCGCGGGCTGCTTGGCACCGTCGACCACGTGTTCCAGGCGATCGACAGCGTCGAGTACGGCCTGACCGATATGCAGCACTACTACGGCCATAGCGGCGCGATCCAGCTCGCCGCCAGCCAGGCGCGCGGCGGCGCCGTGCCGCTCAGCTACGCCGAAAGCTACACCGGCAGCGTCAAGCTCAACAGCGCCGCCGAGCTGCTGCGCATGGAGGCGCGCAGCAAGATCCTCAACCCGCGCTGGTACGAGGGCATGCTGGCCCACGGCTTCGCGGGCGCGGCCGAGATCGGCCAGCGCTTCACCTACCTGCTGGGCTGGAGCGCCACCAGCGATATCGTCGACCCGTGGGTGTTCGACCAGGCCGCCGCGACGTTTGTGCTCGACGAGCAGATGCGCCAGCGTATCGCCCAGGCCAACCCGCAGGCCGCGCGCAACGCCGTGGCGCGCCTGCTCGAGGCCCATGGCCGCGGCATGTGGCCGGCCGACGACACGACGATCGAGCGCCTGCAAGAGCTGTATGGCGACCTTGAGGATCGGCTGGAGGGGCTGGCGGTGGGCGCGTAGCCACCGGTGGCCAGGCACCAAGTTCGCCTGATCGCTTGCTCTATGCTGGGGGTTTGGGGCGGCAGTGCCGCCCCCGAGAACTTCCTTTTGGAGGGCGCGAGCCCTCCAAGCCTCCCACGCGCGAGGGCACCGCGTAATACCAAATCCGGCTGATCGCTTGGATTATGGTGGGGGTTCGGGGGCGGCAAAGCCGCCCAGACTTTCTTTTTCTTGTGCGGCGCCCGGCTTCGCCGGGCGCGCAAAAACACAAGTAATCAAACGGAGTTGGTATAGCTCGTGATACCTACAGAAAGAGATCAAGCGGCGCGCGCAGCTACAGCGCAAACAGTGCGGCGCGGCGCGACTCGTGTAGCAGCAGCGATACGACCGGGGCAAGCAGCGAAAACGCGCGGATGATCAGGATCGTATCGTCGATCGAGCCCTCGGATTTGCCAAGGAAGTTCAGGTTCTGGCGGATCTGGTAGCAGTCCCACTTGATCACGCTGCGATACTTCGAGGCGCTGAACGGCAGCTCCGGGTCGATCAGGTTGCCGGCGTCGTCGAGCGGCTTGACGATCCAGCTCTCGGCCTCGCGCGTCGGCTCCCACGTCGTCGCGTCGGCGCTCGTCTCGGTGACTTCGACCACGCCCTGCAAGAACGCCTCCATGTCCGTGAGGCTGTACTCGGCGGTGATGCCGTAGATCTCGCGCAGCTCGCGGCTGCTGCGCTCGATCATGCGGTTGATCGCGGCATTCGGCGTCTCGCCGTTCTTCAGCACCTTGATCTCGCGCAGGTTTGCGTCTTCGAGCAGCGGCGGGCTGAGCACGCGGGCGATCTTGGCGCGCTCGTCTTCCAGCGGCGCGCGCGCGGGGCCGTTGCGCGCGAAATCGGTGTAGGCCGCGGCGGTATAGATGTGGTTGAACGCCTCCCATAGGATCGAGTACGCCAGAAACAGCTGCACCGTGCGGTTGCCCATGGCGAAGGGCGCCTTGCGCGCGGCCAGCTTCTCGGGCTGCACGCTGAGCGTATCGTAGAGCGTGCTGGCGGCGTGGAAATACTCGCGCGCCGTGATCAGGTACTGGCGGCGGATCTCTTCGATCGCCGCCTGCTGATCGGCGGCGACGCCCAGGCCCAGCCAGTGGCGCTCTGCGAAGGCGCGCACCCGCTCTTTGCGCCGGCGCTCGACCGGGCTCGCATACTGATCAGGCGGCTCGACGCTCATGCTCCACCTTCTTCCATCTACCCGTGCAGCAGCTGCACCACCACGCCAAACAGCACCAGCCCCACCAGCACCGCTACTACGATCACCACTACCTGCCAGGTTGGCAGGCCCATCTGGCCGCCAACCCCGCCGTTGCCAGCGCTGCGCTCTTGCTGCTCGCGCTCGGCGCGCAGCGCCGGGGCGTCGATCTGATCCGGGTGCTGCAGCGCGTCGGCGAAGGCGCGCATCGAAGGCCAGCGCGCGTCGGGGCTGCGCCGGATGGCTTTCATCACGGTTTCTTCGAGCGCAGGCGGCACGTGCCCGGCGAACTGGCCCAGCGGCGGCGGGCTGGCCGTCACGTGCTGGCTCATCACCACCAGCGCGTTGTCGCCCTCGTAGGGCAGCCGGCCCGTCAGGCACTCGTAGGCGATCATGCCGAGCGCGTAAATGTCGGTGCGCTGGTCGCCGCGGTTGCCCTTGATCTGCTCGGGCGCCATGTAATCGGGCGTGCCGACCTGCGACGACATCTGGCCCCACGTGACGCGCCGCGAACCCTCGACAAACGCAATGCCGAAGTCCATCACCTTGGCGTGCCACTGCGGCGTCACGATCACATTCTCGGGCTTGAGGTCGCGATGAAACACGTGATGCTCGTGCGCGTACGCCAGCGCCTCGGCGATCTGCACGCACAGCCGCACCGCGCGCTCGATCGGCAGCCGGCGCTCTTTGCGCAGCACGTCGCGCAGCGTCACGCCATCCACATACTCCAGCACCAGGTATGGATCGAGCTGGTTGCCCGCCAGCTCGTACAGCTTCTGTATGTTCGGGTGCGTCAGCCGCTCGCCGATCTGGATCTCGCGGCGGAAACGCTCGTACGTGGCCGGGTCGCCGGCCATGTCTTCGTGCGGAAACTTGAGCACCACTTCACGCTGGTGCTGCGGGTCGTGGGCGCGATACACTTCGCTCATCCCGCCGTGGCCGAGCTTATGCACGACGGTGTACCGGTCGATCCGCTCACCTGGCTGCAACATCATAGTAGCCTACTGGGCGCTCAAACCAGCGCGCTGCCAATCAGGTTCAATGTGCGCCGAAAGAAGCCGTTCTTGCGCGCCGACTGATCGGGTTGGTTGCCGGGCAATTCTACCACTTTTATGACCTGCACCGACAGGTTATCGTCGGTGCCGCGCTCGAGCGCCAGCGCTACCAGCTGTTGGCATGCCTCGGCGGCGCTGTCGGCCTGCAGCGCCGCGGCGATCTCGGCCGGCGCGAGCGGCTCCCACAGCCCATCCGTGCAGAGCACAAAGCCGTCGCCGGCCTGCAGCGGCTCGCTGCGAAAGTCGATCTGGGTCATCAGGTCGTTGCCCAGGCTGCGCGTGATGATGTGGCGCCGTGGGTGGCGCTGCGCTTCTTCGGGGCTCAGGATCTGCATGCGCACCAGCTCGGCCACTTCCGAGTGATCGCGGGTGAGCTGCTGCGCTACCGCGCCGCGCACCTGGTAGATCCGCGTGTCGCCGACGTGGCCGATGTGCAGCTGCCCGCCCACTAGCGCTAGCGCCGAAAGTGTGGTGGACATGCGCCGGTAGGCCGGGTTCGCCAGGCCCATGTCGCAGATGTACAGGTTTGTCTGCTTGAACGCGCGCTGCAGCGCCGACAGCGGGCTTTTCCCGCCGCCGTAATACAGCGCTGCCAGCTTCTCGGCGCTGTGCTGGCTGGCGACTTCGCCCGCGCGGCCGCCGCCAACGCCGTCGGCAATCGCAAACAAGCAGCCCTTCTGCGCCAGTATGGCTGGGTCTGCTGGGATGTGCGCGGCGATAAAGTCTTCGTTGTTGTCGCGAACCGGGCCTTGCTCGCTGAGGCCGGCGTAGTCAAGCGTGATCATGCACACTCGGTCGGGCAGAAATGCGGGCGTACGTGTCGTGGTTCTCCGCGCTCTGCACTGCGGCCGGGCGCGGAGAACCATTCGCAAGCGGTGCGGCGCGCGCCGCCAGGCGCCGCGCTAGGGCGCCGGCAGCAGCACGCGCTGGCGGCGGCCGGTGTTGATCACAATATAGACGATGCTGACGATCGCCCACGCCGCGGCCACGCCCAGCGCGATGTAGCCCTCTTTCGAGCTGTCGCCGCCGGCCGCAAACGCGAGGTAGAAGATCGTGATCACCATCAGCACGTTGGTAAGCAGGCCCAGCACCGGGATGATCACGTGCAGGAAGATGTTGCGGTCGGGCCGGCCGTTGAAGGCGATGATCGTCCAGATGCAGATCAGGCCATAGAGAATGAACGTGCCCAGGTTGCTGGCAATGCCCAGGCCGGTCTGCGTCACAATGCTGTACACGCCCACCGCGCCGATCAGCGCCGAGATGCCCACCAGCATCCAGGTGGCCGCCGAGGGCGTGGCGAACCTGCCGTGCATCAGGCCGAGGATCTCGGGCATCTCCTGGTCTTTCGCCATTGCGTAGCTGACGCGCACGGCGGTGTTGATGCACGAGAGCGTCGTGCCGAAGATCGCCAGCGCCACGGTGATGGCCATCGTCACCGCCAGGCCGAAGCCAATGCCGCCCAGCAGCGTATCGCCGAACAGCCGGATCATATCGCCCACCGGTGCCTGCGAGTGCGCGGCGGCAGCCATGCCCACGTACGTCACCGCCGCGCCGCTCGCGTCGGTGCCCTGCACCACCAGCTTGTCCGATACCGCGAAGTTCGCCGCGAAGTAGCCGATCACATAGGCGAACAGGCCCTGGATGATCAGCGAAAGCAGCACGCCGCGCGGCACGCTGTGCTTGGGGTTCTTGGCCTCGGCGCCCAGCGCGGTGCAGCTCTCGAAGCCCACCAGGATCAGGATCGCCAGCGTCGACTGAAATAGCACGCTGCTCAGCGAGTGCGGGATGAGGATGGAGCCGACCGTCGCGTGGCCCACCTGCGTGCCGTCGGCCAGCGCGCCAAAGGTCGCGCCGTCGGGGTTCTTCAGCCGGTAGATGATCGCTAGCGCGGAGAACACCACCAGCGACGTCAGCTGCACGACGTTGATGATCAGGTTGGTGAGCGTCGAGCCATTGATGCCGCGCACTGCCACAAAGCCAACCCCCAGCGCGAAGAGGATCGCCACGCCAATGTTCACCACCAGCGGCAGGCCGGGGTTGCCGCTGCCGTCGGTGGCGCCGAACAGGCCGGCGATGTAGCTCACCAGAATAGCCATGAACGTGACCATCACGCCGGGGTACACCCAGTAGAACAGGTGCGCCGCCCAGCCGGTCACCAGCTTCGAGCCGCGCGCCCAGCGGTGGTGCTGGCTCTCCTCTTTGTCGAGAAACGTCTTCTCGGCGAAATAGTACGCGCTGCCGTAGCCGGCCTCGGGGTAGATCTTCGCCATCTGCGAGTAGGACAGCGCCGTCAGAAACGCGATGATCAGCGCGAACACCATCCCTTGCCACATGTCAAAGCCGGTGGTGGAGCCATCCGGGCCGGATTGCGCCGCCTGCAGCTGAAAGGTGATCCACAAGAACGCGCCGGGCGCGATCAGCGCCATGGCATTGATCGTGACACCCGTCAGGCCGAGTGTGCGTTTCGGCCCAGAGTCAGCCACATCTTGCTCAGAAGCGTTCGCCATTGCAAGCCTCCATGTCTTCGCGATGATACTCAACTGCCGAGCATACGCTAGCAGCGCAGCTCACTGTCGGCTGCACTGCCCTGGCGCTCGCACTCGGAGCAGCAAATAGTTAAGAGTGGTTTACGGTTATGATAGTGAACATTGCCGGATCTGCCTAGCCACCAATGATCCAAACATCGTGCCCGGCAAATCGTCGGAAGATCTAATACACGGGTGAATATTTTCGCGCCCAAAAAATGCCGAAAACCCTTATACTTTCCAAATGCAAAAGCTGCTATGCTTGGCACAAAGGCGTTTCAGCAACGCGCGGAGAGGCGCATGCCAAAGATCGACCCTGCGATACTCGTACGCCTGTATGTCGACGAGCAGCTTTCTATTCGCCGCATTTCAGATCAATTGCATATCGCGCCGCGCACCGTGCACGACGCGCTGATCCGCAACCGCATTCCGCGCCGCGAGGCGTGGCAGCGTGTTCCCGCTCCCGACGCCGCCGGTGCGGGCCAATCGCCGCTCGATGCCGCGCTGCTCCAGCGGCTGTATGTCGATGAGCAGCGCTCGCTTGGCGAAATTGCACAGATTGTCGGCGTGTGCGCCACCACGGTGTATAAGGCGCTGGTGCGCTTCGGCATCCCGCGCCGCGCGCGCGGCCGGCCGCACAAGCCTGCCCCGCGCGATCCGGCATAGCGCGCAGCGTGCAGGGCGATCGAGCGTGGGGCCTAGAGCAATACGCCATCCCGATGCGCCCCAGCCACATCCCACCGGCGCTCTTGCTGTGCCCTTGGCGCATTGCACCGCCAGCGAAGTTTCCCCGTAGCTCAGCGCCGCGGCAAGCGACGCCTCACTCCCTCAACGACAATCGCCGATACAGGGCCACAGCAAGCCAAGCTTTGTTCAGCACGGCAGTGTATGTATGCTGCACGGGCGTTTCCTTCAGCCGCACCGGCATTCCAACCATGCTGCACGCGTGCTCGCTTCACCCGCACCTGTATTCCAGCATGCTGCACGCGCGCTCGCTTCAGCTGCACCGGCACTCGGGCACGCTGCACGCGCGCTCGCTTCAGCTGCACCGGCACTCGGGCACGCTGCACGCGCGCTCGCTTCAGCCGTACCGGCGCCGCCGCGCTTTGAAGGAGAGCGTGTGAACGTGCCGCATGCGCCAGATGACCGTGCGCGCCGTTCGGTCGTTCTTTTCCGAGCGCCTCGCTATGCTATAATGCGCGCATTCACAAGCGCCTACGCCCTGAGAGTGAGAAAGAGCATGATCGACGTCGAGACGATCCGCGAGCAATTCGAGCGGCACTACGGCATCCACCCGCGCCTGATCGTGCGCGGGCCTGGCCGGGTGAACCTGATCGGCGAGCACACCGACTATAACGACGGCTTTGTGTTCCCGGCAGCGATCGACCGGGCCACCTACGTAGCGGCGCGCCCGCGCGACGACGCGCTGGTGCATATCGTCGCCGTCGATATGCACGACGAAGACGAGTTCGCGCTCGACGCACCGATCGAGCACAGCGCCGATCACCCTTGGAGCAACTACATTCGTGGCGTGGTGAAGGGCCTGCTGGTGGCCGGGCACACGCTTGGCGGCGCGAACCTGCTGATCACCAGCGATGTGCCGCGCGGCTCGGGCCTGTCGTCGTCGGCGGCGCTCGAAGTCGCCACCGGCTACGCCTTCCAGCTGCTGAACCGCCTGAACATCCTCGGCGAAGAGCTGGCGCTGCTGGCGCAGGGCGCCGAGAATACGTTTGTCGGCGTGCAGTGCGGGATCATGGACCAGTTTATCTCGGCGCTAGGCCGCAGCGACCACGCGCTGCTGCTCGACTGCCGCGACCTGAGCTACCGCCCGGTGCCGCTTCCCGCCAACGCGCAGATCGTCGTCTGCGACAGCCACACCGAGCGGCGGCTCTCTGGCTCGGCGTACAACCAGCGCCGCGAAGAGTGCGAGGCGGCAGTGCGGCTATTCAAGCGGTGGTACCCGAAGATCAGCGCGCTGCGCGACGTGAGCGTGGCGCAGCTGCGCGAGCACGAGGCCGACCTGCCCGAGCCGGTGCGGGCGCGCGCGCGCCACGTGATCACCGAGAACGATCGAGCGCAGCGCAGCGCCGCCGCGCTTGAAGCCGGCGATATCGCCACCTTTGGCCGGCTGATGAACGAGTCGCACGCCAGCCTGCGCGACGACTACGAGGTCAGCATCCCGGCCATGGACGCGCTGGTAGCGGCAGCGCAGGCTGTGCCCGGCTGCTACGGCTCGCGCATGACCGGGGCGGGCTTTGGCGGCTGCACCGTCAGCCTGGTCGAAACCGGCGCGATCGAGCGCTTCAAGCACGATGTCGCCGCGGCCTTCCGCCAGGCCACCGGCCGCGACACCACGATCTATGTCTGCCGCGCCAGCGACGGCGTTGGACGCGCGCTGCCCGAGTAGCGCACCAGTACGCGGCGCGCAGTCCGCGCGCGAAATGCCTGCGCGCCTGCACGCCACGATCGAAACAGAACCGCTAGTATAGCGATGTCAAACCGCTCATCCAGGCTTAACACGGATTTAAAACCGGTGCGCTAGAATATGAAAGAATACTGATTTTAGCGACGCGAAACAACCGATTATGCCCACAATCTTGCTCGTCGAAGACGAACTGACGCTCTCGGAAACACTGCGCTACAACCTCGAGCGCGAGGGCTACAGCGTCCTGAGCGCCGCCGACGGCGTGCACGGCCTCGAGCTCGCCCGGCGCGAGCAGCCCGACCTGCTGATCCTCGACATTATGCTGCCGCGACTCGACGGCTTCTCGGTGTGCCGCATCCTGCGCCAGGAGAGCGACGTGCCGATCCTGATGCTCACCGCGCGCCAGGACGAAGTCGACCGCATCGCCGGGCTCGAGCTCGGCGCCGACGACTACGTGGCCAAGCCGTTCAGCCTGGGCGAGCTGCTGGCGCGCGTACGCGCGATCATGCGCCGCACCGACCGCCAGCCCGCCGGCAGCCGCGAGGTGCTCGACGCCGGGGCGCTGCGCGTCGACACCGGCTCGCGGCGCGCGTGGCGCGACAGCGCCGAGCTGACGCTCTCACAGAAAGAGTTCGACCTGCTGACCTGCCTGATCCGCAACCGCGGCATGGCGCTCTCGCGCGATGTACTGCTCGAGCGTGTGTGGGGCTTCGACTTCCTTGGCGACAGCCGCACCGTCGACGTGCACATCCGCTGGCTGCGCGAGAAAGTCGAG
Organism: Kouleothrix sp.; assembly: GCF_046328425.1. Lineage (NCBI taxonomy): Bacteria > Bacillati > Chloroflexota > Chloroflexia > Chloroflexales > Roseiflexaceae > Kouleothrix > Kouleothrix sp. The sequence goes on from NZ_JAXLWP010000003.1 coordinate 107,993, forward strand.
CCCGATCCCGGCCGGCCGATCTATATTCAAACGGTGCGCGGCGTCGGCTACCGCTTCGAGATCCCGCAGTCTTAGCAGCGCTCTGAAGAACGCGCGCGGGGCGGCGATCATCGCGCCGCCTTTCAGGCAGGCGCTCGGGCATATCGCAATGCACATGCCTCCGGCGCGCCGCCATACGGGCGCACTCGGCCGCGCCCCCGCGCCTTTGCAGCGCGCCGCGTGCGGCATGGCGCACATCCCCACGGTGTTATGACAGCACTCGACACCATCCTGCTGCTCGCCTTCCTGGCGGCCCTGGCCACCGCGATCTGGCTGTGGCGCCGCCGCCTGACGATCATCGAAAGCCCGCCGCCGCCGGCCGAGCAGTTCACGCCAATGTTTCGCGTAGCCGCCGACGCCCTCGACGCCGGGCTGGTGATCGTTGGCGCCGAGCGCGAGGTGCGCTACCTGAACCAGCAGGCCGAGCTGCTGCTGGGCATCGGGGCCGGCGAAGCCACGGGCGCGGGGCTGATCAGCGTCGTGCGCGACTACCAGGCCGACACGCTGGTGCAAGACGTGCTGCGCGACGGCGAGGCGCGCGAGCTGGTGCTGCAGCCCATCCAGGGCGGGCGCACGCTGCGGCTGCGCGCCAGATCGATCGACGCAGGCGACTTCCGCGGCGTGGCGCTGCTGATCCGCGACGTCACCCAGCTGAACCTGCTCGAGCGCGCGCGGCGCGACATGGTGGCGAATGTGTCGCACGAGCTGCGCACGCCGCTGGCCTCGGTGAAGCTGCTGGTCGAGACACTGCAATCGGCGCCGCCGCCGCCAATCGCCGAGCGCATGCTCACCCAGATGGCCCAGGAAGTCGACGCGGTGACGCAGCTCGTCGACGAGCTGCACGAGCTGTCGCAGATCGAGTCGGGGCGGGTGGCGCTGAAGCTGGCGCCGACGCAGCTGGAGGCGGTGACGAGCCGCGCAATCGAGCGCATCAGGCCGCAGGCCGAGCGCAAATCGCTGCGCATCAGCGCCGAAGTAGCCGCCGAGCTGCCGCCGGTGCTCATGGACGCGGGGCGGATCGGCCAGGTGCTGCTGAACCTGCTGCACAACGCGATCAAGTTCACACCCGAAGGCGGCGCGATCAGCGTCCGCGCCACCGTCGTGAGCGTCGGCGTCGACACCGGCAAAGTTGGCTATGTCGAGCGCCGCCTCAACCACGAGCCGCACCCCTACCCGCCGGGCGAGCGCCGCCAGCGCACGCCGGCGCTCGCACGCCAGGGCCGCCCGGCCATCGCGCTGCCGCAGGCGCTAGGCCCGGGCGATTGGATGCAGATCTGCGTGTCGGACACCGGCATCGGCATCCCGCGCGCCGAGGTATCGCGCGTATTCGAGCGCTTCTACAAAGTCGACCGCGCGCGCACCCGCAATGCGGGCGGCACCGGGCTGGGCCTGGCAATCGCCAAGCACCTGGTCGAGGGGCACGGCGGCTGCATCTGGGCGATAAGCGAAGAAGGCGCCGGCTCGACCTTCTCGCTCATGCTGCCGCTGGCCTAATAACACCAAATTCGCTTGATTACTGACACTTGGGTGGGGTCTGGGGGGCGGCTTCGCCGCGCCTGTTTTGTTTGTAATGCCCTGCCCGGCAAAGCCGGGCAGGGCATTACAAAAAGCAAGCGATCAAGCTGAACAAGCCCACACAATAATGGCTGAGTTCCACGCTGCCGCAGGCAATAGACTACGCACTCAAGGTCGGCCATACCGCAAGCTTGGTGCGCACGCGCTTGATCACCTCGTCGGTGAACTCGCTGGTGGTGGCGTGCCCCTGCAAGTCGGCGGTGCGCACGCCATCGTACACGGTCTCGAACACCGACTCAGAGATCGCGCGCGCGGCCAGCGCGGCGTTTTCGCCGATGTACGAGAGCAGCGAGCCGCCGGCCAGGATCATCGCCATGGGGTTGGCCAGGTTCTTGCGGAACAGCGAAGGCGCGGTGCCGTGCGGCGCCTCGGCCATTACCACGCGGGTGTTCCACGCATCGTCGAAGCCGATCAGCAGCGACTCGGAGCCAGCGATCGAGCCAAACATCTGCAGCACCAGGTCGCTCATGCAGTCGCCGTCGCGGTTCAGCGTGGGGATCACCAGCGCGTCGCCCATGTTGCCCAGCAGCAGCGCGTAGGTCGCGTCGATCAGCTGCGGGTCGTACTTCACGTCGCCGTGGCGCTGCGCTGCGGCGTCCATCTCCTCTTTCAGCATGCCCTCGTACACCGGGCTGACGGTATACTTCGGCCCGCCAAACACCTTGGCGTGCATGCGCCTGGCGTGGCGAAAGGCGTACTCGGCCACGGCGCGGCAGTGGCGGCGGGTGATGCGCTCGGTGCGAAAGGCGACCTCGTCGAGACCCGAGCCCTCGCGCCACTCCTTGGCGCCGTAGGCGTCGCCAACGGCCATGCGGATCACCGAGATCGGCGCGTAGACGCCGCCAACGGGGCGCACGCCAGGGATGCGCCGGCCAGTGCGTACGATCACCGTGCCGTCGACGTGCTCGCGCAGGATCGCGTTGGGGCTGCCGATGTCGCCCTTAGCCTCGGGCGTGATCGTGGCGGCCTTGAGGCCCAGGCCGGCCTGCAGCATCGCCTCGGCAGCCTCGTGCACCACCTGGTTGTTCGTCGCGCGCCGCCGCTCCAGGCTCAGGTCGTAGCGCTGAAAGGCTAGCTCCACGCCGGTGACGGCCGGGTCGAGCACGCGCAGCGCCTCATCAAGCAGCTCCTGGCCGGTCTGGTCGCCTTCAAGCACAACAATGGTGCGGTTCATGGGTTCTCGCTTTCTCCTAGAGCCTGCCGGGCAGGCGCCCAGCAGGCAAGCTTCTGCGACCGGGCGCCCGCGCAGCGCGCCCTATAGCAAAAGCCTAGCCGACGTGCCCCAAGTATACCCGATATTGCCGGCTGCACCCGGCGCGGCTATAATGCCAGCGCCATCCGCCAGCCTAGCGAAAGGTACCGCGCATGTCGCTGCAAGAAGAGCTTCGCGCCAAAGCCGCCGAGTATCTGATCGGCGATTACACCCGGCATATTTTGCTCTGCGCCGACCAGACCGAGCCGAAGTGCTCGCCCAAGCAGGCCAGCATCGAGTCGTGGGATTACCTGAAGAAGCGCCTGAAAGACTTGCGGCTATCGCTGGTGCGCGGCGGGGTGTACCGCACCAAGGCGAACTGCCTGCGGGTGTGCGTGCACGGCCCGATCGCGGTGGTGTACCCGGAGGGCGTGTGGTATCACTCGTGCACGCCGGCCGTGCTCGAGCGGATCATCCAGGAGCACCTGATCGGCGGCGCGGTGGTGGAGGAATATGTGTTCGCGCGCAACCCGCTGTAGCGCCGCCGCGCGGCGGCGCTACAGCGCGGCGGCACCTAGCTGCGGGTGGCGATCGCCTCGATCTCGACGCGCACGTCGCGCGGCAGCCGCGCCACCTGAACCGTCGAGCGCGCCGGCGGGTCGGCCGGGAAGAACTCGGCGTACACCGCGTTCATGGCCGCGAACTCGCCCATATCGGCCAGAAACACCGTGGTCTTCAGCACCTGGCCAAGCGAGCTGCCGGCCGCCGCCAGCAGCGCCTGCAAATTGCCAAGCACCTGGCGTGTCTGCGCGGTGATATCGCCCTCGACGACCGTGCCGGCCGGCGTCAGCGGGATCTGCCCCGAGCAGAACACCAGATTGTCGAGGGTGATCGCCTGCGAGTACGGGCCGATCGCCTGGGGTGCGTCGGCGGTGGCGACAATACTCCGAGCCATGAGCTGCCTCCCGTGGGCTAATGCAACCGCCGAGTGCGGGTTGCAGATTGCAGGGTACGCCCGCGCGCCACAGCACAGCGCGCTGCGATAGCGGCCGGGCGCGATTCGCCCCCTATTCTACCCGATCTTTGGCGGCGACCAATGGCCGCTCAGCGGCCGCGCTTCACCGGCAGGCCGCTGCGCGCCCAGGCGAGCATACCGCCGCGCATGTTCAGCACATTGGTGAAGCCGGCGCGCTTGAGCACCGACTGCGCCACGCCGCTGCGGCTGCCCGAGTGGCACACCACCACGATCGGCTGCTCGCGCGGCAGGCCGGCGCTGCGCTGAGAGATCTGGCTCAGCGGCATAAGCTTGCTGCCGGCGATGTGGCCCTCGGCGTACTCCGCCGGCTCGCGCACATCGAGAATGAACAGCTTCTCGCCGGCGGCCTGCCGGCTCTGAACGTCTTCCGGCGTCACCTGCGAGGGATCGGCTTTACGGTTGAAGAACCCAAACATTGTGTGCTTTCTCCTCTTGCCATTCGGCGGTATACGCGGCCACGCCCAGGTGGCGCCGCTAGGCGCGCGCCCGGTGCATATACTGATCTGATGCATGCTCGGGCCAGGTGGTTACACCGCCTGGGCTGCTTCCCATTGAGCCGGCCTGAGCTTGGGCGATGCGGCAGCGGCACGGCCGGAAGCGGCCTGGCGCCAGGCTGTAACCAATGGCGCCGATATGGCATCGTATGAACAGGGTCAGGCGAAACGTTTCACGCAGTAAAAAGAGGGCACGCTATGGAGATGATCATCAGCTTCCCAGGTGGCGCGCGGGTCGACGCGCACTTCGACACAAACAAAACATTTGACAGACCGCGCGGCGATCGTGTATGCTATAAGTGCTAGAACAGCTGACGCTATAGCACTAAATAGCCTCTAGCAGCCGAGATAACAGCGTATGACACACGGCCTGGCCACAACCAAACACCAACCTCTCCATCCTGCCACTCGGGCAGCCTGGGGCGCGCGCCGCGCCCCGCGAGGCCAGGCGCCGCTGCATAGGAATGGCCTACACCGGGCCAGGCGCGCCCGCGCGGTGCTGGTCGCCAGCGCCGCCGATATCATAGGTCGCGTGCTCTAATTCGGGGCAGCCCCCGTGCTAGAGCGCGCGCGTGCGATCGTGCGGCTTTGGAAAGGGGGTTTCTCTTGGGGCAACGTGTTCTCGTCCTCAACGCTAGCTACGAGCCACTTCAGATCGTCTCGACTCGGCGTGCGGTAGTGCTGCTGCTGCAAGAGAAGGCCGAGCTGGTTGAGGCCGCCGCGCAGCGGCTGCGCGCCCAAGGCTTCGCCCTGGACGTGCCGGTGGTGATCCGGCTCGTGCGCTATATCAAGATCCCTCGCCGCCTGCGGCTGCCGTGCTCGCGCCGCGGCGTGCTGACGCGCGACCGCGAAACGTGCCAGTACTGCGGGGTGCAGCCCGGCCGCACGCAGCTCACCGTCGACCACGTGATGCCGCGATCGCGCGGCGGCCTGACCACGTGGGAGAACGTCGTGACGGCGTGCCGCGAGTGCAACCACCGCAAGGGCGGCCGCACCCCCGAAGAAGCTAGCATGGTGCTGATGAGCAAGCCACGCCAGCCGCAATATGTCGCGTTTGCGCTGCTGGGCGAGCTCGAGCGCCACGATGTCTGGCGGAAGTACGCGTACAGCATCGATTAGCGGCCTGGCATTGCAGATTTTCTAACGAGGCTCGTGTGTCCGCGACACACGCGGGTCTCGTTTTTTTGTGCCTGCGGCGGCCTTATAATAGGCTTCTAAGAGCCTGTTTGAAAAGGGTGCGCGAGGGGCTATGCCCCTCGCATTCCCTTCCTGGCGGGTGGCGGCCACGAATGGGGCCGCCACCCGCCAGAACAAGTGGATACTTGGAGGGACTTCGTCCCTCCAAACCACCCTTTTCAAGCGGCGGCCAGCGCGTAGCTTATACAACAAAAGGAGAGCACATGGAACGCTTGCACGATCGGGTGGCGCTTGTCACCGGCGCGGGCCGGGGGATTGGCAAGGCGATTGCGCTGGGGTATGCCCGCGAGGGCGCCCACCTGGTGCTGGTGAGCCGCACCGCCGCCGAGCTGGAGTCGACGGCCGCCGAGGTGGCCGCGCTTGGCCGCCGCGCGCTGGTGGTGCCCGGCGACGTGCGCGAGAAGGCCGCGGCGCAGGCGGCCACCGGCGCAGCCCACGCCGAGTTCGGCCGCCTCGACATCCTGGTGAACGCCGCCGGCATTCCGATGGTGGCGCCCTCGGAAGATCTGGCGCTCGAAGACTGGCAGCGCGCGATCGACATCAACCTCAGCGGCACGTTTCTGTTCTGCCAGGCGGCCGCGCGGCTGATGCTCGACCAGGGCCGCGGCGCGATCGTCAACATCGGCTCGCTGCAATCGTTCCAGGGCTTCCCAATGCGCGTCGCCTACGCCGCCAGCAAAGGCGGCGTCCATCTGCTCACGCGCGCGCTGGCCGTCGAGTGGGCGCCGCGCGGCGTGCGCGTCAACGCAATCGCGCCGGGCTGGATCCGCACGCCGCTGCAGGACCGGCTGGTAGAAGAGGGCAAGCTCGACCGCGCGCCGATCATCGCGCGCACGCCAGTGCGCCGCGTGGGCGAGGTGGCCGACCTGGTAGGGCCGGCGGTGTTCCTGGCCTCCGACGAGTCGGCGTTTGTGGTGGGCGAGACGCTCGTGGTCGACGGCGGCTGGATTGCGTACGGCTACCTGTAATACGCTGTTCGCTTGATCACGTATCGATCGTGTGGCACTACGTGGCTTCGCCACGTAGTGCCACACAATAAGAAATTGGGGGCGGCGAAGCCGCCCCAAACCCCCACCAAAGTGTCAGTAATCAAGCGAATTTGGTATACTACCAAGCAAAGGAACACACTGATGCAGACGATTGTGCTTGACCGACCGGGCGCGCTACGGCTGGCCGACACCCCCGCGCCCGCCGCGCCCGGCCCCGGCGAGGCGCTGCTGCGCATCCACCGCGTGGGCATCTGCGGCACCGACCTGCACGCATTCGAGGGCACTCAGCCGTTCTTCAGCTACCCGCGCGTGCTCGGCCACGAGCTGGGCGCCGAGGTGCTGGCGCTCGGCCCTGGCGAGGCGCCCATCGCCGTCGGCGACCGCTGCACCGTCGAGCCATACCTGAGCTGCGGGCGCTGCGGCGCGTGCCAGCGCGGCAAAACCAACTGCTGCGAGCAGCTGCGCGTGCTGGGCGTGCACGTCGACGGCGGGATGCGCGAGCTGATCTGCGTGCCCACGGCGAAGCTACACCGCTCGGCCGCGCTCTCGTTCGAGCAGCTGGCGCTGGTCGAGCCGCTGTGCATTGGCGCGCACGCGGTGCGCCGCGCGCAGCCGGCCGCGGGCGAGCCGGCGCTGGTGATCGGCGCCGGGCCGATCGGGCTGGCGGTGATGCTGGCGGCGCGGCTGGCCGGCGCGCGGGTGATCGCGCTCGAGCTGAGCGCGCCGCGGCTGGAGTTCGCGCAGCGGCACCTGGGCGCCGAGCCGCTGCCCGGCACGGGCGACGTGCCGGCGCGGCTGCGCGAGCTGCTGGGCGGCGACCTGCCAACGCTGGTGTTCGACGCCACCGGCAGCGCCCGCTCGATGATGGCCGCGCCGCAGTACCTGGCTAACGGCGGGACGCTGGTGTTTGTGGGGCTGGTGCAGGGCGCGCTCAGCTTCGATGACCCCGAGCTGCACCGGCGCGAGGTGACGCTGCTGCGCAGCCGCAACGCCACCGCCGCCGATTTCGGCTGGGTGATGGGCCAGATCGAGGCCGGCCGGGTGAGCCTGGAGCCATGGATCACGCACCGCGCCGCGCCCGCCGCACTGGTGGCCGAGTTCGACGGCTGGCGCGACCCGGCTGCCGGCGTGGTGAAGGCAATGCTCGAGCTGGCGTAGCGAGGTGCGAACAGCGCTGTTTCCGAATATTCAAGCTAGCCGCCTGGCGCCCAGCCAGAGCTGCCAAAACAGCGCCGCGCCAGGCGGCTAGGACGCCGTGCGCCGCCAGCGCGGCGCCACCACAAGCGCCAGCACAAACATACTCGTCAGCACAAGCACGATCGTCGCGCCCGAGGCGATCGAAAAGTAGAACGACAGGTACAGCCCGGCCAGCGCGCCGAGCGCGCCCTGGATCGCCCCGAGCAGCATCACCATCGGGAAGCGCCGCACCAGCAGCGTGGCGGTAGCCGCCGGCGTCACCAGCATCGCCACCACCAGCACAATCCCAACCGTCTGGATCGCGATCACGATCGTCACGGCCATGAGAGCCAGCAGCAGCTCGCGCAGCAGCTGCACCGGCAGGCCGATCACCTCGGCCTGCACCGGGTCGAACACCAGCAGCGTCAGCTCTTTATACAGCGCGAACACGATCAGCAGCATCAGCGCGCCCAGCCCGGCGATCACCAGCACATCGCCTGCGCGCACCGCCAGCACATCGCCGAGCAGCAGCCCAAACAGATCTTTGGTGTAATTTTTCACCGTGGAGAGCAGCGCCACGCCCAGCGCGAAGGTGCCGGCGAACAACACGCCGATCGCGGTATCCTGGCTGAGCTTGCTGTGGCGCGTGACCGCGCCGACGCCCAGCGCCGTGAGGATGCCAACCAGCGCGCCGCCCAGCGCGAGGTTGAAACCAAGCATGTAGGCCACCACCACGCCAGGGAACGAGGCGTGCGCGAGGGCATCGCCGATAAACGCCAGCTCTTGCTGCACCACAAACGCGCCGATCACCGCGCACAGCACGGCGATCAGCACGGCGGCGGCCAGGCCGCGCTGCATGAAGCCAAACTCGAGCGGCGCGGCCACGCAGCTCCAGAGCGATTCGCAGGACATGTCGATTTCCGATCTGGCTATGCTTCCGGTTAGCCTACGGCGCGCTCGGCCAGCGCCTCTTCGAGCAGCGCCGCGCCAAGCGGCAGCAGTACCACCTGCGCCAGGTTGTACACCTCGGAGAGCGGCGCGCGCAGCCGCAGCACGCGCTGGTTCAGGCCGATCAGCGCCGGCAGCGCCGCCGTGGCAGCGGCGACCCCGGCGGCGCGCGGCAGCGCGCGCTCGCGCGGCAGGCGGCCGATCAGCCACTGGCCGAGCGTCACCAGTGCGAGCGTGTTGAACACCAGGCGGGTATGCTCGGCGACGCTTTCGTCGCGCAGGCTGAGGTAGGGGATCTTCGGCCAGAACTGGCGGCTGTTGCCGTGCAGCAGCACCATCACCACAACACTGGCCAGCACAAACCAGCCTTTTCGGGGCGAGCTTCGCATAGGTAGCTCCTCTACACCAGCGCTACGCTGGTGCCATTGGCCAGCACCACCTGCGTGCCGTAGGTGCTGGCGAGCGTTGCGGGCGTGAGCACATCGGGCGCCGGGCCAAGCGCCACCAGGCGGCGGTTCAGCGCCATCAGGCTGCCGAAGTGCTCCATGGTGCAGCGCAGATCGTGGGTAGTCAGCAGCAGTGTTTTGCCACGGGCCGCCAGGCCCGCCAGGATGCGCAGGATCGCCTCCTGCGTGGGCGCATCTACGCCGCTGATTGGCTCGTCGAGCAGCAGCACCTCGGGCTCCTGGGCCAGCGCGCGCGCCAGAAACACGCGCTGCTGCTGCCCGCCCGAAAGCCGGGCGATCGGCTGATCGGCGTAGTGCTCCATACCAACCTCGGCTAGGCACGCGCGCGCGATCGCGCGGTCGCGAGCGCCGGGCCGGCGCAGCCAGCCCAGCCGCCCGTAGCGGCCCATCAGCGCTACGTCGGCCACGCTGGCGGGGAAGCGCCAGTTGATCGCGTCGCGCTGCGGCACATAGGCCACCTGGTGGCCGCGCCGCGCCTGGCCTACCCCGCCGATGCGCACGCTGCCGGCAGCACGCGGCACCAGCCCGAGGATGGCCTTGAGCAATGTGCTTTTGCCGGCGCCGTTTGGCCCGATCACGCCCACCAGCGCGCCGGCCGGCAGCTCGAACGAGACGTCCTCGAGCGCCAGGCGCGCGCCATACGCCACGCTCAGGCCACGCACCTCCAGCGCTGGGGCGCGCCGCGCGCCAGTTGCCAGTGGCTGGGCATTTGCACCTGTCGGCACGGTTCACCAATCCTTCAGATACATTCTTCTGTATGCGGCCTCTCGGCTCTCCCCGCGGAAAAAGCCCCACACACTAGGTACGCACTTGCGTGATTCGGCTTCCTCCGAAGGCCGAGGGCGCCAACTGCATAAGGTTCTATAGGGTAGTATCGCCGAAGTCCGTTAGCGCAGTACCTTGACAATCGCGCGCATATCGTAGCGCAGCATCTCGACATAGCTAGCGCCAGGCGTGCCAGGCTCGCCGAGCGTATCGGTATACAGGTTCGTCACCACACGCACCTGCGCCTCGCTGGCCAGTGCCTCGGCCAGCTTTGGGCTGAATTGGGCCTCGCCAAACACCGCCTTGACACGCTGAGCCTTGATGCTGCCGACCAGCGCCGCCAGATCGCTGGCCGACGGCTCGGCCTCGGCGTTGCCCAGCAGGTTGCCGACGATCGTAAAACCGTACTCGCGGGCGAAGTAAGGGAATGCATCGTGATTAGTGACGAGCTTGCGCGCGGCTGGCGGCAGCGCGGCGGCCTGCTGCTTCAGCTCGGCGTTGAGCGCGAGCAGCTGGCCGATATAGCGCTCGGCATTGGCCGTGTAGCTGGCCCGCCCAGCCGGATCGACGCCGATCAGGCCATCGCGAATACGCTCGGCATAGCGCGCACCCAGCGCCGCGCTCATCCAGAAATGCGGGTTGCCCTGCGCAAAGGCCGCGCCTCGGTCGAGCGGCTCGAGGCCCTCGGCCACAGCGACCTGCGGCTGGCCAGGGCGCCTGGCGCCGGCGAACAGGTCGCCAAGCCACTCTTCGAGGCCAAAGCCATTGTAGAAGACAATATCGGCCTCGGCAACCGCGCGCGCGGCCTCGGGCGTGGGCTGGTAATCTTCAGGGCCCGCGCCCAGCGGAATGATGTTCCGCACGCGCACGCGCTCGCCGCCGACATTGTGGATCATATCGGCCAGCACGCTCATCGTCGTAACGGCATTGATTGGCCCGCTGTGCGTTGTGTTGGCCGGCGCCGACGTACCGCAGGCGGTGAGCGCACTCAGCATCAGCGATATAAGTGCGTAGCCCAACCAGCGCGCGTGCCGCGACCCTGGCCGCTGGCGCTTCAAACCCAACATATTACCTGCACCCCTTCAGGCCCGCGCCTGCTATGCGAAAGATGTTATGAACGCCAGCATATCGCCAGCATCGCGCGAAAACGCGTCTTTCCGACAATCTGGATAACAATACTGCTGTTTCCGAGATTATATCACGATTTTTTAATTCTGCAAGACAAAAATATCGATTTATCAACGAATGATCTAATAAACGATTGATCATACTATCAATTGAGCAAATTATCAATTATTCGTGATTTTCATAGCTACTGTGCACACAAAAGGAACAAAAACTTGATCATACTTTCAATTGAGCAAATTATCAATTATTCGTAATACAGCAGCCATTCGGCCGCGTCGGCGCGCTGGCGCGGGCCAATGCGCCTTGACAGCGCGCCGCCTGGGCGGTAGAGTAGCCGGGCCGACACGCGAGGACAGTATGCTGCACTTCGGTATCAACGTTTCGATCCTGCTGCGCGAATACGCATTCCTGACCCGCCTCGAGCAGGCCGCGCGCCTGGGGTTTGGCACGGTCGAGTGCTGGTGGCCGCACGGCGAGGACCTGCGCGCGCTCGAGCGGCGCGTCGCCGACACCGGCCTGCGCGTGGCGCTGCTGAACTTCGACGCCGGCGACATTGCGGCGGGCGAGCGCGGCCTGCTGAACGACCCGGCCGGCGCGGCGCGGTTCCGCGCGCACGTGCCCGCCGCGCTCGAGCTGGCGCAGCGGCTGGGCTGCCCGCGCATGAACGCGCTGGCCGGCAAATGGCGCGACGACACACCCCGCGCCGAGCAGCTGGCGCGGCTGCGCGAGCACTACGCCTGGCTGGCCGAGCAGGCCGCCGCCGCCGACATCACCGTGACGATCGAGCCGCTGAACACCTGGGACAACGGGCCGTGCGTGTTCAGCACCAGCCGCGACACGCTCGCGTTCATCGACTCGGTCGGCGCGCCGAACCTGCAGCTGCAGTACGATGTGTACCACATGCAGCGCATGGAGGGCAATATCGCCGCCACGATCGCGGCGCACGCCAGGCGGATCGGCCACATCCAGGTAGCCGACTCGCCGGGCCGCAACCAGCCCGGCACCGGCGAGCTGCGCTTCGGCTATATCTTCGCTGCAATCGCGGCCAGCGGCTACACCGGCGTGATCGGCGCCGAGTATAACCCGCTCGGCGCTTCCGAGGCGAGCCTGGCCTGGCTGCCGCCCGACCGCCGCGGGCCGATCGATCCCGCCACGATCATGCTGTAGCTGTAGAGCGGGGGAGCGGAGAGCGGAGGAGCGGAGAGCGCATTACCCCATCCATGTAGGGCGCATCGTGCGCGCCTCCACAGGGAAGAAGGCCGTGCCAGCATCAGCGCCGTACACTCATGCCTCAGGGCCAACCACCCGTATCCGCACCACAAGGCATGCGCCACCGGCATAGCGAGAGCGGCGGCATTCATTACGGGGCCTGGGGCGCAGCCGGGTACCCCCTGGGTGACGCGGGAGTGCAGAGGGCGGGCGGTCGCCCTCTGTCGCGGGGTACGGGGGCGCGCAGCCCCCGAAAGCCCTCACGGGTGAGCGGAGGCGTGAAGCCGGCGGCTCAAACCGAGAGGGAGAAGGTGCGCACGATGCGCGCCCTACGGGAACGAAGGCCGTGCCAGCATCAGCGCCGTACGCTCATGCCTCAGGGCAAACCCGTACGTCATTCTGGGGCACGGGGGCGCGTAGTCCCCGACAGGGAGAAGGTGCGCACGATGCGCGCCCTACGGGAAAGGCCGCGCCACCATCAGCGCCGTACGCTCATGCCTCAGGGCCAACCACCACCCGTATCCGCGCCACGAGGCATGCGCCACCAGCATAGCGAGAGCGGCGGCATTCATTACGGGGGCCTGAGGCGGAGCCCCAGCGGGGAGAGTGCAGAGGCGGGCGGCCGCCTGCCGCGGGGTACGGGGGCGCGCAGCCCCCGAAAGCCCTCACGGGGCGCGGGGCGCGTAGCCCCCCGAAAGCCCTCACGGGGCGCGGGGCGCGTAGCCCCCGAAAGCTCCGCGGGCGCAGGGCGCGTAGCCCCGAAAGCCCTCACGGGGCGCGGGGCGCATAGCCCCCCCAGCCCTCACGGGTGAGCGGAGGCGTGAAGCCCCAGCCCTCACAGAGGGCGCGGGGCGCGCCCCGAAGCCCTCACGGGGCGCGGGGCGCGCCCCCGAGGAGAAGGCGCGCACGATGCGCACCCTACGGGAACGAAGGCCGTGCCACCATCAGCGCCGTACGCGCATGCCTCAGGGCAAAGAGGAGAAAGCTATGCACGCCGATCGCCTGCTGACCCACACGCTGCGCGCCAGCCCGCACGGCCGCGCGCTGGCCGAGGTGATGGCCGCGGCGCTGGCGGCAGCCGACCCTGCGGCGGCGGTGCGCGCGCGGCTGCGCCGCGAGGGCGCCACGGTGGAGGTGGATGGCCGGCGCTACCAGGGCGTGGCGCGCGTGCTGGTGGTGGCCGCCGGCAAGGCCGCCGCGCCCATGCTGCACGCGGCCCGCGCGACCCTGGGCGATCTGCCGGCCGCCGGCGTGCTGGTGACGAAAGACGGGCACATCGGCAGCCAGGAGCCCAGCGCCCAGCGCCCCGAGACAGCGGGCGCGCACAACCAGGCCGCCGACGCGCAGTTCGCGCTGCTCGCGGCCGGCCACCCGCTGCCCGACGCGCGCGGCGTAGCAGCGGCCGAGCGTATCGCCGCGCTGCTGTCGGGCGCGGCCCGACGACCTGGTGCTGGTGCTGCTCTCGGGCGGCGGCTCGGCGCTGCTGACATGGCCTGCGCCTGGGCTGGCGCTGGCCGACTTGCAGGCCATGACCGGGGCGCTGCTGCGCTGCGGCGCGCCGATCGGCCAGATCAACACGCTGCGCAAGCACACCACCCGGCTGTTCGGCGGCCAGCTGGCGCGCATGGCCGCGCCCGCGCCCGTCGCCGCGCTGGTGATATCCGATGTGATCGGGTCGCCGCTGGACGTGATCGCCTCGGGGCCGACAACCGCCGACCCGAGCACCTTCGCCGACGCCTGGGCGGTGGTCGAGCGCTACGGGCTTGCCGGCGAGCTGCCGGCGGCGCTGGTGAGCCACCTGCAGCAGGCTTGCCGGCGCGCTCCCCGACACGCCCAAGCCCGCCGACACGCTATGGCCTTGGCGGGTGCATAGCTGTGTCGTGGCGAGCAACGTGCACGCGGCCGGTGCGGCGGTAGCCGCCGCGCGCGCGCGCGGCTGGAACGCGCTGCTGCTGACAACCTACCTTGAGGGCGAGGCGCGCGAGGTTGGCCGGGTGGCCGCCGGGCTAGCGCGCGAGCTGGCGCTGCGCTGCGCCCCGATCGCGCACCCGGCGCTGCTGGTGCTTGGCGGCGAGACGACCGTGACAATCAGAGGCGAGGGGCTGGGTGGCCGCAACCAGGAGCTGGCGCTCGGCGCGGCCGAGGGGCTGGCCGGGCTGCCCGCTACTCTGCTGGTGGCGCTGGCCACCGACGGCGGCGATGGCCCGACCGACGCGGCCGGCGCGGTGGCCAGCGGCGAGACGTTGAGCCGCGCCCAGGCGCTCGGCCTCGCCCCCACCGAGTTCCTGCGCCGCAACGACGCCTACCGCTTCTTCGAGCCGCTCGGCGACCTGCTGCGCCCCGGCCCGACGCAGACTAACGTCAACGACCTGCTGTTCGTGGCGGCGCTGCCGGGCTGATAGCCTGTGCATGTTCCGCCCAAATTCGGCTGAGCACTTGCTGTATGGGGTTCGCGGGCGACTTCGCGCCCGCGTCTTTTCTTTAGAAAGGGTGGTTTGGAGGACTTCGTCCACCCAGCGTTCCCCTTTCTGGCGGGTAGCTGACCATTCGAGCTCTTAGGACTTATACGCTGTTGGCTTGATCACGTCCTGGATTGTGTTGCACGACGTGGCTTCGCCACGTCGTGCAGCCTAATAAGTGCCAGGGCGGCTGCTGTTACAAAGTACGTCATCAAGCAGATTGGCATTATTACGCAGCGGGCGCGACGCTCACGACGATCGTGTAGTGCTGCTGCGCCGGCGTGAGCTTGCAGTCGCCGATCGGCTGATCGGCCGGGCAGCTCACACCCTCGGCCGGCTGCCAATCGGCCGACACAATCGCCAGGTCGCCGCCCTTGCGATAGCCCTGCACCGTGCCGGTAGGCCCATCGGCGACGTACTGCTCGTCGGCCTTCCAGCCACCTTTAGCCAGCAGTTCGCCGATCTGGCGGCTCACATCCACGAAGCTGCTGAAATTGCCGCCGTTGCCAAGCGCGGTGAGCTGGCAGCCCTGGAGCACCTTGCCGCTGAGCATTTCGCCGAATGCCGCCTCGTTCTGCGTTACGTCGACCTTCAGTAGATCTTTGAGCGGGTCGTGCAGCTCGCTGCAGGCGGCCGCAGCGCCCGGCAGCAGCGCGGCCGGCACGCCGACTTTCGCGAGGTCGTCGGGGCCGAACGCGGTGCCGGGGCCAGCTACCACGCTCCACGCATCGCCCTTGCGCGCCAGAAACACCCAGGCCGGGTCGGTGGTCTTGGGGTCGGTCGGGATGGTCTGCACGCGCACAAAATCGGCCACCCCAGCCTGCACCGAGACGGTATAGCCGAAGGTAATGCCATCGGCTTTGAGCTTTTCGCGCACCGCGCGCTCGATCGCTGCGGCGCTGTTGGAGTCTTCGCGCAGGGCGAGCCCGGCCGGGATGCCGGCCGCCGCGAGGTCTTCGGGCGGGAAGGCGGTGCCGGGGCCGGCCACCACGGTCCACACGCCGTCGTGGCGCTTCACAAACAGCCAGGCCGGGTCGACGACGCCAAAGTCGTTGGGGATGGCCTGCACGCGCGCGGCATCGCCGCTCTGCTGCTCGACGACGATCGTGTACGGGATGGCCATGCCCACGTCGCTGAGCTTGCGGCGCACCGCCTGCTCGAGCACCGGGTCGCTCGGCCCGGCGGCGCTGGCGGCCGGCACAGCAGTTGGCGCAGCAGTTGGCGCAGCGGTCGGCGCAGCAGTTGGCGCAGCGGTCGGCGCAGCAGTTGGCGCAGCGGTCGGCTCGGCCGTTGGCGCTGCCGTGGGCACGCTCGCGGCCGGTGTGCCGCCGCATCCGCTCAGCACCAGCGCTAGCGCCACCAGCGCAGCGGGAAAGAATCTACGAAGCATGGTACTCTCCTTGGTTGCCGGGCCGGCCAGATGCACTACCAAGGCGACCGGCCCATAGAGGATCTAACGCCATGTAGTAGGGCATGGTTACGAGCTAGCGCCTCGCCCTTCCGCCAGCCTCAGGCCATCGCAGCACGCGCTTCCGCGCCACAAGGCATGCGCCACCGTGGCCGCACAAGCGACGGCCTTGTTTATGGATAGGAGTTACGCGCTCGCGTGATTCGGCTTCCTCAGGGTACGCGATTGCGCCTGCGGCGGCATGGTGCGTGTTGATCTTCTGTGTGCAATTTTTCCCCGCGGAATGCGGAACAACCGCACACGATACAGAGAAGAGCACCGCTCTGCCCAGGCCCCAGCAGGGACGCCCGCCGGGCATGCTATACTACGCACCGATTCTCACAAACTCACACCCAAGGAACCAAGCCCATGGACGCAACCCTTCACGAGCTGCTCGACCTGGTGGTGCGCTGGGTTCACGTGATCGCCGGGATCATGTGGATCGGCAACTCGCTGCTGTTCAACTGGCTCGACCGCAACCTGCGCCCGCTCGACGAGCCCAAGGAGGGCGTGCAGGGCAAGATCTGGCTGCTGCACAGCGGCGCGTTCTACGAGGTCGAGAAGAAGCTGCTGCCGCCCGGCATGCCCTACCCCGAAAAGGTGCACTGGTTCATGTTCCAGAACCTTACCACCTGGGTCTCGGGCATTACCCTGCTCGTCTTGGTGTACTACCTGGGCGGCGCGGCCTATATGGTCGACCCGGCGGTGGCCGCGATCAGCCCGGCCGTGGCAATCGCCGCCGGCGTCGGCACGCTGGTGCTGGGCTGGTTCGCCTACGACCTGCTATGGCGCTCGCCGATCGGCGCGAGCGGCCGCCTGGCGGCGACGATCTCGTTTGCGCTGCTGGTGGCGGTGGCGTTTGGGCTCTCGCGCGTGCTCGGCGGGCGCGCCGCCTACATCCACGTCGGCGCGCTGCTCGGCACGCTGATGACCGGCAACGTCTGGTTCTATGTCGTGCCCTCGCAGCGCGAGCTGGTGGCCGCCACGCGCGCCGGCAAGCCGCAGGACCCGGCGCTCTCGAACCGGGCCAAGCAGCGCTCGATCCACAACAACTACATGACCTTCCCGGTGCTGTTTATTATGGTCAGCAACCATTTCCCCAGCACCTATGGCAACACGCTCAACTGGCTCATCCTGGCGATCCTCATGGCCGGCGGCGCCGGCGTGCGCCACTTCATGAACATCCGCTTCACCTACGGGCAGTGGCTACGCTACGCCGCCGGCACCGCGATCGTCGCGCTGGCGCTCGTGGCCCTGTTGATCGCCCGCCAGCGCGGCCCCTCGGCAGCGTCGGCCAGCGCGCCGGTGGCGTTCGCCTCGGCGCGCGATGTGATCGCGCGCCGCTGCGTGCAGTGCCACTCGGCCCACCCCACCGACACGCAGTTCACCGTCGCGCCGGCCGGCGTGATGTTCGATACGCCCGAGGTGATCCAGCGCATGGCCGCGCGCATCAAGGAGCGCGCGGTGGTGTCAAAGACCATGCCCTTCGGCAACAAGACGGACATCACCGACGACGAGCGCGCGCTGCTGGGCGCCTGGATCGACCAGGGCGCGCATATCGACCGCTAGGGCGCCGGCTAGTTTGAAGAAAGCCCGTGCCGGCTAGCGCGCCGTGCGGCTATGCCTCGCGGAGCCTATGCAGCCCTTGCGGCGCCACGAGGCATGCACCACCGGCGCCGCATACGCGCCGGCGCCAGATAATCTACCTCGCATAGGAGCGCCGCACCATGCACGAAGCCCCGGCTACCGCCCAAACCTACGCCGAAGCGGTGCTGCGCCGCTGCGACGCGCTGGCCGCCTGCAGCGAGGAGCCGGGCCGGATCACCCGCCGCTTCGCGACGCCGGCGTTGGCCCAGGCCAACGCGCTGGTGACCGAATGGATGCGCGCTGCCGGCATGGCGGTGCGCCACGACGCGATCGGCAACCTGATCGGCCGCTACGAGGCCGCCGCGCCCGGCGCGCCTGCGCTGCTGCTTGGCTCGCACCTCGACTCGGTGCGCGACGCCGGCCGCTACGACGGGCCGCTTGGCGTGCTCGCGGCGCTGGCCTGCGTGGCGCGCCTGCACGCTGCGGGCGCGCGCCTGCCGTTCGCGCTCGAGCTGTACGCCTTTGCCGACGAAGAGGGCGTGCGCTACCACACGACCTACCTCGGCAGCCGCGCCGCCGCCGGCACCTTCGATACCACCAGCCTCGCGCGCGCCGACGCCGACGGCGTCGCCATGGCCGACGCGATCCGCGCGGCCGGCGGCGACCCGGCGGCCCTGCCGGCTGCCTCGCGCGCCGCCGACGCCATTATTGGCTATGTCGAGCTGCACATCGAGCAAGGGCCAGTGCTCGAGGCGCTGGATCTGCCGGTGGGCGTGGTCACGGCGATTGCCGGCCAGAGCCGGGTAGCGCTGGAGTTTCGCGGCCTGGCCGGGCACGCCGGCACAGTGCCGATGGCGCTGCGCCGCGACGCGCTGTGCGCCGCGGCCGAGTTTGTGCTGGCGGCCGAGGCGCAGGCCCGCGCCACCGACGGCCTGGTGGCCACGGTCGGCCAGGTCGGCGTCGAGCCGGGCGCCAGCAATGTGATCCCCGGCGCGGCGGCGCTGTCGCTCGACGTACGCCACCACGACGACGCGGTGCGCACGGCGGCGGCGCAGGCGCTGCAGGCCCGGGCCACGGCGAACGGCGCGCGGCGTGGCGTCGCGGCGCACTGGCAGCCGGTGCAGTCCAGCGACGCGGTGCGCTGCGACGCGCGGCTCGCCGAGCTGCTCGGCCAGGCGATCGCGGCGCAGGGCTACCCGGCCCACGCGCTGCCCAGCGGCGCCGGCCACGACGCCGTGGCAATGGCGGTGATCGCGCCGGTGGCGATGCTGTTCGTGCGCTGCCAGGGCGGCATCAGCCACCACCCCGCCGAGTCGGTGGCGGCCGCCGACGTTGCCGTGGGCATCGAGACGCTCTCGCGCTTCCTTGGGCTGCTGGCCGCCACCGGCCAGGGGCAGCGATAGCATCGTGCGGGGCGCCTCGGGAGCGCATCACGACGGCTAATTGCTCTTCTACGCTCACTCGCTGTTGCCTGCAGCCATTCGAGGCCTGCGCGCCCCCTGCCCCACGAGGGCTTTCGGGGGCTACGCGCCCCCTGCCCTGCGGCAGGAGGCCCCCGCCGGCCTCCTGCACCTCCGCGTCACCCAGGGGGTACCCGGCTTCGCCCCAGACCCCAGAATGAATCCCGATGCCTCTACACCGCTGGTGGCGCATCCTCGTGGCAACGCTGCACGTCTCTCCGCGCCACAAGGCATGTGCGCCTAACGTTGCCGCTGGCACAGCCTTTCCCGTAGGGCGCGCATCGTGCGCGCCTTCTCGTGGCAACGCTGCACGTCTCTCCGCGCCACAGGGCATAAGCGCCTGGCGTTGCCGCTGGCACGGCCTTTCCCGTAGGGCGCGCATCGTGCGCGCCTTCTCCCTCTCGGGGTGAGCCGCTCCCCGCTCTGCGCCACGCGCCAACCAGGCTGTAACTTTTCGCGCGCGGCTGCGTCAGTCTGTGTGTTAGGATAGACACGACCATCACCTGAGCAATCTGTGTCATCTGTGGAAGATCGATCTGTCAGAGCACGCTGACCAAACGAGGCGATCGATGAGCGAACCATTACCCGCAGCCCTGCCAGCGCGCCGCGCCACACTCCCCGCCAGCACGCTCGAGGAGCTATATTGGCGCTATCGCGGCCCGCTGCTGAACTACCTGTACCAGCTCAGCGGCTCGGCCGACACTGCCGAGGAGCTTGGCCAGGAGACCTTTATCAAAGCCGGGATCGGCCTGGCCACATTTCGCGGCGAGTGCTCGCTGGCAACCTGGCTGTTCCGGATCGCGCGCAATACCTACCTCGACAGCCTGCGCCGGCCTAGCCCCACCCGCATCGACACCGACGAGCTGCTGGCCATCCCCGACAGCGCCGGCGCGGGCGACCCGGCCCGCGCCTACGCCGCCGCTGAGCAGCGCAGCCTGATCGGGCTGGCGCTGGCACAGCTCCCCGAGCGCCAGCGTACCATCCTGCTGCTGCGCGACGACGAAGGGCTGGCCTACGCCGAGATCGCCGACGTGCTCGGCACCAGCTTGGCTGCCGTGAAGATCAACCTATTTCGCGCGCGCGCGGCCTTTCGCGCCGCCTCCGCCGCCGTCGACACCAACGGAGAAACCGCATGACCACGTATGAATCGGCCACCGCTTTCGCGCACCACGAGTACGGCGACTGCGCGCTGGTGCAAGATCTGCTGCCGCTCTATCTCGAGGGCGAGGTCAGCAGCGCCAGCCGCGACACGATCGTCGATCACCTGGCGCGCTGCGAGCGCTGCGCTGCGTTTCTGGCCGGCGCGCAGAGCGTGCACGCCCAGCTGCGCCGCGACCGTGGCGAGCGCGAGCGCGTGATCCTTGGCGACGCGCCGACGCGGCAGTCGCTGCGCGCGCGCCAGGGCCTGGTATCGATGATCGCAATGCTCATCCTCTGCAGCCTGGGCACCGCTGCCACCCTGATGCTGTGGATCGGCATAAACGACTCCCCGCCCATGTTTCCTGGCGGCGCCATCCTCGGGCTCGCGGCGCTGGGCGGCCTGGTGGCGCTGGCGCGGCGCAGCCAGCCCATGACGCTGCCGCGCTGGGTCGTGCTGCTGGCCAGCTGCATGCTCGGCGCGCTGGCGGTGCTCTTTATCGTGGTGCCACACCAGCTGGCTGCGATGGCGATCGGCATGCTGCTGCTGCTGCTCGCGCTCTCGGGGATCTGGACATCGGTATTCCACGAGCCGCGCCATCCCGCCGAGTAGTGCGAACTCCATTTGATCACTTGCTGTATGGTGGGGTTTGGCGGCAAAGCCGCCCCCGAAAACTTCCTTTGGCTGGTGGCGGCCACGGCGGTGGCCGCCACCAGCCAAAAAGAGTGATTTTGAGGGTTTGCGCCCTCCAAGCCTCGCGCACGGGAGGACACCGCGTAACTTGTGTTATTGAGTTGCACGACGTGGCGAAGCCACGTAGTGCAACACTATCTATACGTGATCAAGCGAACAGCCTATAGCCGCGCGTCACCGGCCTGGACGAGACGCGACCGAGGGTGTATCATGCCCGCTCATTCGAAAGTATTGATGGAAGTGGAGCAACAATGTCGCGTTTTCGAGTTGGCGTGCAGCTGCACCCGCAGCAGACGAGCTATGCCGCGTTTGCCGAAGCGGTGAAGCACATCGAGGACCTTGGGGTCGACACAATCTGGAACTGGGATCACTTCTACCCGCTGTACGGCGAGAAGGACGGCCCGCACTTCGAGGGCTGGACGCTGCTGACGGCGATGGCCACGCTCACCAGCCGCGCCGAGGTAGGCTGCCTGGTGACGTGCAACAGCTACCGCAACCCGAACTTGCTGGCCGACATGGCCCGCACGGTCGATCATATCAGCGCCGGCCGGCTGATCCTGGGCATTGGCTCGGGCTGGTTCGAGCGCGACTACGCCGAGTACGGCTACGACTTCGGCACCGCGCCGGGGCGCCTGAAAGACCTCGGCGCCAGCCTGCCGGTGATCGTCGAGCGCTGGGGCAAGCTAAACCCGCCGCCCACACGCAAGATCCCGATCATGATCGGCGGCGGCGGCGAGAAGGTCACGCTGAAGCTCACCGCGCAGTACGCCGACCAGTGGAACAGCTTCGGCCCGCCCGAAAAGTGGGGCCACAAAAACCAGGTGCTGACCGACTGGTGCAACCGGATCGGCCGCGACCCGGCCGCGATCGAGCGCACCGTCTGCCCGAATGCCAGCGAGCTGGGGGATCTCGACGCCTACGTGGCCGCCGGGGCGACGCACTTCATCCTGGGGCTGGGCGCGCCCTGGAACCTCGACGGCGTGAAAAAGCTGGTGGCCTGGCGCGACGCGCAGGGGTAGCGCGGCGCTGGCCCGTACGGCCGCGGTATATCGCGGCCGTACGGGTATTCTCGGCGCAGGCGTGGGGAAAATAGGCAGCTGCTAGCTCCGCGCGATCGGAATCACCAGCTGCTTGGGGAACGGCGTCAGGTTCTCGAACTCGCCATCGGGCGTGCAGTAGATCGTGTCTTCGAGCCGCACGCCGTAGCCCTGGCTCGGGTAGTACAGCCCCGGCTCCACGGTGAACACCGCGCCAGGCAGCATCACGTCGCCGCGGTCGGCGCCCGACGGGAAGCCGAAATCCTCGTGGATCTCCAGCCCGACACCGTGGCCCAGGCCGTGCACGTAGCCCTCTTCGATCGGCGACTTGCTGCCGATCGTCTCGTGGCCGCGCGCCTCGAAGAACTGGCAGACCATGTCCTGGTAGGGCTTGGTTGGCGCACCGGCCTCCAGCTCGCCCATAACCTGCTCGAACGCGCCCAGCACCTCGTCGTAGGCGCGCTGCAACTCGGGCGGCGCGTAGCCGATCGCGAAGGTGCGGGTCATGTCGTGGTAGAAGCCGCCAACCTCGCGCGGGAAGATGTCGAACACGATCGCCTGGCCCAGCCGCAGCTGCGCCGCGTCGTCGCCCTCGGCGTGCGGCATGCCCGCGTCGCGCCCCTGCGCGAAGATCGTACCGTAGGGCGTCTCGAGGCCGCGCGCGGCGATCTCGCGGCCGATCAGCGCGCGCACACGCCCGATCGTGATCGGCTGGCCGGCCGCGTCGAACACCAGCTCGTCGCGCGCGCTGCCGCCGCCGATGAAGTCGACCACTGCCTGCACCACTTCGCAGGTTTTGCGACCAACCACGCGCATCCGCTCGACCTCGTCGGCGTCTTTGGTGAGCCGCGCGGCCGAGAACAGGTCGTTCTCGAACTCGGCCACGATCTCGAGGTTCGGCACCTGCTGGGCCAGCGCGGCCATCACCGCGAAGTATGGGCCGGCCTTCACCGTGCCGTAGATCCCCACCCGCCCGGCGATGCCCAGGTCGGCGAACATGCGCCGCCTGTGCTCGACCTGTGCCTCAAAATTGCTGGCGGTGCGCTGGCGGATCTCGCGCATGTTCCAGCGGTCGTACGCCACCATCACCAGGCCGGTCTCGGCGGCCTGCTGGCGCTCCATCGTGCGGTAGACGATCATGGGCGGCTCGCCGCGCTTCTTGATCACCGTGCCGGTCAGGTGCACGCCATTGGTCATGTAGTTGAAGTCGGGGTTGGCGCTGTCGAGGCCGTCCGGGCCTTCAACGACGATCGCGTCGAGGTTGCGCTCAGCCATCAGGCGGTCGAGGTCTTGCTTCATGCATCTGCTCCATGGTCATCGTCGTTGGCGGCCAGGAAGGTAAACATGTTCGCGCCGCACACCGGGCAGCTGCCGCGCGCGGCGCGCCGGCCGCTCTCGGTTGTTTCTTCGTGGGCGTGCTGCATTGGGCGCTTGGTGCGGCAGCGCACGCAGTAGCCCAGGATCTCGTCCTGAGCGGCGTCGGCCGGCGCCACCTGGTCGTCGTCGGGCGTGGCCGCCTGCACTTCAGACGGCGGCTCGGCGACGGCAGGCGCCTCGGCCGGCGCTTCAGCTTCGTCGGGCGTGGCCACCTGCGCTTCAGCTGGTGGCTCGGCCTCGGCAGGCGCCTCGGCCGGCGCCACCTGGTCGTCGTCGGCGGGCGCGAATGTACCAGGCGGCGGCGCGGTAAACTGGCGTGGCGGCGTGAACTGTGGCGTGTGGTCGCTGAACTCGTCGCGGCGCTGGCGCGCCCAGGCCCATATCAACGCGCCGGCGACAGCGGCGAGCAACAGCCAGAAGCTTCGTTTCAACATCGCAATGCTCCAAAGCAAGCGCGAATACACCATTGTGCAATGTCATCATACCACAGACTATGTCGGCGCAATCGCCGGCGGCTCCAGCAGGCCGCGCAGCCGCCCCAGGTTGGCAATATCTTCGGCCAGGTCATCGCCCTTGGGCGTTTCGAGCAGCATAGGCAGGCCATGGAAGCGCGCGTCGTTCACGATCGCGCGGAAGCCTTCGAGGCCAACAAAGCCTTCGCCAATGTGCGTGTGCCGGTCGACGCGGCTGCCCAGGTCTTTCTGCGAGTCGTTCAAGTGAAAAGCCTTGATCCGCTCGAGCCCGACCACGCGGTCGAACTCGGCGAAGGTGGCGGCGCAGGCCTCCGGCGTGCGAATATCGTAGCCGGCCGCCAGCAGGTGGCAGGTATCGACGCACACCGCCAGCCGCTCGGGATGGCTCGCGCCGGCGATCAGCTCGGCCAGGTGCTCGAAGCGGTAGCCCAGGCAGGTGCCCTGGCCGGCGGTGGTTTCGAGCAGAATGACGACATCGCCGCCCACGCCCGCGCCGAGCAGGCGATTGAGCGCGGCGATCTCACGGGCCAGGCCGGCCGACTCGCCCGCGCCGGTGTGCGCGCCAGGGTGCGTGACCAGGTAGGGGATGCCCAGCGCCGCGCAGCGCTCAAGCTCGTCGGCAAACGCCGCGATCGACTTCTCCCACAGGTCGTCCTTGGGCGAGGCCAGGTTGATCAGGTAGGAATCGTGCACCACCAGCGGGCCGAGGCCGCTGCGCTGCTGCTCGGCATTGAACTGCGCAATCTCGGCTTCGCCAAGCGGCTTGCCGCGCCACTGCTGCTGGTTCTTGCTGAAGATCTGGATGGTGTCGCAGCCGGCGCGCTCGCCAAGCGCAAAGGCTTTGTGCAGGCCACCCGAGATCGACATGTGCGCGCCGAATTTCATCAGGTTCTCCTTGTTTACACTGCTTGTCGTACACTGGTCGTAGTTGGTAAATATAATTCTTAAAGGCCATTTTGTCTTCGCCCGTAAGGTGGCCATAGCTGGTTGGTATAGTCCTCAACGAGCAATTCGTTTTCGCCAGGAGCATGTACATGCAACCCAAGAGATGGCTAAGCCCGTTCGTTATCGCTGCGAGCATTGTTGTGCTTCTGCTGGCAGCGCAGAGTATCCCTACAGCACAAGCAGCAACGATCGTTGTGAACGACGCGGCATCGTGTCAAGCCTATAATGGCACGTATCTTTCAAATAATACCTGTGGATTTTACAGCCCAAATAGCGATATTGTCATTGCATTTGGCGATACATTTCAGCTGGGTATGAATGCGGCTGCATTCACGCTCACGAACAAAGGAACAGTGGAGATTGCGCCTGGCTTCGATTTCTTTGTGGCCAGTGCAACGACCAACAACGGCACGATCAATCTTGGCTGCGGAGCCAGCATCAGCGGTCCGTCGTTTAGCGGGAATCCTGTCGTACACCTCTCGTGCCCTACCGCGACGAGTACGGCGACGAGTACGGCGACAAGAACTCCAACCAATACCCCCTTAAATACGGCAACCGAAACGGCCACCAGCACACCAACCGAAACGGCGACGAGCACGGCGACAAACACGCCAACCGACACGCCGACCGAAACGACGACCAGCACGCCGACCGAAACGGCGACGAGCAAGGCGACCAGCACGGCGACGAGCACGGCGACGAGTACGCCCCTTATGAAACCGACCTGCTTCGGCAAAACCGCCACAATCTATGTCAAGAACGGCAAAATCGTAGGCGGGCCAGACAGCGGCAAGACCTATGCCGGCAAGCTGGAAGGCACCAAAGGCGACGACGTGCTGGTCGGCACCGAGGGCAAGGATACGATTGAAGCCAACGACGGCAACGACCGCGTCTGTGGCCTGGGCGGCGACGACACGCTGCGCGGTAACAATGGCAACGACCAGATCGATGGCGGCCGGGGCAACGACACGGTCGACGGCGGCAACGGCAACGACACCCTCTTTGGCGGCGAGGGCGACGACACGGTCGAGGGGAATGACGGCGCCGACATCCTGAGTGGCGGAAGCGGCAAGGATCGGCTGGAGGGTGGCAAGGGCAACGACACGCTCACCGGCGGGCCTGGCGCCGACAAGTTCAGCGGCGGCCCTGGCACCGACACTGCCACCGATTACACCCCAGGCGATGGCGATACCAAAGACACCATCCCCTAAGAAGCTGTTTGAAAAGGGTGGTTTGGAGGGACTTCGTCCCTCCAAGTATCCACTTTTTTCGCGGCGGCGGCCACATTCGTGGCCGCCACCCGCCAGAAGGGAAATGCGAGGGGCATAGCCCCTCGCGCACCCTCTTTTCAAACAGGCTCTAAGCGCCTGCAAGCAAGGGGGAGTGCGACGGGTTAAGCCCCTCGCACTCCCCCTTTTTCGCGAGTCGCGGCCAGCTGCGCGGGCACGACCCGCCAGCAATCTTGAGCCACAGCTCGGCGCCGCCGTTTTGTACCCGGCCAGCCGCGCTAGCGAGCGGCGACGGTGATACGCGCAATCGTGGCCCAGGCGCCGGCATTCCCGGCATAGTCGAGCGCCTGCACGCGCAGCAGGTACGAGCCTGCGGCCAGCACAGGCAGCGTAAAGGCGGGGCTGGGCACAAGCGTATCGGCGCTGCCATTAGGGTCGCTGCCAAGGTAGACGCGGTAGCCGGCCACACCCGCGCCATTATCGGCGGCGGGCGCCCATTGAAGCGTAGTGCCTTGGCCGCTACCGAGCGCAACCTCGCCAAGCGCTGCCGGCGCATCCGGCGGCGTCAGGTCGTAGCCGAACGGGCCAAAGCTCGCGTCGCCCGGCTTCCCCGCCGCGTCCCAGTAGCGGATGTGCAGCGTATGCAGGCCCTCGCCGGCCCACGCGGTTTCGACATAGCCATCGCGCGCATCGGCGAACTGCGGCGCATCAGCCGGCTGCTGATCCCACGCCTGGCTGAAGCCGCGCGCGCCGGCCGGCAGATAAAACTCCACCCGCTGGTCGGCGGCATACCAGCGGCCGGGCTGCGCGGCGCTGGCAAAGCGCACGCCGCCGCTCGGCATACCACCCGCAACCAGCACCTCGCCGCCGTGCTGGTTGCAGCCACCAATATCCGGTAGGTCAAAGCCGTCGGCGAAGCTCAGCGGCACCGATTTCCGGCCGCTGGCGGCAAGCCCCTTGCCAGTAAACGCAGTGAAGTGCAGGTGCGCCAGGCCGTGGGCCGCGCGGTCGCCAGCGTAGCCGATCACCTCGCCGCGCTTCACCGCGCGATCCATCTGCGTCGAGACGGCGCGGTCAAGATGGGTGTACAT
Organism: Kouleothrix sp.; assembly: GCF_046328425.1. Classification (NCBI taxonomy): domain Bacteria; kingdom Bacillati; phylum Chloroflexota; class Chloroflexia; order Chloroflexales; family Roseiflexaceae; genus Kouleothrix; species Kouleothrix sp. The sequence continues at coordinate 135,144 of NZ_JAXLWP010000003.1, forward strand.
CGTGTAGAAGCCATCGCCGTGGGCGAGGATCAGCGTGCCGCTCTTGGCCGTCCACGACCAGATCGTGCCGTCGGCGGCGGCGGCCACCGGCGCGCCAAACGTCGCGCCTTCGACCCTGACCATATCGAGCGAGTAGCGATCCCAGCTGTTGTGGCTGCCGCAGCCATAGCCCTGGATCACCTTCCAGGCTTCGCCGGGCGGAGTGGGGAGCGAAAGAGACGGCGCGGCCGAGACCGGGGCGGCGGGCAGAACGAGGGCGAGCGCGAGCGCGAGCAGCTGAACCACGCGTGCGAGGTGAAAACGATCAAAGGGGCGTCGCAACGCGCTATCGTGCGGTCGTGGCACGGTCGGCGGTTGTGGCATGCATCCTCCTGAGCCGGGTGAACTCCTTGGTTCGGTGAACTCCCTGGTATGCGAGAACATCCTGGTTCGGGGCGCGGGCAGGCGCCACCGGCGCCGAGAATACCATGCGCCCGCGCGATCGTCAAATTTCGGTAAATAGCGTCGCCCTCACCTTACGGCATTGTCATTCGAGCGAGCAATGGCTCGTGGTATAATAAGGCAAGCGCTTGCCCTGGCCCGTTGGGCCGGGGCAACTACTATCGAGGAGGGTGCATGAGGCCCTATATCGGGATTTCGTGCGGCACATTCCGTGATCGCGACTGGTGCCCGCCCGCTAACTTCCTGCGCAAGAGCTACACCGACGCGATCGTCGCGGCCGGCGGTATCCCGCTGATCATCCCGGTGATCGAAGAGCTTGAGGTGCTGCGCGCGCTGTACGATCGCGTCGACGGCCTGCTGATCTCGGGCGGCGGCGACATCGACCCGCGCTTCTACAACGAGGCGCCGCTGCCGGGCCTCGGCCCAACCGACGCCCAGCGCGACGAAGTCGAGCTGCCGCTGGCGCGCTGGGCCGTGGAAGAGGGCAAGCCGCTGCTGGGCATCTGCCGCGGCTCGCAGGTGCTGAACGTGGCGATGGGCGGCACGCTCTACCAGGACATCCCCTCGCAGATCAAGACCCAGCTCGTGCACGATAGCTCGTTCACCCGCCAGGACTGGACGTATATGGCCCACGAGCTGCGGCTCGACCCCGAGTCGAAGCTGTCGCAGCTGTTCGGCACCAGCTGCTTCCTCACCAACTCGCTGCACCACCAGTCGCTGAAGGACGTGGCGCCTGGGCTGCGCGCGGTCGGGTGGGCGCCCGACGGCGTGATCGAGGCGGTCGAGGGCGATGGCGAGACGTTCTTGGTGGGCGTGCAGTGCCACCCCGAGGCGCTGCAGGGCGTGGCCGATCCGCGCTGGCAGGCGCTGTTCCGCGAGTTCGTGATGAGCTGCGCGGTGCCGGTGGTGTAGGGAGGCTAGCGCAGCTCGCCGCGCGCCAGCGCCCGCGCAATCGCGTTATGGCGCTCCACCAGCGCAGGCAGATCGACGCCAAGCAGCTGGCCGCCGCGCACGCGTACGCGGCCGTTGATCACGCTCAGGTCGGCATTCGGCGGCTGGCAGAACACCAGCGCGGCCAGCGCGTCGTGCACGGCGCCGCCGGCGAAGCCCAGCGTGTCGATCCGAAAGCCCACGAAGTCGGCGGCCATGCCCGGCGCCAGGTAGCCAATGTCGTCGCGGCCCAGCACCTCGGCGCCGCCGCGCGTGGCCAGCCGCAGCGCCTCGCCGGCCGTCAGCCCGGCCGGGTCGCCAAGCACGCGGTGCAGCAGCAGCGCCTGGCGCGCCTCGGCCAGCAGATGCGAGCCATCGTTCGAGGCCGAGCCATCCACGCCAAGCCCCACGCGCGCGCCAGCGCGCTGGAGCTGCCGCAGCGGCGCGATCCCCGAGGCCAGGCGCATATTCGAGGTCGGGCAGTGCGCCACGCCTGTGTGCGTGCGCCCCAGCCGCCCGGTCTCATCGGCCGAAGGGTGCACCATGTGCGCGTGCCAGACATCGGCGCCAACCCACCCCAGCTCCTCGGCCAGCTCCACCGGCGTGCGTCCGAAGCGCTCGACGCAGTAATCGTGCTCGTCGCGCGTCTCGGCCAGGTGCGTATGCGAGTGCACGCCGTAGCTGCGCGCCAGCGCCACACTCTCGCGCATCAGGTCGGGCGAGACGGAGAACGGCGAGCACGGCGCCAGCACCACGCGCAGCATGGCATAGCGCTTCGGGTCGTGGTACTGCTCGATCAGCCGCCGCGAGTCGCGCAGGATGAACTGCTCGTCCTCGACCACGCGGTCGGGTGGCAGGCCGCCCTGGCTTTCGCCAACCGACATCGAGCCGCGCGCGGCGTGGAAGCGGAAGCCAAGCTCGGCCGCGGCCTCGATCTGGTCGTCGAGCCGCGCGCCATTCGGCCAGATATAAGTGTGGTCGCTGGCGGTGGTGCAGCCCGAGAGCATCAGCTCGGCGATCGCCGTCTGCGTGCTTACGCGGATGGCCTCGGGCGTCAGGCCGGCCCAGATCGGGTAGAGCGTGCGCAGCCAGCCGAACAAGTTGGCGTCCTGCGCGGCCGGCAGGTTGCGCGTCAGCGTCTGGTAGAAGTGGTGGTGCGTGTTCACCAGGCCGGGCAGCACCACCAGGTCGCGCGCGTCGATCACTGTGTCGGCGGTTGCGGGCAGCTGGTCGCTCGGCCCGACCTGGCGGATGGCGTTGTCTTCAACGTACAGCCCGCCACGCTCGAAGCGCGTGTCGGCGTCGTCCATGGTCGCCAGCAGCGCGGCGTTTTTCAGCAGTAGCGTGGCCATAGCTCTCCTCACAGGCGTGTTTTCAGTGGAACCCCGGATCGAGTGTCACTCTGGCCGCAGGCGCTTCTGCAAGAAGATGCGCTGATGGCCGGGCGGCAGGTTATCGAGAATGCCCCAGACGGTGTAGCCCTGGCGCTCGTAGAAGCCGCGCGCCTGGAAGCTGGTGGTGTCGAGGTGAACGCCGATGCAGCCGCGCTCGATCGCGAGCGCCTCGGCGCGCGCCAGCAGCCGGCTGCCCCAGCCACGGCGGCGCAGCGGCTCGGCCAGCCAGAGGCTCTCGACATACAGCCAGCTCCAGTAGCTGCCGCCCAGCAGCCCGCCGGCCACCGTGCCGTCATCGCCACGCACCAGCAGCGTCAGCGGGCTAAAGCTATCGTCGCCGGCGTAGCGCAAGTTATAGGCCGCGAGCCCGCTTCGCACCGCGTCAACATCTGCGGGCGCGGGGTCGTGCTCAAGCGCCAGCGTATAGCCGTCGCCCATTACAGCGCCTCAAACACGATATCCTGCGCGCCCTGCCACAGCACTGTGCGCCCCATCTCGGGCAGCTGCGCGTGGCCTTCGATCACCGTCAGGAAATGGTTGCCGGCGAGCTGGCCCAGCTTGCTGGCGAAGCAGGCGCTGCCGTACGGAAACAGGATCTCGGTTTCGCTGTAGCCGCCTGGGTAGAACAGGATGTCGCCGCGCGATGGGTGGCTGGTGTGGTTCTCGAAGCCGACGCCGAGCTGAAACTCGCCAAGTGGAATCCAGCAGGCCTCGCCGCTCCAGCGCGCGTGGATGATCTTCTGGCGGTAGGGCAGCAGCTTCTCGAACGCCGCGCATGTCTCCGGCGCCAGCTCCTCTTCGAGGCGCGCGGTGTAGATGAACGTGCCGCCGACGGTGATGCGGAGTAGCTTCATCAATGAAATCCTTTCGCTAGTTCTGCGGGGGTTCGGGGGCGGCTTCGCCGCACAAGAAAACACAAGTAATCAAACGGAGCTGGTATTATCTGTATAATCCGCGTGATCCCATGGATTAATCTTGCCGGCGATTAGCCTGGATGGCCGCCAGCACGCGCTCGGGCGTCATAGGCTGCTGTGTCACCCAGGCGCCGGTGGCGTCGTGGATGGCAATGGCGATCGCCGGGGCCAGCGGCACCAGCGCCATCTCGCTCATGCCGCGCGCGCCGAACGGCCCGTTGGGGTCGGCCAGCTCGAGGATGATCGGCACCACCTCGGTAGGCATGTCGAGCGCGGTCGGCAGCAGGTAGGTGCTGAAGTGCGGCGTCAGCACCTTGCCGTCCCGCATCTGGAAGTTTTCGAGCAGCGCGTAGCCGAGCGCCTGCGCCAGGCAGCCCTCGATCTGGCCCTCGACCTGCTGGCGGTTGATCGCTTTGCCCACGTCGTGCGCGCTGACGATCCGCAGCACCTGCACCTGCCCGGTGAGCGTGTTGACCTCGACCTCGACGGCCTGGGCGACGTAGCCGTAGCAGTAGTTTGGGCGCCCCGCGCCGGTGGCCGGATCGAGCGCGGTGGTGGCCGGCGGGCGGAACTGCACCGTCGCGACTGCCGGGCGCTCTTCGTCGGCCCATAGCCGCAGCGCGGCCTGTGCCGCGTCGTGCACCGCGCGGCCGGCCATGAGCGTCAGGCGCGAGGCCGAGGCGCTGCCAGCGTCGGGCGCCTCGGAGCTGTCGTCGGTAATCAGGGCGATCTGCTCGGGCGCGATGCCCAGCGCAGCCGCAGCGATCTGGCGCATCGCCAGGTGTGCGCCCTGGCCCACATCGGCCGCGCCCACGCGCACTGTGGCCACCTCGATCGCCGCCTCGCCGCGCAGCTCGACCGTAGCGGTGGCCTGCTCGGGGTAGCCAAACGAGTAGCCGACGTTTTTGATGCCGCAGGCGATGCCTACGCCGCGGCGGAGGTGCGAGCCAGGCGCCGAGAGCGCCGAGCCAGCGCCGAAACGCTTCTGCGCCTCGCTCACCGCCGCCTCCAGGCACTCGCGCACGCTCACGCCGGGCGGCAGCGGCTCTTGGGTCGACTCGATGTCGCCCTCGCGGTACAGGTTTTTGCGGCGCATCTCGACCGGGTCGATGCCAAGCGCGTGGGCCAGCCGCGTCACCATGATCTCGCTGGCGAACTGGGCCTGGGGCGCGCCAAAGCCGCGGAATGCACCGCTCGGCAGATTGTTGGTGTACACCGCGTAGCCATCGACCGAGACATTCGGCACGTGGTAGGCGCCATTCGCGAACAGCGTGGCGACTTTCGTCACCTCCTGGCTGGTCGAGGCATATGCGCCGCCGTCGGCCAGCACCTCGGCGCGCACGGCGGTGATCGTGCCGTCGCGGCGCGCGCCCCACGTGCAGCGCACGCTGATCGGGTGGCGCTTGTGGTGGCCGATCATCGACTCCTCGCGGCTCCACACCAGCGCCACCGGCCGGCGCAGCTTCCAGGCCGCCAGCGCCAGCACGTGCTGGATGGACAGATCCTCGCGCCCGCCAAACGCCCCGCCGATCGCCGCATAGCGCACCACCACCTGCTCCTCGGGCAGCTCGAGCATAGCGGCGATCTGCTTACGATCCTCGTGCAGCCACTGCCCGGCCGTCTCGACAACCAGGCGCCCGGCGTCGTCGACATACGCCACGCCGGCCTCGGGCTGCAGAAACGCATGCTCTTGCCACGAGGTCTGGAACTCTTCCTCGAGCACGACATCTGCCGCAGCGAAGCCCTGCTCGATATCGCCCTTGCGGATCGGCAGGCTGAACAGCACATTGCTGCCGCGCGCCTCGTGCACCAGCGGCGCGCCGGGGGCCAGCGCCGCGCGCGCGTCGACGACGGCCGGCAGATCGGCGTAGCTGACGCTCACCAGCCGCGCCGCCGCAGCGGCGGCGCGCTTGCTCTCGGCCACCACCAGCGCCACCTTGTCGCCAACGAAGCGCACCTTCTCGCCGCACAGCACCGGCTGGTCGTGATCGATCAGGCCGAAGGCATTGAAAGGCACGTCGGCGGCGGTGAGCACGGCCACCACGCCAGGGTGCGCCAGCGCCGCGGCGGTGTCGATGCCCAGGATGCGCGCGTGCGGCCGGCCGGCGAACACCACCTTCAGATGCAGCATGCCCGGGCGTACCAGGTCGCCGGGGTAGCTGGCGGCGCCAGTGACCTTGCCGAGCGCGTCGGGGCGCGGCAGCGACTCGCCGATCGGTGTTGTCATAGTGAACCTCGTGAAGCGAAAACGGTGTTTATTCTGATTTCCGTATGCCGCTTTCCGGCTGCGCTCCTGCCGCGTCCATCACCGCGTCGAGGATCTTGCGGTAGCCGGTGCAGCGGCAGATATTGCCGCTCAGCGCCACCTGAGCCTCGCCCAGCGTCGGGCTGGGGCACTCGCCAAGCAGCTTGGCGCCGGCCATGAGCATGCCGGGAATACAGTAGCCGCACTGCACTGCCGCATTGCGGATGAAGGCGGCCTGGAGCGGGTGCAGCGCGGCGGGCGCAGGGGCGAGCGGCGCGGACGAATTGGCCTCGCCAGCGCCGCTCGTCGCTCGCGATCCGGTGTTTGCCGTATCGGCCAGCCCCTCGACCGTAGTAACAGTGGCGGCGTGGGCCTGGCCGGCGGGCGTGAGGCAGGCCATCACCGCCTGGCCATTCAGCCACACCGTGCAGGCGCCGCACTCGCCCTCGGCGCAGCCCTCCTTGGTGCCGGCCAGCCCGGCATCCTCGCGCAGCGCGTCGAGCAGCGATTTGGTCGGCGCATCGCCCCCCAGAGCATACGCCGCGCCGTTGATCGTCGTGCGGATTGTATCGATCGGCGCGGGCGGGGGCCAAGCATTCGCACTTGCGGGCGCGCCCACGTGGCCCGCGTGCATAGCACGATCCGCGGCGTCGGTGTCAAGCAGCACAGGCCGCTCGGGCCAGCCCTCGCGCTCGCGGCCGGCGGCGAGCCGGCGCAGGCCATCGGCCACCAGGCTGGCGAGGGTAGCGCTGCGATACGCCGCCGAGCCGCGCACATCGTCGATCGGCCGCACGTCGGCGGCGGCAAGCCGCCCAGCCTCGGCGCACGTGTCGGCGTCGAGCACTCTGCCGCGCAGAAACGCCTCGGCCGTAGGCGCGCGCACCACCGTCGGCGCAACGCAGCCCAGCGCCACCACGGCGTCTTCGATCAAAAGAGGCCCGCTCTGCGAGGCAGCAGCGCGGCTCGCCTCAGCCGGCTCCCCAGCGAATGTCAGCACGATCGCCAGGTCGATCACCGAGATCGCCTGGGCGCGGCGCAGCCCAAGCTTGGTGAACAGGCCGCGCTGGTTGGCGCGCAGCGCCGGCACGCGGATCTCGCGCACCAGCTCGTCGGGGCGCAGCGCCGTCTGGCGGAAGCCGGCGTAGAACTGGCCAAGCGGCAGCACACGCTCGCCAGAGGCGCTAGCCAGCACCAGCTCGGCGCCAAGCGCCAGCAATGGCGTGATCGTGTCGTTGGCCGGCGACGCGGTGACGAGGTTGCCCGCCACCGTGGCGCGCGTGCGGATCTGCGGCGCGCCGACCTCCCAGCAGGCCTGGGCCAGCGGCAGCGCGGCGCGTACGCACTCCGCGCTGGCGATCACGTCGTTGTGCGTCGCCAGCGCGCCAATGCGAATGACATCGCCCTCGCGCCGCAGATACTTCAGCTCGGCCAGCCGAGTGATGTCGATCAGCGTGCCGGCCGGGCGCACGCCGCGCGACAGCTCGACCAGCACGTCGGTGCCGCCAGCCACGATCCGGGCCGCGCCGGCGTGCCGCGCCAGCAGATCCAGCGCCGCGTCGAGTGTGCCGGGCTGAAAGTAGGTCTGCCACATATCAGGCCTCCTTGTTGGCCGTTGGGTCAGCTGCAAGAAGAGTGCAAGGGCTATGCCTCTCGCGCATCCTCTTCTCTGGCGGGTCGCGGCCGCCTCAGCGCCGTACGCGCTCGCGCACCAGCTCGAAGGTCATAAAGCTGTTCGGGAAATACTCGTACGAGTGCCAGATCGGCGCCTCGTCGGCGGTGAAGCCAACTTCTTCGATAAACAGCAGCGGCGTATCGGGCGCCAGCGCAAGCTCGGGGAAGCGGCACTCGCGCGCGCGCGCGGCGCGGATCTTGGCGAGCTGGTGCTGGGTGCGCCGGCCACAGCGCCGCTCGAGCATATCGAACAGCGGCTCGATCAGCTGCGGCTCGCGCAGCGCCTCGGCGGCCAGCGGCTCGCCGAGCACGTGCTCGGGCACGGTGTTTACGCAAAAGATCACCGGCTCGCCGTCGGCCGTGAAGACCTTGCACGAGCGCAGCGCGCGCTGGCCTGGCAGCAGCGCCAGCGCGGCGGCCACCGCCGGCTCGGGCGGCGCCAGCTCGACCTGCACAAAGCGCACGCCCGGCGCGCAGCCGCCGCGCGCGATCATGTAGCTAAAGTCCTCGGCCTCGTTGAGCGGGTTGGCCAGCCGCGGGATCTGGCTCACAAATGTGCCGACGCCATGCCGCCGCAGCACCATACCGCGCTCGGCCAGCACGCCAATCGCGCTGCGGATCGTCGCGCGGCTGACGTTGAACTCGGCCGCGAGCATATGCTCGGGCGGCAGCTGGGCCGCGCGCGCGTACACGCCGCTGTTGATGCGCTCAAGCAAGATCGCCACAGTCTGCTCGACCAGCGACGCGCCGCGGACAGGTGTGCGGAGTGCCATAGGTGGCCCTTGTAGCGCAAAGCGCCGCCCCGTGCAGCGGCGCGCCCGAGATCGATGTGGTGGTTCGTAGGCGGCGAGTGATCAGATGGCAGCCATCTGACGTTGGCAACTATACACGAGCGTAGCGGCGCTTGTCAAGGGGGGAGTAGCGGCGCTAGGCAGCCGCATCGGGCAGCGGCAGCCAGGCGCACAGGCGCGTGCCGCCTTGCGCGGCCGGCTCGATCAGGCAGGTGCCGCCCAGCTCGGCGGCGCGCTCGCGCATCGACGCCAGGCCCACTCCGGCGCGCGCGTCGGAGGGGATGCCAACACCATCGTCGGCCACCTCCAGGCACAGCGCCTGCGGCGCGTCGGCGCCTACCAGCGCCAGGCTCACCCGGCAGCTGCGCGCCTGGGCGTGGCGCGTCACATTCGTCAGCGCCTCGAGCGCGATCCGGTAGGCCGCCACCTCGACGGCGGCGGGCAGCGCCGGCAGCCGCTCAGGCGCATCGATCGTAATCTGCGGGGCGTCGGGCGCGTGGTAGCGCGCGGCCTGATCGCGGATCGCCGCCACCAGGCCAAGCTCGTCGAGCGCGGGCGGGCGCAGCGCATACACCAGCCGGCGGATGTCGGCCAGCGTGGCGCTCACGCTGCCCTTGAGGTCGCCCAGCAGGCTCACGGCCCGGTCGGGCTGGCGCGGCACCAGGTTGCGCGCGGCCTCGAGCTGGTATATCAGGCCAGAGAGCGCCGGCCCCACGCCGTCGTGCAGGTCGCGGCGGATGCGGCGGCGCTCCTCTTCGCGCGCGGCCACCAGCCGCGCGCGCGCGTGCTGCAGATCGGCGCTGGTGGCCTGCAGATCGCGGGTGAGCCGCACCGCGTGCGCCGCCGCTCCGGCCTGCTGGGCCAGCACCGCCAGCAGCCGCCGGTCGGCCGGGTCTAGCGGCTCGCCGGGCATGCGCGGCGCCAGCAGCAGCTGGCCGATCGTCTCGCCCTGGTGGAGCAGCGGCAGCCGCTGCAGCTCGGCCTGGGGCGCGCCATACTCGGCGGCAATCTGCCAGACATCCGCGTGCCTGAGCAGGATCGCGGCGTACGGCCGCCGCAGCGCCACCGCCACGGTTTCCGCCAGCGTGGGCAGCACCGCCTCGGGCGCGAGCGCGGCCTCGAGGCGCCGGCCAAGCCGCGCCACCACCGCGTACGGGTCGTCGCGCTCGCCGTAGAGCAGCCGGTTCACGCCGCGCTGCACGCGCTCGCGCAGCGGCTGAAACAGCACCGCCACCACGCCGGTAGCCAGCAGCGAGATCAGCAGGTTGCCTTCGGCGCGCAGAACCGTGCCCAGGTAGCCAACAATCAGCACGTAGCCGCCCACCACGCCGGCCGTCAGCGCGCCGTACACCAGCGTCCTGCCGATCAGCTGGTCGATATCCCACAGCCGCCGCCGCAGGATCGCCGCGCCGAGCGAGATCGGGATGAGCAGAAAGCCGGCGTAGATCAGGCCGTTGTACAGCATTTTCCCGCCCACGCCGTGCAGCGCGCCAGGGTTGATCACCTCGGCATACAGCACAATCAGCGCGTTCCAGCACAGCCCGCCCAGGATGCCAAACAGCGCCCAGCGCGTCTGCTCGCGCTCGGCATCGCTCGAAACAGAGCGGTAGCGGTAGATCTGCACGGCGATCACCCAGGCGACCAGGCTGGAGAAAAACGGCAGGCGCAGGCGCTCGAGCAGCTGGCTGAGCGGCGCGGCGCCGTCGTACTCGGGCAGCAGCACCATCACAGTGTACAGCGACATCCAGGCCAGGCCTAGGCGCATCCACGGCCGCGGAAAGCGCCCGTTGGGAAACACAAACAGAAAGGTGAAGAAGGCCAGCCCGCCCAGCGCCGCGCCTATCGAGAGCGCGTGCGCCAGCGCCGGTTGCTCGGCCCAGAGCGTGTTCGGGGTGCTGGGGAACGTGGCACTCCAGATCAGCAGCGCGAACGCGGTGAACTGCGCCACCCGGTCGCCAGGTCGGCGCAGGACGATCAGCGTCGCCAGGGCGACGTGCACCACAAAGAACACGATGTACAGCCCCACCTGGTAGGCGGCGTACAGGCTCGGCGAGTAGCCGCGCGCGCGCAGCCCGGCGATCTCGCCGGCCGTGAGGTAGAAGGTGTCGTTCCAGCAGGCGGGGCCAGCGCAGGGCAGCAGCAGCTCGGCGTACAGGTAGCGCTGCCCAAACGCGAACAGCGCGGCCATGGCGGCGCACAGCGCCAGCCAGCCCATGCGGGCCAGCAGCCAGCGGCGGTCGTGGGGCGGGGCGGGGGTGGGGGCATCGAAGAGCATGCGGCGTACCTCGGCGGCTGGCATTGGTGTGAGCGTGGCGGCATTGTAGCATGGTGCCCGCCCAACGCGCCTGCAACCTTCGGCCGATCAATCCTGCGCCTAACGTCCGATGCCCGCGCTGACGCGCCCCATTTGTGCGAAGGAATGCCGTCGCAGGTTGACGCCCGGTGGAGCATGCCTCAGGGCGCGAAATGGCGCGCCGGTGCGCCCTGAGAAGCTGTTTGAAAAGGGTGGTTTGGAGGGACTTCGTCCCTCCAAGTATCCACTTGTTCTGCGGGTGGCGGCCACGAATGTGGCCGCCGCCCGCGGGGGGGCGCCGCGCCCCCCCCCCCCCCCCCCCCGCACCCCCTTTTCAAACAGGCTCTGAGGCATGGCCGCACGGCCTGAAACGCGCTACGGCATCATGTCAGCCGCGAGCATGGGCCGCGCGCTCGCCCTACCCGAAGCGGTGCGCCTCGGGGTCGTTCTGCTCGAAGCCCTGCGCGTCGAGCAGCGGCCACAGCGCGTCGGGGATGGGCTGCTGGGCCAGCTCGACGGTCTGCGCCACGCGCTCGGGGCGGGTCATGCCCACGATCGTCGAGGTGACGCGCGGGTCGCGCAGCGAGAACTGCAGCGCGGCGGCGGCCAGCGACACGCCATGCTGCTGGCACAGCGCCTGCATGCGCCGGGCGCGATCGAGCGTGGTCGCGTCGGCGCCCTGGTAGGCGTAGCGCGGGTAGGCGTCGGGGCCTTTCGCCAGCATGCCGCTGCCGTAGGGCGCGGCGTTCAGCACCACCACCCCGCGCCGCGCCGCCGTCGCCAGCAGCGGCTCGGCCGAGCGGTTCAGCAGCGTGTAGCGGTTGTGCGTGATCACCGAGCCAAACGCGCCGGTCTCAACATAGCGGATCATCAGGTCGATCGGGCCGCCGGCCACGCCGATCTGGTCGATCAGGCCCTCGCGCTGGGCCTGCTGCAGCACCTCGAGCGGGCCGCCCGGCGCCATCACCTGCTCAAAGGTAGTGTGCTCGGGGTCGTGCAGAAACACCAGCTGCAGCCGCTCGAGGCCCAGCAGCCGCAGGCTGCGCTCGAGCGAGCGGCGCATCTGCGGGCCGCTAAAGTCGCCGCTGCGCGCGTCGCGATCGACTTTCGAGCCCAGCACAAAGCCCTGCGGCAGGCCGCCCAGCTCGCGCAGCGCCAGCCCGATCCGCCGCTCGCTCTCGCCGTCGCCGTACGAGGCCGCCGTGTCGAGGTAGTTGATCGGGCCGGCGAACGCCGCGCGCAGCGTCGCCAGCGCCTGCTCCTCGCTCACGCCGTAGCCAAACGTGTCGGGCATGCTCGCCAGCGGCGCGCAGCCCACGCACAGCGGCGTGACGCTGAAGCCGGCGCCGCCAAATCGCCGTGGTGCAAGATCCATATGATGCTTCTCCTACTCACACGACTTACGTCGTATTACTGACACAAGTTACGCGGTGTCCTCCCGCGTGGGAGGCATGGAGGGCGCAAGCCCTCCAAAATCACTCTTTTTGGCTGGTGGCGGCCACGGCGGTGGCCGCCACCAGCCAAAAAGGAAGTTTTCGGGGGCAGCTTTGCCGCCCCCAAACCCCCACCGCTGTGCTGAGATTGTGGCGCTTTGCGCCACAATCTCAGCACCATTTTGCCGAAGGCAAAAACGCGCACCGCGTACGTCGTACTACCGACAGGATTTACGGATTCAAAAAGAGCTCGATCACCGGCACTACCACATCCGGCTTCACGACCGGCAGCTCCAGCGTCAGCGTGTTGGCGCTTGTCGCGGCGATGCTCCACTCGTCGTGGCGGCCCGGCTCGAGCAGCCGGATCTCGCTGGCGTCGTTCAGCAGCTGGGCGTAGGCCACCTTGCCCGCGAAGCCCTCCAGGTGCAGGTGGCGGAACGGCCAGCTGAAGATATGCAGGTACAGCCGGCTGCCGCGCTGCGTGAAGCGGCAGTCGGGCGGCGCGGCATACTGGCTCTGGGTGCAGCCGTAGATCGCCCGGCTGTGTAGCCGCATCCACTCGGCGTACGCCGCCAGCGCGCCGCGCGCCCGCTCGTCGAGCGTGCCGCGCGCGGTTGGCCCGGCGTTCATCAGCAGGTTGCCGCCGCAGGCCACGCTGTTCACCAGCATCTGGATCAGCTGCTCGGGGCTTTTCCAGCTGGCCTCGTCGCGGTGGTAGCCCCACGAACCGCTGAAGGTCTGGCAGGTCTCCCACACCACCGGCTGGCCGTTCACGCGCAGCCACTCGCGCGGCTGGAACTGCTCGGGGGTGTGGATATCGGCCTGGTCGGCCGGCAGATCGAGCCGGTTATCGACGATAATGCCAGGCTGCAGCTCGCGTGCCAGCGCCAGCAGCCGCTCGCTCTGCCAGTCGGCGCGACCTTTGCCGGGCAGGCCGCGGTAGGCGCGCTCGGGGTACGAGAAGTCGAACCAGATGATGTCGATCGGGCCGTATCCGGTGAGCAGCTCGCGCACCTGCTGGCGCATATACTCGGCGTAGATGCCGATGTCGCGGCCCTGGTTCAGCTCGGCCGCGTCGGGCCGGTCGCGCAGCGGATGGTAGATGTCGATCGGGAAGTGCGGGTGGTGCCAGTCGATCAGCGAGTAGTACAGGCCTACGCGCAGGCCGGCCGCGCGAAACGCCTCGGCGAACGGGCGCAGCAGGTCGCGGCCGCAGGGCGTGTTCGGCGCCTTATAGCCGGTCGCCTGGCTGTCCCACAGGCAGAAGCCCTCGTGATGCTTGGCGGTGAGCACCACATACTTCATGCCGGCGGCGCGCGCCGCCGCAGCCCACTCGTGCGGGTCGTACAGGTCGGGGTCGAAGTGCTCGAAGTAGCGCTGGTAGCGCGCGCCGTCGATCAGCTCGCGGCTTTGCACCCACTCGTGGCGGGCCGGCAGGGCGTACAGCCCCCAGTGTACGAACATGCCGAAGCGGTCGTGGGTGAACCAGGCGGTGTCGCCTGCGGTTGTGGCTGGCGTTGGCATCGTTGCTCCTCTCGTGCGGCCGGTGCATCGCGCCCGAGCATACCGCCGCGCGCGGCGCGTGTCAAACGGGGGGCTGGCGCGCGCATGCTATACTACGGCTATGCCCGATCAAACCACCATCGACGAATACCTCGGCCTGCTGCGCTCGCACCGGCGCACGCTGCACCAGCTGCTGAAGCAGGAGGCGCTGAGCGGCGAGGCGTTTGTGCCGCCGGCGGTGGCCAATGGCATCGAAGACGCGCGCGCCGAGATCGCCCGCGTCAAGGCGGCGCTGCGCGGCTGGGGGGTGGCCGTCGACGACGAGCCGGCCGATACGCCTACCCCGGCATCGCCGGCGGCGCGCGCGCTGCGATTGCCCGCGGCTGCCTGGCTGGCGCTGGGCGCCGCGATCATGCTGCTGCTGATCGGCGCGCTGGCGCTGGCGCGCCAGCCTGCGGCTGCCACCCAGCCCACGCCCGCCGCTATTCCCACTAACGCGCCAACCGCGATTCCCACGCCAGCGCCCACTGCGGCGCCAACCGCCCTTCCCACGCCCGCGCCCACTGCGGTGCCCACACTCGAGCCGACCGCCGTGCCAGCGCCGGTGTTTGTGCTGCGCTACCCGTTCAACGTCGCGGCGCTCGAGCTGGTGGAGCTTGTGCCCGAGCCAGGCGTCGCCACCTCCCAGCCGTTCACCGACACGCTGCGCGTCACCGCAGTCGGGCTAGGCGAGCTCACAGACACCGGCAAGCCGGCCTGGAACATTCGCTTCACCTTCACCAACACGCGCGATCAGCCGGTGGTGCTCGATCTCGACGGGCGCTTCTTCGCGCTGGTCGACGACCAAGGCCGCGCGGCCGAGCAGGCCTACTTCTGCTGCGCCGCCAAAGGCGTGGTGCTTGGCGCCGGCCAGTCGCGCGATCTGCAGCTGTTCTTCCGCTCGCCCGACGGCTGGTTCGGCAAAGGCATCTCGGCGCGCACGATCACGATTCAAGTCAGCGGCCTCTTGCCGATCGCGCGCGCGGCGTGGCGCTTCCCGGCCCCGGCCACCGCCAACTAGCCATTCGGTTATGGTTATGGCTTACGCAGTTGCGCTGTTCGGCATCACAATGCGGCAGCGCGGAAAACCGCACACTAAGAAGTTGTTTGAAAAGGGTGGTTTGGAGGGACTTCGTCCCTCCAAGTATCCACTTGTTCTGGCGGGTGGCGGCCACGAATGTGGCCGCCACCCGCCAGAAGGGTGCGAGGCATAGCCCCTCGCGCACCCCCTTTTCAAACAGGCTCTAAGTTCTAATCTCAACACAGCAGCGGAGGCGGCAATGCCGCCTCCGCTGCTTTCTATGCGCACTTTTTCTGGCGAACCACGGCGCTAGTTCGTGCTCCAGGGCACAAACACGTGGCGCGACGAGCCCGCCGGCGTGATCGTGGGGATGGGCGTCGCCGGGACGCTAGTGGCGGTTGGCGTCGCTGTGCCGGGCGTCGCGGTCGGGCCGCCGCCGGCCAGGTCGATGTAGTTGTGGAAGTAGTAGTCGGCGGCCGGCGTATCGACGCTCGACTCATTGTCGTGGCTGGCCAGCACCACAATGCCGCTGGCCGCGCTCACGTTCTGCTTCGTGCTGCTCACGTTATTGACCGCGTAGCCCGGCTTGCTGATCAGCGTGCGCGAAGTATTGGCGCCAGTGGTGAACTTGATGTTGTCCATGCTGGTGCTCTTATAGTAGATGCTGCCGCCGCCCTCGGTTGAGGTGATCACATACAGCATGCGGTGGCTGGTGTCGATCATCAGCAGCGGCCGCGTCTGGCCTTCCTCGCGGATGCTCTCGGTGTACCAGTTCCAGGTGTAGCCGCCGGTGGCATTCTTTTTGGCCACCAGCAAGATCAGCTGCGGCGTGCCGGCGGTATTGAACGAGGTCTTCACCATCGCGTACACGTTGCCGGCCGCGTCGGCCTGCAGCGATTTGAGGTTCAGGTGGTCGTCGGCGGCGTTGGGCTGCCGAAAGATCGGCGCGCTGGTCCAGAGCGTGTCGGCCTGGCCGTCGATGTGGTACGCGAAGTAGAAGGCGGTGTCGCTCGATCCCGAGAACTGCCCGGCGCTCTCGTTATTCCACAGAATGCCAATCTTGCCGTCGAATGCCACCAGCGTCGAGATATCGTCGGGCGAAAGGCTGGTCCACCGGCTATCCGGCGTCGGCACCACCATGGCGGCGGCCGGGTCCCAGTCGGCGTCCGAGGTGCGGCTGTGGTTGACATACACCTTGCTATTCTGGGTGTAGGTGATCCACAGCACGCCAAACGAGTCCTTGCCGAGCACCAGGGTTTCGGCGCCGCCATTGCGGATCAGCACCGGCCCGATATCCTTGGTGTACTGCTTGGTCGTGGCGTTATAGCTGAAGCGATACAGCCAGCCCGGCTGCACCGCAGTGGTGCCGTTGCCGTTGATGTCGAAGCCGCCGCCCGAGGCGACATACAGGTACTTGCCGTCCCACAGGCAGTCGGCCTTGGTCTGGGCGCGCGTGTCGAGCACGGTGCCGGTATCAACCCATTTCTGGGTAGCGAAGTTGAGCCAGTAGATATGGTAGTTGCCGGCGGCGGCGTTGAAGATGCTGCCCCACCAGCGGCCATCGTTGAACCACAGCTTGCTCTGCGGCTTCTCGCCGCTGGGCGTCTGTACCAGCGAGCTGCTGGTCGAGGCGGGGTTGTAGAAGTACGGTAGGTTATCGTCGAAGTAGCCATATGGCGCCGGCGCGGCGCTTGTCACCCGCACTGCCGGGCTGCCCTGCATCACCTGAGCGACAAATAAAGCACAAAACACCAGCGCCGATACAATCAAGACGCGCAAACGCATGCACAACTCCTTCTCATGGGGCTTTTCACAATTTGGCTCTCTGGCGTTCCACGGCGAGGCGGCCCGACAGGCCGCCTCGCCGTGAACCATGGCTGCTTACTATGTGTCAGGAGCTTAGGCCATGGGCATTTTTAAAATCCGCCCCACACACACATGGCTGGTACACTCTGTTACGTGATACCAAACACCTTTCTTGGGCTTTAGTATAGCGATCGACCCCGGCGATTTCAAATGACATCTTCGTCAGTTCGCCAGCCGCGCCACTGCCGTGCGCCGCCCACACACCAGCGCTTCACCCCATACCGGAGCCTTGCACGCGGTTGCAGCTCGCCGCGCGCCGATGGCGGTTCGATTAAACGTTTGTTAATAGCGCACGGCGCATTGACATCGCCAGGCGCGTCCCCTATAATTTTCGCACTCCCCTGCAACAATCAGCGTTGATCACATCCGCAGCCGAAAGGAGCCATTCGATGTTGAATCTGGCAATGCTCTTGGAACAGAGCGCGCGCCGCACCCCCGCCAAGGTCGCCCTGATCCTCGACGACATCAAGCTGCGCTATGCCGAGCTCAATGGCGTGGCCAACAAGATCGCCAATGGCCTGGTGGGCCTCGGCGTCAAGCCAGGCGACAAGGTGGCGCTGATGCTGCCGAATACGCCGCACTTCGTGATGTGCTACTACGCGATCCTCAAGGCCGGCGCCGTGGTCGTGCCGCTGAATGTGCTGTTCAAGCGCCACGAGGTCGAGTATCACCTCGACGACAGCGACTCGGTTGCGCTGATTGTCTGGGAGGGGTTTCTTGGCGAGGCCGCCGAAGGCTTCGCAAAGGCCAGCCGCTGCCGCAACCTGCTGGTGGCCCAGATGCCCGGCAGCACTGCCCAGCTGCCCGAGGGCGCGCTGCCGCTGACGGCGCTCATGGCCGATACGCCGCCCACCTTCGACACAGTGCAGACGATGCCCGACGATACGGCGGTGATCCTCTACACCAGCGGCACTACCGGCCGGCCCAAGGGCGCCGAGCTGTCGCACTTCAATATGTTCTTTAACGCCTATATCGGCGCCGAAAAAGTGCTGCGCACCGGCCCCGACGAGGTCGGCCTGGCGGTGCTGCCGCTGTTCCACTCGTTCGGGCAGACATGCGTGATGAACGCGCTGCTCTATAGCGGCGGCACGATCTCGCTGCTGCCGCGCTTCGAGCCGCAGAAGGCGCTCGAGGTGATGGTGCGCGATAAAGTCAGCTACTTCGCCGGCGTGCCGACGATGTACTTCTACCTGCTGAACTTCCCCGACGCCGCCAGCTACGACCTGTCGTCGCTCAAGCGCTGCTGCTCGGGCGGCGCGGCTATGCCCGTCGAGGTAATGCACGCCTTCAACCAGAAGTACAATGTCACCATCCTCGAGGGCTACGGCCTCTCGGAAACCTCGCCGGTGGCATCGTTTAACCAGCTTGACCAGGAGCCCAAGCCTGGCTCGATCGGCGTGCCGATCTGGGGCGTCGAGATGCGCTGCATCGACTCCGAAGGCCGCACCGTGCCAACCGGCGAGCTTGGCGAGATCGTGATCCGCGGCCATAACGTGATGAAGGGCTACTACAAGCGCCCCGACGCTAACGCCGAGGCCATCCGCGGCGGCTGGTTCTACACCGGCGACGTGGCCTACCAGGACGCCGATGGCTATTTCTTCATCAAGGATCGCGTCAAGGATCTGATCATCCGCGGCGGCTTTAATGTCTACCCGCGCGAGATCGAAGAGGTGCTCTACGCCCACCCCGCCGTCGCCGAGGCCGCGGTCATCAGCGTGCCCGACACCGCGCTGGGCGAGGAGATCAAGGCCGTGGTGGCCTTCAAGCCCGGCCAGAGCGCCACTGAGCAGGCGATCATCGACTACTGCAAAGAGCGCCTGGCGGCCTATAAGTACCCGCGCTCGGTCGAGATCCGCGATACGCTGCCCAAGACTGCGACCGGCAAGATCCTCAAGCGCGAGCTGAAGTAGGCCGCGCGGCACCCCGGAGCGCCGGCATCGCCATTCCTGCCGCCCGCCGTCACGCTGCTGCGCCGCCATTGCCTGGCGGCGCGCGGCGCGGGCGCGCCGGGATGCCATACCGCCGGCGCTTGTTCGCGATTGTGCCCGGCGATACGCCGAACATCGCCGCCAGCGCCGCGATCGACCGCCGCTCGTCGAGGTAGGCGCGGCGCAGCGCGGCTTCGTCGAGCGCCACCGCCGCGTAGCGCGCCGGCCGCAGCAGTACGCCGCAGGCGCGCAGATGGTTGGCGATCGTCGTGGGGCTGCAGCCGTAGCGCCGCCCCAGCGCGAGCGTGCTCTGGCCGGCGAGGTAGGCCGCGCCAAGATCAGCACAGGGAAGAGCGAGCCGTTGCGCCATGGGATTTATCCTTTTCCGTGTAGAATCGGTGTAAAGAAGAGCGCCGCGCGCGCTCTTACAATGCCGTCATTCTAACACGAAATCGGATAAACGTCAATCGGGCTGGGCGTCGGGCGGGGCGGCGTCGGCGTCCACCGTGTACTTGAAATCGACGCGCTCGGCGATCATGCTCAGCGTCTTCTGGGTCGAGCGGTGCGGCGTGTGCAGGTTGGTCTCCCACTCGCTGATCGTCTGCTGGCGCACTTCAAGCTCGTCGGCCATCTCGCGCTGCGTCAGGTTCATATGCTCGCGCAGCGCACGAATGGCATCGCCCGTCCATACATATTGCACCCGCCGCAGCTTGGTTTTGGCTATTTTCTGGCTCATACTGCCCCCTGGCCCGCGGTCGCAGGCCCATCCAAATATATATTGGAATACGTAAACTTGTTCATCAAACAGCGCCGATTTGACAACCGCGCGCTACTATAGTATATAGCCACTGTCATTTATCAGCCAATCGCTGTTCATCAACTCTTCATTCCAGTAGCCTATACTCAGGCCAAGTCGCCAATCAGACAGTGCTACGCCGCATTCTATTGCTTCATTCCACACATGCGGGCCGGCAGTGAGGATCTGCGTGATGTGGATACCAACGACGCACAATAGTGAAGCCGGGATGACCTACTCGCTCGCACAGCCACGTCAGCACGACACCGAGCCGCCCGGCTACATTATGGTGATCGACGATAACCGCGAGGCCGGCGCTGCGCTGGCGGCGCTGCTCGAGCTCTCGAGCCACACTGTCGATTATGTCACCGATGGCCTCACCGCGCTCGATGCGATCAAGCGCCACCAGCCCGATCTGATCATCCTCGATGTGCAGCTGCCCGGCATGGATGGCTACGCTATCTGCGATGTGCTCAAGCACGGCCCGGCCACCTGGCAGATCCCGATCATTATGGTCACGGTCGAAGGCCAGCGCGCGGCGCGCCTGCAAGGATTCGCCGCCGGCGCCGACGCGTATCTGCAAAAGCCCGTCGACATGCAAGAGCTGGATGTGCGCATCCGCTCGCTCTTGCGCAGCAAGCGCCGCACCGACCAGCTCGAGCAGGCCGAGGCGGTGATCTTCGCGCTGGCGCGCACCGTCGAGGCGAAAGACGCCTATACCGAAGGCCACCTGCAGCGCCTCGCGCTCTACTCGGTGGCGATCGGCGAGCGCCTGGGCCTCGGCGCCGACGACCTCAATGCTCTGCGCTTTGGCGCGCTGCTCCACGATGTCGGCAAGGTTGGCGTCGACGAGCTGATTATCCGCAAGGGCGGCCCGCTGACGCCGGCCGAGTACCGGCTGATGCAGCAGCATACCTTGATCGGCGAGCGGATTGTGCAGCCGCTGCGCATGGCCGCCGCCGTCGGCCCGATTGTGCGCCACCACCACGAGCGCTGGGACGGCCGCGGCTACCCCGATGGCCTATCGCGCGATAGTATCCCGCTCGGCGCGCGGATCGTCGCCGTCGCCGACGCCTTCGACGCCATGACCACGACGCGGCCCTACAATCGCGTGCTCAGCCTGGCCGAGGCGGCCGAGCGGCTGCGCAATGGCGCCGGCATTTTCTGGGATCCGGCCGTCGTCGCCACGTTCCTCGAGTGGCTCAGCACCGCCGAGGGCTAGGCGCGCTGCGCCTGCTGAAGATCGCGCTGCGCGGCCAGCCGGGCCGCGAACATGCGTAGAAAGTGCAGCACTGCCACTGGCCGCTCGCGCTGCGGCAGGTGCCCGCAGCGCCGCAGCAGCATGGCCGGCGCCTCCGGCAGGTTTTCGCGGAAAAACTCAAGCGAGCCGCGCGGCAGAAAGCGGTCGTTCATGCCCCAGATCAGCCCGGCCGGCACCGGCAGGTTGCGCAGCTCGGCCGGGTGCAGCAGCTCTTTGGCCGGGTCCGCGTCCATCATATTCGCCACAAACTCGCGCACCACCCGCCGCTGAAACAGCTCCTGCAGGCTGTGCTGCCCAACATACAGCATCGGCGCCGGGATGCCGCCAAACATCTGCCGAAATACCAGCCGCGCCGTCTTCATGTCCGGGATGCCGATTGTCTCGCCGAAGGGCACCCACGAGTCGCGCCCCTGCAGCGGCGCACCGCCTGCGTCGACGAGCACAAGCCCGCGCAGCAGCGACGGCGCCGACCAGGCGAGCTTCACGGCTAGCCAGCCGCCCATCGAGTTGCCAACCACCAGCGCGGGCTGGCCGATCTCGCGGCGCAGAAACGTGTCGAGCACGCCGCACATCTCGTCGAGCGTCAGGTAGGCGCGCCCGGCCGGCAGCCCCGAGAAGCCGTAGCCCGGCAGGTCGACCGCGTACACCGGGTATTTGCGCGCCAGCGCCGCGTGGATGAACGACCACGTCAGCGCGTTGTCGGCGATCCCGTGGATCAGCAGCAGCGGAAAGGTGCCGGGCGCCGGCTGCGCGGGCGCCTTGTAGTAGTAGTTGATTGGAATACCGTCGATGCGCGTTTCACGCTGCGCGACGCCATTGTACACCAGCCGTCGCCGCGCCAGGCCGTTGATCAGCGGCAGGGTCGCGCGCGACATCGGCGCGCCGAGCGCGAGCACGCGCTCAATCCCTGTTATCAGCATCGTTCAGCCCCCCTTTGCGGCGAATAATGTCGCCCTGGCCGCGCACCGCCTGGGCCAACACGGCCACCGGCACATCCCAGCCGGGCGGCACCAGATCCGCCGCGATCTCGGCCAGCGGCACCAGCACGAACGGCCGCTCGGCCATGCGCGGATGCGGGATCGTCAGCGCGTCGCTCGCAAGCACGGTGTCGCCGTAGAGCAGGATGTCCAGGTCGATCGCACGCGGCCCAAAGCGTGCGCCGGGCTGGCGCCCGAGCTCGGCTTCGATCCGCTTCAGCCGGGCCAGCAGCGCCTGCGGGCCGAGCCCGGTGCGCACGCGCGCCACCGCGTTGAGAAAACGCGGCTGGTCGAGCACATACGCCGGCTCGGTTTCATACAGCGACGACACCTGCTCGACCACAATCTCGGGCGCAAGCCGGCCGAGCGCCGCCGCAATAGCCGCATGCCGGTCGCCCAGGTTGGCGCCAAGCGCCAGGTACACGCTGGTTGTGCCGCCTGGTGTCATACGAGATAGTACGACACCAAGCAATCGTTACTTGGTGCCGCAGGGTCATAACTAGGAGTTACGCACTTGCGTGTTTCGGCTGCCTCACGGTACGGAATTGAGCCTGCGGCAGCATGGTACTTTTTGATCATTGTGTGTCCATTTTCCGCGCTCCGCGCGGAAAATGGACACGATATGGAGATAGAGTACCGCTCTGCCGAAGGCTGAGGGCGCCAACTGCGTAAGTGCTAATAACATAAGAATACCGATAGTATAGCATACCTCGCCGCCAGCCAGATCTCGCTGCCTTTCTACTGCCCTGGCGCATTCTAAAGCCGCGAACCAACATGTGCTACAATAGGCCCATGCAACCGAAACACCGCAACCCCCAGCTCGCAATCTCGCCTCGCCGCCTGGCCGGCCTTGCCGGCGCTGCGGCACTCGGTGCGGCAGGCGTGCTCGTGGGCGCTGCCGCATATGCTACCGCGCGCATCCACCTGCGCCAGCCCGACACATTTATGTCGAGCTATACTTTCTCGCCGTTCGAGACGCGGGTCGAGAGCTACGAAGAGGTCAGCTTTCGCGCCGACGACGGCGTGCGGCTGAGCGGCTGGTGGCTGCCACGCCCCGGCGCGCGCCGCGTGGTAGTGGGGCTGGCCGGCCACCGCAGCGCTAAATCCGATCTGCTGGGCATCGGCAGCGGGCTGTGGCGCGCCGGCAACAACGTGCTGCTATTCGATTGGCGCTCGCGCGGCGAGAGCGAGGTGGCTCAGCACTCGCTGGCGTACTACGAGCTGCGCGACGCCGAGGCGGCGCTCAGCTACGCGCTCGAACGGCTGCCCGGCGCGCGGCTCGGGCTGGTGGGCTACTCGATGGGCGCGTCGGTGGCGATTCTGCTGGCCGCGCGCGAGCCGCGCGTCGCCGCGGTGGTGGCCGATAGCCCGTTCACCGGCGTTGCCGAGGTGGTCGCGCATGGCGCAGCCCAGAAGCGCCTGCCGGCCGGCCTGGTGGTGCCGCTGGCCGACGCGCTCACGCGCTGGCGCTATGGCTACCGCTTCGGCGCGGTGCGGCCGATCGACGCGGTGGCGGCGATCAGCCCGCGCCCGCTGCTGCTGATCCACGGCAGCGCCGACAGCCTTATCCCGGTGTCGCACGCGCACGCGCTGTATGCCGCCGCGCGCGAGCCGAAAGCGCGCTGGATTCTCGAGGGCGCCGAGCACTGCGGGGCCTACTTTGCCAACCGCGCCGGCTATATCGAGCGCGTGGCAGGTTTTTTCGCGCAGCACCTCGAGCCGCCTGCGCGGTGAGCGCTGCGCGCCGTGTGGCATGTTCGCTGCGTGGTGCCACGCTGCCGCGCAGAATGTAGCGTATGCAATTCGATATTCTCACGCTGTTTCCGGCTATGTTCGCCGGCCCGCTCACCGAGAGCATCCTGAAGCGGGCAGTGCAGGCCGGTACGATCGCTATTCGTATACACGATATTCGCGCCTACGCCACCGACCGGCACCATACTGCCGACGACGCGCCCTACGGCGGCGGCGCCGGCATGGTGATGAAGGCCGAGCCGCTGGCCGCCGCAATTCGCGCGGTTTTGAATGAAGTGGGCGCAGAAGGCCAGCCAGCCCCTGGCTCCTCGCAGGTCGTCCTGATGACGCCGGCGGGCGAGCGCTTCACGCAGCGCATGGCGCACGAGCTTGCCGGCTACAAGCGGCTGGTGCTGGTGTGCGGGCACTACGAAGGCGTCGACGAGCGCGTACGCGAGGCGCTTGTCGACCGCGAGCTGTCGATCGGCGATTATGTGCTCACCGGCGGCGAGCTCGCCGCCATGGTGGTGGCCGACGCGGTGGCGCGCCTGGTGCCGGGCGTGATCGACGCCGAGTCGACCGCCGAAGAGTCGCACGGCGGCGGGTTGCTCGAATACCCGCACTACACGCGCCCGGCGGTGTGGGAAGGCCGCGAGGTGCCGGCGGTACTGCGGGCCGGCCACCACGCCCAGGTAGCACAGTGGCGCCGCCACGAGCGGCTGCGGCGCACATTAGCGCGCCGGCCGGATCTCTTGGCCAGCGCCGAGCTTAGCCCGGCCGACCAGGCTTTTCTTCGCTCGCTCGGCTGGCAGCCCGGTAGTACACATGAACTTGCCTGAACCTACAACGTCTTATATAATTGCTGGTGCGGCCGCGCTCGTGGCAGTGTTTCTGCTTGTCCTCTGGGCCCGGCGGCCGCCCGGCCCGTCGAATCGCGCATATCCCCCGCGCCGGGAAAACATAGGAGGCCCCATGTTCGGCAACAAGAAGCCGCAAGCCGTAGCGCCATCGACGCTCAACGGCAAGCCCGAAACCGTGATCGGCGCCAACACCAACATCGTCGGCACGCTCAAGTCCGACGGCAATATCCGCATCGATGGCACCGTCGAAGGCGATATTGAGATCCTCGGCAACCTGATCATCGGCGAGACGGGGCGGGTAATTGCGACGATCAAAGCCCAGAATGTGCACGTCTCCGGTGCCGTGAAAGGCGAGATCACCGCCGTCGAGCAGCTCGAAATTTCGCCCACCGGCAAAGTCTGGGGCGATATCACCACTGCCGCGCTGCACATCGAGCCAGGCGGGCTATTCCGCGGCCAAAGCGCTATGTCGACGAATATCGACGAGCCACTGCTTCTGGAAGCGCCGCGCGGCACGCGCGCCGAGTAAAGCGAACCGCCCATGCGCAGGAGCTCTCAACGCCGGGGTACGGCTCTCGCCGCGCCCCCAGCTAACGCACCCTCGCGTTTCGGCCGCTCGGGCGTGCGCCTCCTGACGTTGGTGCTGGTTGCGCTCTCGCTCTGGACTCTTTCGGGCTTTGTTGGCCAGGTGCTGACGAGCGCGCAGATGGATCGCAGCCAGGCCGAGCTGCGCGCCCAGAACGACCAGATCGCCACCGAAAACGCCATGCTGGCCACCCAGGTGGCCGAAGCCCAGTCGCCCGCCTATGCCGAGCGCATTCTGCGCGAGCAGCGCGGCTACGCCCGCGAGGGCGATACGGTTATTCTGCCGAGCTTCCCACAGGTAACGCCCACCGCCGCACAGCCCGCCAGCACCCCGGCCCCGACCGTCGCGCCCGCGCCCAACTGGCGGCGCTGGTTCGAGGCGCTATTCCCGCCACGCACCCCTTAGCAAAGCTAGCGCTTTCGCAGTTGCGTTGTTCGGCATTGCAATGCGGCACTTTCGCGTGCAGCGGCATGCGCCTTTTGTATGCGGTTTTCCGGGCGGGGGCCAGTGCTGCATGTGGGGGTTCGGGGCGGCAAGGCCGCCCCCGAAATTTCTTTTGCGCTGTCTGCCCGGCTTTGCCGGGCAGGCAGCGCAAAAAGGAAAGAGATCAAACGGATTGGGTATCGCTATCAGAGCCGCGTGGTGTCGCCGGTGGTCACCGAGCGATCGGGCGCCTGCTGCGGCTGCGCCGGCGCGGGGTAGCTCGTGCTGATCTGCACCTGCTGCACCGGCGCAGGCCGTGCGGCCGGGCGGCGCGCAAACCGGCCGATCAGCTGCTGCACCGCCGCGTCGATCCGGCCCTCGCGGCCACGCACCAGCACGCTGGTGCCTGCCAGCAACAGCACGCCCGGCCACAGGAAGTGCAGCATGAAGAGCAGCGCCAGGCCCACGCCCCAAAGGCCAACCTGCACGGCTTCGATCGTCCGGCCGAGCTGGCGGCGCTGGGTGTAAGCCACGGCCCCGCCCACCAGCAGCGCGCCTGGCAGCAGCAGCGACCACAGATTCAGCCACCAAACCAGCCCAAGCGCGATCAGAAACACGCCCGCTACAACCGACGGCTGCTTGTTGAAGTTCATTGCCTTGCTCCTTATATCTATCGGTACATCCCACACAAGCGGGATGGCTATCTGCCCGTATGACGTTCGCATATATGCGAATGTTGCGGTATCATAGCCGGCACATCCAGCAAGCCGCAGGGCGCCGTACTAGTGGCATACCAGCGCCGCGGGCAAACAACTGCCAGCCGCTTCTGCCCTGCAGATCGAAAGAAAAACCATGACTGCACTTTCAGCGCGCCTCACACGCCCGCTGCACTGGCGCCCGCTGCTCGCCGATACCGTCCTCGCGGCGATGCTGCTTGGGCCGCTGGCGGCGCCATTTCTGCAAGCCTGGGGGCTGCTGGTGCCGCGCACCGTGTCCGGCATCATCTACACCATGGGCAGCTTCGTCTGCCCGCAGCCCGAGCGCGGCGTGCCGCTCTACGACGGCTATATTATGGCCGTGTGCATGCGCTGCTATGGCACCGTGCTGGGGCTGCTGCTGACGCGGCTGTGGTACGCCGCCGACGCCGGCGCGGGCCGCGCATGGCTGCCGCACTACGGCCTGCGCGGCCTGCCGATCTTCGCGCTGCTGATTTTCACCTACGCGGCCGAGTTCGCCGGCCAGGTGTTCGGGCTGTGGCGCTTCGACAACACAATCACGACGCTGGCCGGGCTTGCGACTGGTGTCGGGCTCGGGCTGATGTTCCACCCGTTCCTGCAGCACAAGCCAGGCGAGGCGCGGGTATGAGCCGCCGCGCCCTGGCGATCGGGTTCTTCGCGCTTGTGGCGCTGGCCGAGCTCGGCGACCTGGCCGGCCTGGTGATCACGCTGGGCGACCCTACGGCCGCCGCCGCGATGCTGGGGATCACGCCGCGCGCCGAAACCATCCGCGCGATCATTCTGCTTGCGCTGGCGGTGCTGATCGCACTCAACGCGCTGCTTGCACTTGTAGGCGCCGCTACTCGCCAGCCGCTGCTGCTGCAGTTTGGCGCGATCATGGCCGGGGGCGGCCTGGCTGCCTACGGCGTGTATCAGGTCGGCAGCGCGCTCCTTCAGCACGGCCAGCTCGTGTATGCGCTGGTAGGCCTGGTATACGCCGGCCTGGGCGCGCTGGCATTCTGGTTCGCGCGCGCTCCGGCGGCGCGCCCGAAGCAGGCGTAGCGCAGCGCGCCAAATACGGCAGCCCTTCCCAATGCCCTCGCCAGCCGCATAGCTCAAGCGCCAGCAGACAGTACCATGCCAACACCCACTCTTTCGGCCATCATCGTCAGCTGGAATGGCATGCGCCACCTGCCGCGCTGCCTGGCCCTGCTCCAGCCGCAGCTGCCGCCCGGCGCCGAGCTGGTGCTTGTCGACAACGGCTCGAGCGACGGGATGCCGGCTTGGGCGCGCGGCGCCTACCCCGGCGCGCGCGTGATCGCGCTGCCCGCCAACCTGGGGTTCGCCGGCGGCGTGAATGCCGGGCTGCGCGCCGCCAGCGGCACGTTCCTGCTGCTGCTGAACGACGACGCCTTTGCCGAGCCAGGCTGCGTAGGCCAGCTGCTCGAGGCGCTGCAGCAGAACGCTACGCTGGGAGCGGCCGGCGGCGTGCTGCTGTTCGACCACCGGCCCGACCTGGTGGCATCGGCAGGCATCCAGGTGCGCCGCGATGGGCTGGCGCTCGACCTGTGGGCCACTCGCCCGCTGGCCGATCTGCCGGCGGCGCCGCAGCCGATCTTTGGCGTCAGCGGCGGCCTGGCGCTCTTTCGCCGCGAGCTGCTGGCCGACGTGGGGCTGATGGAGCCAGGCTTTTTCAACTACCTCGAAGACGCCGACCTGGCCTGGCGGGCGCGGCTGCGCGGCTGGAATAGCGCGGTGGTTCCCAGCGCGCGCGCCAGGCATGTCTACTCCGCCACTGCCGGGCAGGGCTCGCCATTCAAGCAGCGCCTGCTTGGGCGCAACCGCCTGCGCACGCTGGTGCGCTGCTACCCTACGCCGCTGCTGCTGGCCAACCTGCCCGCGATCGCCACCTACGACCTGCTGGCCGCCGGCTACGGCCTGGCCAGCCGCAACCCGGCGATTGTCGCCGGCCGCTGGGCGGCGCTGCGCGAGCTGCCCGAGCTGCTGCGCCAGCGCCGGGCCATTCAGGCCCGCAGCACCGTCGGCCCGGCCGAGCTGGCGCGCTGGCTCGAGCCGGCGCCGCCGCCCTGGCGCAGCCTGCGCGCCCAGCGGCAGATCGACGCGATTCTGCGGGAGCGCGGCCCGAGCGCCTCGTGATGCCGACTCGTGCTATAATGCCGGCCTAATCGGCGGAGAAAACCATGAATATTTTCCGAACCTTCTGGAAGGCGCTGCGCGAGCTTTTCGAGGAGCTGCTAATTTTGTCGATCGCAAATTTTCTGTGGATCGGCATGAATATACTCGCGATCGGCGCGCTGCTGCTGACGTGGAGTGGCGGCGCATCTGGGCTATTTCTGCTCGCGCTGCTGCTGAGCGCGATCTCGTTCGGCCCGGCCAACGCCGGCCTCTACACCATCGCGCAGCGTGTGACCGAGGGCCGAACGTCGAGCTGGCGCGATTTCTTCGCCGGCGTGCGCGCCTACGCCCAGCTGAGCTGGAAGGTGTATGGCCTGTGGCTGCTCGGCCTGGCGATCATCCTGTTTAACCTGCAGTTCTACAACCTCAACGGCTCGCAGTTCGCCGCGCTGATCTCGATACTCTTCTTATACTTCCTGATGGTCTGGTTCGGGATGCTGATCTACATCGGGCCGCTGATGCTGCTGCAGACCGACAAACGCATTCGCACGATCGCCCGCAACGCGGCGCTGATGGCTTTCGGCCGCCCGCTGTTTACCATCGGCACGCTGGTGCTAATGGCGATCATCACGGTTACGTCGATCTGGCTGCCGATCCTGCTGCTTGTGCTTACGGCGGCATTTCTGGCGCTGTGGGGCTTTCGCGCGACTCTTACGCTGATCGCCGAGGCCGAGGCCCGCCGCGAGCGCCTGGCCGAGAAAAACGCCGAAACGCAGGCGCCAAAAGGCCGCGGCGGCCAGGTGCGCCCGCGCGAGTAGCTGGCTACACCAGCCGCTGCCCGCCATCCACCGGCAGCACCACCCCAGTGACATACTCGGCGCGCGCCAGAAACACCACCGCCTGGGCCACATCCTCGGGGCTGCCCACGCGCCCAAGCAGCACGCTCTGCCCGGCGCGCGCCGCCCGCTCGGGCGTCCAATCGTCGGGCAGCAGCACCGGGCCAGGCGCTACCGCATTCACGCGCACCTCCGGCGCCATGTCCTTCGCCAGCGCCTCGGTCAGCGTCGCCACGCCGCCCTTGCTCACCAGGTACGGCGTATAGTTGCGCCAGGGCCGCAGCGCGCCCGCATCGGCGATGTTGATAATCGCGCCACGCGCCGCGCGCAGTGCCGGCGCGGCGCGCTGGGCTGTGAAAAATGCGCTCCGCGTGTTGGTGTTCAGCAGCTCGTCCCAGCGCGCCGCGCTCACGCTCCCAAGCGGTGTGCGCCCCCAGATGCCGGCGTTGTTCACCAGCAGGTCGAGCCGGCCCCAGCGCGCCAGCGCGGCGTCTACCACGCCTTCGGCCTCGCTTACCACGGCTAAATCGCCGCCGACACTGTCGGCCGAAACCCCCAGCGCGCGCAGCTCGGCCACCAGCGCGCGCGCCGGCTCCGCCGAGCTATGGTAGTGAACCATGACATTGGCGCCGGCGCGCGCCAGCTCGAGCGTAATCGCGCGGCCCAGCCGCTGCGCCCCGCCCGTCACCAGTACTGCGGCTCCTGCTAAGTTCATGGTTTGTGCATTCTCATAGCAAACTCCGTTTGATTACTTTCTGTTTGGTATGCCCTGCCCGGCTTTGCCGGGCAGGGCATACCAAACAGAATAGGAGTTACGCACTTGCGCTGTTCGGCTTCCTCAAGCGACGAGATTGCGCCTGCGGCAGCATGGTACTCCTCTATCTTCTGTATGCGGTTTTTCCGCGCTTCGCAGACAATCCACGAAGATAGTACCGCTCTGCCGAAGGCTGAGCGCGCCAACTGCGTAAGCCCTACAGAAATTTCGAGGGCGGCATTGCCGCCCCTGAACGCTCCGCCATACAGCAAGTGATCTGCCGGATTCAGTATAATACGAAATTCGTTCGCAATAAAGCAAGTGATCTGCCAGATGTGGTGTGAGGCAGCTTCTAAAGCAGAGGTTGCCATAGTGGCGCAGTGCCCACTGGCGTGTCGGTCGGCGTGTCAGTCGGCACCGCTGTGTTTGTCGGCGTGTCGGTCGGCACCGCTGTGTTTGTCGGCGTGTCGGTCGGCACCGCTGTGTTTGTCGGCGTGTCGGTCGGCACCGCCGTGCTCGTCGGCACTGCTGTATTCGTCGGCGTGCGGGTGGCCGTGCTGGTTGCCGACGGCGTGCTCGTCGGCGTGCGCGTAGCTGTGCTGGTTGCCGACGGCGTGCTCGTCGGCGTAGCAAGCGGGCTACCGACCGTCTGTGTTGGCGTCGCCGGCACCAGCGCCGTCGCCGTTGCGGTGGGCGTGGGCGTCGAAGTAGGCCGCAGCGTGCGCGTCGGCCGTGGCGTGTCGGTGGGTGTAGGAGTATGCGTCTCGGTCGGCGTGGGCGTGCGCGTCGGCCGCGGCGTGTCGGTAGGCGTGAACGTCGGCCGTGGCGTGCTGGTGGGCGTGCGCGTCGGCCGTGGCGTGCTGGTGGGCGTGCGCGTCGGCGTAGCGCCCGGCGTACGCGTCGGCACGCGTGTCGAGGCCGAGGTGGGCGTGGGTGTGCTGGTTCGCGTCGGCGTGGACGTTGCCGGGCTGGCTGGCGGCTCGGTTGGCAGCGGCGTAGCGGTCGGCGATGGTGTGCCCGAGCGTGGAACCACCGAGGTTGGCCGCGCGCTGGTGCTCGTGGGCTGGCCAGGATCGGTGGGCGCGGGGGCATCGCCTGCGCCCGGATCGACCGCCACCACCGTCGGCTCGTTCTGATCGTTAATCGTCACCGAGGTCGGCTGGCGCACCTGCGGCCCTGCGCCCGCCAGGCCAGTGCGCGTAGGCCGCGGGGTGGGCGTCTCGCTAGAGGTAGGCGTGGGCGGAGGCAAGATCGCCACAGGCACCACCGCAGGCTGGGCGTCGTCGGGCGCATCGGTGGCATTACGTATATCGGCCGCATCCTGCTCGGCAGCGCTGGCGGCGGCCGGGTTCAGCGGCGCAAGCGCAACCGCCGGCGCGTCCCACGCCTGGTAGTTGGCCTGAAATTGCGCCAACAAGCTCTTTGGGTACACCTCGCCAAAGGGCGAGAGCGCGAGCAGCACCCAGCGGGCCATGACGCCCACGCCGATGCCGCCGATCAGGAGCGCGCCATACACCAGCAGCAAGAGTGTCACGCGGTCGCGCCGATCGCGATAGCGATACCGCAGCTGATACACTTTTGCGATCATTCCGGCCATGGCGCTGGTGTTCCTTCGGCACTACACGACGGTTGCAATCGTGGCTTCTCGCTCGATTGGCTCGGCCTGCGTACACGGCAATGTCAGGCTAAACATGCTCCCCTCCGGCGACGTGTACTCAAGCCAGATCGCGCCGCCCTGGCGCTCAGTCAGCTCGCGCGCAATCGCCAGGCCAAGCCCGATCCCGCGCTCGGCCGAGTTGATACCCTCGGCCCCGCGTGAAAACCGCGTAAACAGCTGCTCGCAGTAGTCGGCGCTGATGCCGTGCCCCGTGTCGGCCACATCGACGCGTACGCTCGCGCCTTCACGCCTGGCGCGGAGCGTCACCGTACCTGCCTCGGTGTAGCGGCGCGCATTGTCGAGCAGCTGCTGCACGACAATGCGCAGATGCTGCTCGTCGGCCAGCAGCTCGGGCAGATCCTCGGGGATGTCGAGGATCAAGCTGAGGCCCTTCGCGTTCATCGCCTTGCGGATCGGCCAGACCATGCCGTCAAGCACGTGGGCCAGCTCGACTGGCTCCACCACCATGTGCAGCGTGCCGGATTCAAGGCCAGCGATCGTGATCACATTATTCAGCAGCGCGGTGACGGCCTGGGCATTTTTGCGCATTGCCTCGAGCAGCGTGCGCTGATCTTCGGGGATGGGGCCGGCCAAGTTGCGCAGCAGCAGCTCGGAGGTGCCACCCAGCACCATCAGCGGCGTGCGCAGCTCGTGCGAGATCGTGGCGATGAAGTTGGTTTTGGCGCGATCCACAGCCACCTCGCTGGTCATATCCTGAAGCACGTACACCTGGCCGAGCTGGATGCCCTCGTCGCTCAGCACCGGCGCCGAGTTGACGCGCACCACCCGGTCATCGATCGTGAACAGGTCGGCGGCGCGCGTACCGCCAAACGCCAGCGCGCTGGTTTCGAACGGAGCCAGCGGCATGTCGGCGAAATACTCGGGCTCGCTCTGGCCATCGGCCAGGCTCAGCAGCTGGCGCGTGGCGCGGTTGAGCAGCATGATTTTGCCGTCCGAGTCGCACACCACCACGCCGTCGGTAATGCTTTCGACGATCGCGGCGCGCTGGCTGGCCTCGGCGCGCACCACGCGATACAGGCTCAGCAGGTGGCCAGTCATGTTGTTGAACGACTGCGCCAGCAGGCCAACTTCATCGCTTCCCGCAACCTTGCTGCGCCGCGCCAGATCGCCAGACGACACCGCCTGGGCGGTGCTGACAAGCTCCTGCAGCGGCCGGGTGATCTGCTGGGCGATAAAGATCCCCAGGCCGATGATCGCCAGCATCAGCACCAGCGTCAGCAGCGTCAGCGGCCAGCGCACATCGCTCCAGGTGCCGGTGACGTAATCGCGCGCGAGCGCCACCGAGAGGATGCCCACGACATCGCCGCGCACGCGCAGCGGCGCGTAGGCGAACTGGTACTCGCGCTGGTTCACCCGCACCACGTCGAAGATCGCCTGCTGCGGGTCGGTCTCGAGCGCGCGGATCGCGCCGATCAGATCGCGGCGGATGTTGAGCTCGGCCAGGCCGTTGGTTGGCGAGCTAGTGCTCTCGAGCGCGATGCCGTCTTCGCCGCGGTACAGCACCACAATCGCCGCCTGCGACTGCGCGCTCAGCTCCTGAAGCAGGGTATCGAGCCGCGTGGCGATCACCACGCCGCCCACCACCTGGCCGCCGCGCATCACCGGCGCCACCGTGAAGAGATAGCGCGCCTGGCCGGCGCCAAGCTCGAGCAGGCCGGCGTATTTGTCGCCGCGCGCGTCTTGCTGGCCGGCCAGAATGCGCGGCACAAACCACAGCGCGTCGATCGGCCGCGACGGGTGGATGGTGCGCTCGCTGGCCTGGTCGGTCGGGCGCTCCCAATCGATCAGCGAGTGCCCAGTGTTGTCGAACGCAATCATCCGGTCGATGCGGTGGCTGGTGCGCTGCGAGCTGATGCGGAAGTAGGGGTCGAGCGCGCGCTCGAGCCCGAGGCTATCGTGGTTCACAAGCGCATCGGCCACGGCCGGCGCATTGGCCTGCGGGTTCGCCTGCGCGAACACAACCTCGCGCAGAAACAGCAGGTTGTCGCTTTCCTGCTGAACGAGCTTATCGTTGATATCGCGCGCCACCTGCACCAGCTGGTTGTTCAGGCGCTCCTGGGCATTCCCGGTGATAAACAGAAATGCCACGGCCGAACCAGCCAGCGCAACAACCAGCGTCAGCAGCAGGAAGGGGAGGATGATCTTATATTGAAGGTGTGAGCGCAGCTCATGGATCAGGCGCATGGGCCGTACCCCTTGCCGAGGCACATGGGATGTCTCGTGATTGTTGTAAAGCATGACAGCTGATGGCGCTACTGTGAGTATATCGGTTGAAGATTGGCCTCGCAAGCAAAACCAGGCGCTGCCAGATGACAATTTTGATAGCTTGCGATCGCGGCATACGGCATGCTGAAGCCCAAAATGCACGCTTTATACCGTTCCTAATCACATGAATGATATGGCTGGCCAGCGCGGGGGAGCGGCATAAAACTACAATCGATCATTAACAAAAAACTCAGTTGAGCATTACGATCGTGGGCCGCGCCGCGCGGTTGTGTGGAAACGGCGACTGAGGTATGATACGGTCAGCATCGCAGCCGGGTGGCAGCGCGCGCCCAACGAAGCTGCCGGCCCGCCATCGAGAATGGTCGCATTCGATCGTTCGCGTAGATCATTGTGGATATGCGGTTGAAGCCAACGAATGCCCCGCCCGAGCGCGCCAGCACCGCGCGCCTGCCATACCTGCCCGCCCTCGATGGCCTACGCGCGCTGGCGATTGGCGCGGTGCTGCTCTACCACGCCGACCTCGACAGCGTGCCCGGCGGCTTTTTAGGGGTCGAAGTTTTTTTCGTGATCAGCGGCTACCTGATCACGTCGCTGCTGCTGTCGGAGTGGCAGCGCGCCGGCCGGATCGATGTGGCTGCCTTCTGGCTGCGGCGCGCGCGGCGCCTGCTGCCCGCGCTGTATGTGCTGCTGGCCAGCGTGCTGGCCTTCACGGTGCTGTTTCTGCCCGAGGAGGTGGCCGGGCTGCGCAACGACGCGCTGGCAGCGGCGGGCTACGCCACCAACTGGTACCTGATCGTCCAGCAGAAATCGTACTTCGAGACGGTCGGCCGGCCGCCGCTACTGCAGCACCTCTGGTCGCTGGCGGTCGAAGAGCAGTTCTACCTGCTGTGGCCGCCGCTGCTGCTGCTGGGCCTGCGCGCCGGCCGCAAGCCGCTGCTGGCCGGGCTGCTGCTGGGCGCGCTGGCGTCGGCGGGCCTGATGGCGGCAGGTTTTCAGCCCGATACCGATCCCTCGCGGCTGTACTACGCCACCGACACGCGCGCCGCCGGGCTGCTGCTGGGCGCCGCGCTCGCGTGCCTGCTGCCGCCCGGCGCTCAGCGCGCGTCGGGCCTGCGGCTCGCGGCGCTGGCCGACCTAGCCGGCGCTGGCGCGCTGGCGCTGCTGATCTACTGGTTCGCGACGATCAACGAGTTTCAGTCGTTCTTGTACCAGGGCGGGCTACTGTGCGTGGCGCTGGCCACAACCGTGGCGATCGCGGCGGTGGCGCGGCCGCGCGCCGGGCTGCTGCCGCGCCTGCTGAGCGCGCCACCGCTGCGCTGGCTGGGGCTGCGCTCGTACAGCCTGTACCTGTGGCACTGGCCCGTTTTCATGGTCACTCGCGCGCAGCTCGATGTCGACCTGACCGGGCTGCCGCTGCTGGGGCTACGCTTCGCGATCGCCGCGCTGCTGGCCGAGCTATCGTACCGGCTGATCGAGACGCCATTTCGCACCGGGGCGGTGGCGCGCGCGTGGCGGCGGTTTGTGGCCGCGCGTGGCGCGCTGCGCTGGCAGCTGGGCATGCGCTGGCTGGCTGGCGCGGCGGTGTTCATGGGGATGTGCGTGCTGCTCGGGCGCGCGGTTGTGAACGCCCAGCCGCCGGCAGCGCCAGCTTACCTTGCCGACGCCACCCCAACGCCGCTTGGCCAGGCGGCTCCCGCCGCCGAAGATGCCACCCCGGCGCCACCGCCTGCGGGCAACGCCGAAGAGGCCACCGCCACACCACCGGCCGACCTCGCGCACGGGTTCATGCTCGAGGCGCCAACCCTGGTGAGCACGTACCGCCAGGCCAGCGCGCAGGCCGCCACGCCAGCGCCAGCCCCTACGCTGGCCGCCACGCCGGCTGCGCTCGGCAGCGTCGTCGCGATCGGCGACTCGGTGATGGCCGGCGCGGTCAAGCCGCTCGGCAGCCTGATAGCCCAGATCGACGTCGACGCGGTGCGCGGGCGGCAGGCCGCTGCGGCGCTCAAGCTCCTGCAAGAGCGCCACGACGCCGGCCGGCTTGGCGATGTGGTGATCATTCACATCGGCAACAATGGGCCGTTCAGCCAGGGCCAGTTCGACGCCATGATGCAGCTGCTGGCCGATGTGCGCCAGGTGGTGTTTGTAAACGTCAAGGTGCCACGCCGCTGGGAGGCGCCGAACAACGCCGTTATCGCCGACGGCGTGCAGCGCTACCCCAACGCGCTGCTCGTCGACTGGCACGGCGCCACCGCCAACCGGCCCGAGCTGTTCTGGCGCGACGGCATTCACCTGCGGCCGAGCGGCGCGCAGTTCTATGCCGACTTGATCGCCGGCTCGGTGCGCGACAGCGCGGCCCGCCTGGGCGCGCGCTAGCCCGGCAGCGGCGGCGCTGCCGCCTGCCGCGCCTGGCACTAGATCGTCTGGCGCCTGGCCAGCTCGGCAAACAGCCCCGGCTGAGCGATCAGCTCATTGTATGTGCCGGTCTGAACGATCCGCCCCTCGTCAATCACAAAGATCTTGTCGGCATTGCTGATCGTGCTCAGTCTGTGCGCGATCACAATCCGGGTTGCCTGCAGCGTTTCAAGGCTCTGGCTGACAATCTCCTGGGTGCGGTTATCGAGGGCGCTGGTGGCCTCGTCGAAAATAATGATGCGCGGCTTGTTAGCAATCGCGCGGGCGATCATCAAGCGCTGCCGCTGGCCGCCCGATAGCGTGCCGGCGCCCTCGCTTATCACAGTAAACATGCCCATTGGCATGCGCTTGATATCCTCATCGAGCCCGGCCATGCGCGCCGCTTCCCAGGCATCGTCGACCGTGAGCAGCGACGCGCCGATGATATTTTGAAGCAGCAAGCCGCTCATCAGCCTGCCGTTTTGCAGCACCACGCCAATCTGCTGCCGCACGCTTTCGAGGTCGAGGCCATTCAGATCCTGGCCGTCGTAGTAGATCGCCCCGGTCTCGGGGGTTTCAAACCCCAAAAGCAGGCGCAGCAGGCTCGACTTGCCCGAGCCGGAGGGGCCGACCAGCGCCACGAACTGGCCGGCCTGTATCTGCAGGGAAATATCCTTCAGCACCAACGGGCCATGCTCTTTGTAGCGAAATGAGACGTGATTGATTTCGAGCGCGCCTGCCAGCGTGCCGGGGTCGGCTTTCGCCTGCGTGACCTCGGGGATCGTCTGGAGAATCGGCTTGGCGCGCTCGTAGATCGGCACAATCGTCAGAATGGCGATAAAGGCGCCGCTGAGCTGCAGCGCGGCCGCCAGAAGCTGGGCAAACGCCGCATTGAACGCCAGAAACTGGCCGGTCGACAGCCCGCGCTCGATCGAGGCCGCAACCGTCGCAAAAATCACCAGCGAGGTGATCACGGGGTAGACGGCGTTAAAGACCGCCAGGCCATTCGCGACATTGCGCGCCCGGTAGGCAAGCCTGCGCTGCTGGCTGAACTGGTTGACCCACGTGGCGAAGGCGTGATGCTGCGCGCCGGCGACGCGAAATTTCGCGATCCCGTTGAGGAACTGGAGCACGGTCCCCGAGATCCGCCCTTCGATCTCGGTCAGCTCGCGCTGGTAGCGCACCTGAAGATAGCCCGCCAGCGTGGTGGCAAACACCGCGATCAGCACCAGCGCGGTGGCCACAACCGCCAGCACGCGGTCGTAGAAGAACAGCAGCAGCAGATTGAATACCGAGAACACCCCCGACAGGATCGACGTGATCACCGGGCCGGATATGACCTGCTGGATTGCGGTGATGCCCATGACCCGCAGCCCAAGATCGCCTGCCGAATAGTTGCGGAAGAACGGCACCGGCAGGCTCAGCAGCCGGTCCCACAGCGCCGCCTGGAGCGCGCCGGTGATCTTGCCCTCGATACGCAGCATCGCAATGCTGCGCGTTATTTGAAACAGCATGGTCGATAGCGCGATGGCCAGCAGCACCAGGCCGATGATCAGCAGCTGGCCGCGCTGCGACTCGGGGATCAGCCGATCGAAGATCACGCCTGTCGCGATCGGCACAACCATAGCCAGCAGGCCCGCCGCCAGGCCCATGCCCACAACCATAAGCAGATCGTCGCGGCTTTGGCGCGCGCCAAAGCCAAGCAGATCCCAGAGCGATAGCATGGTGCGCGGCAGCGTGCGGTAGAACGTATAGCAGCTCGTGGCGAGCGACGCGGCAACCTGCGGCGTCACCGGCGTGCTGGCCTGGGTGGTCGGGTCGTGCAGCATATAGCTGCGCGGCGTGGTCTGCAGGAGCGCGACCGGCCGCCCGGTCGCCTCCACCAGAGCGACCAGCGGGCCGTTGTCGTCGCGCCACCATTCGCCCGCAAGCGTGACCTGCCTGACACGAATATTCGAAGCTTTCGCGATCTGCCGGATCGCGCTCTGCTGGCTGCGGCTGGCCTGCGAGCCGGCCGGCGGGCGGATCTCGATCCGCAGCGCCTGGCCGACCAGCTGGCATGCGGCGAGTAGCGGGTCGTTCAGCGGGCCGGGCTGGCGCGCGAATGGCGTGGCGGCCTGCGGCTCCAGCAGCGATGCGATCTGGGCAACGGCGTTTTCAATCACCAGGGCTTGCGAGTCGGCCTTTCGCTGGAGCCGCTCGCGCTCGCTGGTTTCTTCCACCAGCACATTGCGCGTCAGCGCCAGCAGCATAAGGCTATGGAAATCGGCCAGGCCGGCCCACACGTTGTTCTGCTCGAGCAAGGGCGCTGTGCCGAGCGCGGCGACCTGGCCGGGCTGCGCCGCCCGCGCCCAGGTATACACCGACAGCGGGATGTAGCCCTCGCCGCCGAGCGGCGGCAGATCGTCGCGCCCCATCCACTGCGAGCTGCCGGCCAGGTGCTTGATCCACAGCACGCCGTGCCTGGGCATGACCGAATTGTGGAGCTTGAGCGCAGTTGGCTTGCCCGCGTCGAGATGGATCACATCTTTCGGCGGGACATCGCGAGCGACCGCGCGCGAAAGATTGTTGACCCAGCGGTCGAGCAGCGCGCTGAGCACTGCCTGATATTCGATTTCGCCGGCAAGCTGGCGCAGCCGGGTGTGCTTCAGCCGCAAAACCTTGGTGCCCGGAACACCGCTTGCCAGCAGGCCCACGCCCTGGCCGTCCTCCGAGCGCTCGAAGCCAAACAGCAGGTCGCCGACCTCGGCGCGCAGCATGTGCCGGCGCGGCGCAATAAACTGCCCGGCGCGCAGGCGAACGGCGAACACGTCGACCTTGCCGGTATACACGATGTAGCAGGTTGCGGGGTCGTCGAGCAGAAACGGGTTGTTCGCCTCCAAAGAAAGCAGCTGGCCTTCTTTGTAGCGCAGGGCGAGCAAAAATAGCTCGAGCCCCGTGGCGCTGTCGCTCGCACCCTGGGCCGGCTGTGAGTCGGTCATCGTTATAGCATCTCCAGGTACGACTTCGGCTTCGACGTCTGGTCGGCCATCATCAGGCGGCGGTATGGCCCGTCGACGCGCTGCATTTGCATATGCGTGCCGCGCTGCACCACCTTGCCGCGATCGAGCACGATGATCTCGTCGCAATCGCGAATGGTGCTGAGGCGGTGGGCGATAATCAAGCAGGTGCAGCCGCGCCGCCGCAGGTTATCGTCGATCCGCTGCTCGGTGATCGGGTCGAGCGCGCTGGTGGCTTCGTCCAGCACCAGGATCGACGGGTTGCCAACCAGCGCGCGGGCGATCTCGAGCCGCTGGCGCTGGCCGCCGCTGAAGTTGCGGCCGTTCTCTTCGACCTGAAAGCTATAGCCGCCGGGCCGATCGGAGATTTCCTCGTGGATGCAGGCGTCTTTGGCGGCCTGCACGATATTGGTCTCAGAGATGGTCGTATCCCATAGCGTCAGGTTGTCTTTGATCGTGCCCTCGAACAGCGCGATATCCTGATCGACGATCGCCAGCGAGTTGACGATCCGCGCGTGGGGCGTGGCGCTGCGCGGCTGGCCATCGAACAGCACCTCGCCGCTCCACGGCGCGTACAGGCCCGTCACCAGCTTCGCGATCGTCGACTTGCCGCTGCCGGTGCCGCCGACCAGCGCGACGCGCGAGCCGGGCTTGAGCGTCAGGCTGAACTGCTCGACCAGCGGCGGCTCGAGCTGGCTGTAGCCGAAGCTGATGTTGTGCAGCTCAAGGTAGCCGGTGAGCTTGGTGGTGGCCGCGCCGGGCACATTCAGCTCGGCCAGCGCGTGGTGCTCGGCCGGGTAGCGCAGCACGTCGTCGAGCCGGGCCATATCGCCGGCGGCCTCCTGCATTTTCGCGCCCAGGCTGACCATCTGGGTGATCGGGGTCATGAAGGCGAGCATCAGCACCTGAAAGGCCGCCAGCACGCCGATACTGAGCTGGCCGTCGATGACGCGCAGGCCGCCGATAACCAGAATGGCGGCGGTATTGATCGCCGTCAGCAGCGGCGGAACAGCCGCCAGAACCTGCGTCGAGAGCCCGAGGTCTTGCTCGGCGTTGACCGACTTGGCGAGGTAGCCCGAGATGCGGGCGAAGAAATCGGACTCGGTGCCGCTGGCCTTGAGCGACTCGATCGACTGCAAGCCGTTAAAGGCCGTGCCCATCATCTGGCCGCGCTGCTGAAGCAAGCGCTGGTTCTGGTCGGTGCGCTTGCGCGCCACATAGCGCAGCGCCACAAGGTTGACGATCGCGATCGCGACCGCCAGAAGCGTGAGCACCACATCGTAGCGCAGCATCAGCCCGACGTATATCACCACGAGCACGACGCCGAGCAAGTTGGTGGCCAGGTCGCCCGAAAGCAGCTGCGCCACCTTATCGTTCAGCGCGACGCGGTTGCTGATCTCGCCGGACGAGCGCTGGGTGAAAAAGACGATCGGCAGGTTCAGCACATGCCAGAAAAACGTGCTCGCCGAGGTCAGCGCGAGCTTCGCCTCAAGGCGCAGCAGGTATCGCTGCCGAAGCCAGGTGAAGACGCCCAGCAGCGCTGCGGTCACGATCATCGCCAGCAGCAGCGGCTGCAGCCAGCTCGCCAGGCGCCCGACCAGGTATTGGTCGATGAAGATCTGCGTAAAGCCCGGAATGACCAGGCCGAGCAGCACCAGCGCCAGGCTCACCAGCACCACGTACAGCACCGCCTCGCGCGAGCCGCGGAGGCGCCGCCCGAGCGCCTGCACGACGCTGGGCCGGGTTCCGCCTTTCACAAAGCTAGGCTCTGGCTCGAACACCAGCACCACGCCGGTGAATGATCGGTCGAACTCTTCGAGGCTGGCGACGCGCGGGCCGCGCGCTGGGTCGTTCAGGTAGACTTTGTCTTTCTCAAAGCCTTCGACCACCAGGAAATGGTTGAAGTTCCAGAAGGCGATAAACGGCGCCGGCACGGCGCGCACGCTGGCCATATCTTTGCGCAGGCCCTTGGCGGCAAGCCCGTAACTGCGCGCCGCCTTGACGATATTGCCGGCCTTGCTGCCATCGCGCGACACGCCGCAGGCGACCCGCAGCTCTTCAAGCGGCACGACGCGGCCATGGTAGCCGAGAATAATGCCCAGCGACGCGGCGCCACACTCGACTGCTTCCATCTGCAGCACGGTTGGCGTTCTGGCGCGCTGCGGGCGGGCGGCGCGCCGCGCGGCCGGCGGTTTCTCTTTGGCGCCTGCTGGTGCGCTCATGGGGTTGCTCTCCAGTGTTGTTCATCGCCTGCGCGGCACTTTCGCTTATCTGCGTGCGCTTGTCCGCGCTCCGCGCGGAAGACCGCACACAAAGTACCGCTGCCAAGGGCAAAAAACGCCGGCGCGTGTCGCGCGGGCTAGCGGAGCATCAGGCTGATCGCGCGCTGCTCGTTGATCGTGATCGTGCCCTGGCACAGCATGCCCTTCTGCAACGGCATCGGCGGCCCCTGCGGCGACGACCACTTGTAGCCGCTGGGGGTGGCCGGGTCGCGGACGAATTGCACCTGCACCGGAACGATCAGGCCGGCGCCCGCCAGCGCCTGGGCATAGGCATCGTTGCCGAGGCTGCCGCGCATGCCCTCCTGGTCGGAGGGCACATCGGCGACCGCCGTGACGGTGCCGAGCAGCACGCCCCACTGCTCTTTCGGCGCGCGCGCCAGCGCCAGCTTCACGGGCATGCCCGGCTGGATCTGCCGGCCATCGTCGATGCCGACATACACCGTCGCCTGCAGCTCGGCGGCATTGCCAGCGGCGGCAGTCAGCGACCCTCGGCCTGCGATGGTGGTTGGAATGGTGGTAAACAGGCCCCAGAGCAGCGCCACCACCAGCAGGCTGCCGAGCGCGAGCAGCGCAAGCCAGCTCCGCGGTGTCGTCACGCGCATCAGCTCGTCCAGCTCTTCAAGGGACGATAGACGATCCAGGGCTTCCTTGCGGAACATCTGCACTCCTCGCCATGCTACGTCTTGGTTTGGGCCGTCGCCGTTGTTGGGGTTAGAAAAGGGGTGCGCGAGGGGCTATGCCCCTCGCACTTCCCTGTTCAGACAGTTTCTCAGAGGCTGTCTGATGCCGGATTGCCACGGTACGAGCGCGATATTTAGATGGTGCTGGCGGTCGCAATACTGCCCGCCGTGCCAAGCGTCGAGCACGGCAGAGTCGAGACCGTGCCCATGGTGCCGGCGGTGCTGGCGGTGTCGCCGCCGACCACCTGGTTGAGCTGCTCGTCCGATAGCTCCTCGCCGGGCTTGGGCGGGATGGTGAGGTACATCACCGTGTCGGTATTCTCGACCGCGCGCACCTCGATGCCCTGCGGGATCGGCAGGCCCTCCTCGCGCAATACCGCTGCGGGATCGGCGAGCAAGCGTGCCTTAAATTCCTCGTCGGCCCAGGCCTTGGCCAGCACCTGCCCCGACAGCTTCGTATACTCCTGGAACTGCTCTCGTTTGGATTCCACCTGCTACTCCTTACTATCAAGAGCTTAACTCGCGGTGCTGATCGTGCCCGCACTCATGATGCTGCCGAACGAGGTGCAAATGCTGCTGACCGACGACAGGCAGCCCGCCGATCCAGCGGTCGTGCCGCCGGCAACCTGGTTGAGCTGCTCGTCGGAGAGCTCGTCGCTGGGCTTGGGCGGCAGGGTGATGTATACAACATTGCTGGTGTTCTCGACAGCCCGCACCTCCAAACCCGCCGGCACAGCGATGCCCTGTTCGGTGAGCACACTGGCGGGGTCGGCCAGAAAGCGCGCCTTGAACTCGTCGTCGGCCCAGGCTTTGGCCACCACCTGCCCGAACTGCTTGGCGTACTCCTGGAGTTGCTCCTGGTTCATGTCCAACTGAGTGCTCCTTTAAACTAGGGCTTACGCAGTTGCGCGGTTCGGCTTCCCGAAGCCGTGCATAGTGCCTGCGGCAGCACGGTACTGTTTGATCATCGTGTGTCCATTTTCCGCGCTGTGCGCGGAAAATGGACACCTCTACGGAATTCGGTACCGCTCTGCCGAAGGCTGAGCTCGCCAACTGCGTAAGCCATATAAACATTAACTGGCGGTACCAACGGTGCCGGCGCTCGAGGCCGTGCCGAAGCAGGATCCGAACGAGCCAAGGCACGAGATGCTTCCAGCCGAGCCGGCCGTCAGGCCGCCGGCAACCTGGTTGAGCTGCTCGTCCGATAGCTCGTCGGAGGGCTTGGAAGGGATGGTAAGGTACACAACATTGCTGGTGTTCTCGACGGCGCGCACCTCCACGCCGGCTGGCGGCGCGAGCCCGGCCTCGGCCAGCACGCTGGCGGGGTCGGCCAGCAGGCGCGCCTTGAAGTCGTCGTCGGCCCAGGCCTTGGCAACCACCTGCCCGTATTGCTTGGCGTACTCCTGCAGCTGATCCTGATCCATTGGGTGTGCTTCCTTTCGTTTCAAAGGCTGGTTTCTAACCAAACGAGCTAGCGGTTCCAACCGAGCCGACAGTCATGATGGTGCCGCAGAGCGTGCCAAACGTGCCTGCGGTG
Source organism: Kouleothrix sp. (assembly GCF_046328425.1). NCBI lineage: Bacteria > Bacillati > Chloroflexota > Chloroflexia > Chloroflexales > Roseiflexaceae > Kouleothrix > Kouleothrix sp. Next base: position 178,482 of record NZ_JAXLWP010000003.1, read on the forward strand.
CCGGTGCTGCTGGCAGTGCCGCCGCCGGCGAGCTGGTTGAGCTGCTCGTCAGACAGATCCTCGCTCGGCTTTGGCGGCAGGGTGAGGTACATCACGCTGTCGGTATTTTCAACCGCGCGCAGCTCAACCCCGTCGGGCACCGCAATGCCCTCGGCCTTCAGCACGCTGGCGGGGTCGGCCAGCAGGCGCGCCTTGAAGTCGTCGTCGGCCCACGCTTTGGCAATCACCTGGCCATACTGTTTCGTGAACTCCTGAAGCTGGTTCTGGTCGGGATTCATCTTTTGGCTCCTTGATGAGGGTGAAAAGTCGTTCCAGTGGTGGTGAATTGTTGGTGGAACTTAGCTGGCTCGGACGAATTAGCGCGATCCAAGACGGTCGATGCTCTTGCTCCTTCCTAGCTTGCGCGGCTGCCCAACATAAATTCGCCAACCGACGACTCCTTGAGGTAATCGAGGCCCGCGGCCTGGGCAAGCAGGTCGGAGTTGCCGCTGCCCAAGCCGCAGGGCGCGATAGCCATCGCCGTGGCCACCAGGTACATCGTCTGGTACATCACGCCGACATTTTTGAGCGTCGCCGCGTAGGCCATGCCGTCGTACTTCCAGCCCATGCGCTGAAATCGCGCCGCAAAGGTGATCAGCACCTGCGGCACGCACAGCCGCGCGGCCGAGATCGAGGCGCCGTCGAGCAGGGCCTCGACATGCGCGTTGCGCGGGGCGAGCCTGCACAGCTGATGCTCGAGCGGGTCGTAGTGGTAGATCCCCGAGGGCAGACCATCGCAGGTATTGACCGTCAGGTACAGCTCCAGCTCGTAGCCCGCGCCGCCGCCTGGGTATGGGCGGCTGCTGGCCTGGTAGATCATGCCGGGGCTTGAGAATGGCTCGATCAGGTAGCGCACGCGGGCGGTGCGGTAGAGAAATTCGCCGATCTGCTGCAGCGAGATTGGCGGGTCGGCATAGTCGCGCACCGAGCGGCGCGTTTCCAGCACGTGCGTGAATGGCAGATCGTGCTGCATGAGCGCGTCGAGATCGGGCCGATACAGGCCGACGACGTCGCCCGACATCTGCGGCTTGACGGCCGGCTGCGACGGGATCTTGCCGAAGAAGCGGTAGTTGGCGCCGAATGGGTAATCGTGGCGGCCGACGCGGCTGCGCGAGTGGAACAGCAGGTCGTGGAAATTCCACTGCTGCAGCGTATCGTCGTGGTCTTCCTGCGTCGTGCCGTCTTCATTCGCCGGCACAGCCAGCGACAGCTGCGCGAGCAGGCTCACGGCCGTCAGCGCAATGTCCTCGGGCAGGCCGGCGTGGCTGCTTAGCTCGCGGGCCGAGCGTGGCAGTGCCAGCGCGCCGATCAGCGCCGCGCCTGCGTCGCCCTCCAGCAGCACGCGGGCGTGGCACAGCGGCGACTCAAGCACTATCTGGTTGCGCAGGCGGCGGCAAAAGGCGAAGCGCGAGAGGGCGTAGCCCGCGTCGGGCTCGATCGGCCCGGCCTTGAGCTGGAACTTCGGCGACATCGGCTCGATCGTCAGCAGCCGGCGCTCGCGATCGGCGAGCGTGTAGCGGAGCACTTTCCACGCTTTCCACTGCTCGATCCGGTAGTACAGCCCGGCCAGCGACACCTGCCCGTCGAGCGAAAGCAGCAGATCAGCCAGCTCATCCTGGCGCGCGCCGTCGGCAACCAGTGAGCGTAGCACGGCGCGCATGCCGGGCGTGGCGCCGCGCAATGTTTGCGTGGCCGCCGGCAGGTGAACCTTGACCTCCTCGGCCTCCTCGGCGATCTTCACCTCGCGGTGAAACGAGAGAATAAGCTGTGACGGATCGTAGATGTTCGCGCGCGGCGATGGGGCTACGCTGGCCACCATCGCCGGGGCGGGGAGCATTTCTGCGATTTCCTGGTGCACTTCAATAGCCTCCTGCGTGCTTACCCGACCAGCCGGATCGATTGAATCTGGCGTGGATGCTCGAGCCTGAGCAGGGCGTGGGCGACTGCGCCAACACCCCAGATCGCCGAAAGGTTGTGGCGGTCGGCGGCGAAGGTTTCGGGGAACCACGACCCGTGCGCCTGCCGGCGCTGCCACAGCGCCTGGCCAAGCGCCTGCGCCACGTGGGCATAGCGGCGCTCCTGGCTGGCCCGATACGCCGCGCTGGCGACCTCCAGGCCGTCGAGGAGCGCCCGTGACGAGTGGCCCGCCACGTCGGCCTGAAGGTACCGGTCGGCGCCTGCCAGCGCAGCGCTATCGCTGGTCGCGCCGTCGGCGATCAGGCCCAGCCGCGCGAGCAGGTGCCCCACCGGCGCGCCTTCGTCGGGCGCCCGCTCGCGCAGCAGCGCGCCCGCCTGCGCGGCGGCGTCCTGGATCGGCGCGGGGGCGCTCGGCAGGCGCGCAATCCGCGCCAGCGCCAGCGCCATCCCGCCAGCCGCATCGGGCACGCTCGCGAGCGCCGACGCGGCCGGGTAGCTAGTGCGGGGCAGGCTGCCATCCGCCGCGCGCGAGCGCAGCAGGTGCTCGGCCAGCGCGAGCGACCCTGGCGCGGGCGGCTGCGCGCCGTGGCCCGCCAGGGTCGCCAGCAGCAGGCCGGAGGTGCCCGCGACAAGATCGGGGCCGGCCAGGCGGCAGAGCTCGGGCAGCGGCAGCAGCGTCAGGTACGCCCGCGCCGCCTCGTCGAGCTCGGCATCGGCGAGCGCCCGTGCGCAGCGCCGCAGCACGTAGAGCTGCGCGCCAAGGCCATACAGCGCGCCGCAGGCCGTGGGGATGATGCTGCCAAAGGTGCTGCGCTCGAGCACCTCGCGTATCATTGTTGGCGCCTCGCTCACCAGCCGATACGACGCCAGAAGCGTGTGGCGGGCTGCCTGGCGAAAGCGCGCCAGCCCGGAAACAGCGTACAGATCGGCGAGAACGATCGCCAGGCCGCCCGTGCCGGTGAGGATGTCGGGCTGCAGCACCTCGACGCAGCGCATATCGCTGAATGGGTGGTAGGTCAGCCCGGCCCAGGCCATGCTACCGTCGGGCGCCTCAGCGGCATAGCTCAGGATCTGGTCGCCCAGCTCGATCGCGGCGTCGGTCCAACCCGGGCAGTCGGGCGCTGCGGCGCGCGTGTGCCCGGCCGGGCGCGCGGGCGGCGTATGCTTCCCGGCGGCCAGGCACGAATTCAGAAAATCGCGCTGCTCGTCGAGCTGGCGCTGGCAGTGCGCCGGGTCGAGCAAGCGCTCCTTCATCCGATCAAAGGCGTTCTGGCCGAAGTAGCCCTCGATCGGCGCGCCTTCAACCGTAAGCACCGCAGGGCCGCACGGCAGGCACTGGAAGAACGGCACATCGTTCTCGCGAATGCCGGCGATCTCGCTGGCGGCCAGGCGCAGCGCCTGCGGCTGCGCGCCATGCTGCTGGTAGGCCATGCGCAGCATCTGCAAAAGGAACTGCTCGCGCCGCACGCCATCGGTCATTCGCGAGGGCGCGAGGCTCCACTGCAAGATCTGGTAGTAGGTCCAGGTGTCGCGGTGAATAAACCGCACCGGAACACACGCCATCGCCCGCAATGGGCTGTCGGCGCCCAGCAGCACCTCGCGCCTGGCGTACAAGCAGTCGTGCATGGCCTGGTAGCCCGCGAGCAGCTCGTCGACGTAGCCGTCAACAGTCATCGGCGTGCCGTTCAGGGTCGGCACGTGCTCGGTATGCTCCCAGGTGCGGTACTGATCGGGGGAAGCGGCCTTGGTCAGATCGCCAGACAGCTGCGCCTTGAATGGCGTCAGAAAGTGCTGCTGGCTGTTCAGCGCGCCCAGGTCTTCAGCGCTCACGCCCATGCCGATCACGGTTGGCATGGTCACGGTGCACGTCAGCACAACCGACTCTTCCACGCGGCGCTGGGCCTCGCGCTCGGCGGGCGCCAGCGGCCGAATGGGATGATCGCGCGGCTGCAGCAGCATCTCGAGGTCGATAAACACCGGCTGGTCGCCGCAGGCGATCAGGTTGTCGAGCCAGAAGTCGCGGGCTTCGAGCATTTGCAGCAGCCGGATGGTCATGCCCATGCGCCGGTAAAAATGCGCGACCTGCTGCTCGGCCTGGCATGCCGCCGGCGCAATGTGGGCCTCCCAGGCGTACGAGCCCCTGGTGAGGATGGTGCGAGCCATGAGCGGCAGCTCAAGGTACGGGTTGAGCGCGCGCACCAGATCCATATACGCCGCGGCGATGCGCAGATCTTTGGGCTTGTACACCGCCTTGCCACCCGAGGCGAACGTCAGAACGGCCACCGAGCGCCCATGGTTGTGCATGTCGCCGACATCGCCTTTCACGCCAGCGACCGGGCCGCCCGGCACGCCCGCAAACAGCTGCTCGGCGAGCACGTCGCGGTCGGCCGCGAGGCGCCCGAGCAGCTCGGCGGCGAAAGTGTGCCAGTTGGTGTATACCACCCCGACGATGTAGGCAAGCACCGGGTAAAGCTCAAAGCGGCGCATCCAGGCTGAATTCGTGCCATTGAAGGCAGATTGCGCGGCCGATTCCCGCGAGCCACCCCAGGCCGACATGGCCAGCATCTCGTAGCGCAATACCTGGATACAGGGCTGAAACAGGCGCCGCCGCAGCATCGCCAGCAGATCGTCCAGCGCCTGCGCGGCAAGCAGCTCGTGCTGCGGATCCAGCTGAAGGAGATCGTGGCGGCCCAAGCGCATAAACAGCGCATATGGATCCGACGCGGCCTCGGCGTCGCCGTCGGCGTCGATCAGCCGAACCAGGCTGCGCGCCCAGGCCGGCAGCTGGCCGGGATCGACGACAAGCACATCGGCCAGGCCAGCGGCGAATTCATCGCGGCTGCGGCCATACGCCGCCAGCAGCGCGTCAAGCTGCTCGGCGTCGTCGCCCACGAGCACCTTGGTCCAGGCCAGCATGCGCTCTGCCTGGTGCGCCTGCTGAGGCATCGGCGCGAAGCAAGGGTTGCTTGCGCGCTCGTGTGGCGGCGCGGCGCGGGCAATCACCCGGAGAAGCGCACCGGTTGGTTGGAACGACGATGTGCTCATGCTACCTATATAAAAATCGGAATTGGGTTGAGCTGATCTTCGCGCAGGCGCTCGGCGAGCCAGCCCATCTGCACCGGCACATCGTACAGGCGGCCGGGGGCAAAGCGCGCCCAGAAATGCCGCATCCCCGGCACGATCACCTTGGCAACCGGCAGCCCGACGTCAAGGCGCGTCTGGTCGAGCACCAGCATCTCCATGCCCTTCGCCTCGACGATCGCCTTGCAGCGCAGCACATCGTCGCGCACATCGTCGCTCCACGCGCGCGGGTAGTCGCTTGCATGGCGTGCCGGCAGGCCGGGCGCGGGGGCGAGGTACGGGTGCTGTTCAAGCCTGGCGGTCTGCCACCAGTGCCGGCTATCGGCGTCGTCGTACTGGTACGCGCCGCTGCCGTCGGCGCGCACGTGCATCACCGCCGGCAGGAACTGATTCATCTCGGTCAGGGAGCGCAGAATGCCAATGCGCGGGTCGAAGTGCGACCCAAACGAGAACAGGATATCCTCGGCCGGCTTGTCGACCCGCCGCGACACCGCCGCAAATGTGGGGATCTCCAGGTCGCTGGTGATATCGAGCACCCACAGGTCGCGGTTCAGGCGGCGGTAGCGCTCTTGCAGCTCGGTGAAGTACGGCTCTTTGAAGCTGGCGAGATCCACCGACGGCCGCTGCAGCCGGTTGTACCACCAGATCGCCACGGCGTCGCGCTCGACCAACTCAAAGAAGCCCTGGAGAATCGCCTCTTCCAGCGTATTGCCGGCGGCGTTGCCATTTGAGTCGGCCCAGGCGAAGAACTCGCTCGGAAGAATCGGGTACCGGTAGTAGCAGTAGGCCGTCGGCACGTACTTAAAGGTCTCGTGCGTCAGCGACCAGATCGGCGTCCACTCGATCGGCACATCTTCGTCCATGGGGTCGGAGACAACCTGGAAGGTTGAGCCGCGCGCATTCCAGGCGTTGCGCCGGCGGTACTGCTCTTCGCTATAGTTCTGGCAGGCGTTCGGGTGGATCGCCGCGTCGCCAAGCTGGCGGTAGCTCGCGCGAACGCGCAGCTCGTCGCCCTGGAACAGGCCCGAGTAGCGCTCGATCGCCTCGCACAGGGCGCTGGCGCGCGCCTGGGCATCGCTCATGCCTTTGCCGGCGCTTTTGCTGCGCAGCCCCTGCTTGAGGAAGTGCAGCGTCTGGGTTTGCGATGCGAAGTTGTGCCCGGCCATATACACGTGCAGAAACTGCTCTTCGTCGGTCGGCGTGCGCGCCAGCAGCGTCACCGCGCCGGTGATCGGGCTGACGTGCTTCTCGTACTTGGCGATTGTATGCTCGGGGGTGGCGATCCGGTGGCCGCCGTCGGCGACAAACTGCTTTTTGCGGCTCTGGAGCCGCACAGGCTCGGGCTCACGGGCCGCGAGGTACGCCGGGTCGCCGCACTTTGGGCACTGCGGCCGCTTGATCAGCGGGTGGCGGTAGCTGCTCAGGCTGGGGAACTCAAGCGTCAGGATCTGGCCCTCAAGATCGGCGCTCTCGCCGCGCGCCAGCCACAGCGCGATCTCGGTCGCGGCGAGCTGCAGCGCGGCCTGGTTTGTCGAGGGCAGCTCGGCGCGCGATACCGGGAACGGCTTGCGAATGCCCTTGCGCTGCTGCAGGTAGCTTTCGACCTCGCGGTTTGGCGCCAGGCGCTGGGCCAGGCACGCCCAGCAGCCGGTCTTGCCGGGAACAAAGATCGGCCCGATCCATAGCACCATGCCGCTTGGCTTGATCAGCATCCACGGGTGCCCCGAGCGCAGCGCGTCGGCGTTGATCTGCTCAAGCCCCTCCTGCAGGTAGTCGTCGGTCACGACCACCGTGAGGTCGGCCTGGCCCTCGTCGGGGTCGACAAGCGCGACATGCAGGGCCTCCAGCGCGGCGGCAAGGCCGGCGGTGGCGGCGCTGCCGCGCGCGGTCAGCGCCACGCGGCGAGTTTGCAGGCGGCGGCTCGCCTCCTCTGGGTCGAGGTTGAACGAGCGCCAGAACGCGGCCTGCTCGTCTGCGGCCGTGGTGCCGGCAACAATATAGCCCTTCTGCTTCATCTGGTTGAGGGCGTAGTACACCTGCGCCGGGCTGATCTCGCCGGCCAGCAGATCGACGATCTGATCGACGGTATGCGTGCCGTCGATCAGCGGCGCCAGCCGGCAGTGCACCACGCCCTTCAGAACAAAGTGGCCTCGCTCGGACAGCAGATAGACGCCTTCAGACTCGACAACCTCGACATGGAAAACGGGGTTAAAGATCGGCCGATCAATCATCAATCCGGCTCCTGCACTATAGCTCAACGAGCGCGCTTGCTGAAGGGTAGTGATTACGGGCAACTATAGTGGGGTATCGTGACGAGATCGTGACTTGGCTCGCCGAGCGTTTGCCGAGCCGAACTGAAACAGGCGGGTGCGCGATTCTCTGCCCGCCGCGCGCCCTTTCGGCCAGCCGCTCAGCCGATCAGCGCGTTCATGATCTGCCTGTAGGCCATCGTCAGCAGATGATCGGGGTAGCGCAGCGCAAAAATGTCGGCGCTGGCCAGCGCCATCAGCTCGTCGGAGTGCGGGATCACCGCCGCCACATCGCAGTTGTATGTTTGCTCGACGCGCTGGCGCACCTCGTCGGCGTCGAACATGTGCGGAACCTTGTTGACAATCAGCACCATGTGCGGCACGCGCAGCTTGCGGGCCACCTCGACGGTCACGCTGGTGCCTTGGTAGTCTTGCTGGTCGGGGCGCAGCACCACCGCCAGCGCGTCGGAGATCGCGATCGAGAGCAGCGTCTCTTCGTTCAGGCCGGGGTGCGTGTCGATCAGCAGCACATCGAGCTTGAGCGTGCGCACGAGCTGGTAGAGGCCGTCGTTGAGCATCGACACATCGTAGCCCTCGCGCAGCACGCGCGCGATCTCGCCGGCCTTGATGCTGGCCGGGATCAGAAACACCTGGCCGCCGATGTCTTTGCCAAGCCGCGACGTGACATTCATCGCCGTCTGCTCGATCGCGCACTTGCCCCACAGGTAGTCGTTGAGCGAGTAGGTGATCGAGCTTTCGTCGAGGCCAAACAGCACGTGAATGCCGGGCGACTGAATATCGGTGTCGATCACGCCCACGCGCTTTTGGTCGGCCGCCAGCAGCGCGGCCAGGTTTGCCGTGGTGTTCGATTTGCCGGTGCCGCCGCGGAACGAGTGGATCGAAATAATCTTGGGCATGGCTGGTGTTCCTTTACTCGCTGCTATCCTGATCGCGGTATTTCGCGCGCATTGCCGCCACGCGCTCTTGCAGATCGAGGAAATAGCTACTCTCGGTGATCTCGGCGACGTGCTCTTGCTTCTTTTTCTCGTCGATGCGGATGCTCAGGTCGACGATCTGCTGGCGCAGGTTGCGCTCGCGCAAGTTTACCTGCTCGGCCATCCGCTTGAACACCTGCGTAAGCTGGGTGACTTCGTCCTGGATCCGCCGGTTTAGCAGGCGGTCGAGCAGGCTGGCGTTGAACTCGCCCTGCTCCATCGCTCGCGCCGCGCTGGTCAGCTGCTGCACGGGCCGGATGATGCTGCTGCTGACCAGCACGGCGGCGCCCGCCAGCACGACAATGCCGCCGAGCACGATCCAGAGCATGTTCGTACGCTGCCGGTTGCGCTCGTCCTGAATGGTTGTGCGAATGACCGTCGCCGATTTGTGGAACTCGTCCACATTCGCGCCAATCACAACCCCGCCGAAAATACCCGAGCCGCGATACACGCCGTAGCCGAACCGAATCGGCGCGTAGGCCGACGCCTTCTGCGCGCCGGCCCGATTGGTGGTGATGGCGAAGCCCGGCTTGCCCTGCAGCACTGCGGTGAAGATCGTCGGCCAGCTCGGATCCGACCACGCCGCGTAGCGCAGGTTGAACGGGTGGCGGGCCAATTCGGCCGCCGTCATATCCTGGCGCATATACGACACGACCTGCCCGGTCTCGTCCAGGCCGCGCATGCGCGAGAGCAGCGGGTGCGCGATCGTATAGCCATCCTGGTCGAACATAAACGCGTAGTTTCCGCTCGCATACGCCGGGTAGAGCGTCCAGGCGTCGGCGGCGACCGGCTGGATGTGCGTCGTGTACTCCATGAGGTGACGGTGGTCGAGCGATAGGAGCACCATCCCCGCCAGCGCCCCCGCGCGCGTGTAGACGGCGGTGCCGAAGCGAACCACGCCCTGGTACTGGCTATACCTTAGGCTGTCGCTCGCGTCGGCGCCGGCTGCCTGGCCGGCAGGCTGCTGCGCCGACGAGGTATGCCAGCCCATGACCGGCGACACGTACACCTGGCCGGGCGGCAGCGTGCGGATCTGCGCGACGTAGTCCTCGGTCTTGTAGGTTGTATTTGCCGGAACGCCGACGTCGCGCAGCTGGTCGGCGGGCACGAGCTGCCCGTCGACGATCCGCAGCAGCTCGCGCCCGCGCGCGTCGAGGTACGCGATCTCGCGATACAGCGGTATGCGCTGGCGCTGCTCGCGCGGCGCATCCGCGCTGCCGACGGGGTAGCGGATATCGCGCCCGTGCATGCCGTAGAACGCCAGGTACGCCTCCGGCGTCGGCGGGATGAGCGTCAGCGAGCGGGTATCGTCGACGCGGGCCTCGAGGAAGCGCGCGATCGTATCGGCGGTTTGTGTGGCGTGGGCCTGCAGCTCGTGCAGCGACTTGTCGTCCAGCAGCTGCACCGCCGAGTCGGTCGCCTTCTGGCTGGCGGCGGTGTAGCCCGTGAGCGCGCTGTAGCTGATCAGGCCCAGCGGCAGCAGCCCGGCGATCAGGGTCGCCAGCAGTATCTGGGCGAGCAAGCTGATGCGCCCGGCTCGCCTTGGCGTGGCGGGCTGGGCCGGCGGTGAGGCCGGCCGCCGGGATAGCCAGGCAATACGATTACGGATCATGGACGACCCGTCCTTCTGCGCGTACGAGCTTGCCAGCGCTGTCGTAGATCGTGCTGGCGCTTTCGAAAAAGCTAAACGGTATCTTCAGGCCGGTCGCGCGGGCGCGGCGGAAGTTGATCGCGATATCGGGCGGCGAGATCGTGCCAACTTTTAATGCGCCGGCTTGCGCCCTGCCAGCCAGAATATCGACACCATAGACCGCCGCGAGGTGCGCGTTGCTGCCGAAGCTGACGCCAATCGAGAGCACCGCGCTCGCATCGCCCGCCTGCACCACGTCGGGAACCGCGCTCAGCACCGCAATGGCGCCCGCCGACGCGTTGATCGTCGCGATCTCGTTGAAGATCGACGTGCTGCCCGTCACCCAGAATATGCTGTTTTGGCCGCCGGGGTCGGCCTGGTCGAGCGCCGCTGCGGCGCGCGCGACCTTTTCCGCCAGCTCGGCGTGCGCCCGCCGATCGTCCTGCACCACGATATCGAGCACCCGGATGCCATAGGCGGCGGCTGCCTGCTTCAGCGGCTTGACCTGGGTTTCGATCGCGCTGGCGTTGCTTGCGGCATACAGCACGCCGATGGCCTGGAGCTGCGGCTTGAGCGCTTTGAGGTACGTCATCTGCACTTCGATCGGCACGTTGAGCGAGGTGTAGGCGATGTTCGTCCCGCTGCCGCTGGTGTAGTCGGGCAGCTGGCCCAGCAGCACCGGATCTTTCGAGCTGACCGACACCACCGGGATGGGGCCGTTGCGGAAGCGCGCCGACACAAACGCAGTTGCGTCGGAGCCCATCGAGAACAGCAGGTCGAAGCGCTCGGCAACGGCGCGATCGAGGGCTTGCTGGCCGGCGGCCGTGTCGTTGCGCATATTGACCACCGAAAAATCGGCGGCGAGCTGTTTGGCGGCAAACACTTGGAGGATCGCGCCGATCGCCGTGTCGTACGCCGGCGAGGGCTTGGTGTACAGCACCAGCACGCGCTTGAGCGCCGCGCCGCGATCGCGCTGCGTCAGCGCCCAGCGCCAGGGGTCGCCAGGGTCGCGCGCGACCTGCCAGCCGGCCGCGGCCTGCGCATCAACGCGGAACCACGCCTGATCGGCGGCCGAGGCTGCCGGCTGGGCTGCCACGGTTGGCGCCGGTGCCGGCAGCGCAGCTGGGCTGGCCGCCACGGCCGGCGTGGGGGTAGGCGGCTGCGCGGCGGCCGGGCAGCAATCGGTGGCGGCGCGCTTAACCCAGCCGAGGCTGCCATCGAGCGCGCGCACGCGGAGCCAATCGCCCGGCGCCTGCGGCTCGAGGGCCACCAGCCGCTCGCCGGCATACAGCTTGCGCAGCACGCGAAAGCTCGCGCCGGGGCCGGCGCGCAGATTCAGCGCCGGCGCGGCAACCACCACCGCCACCTCCGATGGCGTGGGCGTGGCGCTGGCGCCAGGCCCGCGGCCAAGCGCCGCCGCCGGGCCGCCGAGCGCCAGAAGGCAGCCAAGCCCGGCAAACAGCAGGCAGATTGCCGCGCGCCGCCAGCGGTTCATTGCTGCCCCTTCGGTGCCTGCCGCGCCAGCATACGCTCGCCCGGCCTGAAGCCAAACAGCAGGCTCAGGCTCAGCACCACCATGCCGAGCCAGGCGATCGCGATTGCGCTGCCCTGATTGACGAGCAGCATCAGGCTCACGAGCAGCGGGCCGGACATATGGCCGATGCGCTCAAGAAAGCGGTACAGCGATGCGGTCGTGCTGCGGCCAAGCGTATCGGCGGCATGGGTGTTTGAAATATGCGTCACGATCGGCGCGTGAATACAGCCGTGCGCCACGCCCAGCACAATAATGCCAACGCTGAGCACAAGCGCCGGCAGAAAGCTGTAGTTGCTATTCATCACCGCCTGCCAGCCGATCAAGCCCATCAGGATCAGCCCGATGCCGCTCACAAACGCGCCAATAAACAGTATCGGCGTGGTTTGGCCGAGCCGATCGACCAGCCGCGCGATATAGCGGCTCGAAACCAGCACGCCAACCGAGTATAGCATAATGATCTGGCCGATATCCTCCTGGGCGTAGTGCTGCTGCGCCAGAAGCAGCGGCAGCGCAAAGATCGTCACGCCGGTGAGAATTGCTTTGGCGGGGATCCCGATCAGCAGCATCGACTTGACGAACTGCAGATCGCGCACCGCGTTGATCAGCCCGGGGATCAGGCCGTGGATCGCCGCGCCGTTTGGCGTAGATGCGGGCGACTGCGCGCGCCGCGCGATCAGCCTGGCGGCATACAGCGCCAGAAACACCGCGATCACCGCTGCCAGGATGAACACGTTCTTCACGCCCATCGACACAACCAGCAGCGCGCCCATCGCCGTGCCCGAGATCATGCCGCCGTTGTAGCCGTACACAATGATCGCGGCGCCCTGCGTCTTCTTGCCCTCGGCGGCCATATCGAGAATATACGACTGCACGCCGATATACAGCATTCCCTGGCCTAGCCCGGCCAGCACGCGCAGCGCGATCACGATCCTGAAATCGGCGACAACCGCCATCAACGCCAGGCTGGCGGCCACGAGGCAGGCCGAGAGGATCAGCAATGGCCGGTTGCCGCGCCGCTCGGCAAAGCGGCCGGCCGGAATGAGCGCCACGACAAATGCCACGAAATAGGCCGTGAACGCAACCGAAACCAGGTTCGGATCGATGCTCGATGCGCGCGCCAGCGTTTGAAAGTACTGCGGCAGAAACGACGTCGTCAGGCCTTCGGTAAACACGCTGATAAAATAAAACGGCTTGATCAGCTCAAGCTCGAAGGCTTGCCGCTGCGCGGGATCGGCCACGCCGCTGCCGGCCTGGTCCGAGAACGAGTGGATAAGCGAGAACAAAAGCACCGAGAGAAAGCCCGACGCGGCCAGCAGCACAACGAAATTTTTAACGCTGCGCCACAGCTTGCTATAGATAGCGCTCGCCGGAATAGCCACATAGATCTCTTCCGATGCTGCGCGCGGCGCCTCCGCCGCCACAGCGCCGCGCGCCGGGTCAAGCGGCAGCTGGTATTCGATGCTGCCCGAGGCGTGCGTCAGCAGCGCGCCAACGCGCCGTGGGTCGCTGGCGACGACGATGCGCTGGTTGTGCGTGAGCGCGATCAGGCTGATGTCGGGATTGAGCGCCTGGCTGTCCTTGAACGCCTGATCGATCTGGTCGAAGTCGCCAAGCTCGAGCCCAAGCTCGATCGGCGCAAGCAGCCGCAGCTGCAGCGAGCGCGCCAGCGCCTGCGTCTTCGCCTGAATGCCATCGGCATACAGCGTCACGAGCGCGCCGATCACCACCGCCGCCATGAGCAGGCAGGCCAGGCCGTAGCCAATACTCAGCCAGCGCACCTCGGAGTCGCTGCTGGCGCGCTGAAAGGGCGGCCACTGGTTGATCAGGAACCACACAAACAGCCCGTACACGCCCGCCAGCAGCACCCCGGCGCCTGCCACCAGCACAAAGCGCCGCTCGATCGCCGCGGCGATGGCGGAGCGCGGCATTGTAATATACAGCGTGCCCACCGGCTCGAACTTATTTTCGAGCTTCAGCGCCACGCGGTAGAAAGCCGCGTCTTCGGCCACCTGATAGTGGGCCTGCTTCGGCTGCAGCGCGCTGGCCGCAAAGCCCGGTGCAGTCGCGCTTGCCGGTTCGACGCCCGCCTGGGTGTTGGCGAAAACCGCCTGGCCGCGCGCGTCGGCCACCACGATCGCCGCAATCTGCCGATCCGAGTCGAGTATCGGCTGAGACACAGTTGCGAAGCCGGGGAACTGCTCGAGCGGCAGGCCGGCCAGCAGAACAGTGCGCAGCGATGCGGCAACCACCTCGCCCTGCGCCGCCAGGGTCTCGATCTGAAAGGACGGGTAGGTGCGGTTGGCCTCGCTCAAGGCCACATAGCCCAGCAGGGCCAGCGAGAGCGCGAGCACGAGGACGGTGCCAGCAAGGGTGCGCTGGCGCTGCCTGGCTGGCGCTGGCGAGTGCAGCACAGGGTTGCTCACGCTGTAACCACGCTATCGGCCGGTGCCGGCGCGGCGGCGTGGAAGCGCGGCGGCTGCGCGGCCGCGCGCAGCGGGGGCTGGCTGCCTTCGCTCAGCAGGCTGATGATCTGCTTGGCGAGCACCTGCTCGTAGGCCAGCAGGTGGTGCAGCCGATCGGCCAGCAGGCCAAAGATAACATCGGTGTAGCTCGTGCCATCGGCGGTCGGCCCGGCCATAACCAGGCTCGTGCCGGCGGCGCTGGGCCGTTTCAGATCCGGCTTGGGGTTGACCTCCAGAACATGCAGCGCGCCCGCGTGGTCGCTGCGCACATCGACCCGCACGATCGAGCGCAGGCCGAACTCCTGGTAGATCGTCTGCGCCAGCTGCAGCAGCTCATGCTTGACTGGCTGCTCGTCGTCGCCCAGCAGGCGCAGCCGGTCGAGCGTGATCGGCCGCTGGTCCAGCGACGTGTAGATCATCTCGCCTGGCTCAAACAGCCGCTCAAGCGCCGAGAAAGCGCGCGGCGCGGCGTGCTGGGCGAGCGCGCCGTGCTCATAGGTGATCGGGCCGCAGACGGCGACACAGTACTCGGCGCCGGAAAGGTAGCGCTCGATCAGCACGCTGTTACACGTCACTGCGTACACATGGCCGGCAACCTCGGGCAGCGCGGCTGGCGTGTCGGCGAGGTGCACGTGCCGCGAGGCGCGCCCCGACACTGGTTTGACCACAAATGGCCCCTGGTACGCGCCAAAGACGTCGCGGAAGCGCTGGTCGTTCTCGGGCCGCAGGGGGCCCTGGGCGGGGTGCCAGGTGATGAAAGGCGCCGTCCTGATGCCCAGCCCCTGCAGGCAGCGCTTGAACAGATCTTTGTTGTCGAGCAGCGTGGCATTGAGCGGATGATGGCCGATGTAGGGCAGGCCAAGCATTTCGAGCATCGCCGGGGCATGGCTGATCGAGTTGTAGCCCTGCACCCCGCCGGTATTCAGCCACACCAGGCTAATGCCGTCGTCGGCAAGCCGCTGCGGCAGGCGCATATCGTCGGGCAGCAGCGTGACGTAGCCGAAGCCAAGCTCTTTCAGCGCATCCTGAATGTCGCAGGCGACGTGCTTGTAGCTTTTCCAGTCGCGGGGGTTGTGAACGCGCTGGATCACCGCGCCCGGCTGATTTTTATCGCCGCCATACACCACTGCGATGCGCGCCCTGGTGCGGAGCAGGTCGAGGTACTCGGGCAATCGCGTCGCGTCGTATGGAAAGCTCGTGTCCACCAGGCCCTCCTGCTCGGCCGTTGCTGGCGCAGCCGCTGTGAAACCACCAGTATCGTAGCAAGCTATCGTGACGAGATCGTGACTTAAAGCTGCCTGAGAAGCCTGTGTACCACCAGGGCGCCAGGCGGTGCTACGCTCCGTATCGTGTCCATTTTCCGCGCTCCGCGCGGAAAATGGACACAGAAGATCAACACGTACTATGCTGCCGCTCGGGCAGTTTCTTAGAGCGCCACGCCGCCAGGGCCGAGCCCGCTTGTATACTCTTCGGCGGGGAGCGCCGCGTATGCGCGCAGCAGCGCCTGGTGGGCCGGCACATTTTCGAGAAACGACTGGCGCAGCGCGCGGTCGGGGATGTGGCTTGCGTACTCTTGCAGCCGCCGCCTGGCCATGTGCAGCACGCCAGCGGCCCGCGCGTCGTTGGTGGCCGCCAGAACCTGGTAGCACGCCAGGTAGATCGCGAACGGCCGCTCCACGCCGACATACGGCCGGGTTTCCAGCGCCGCCAGCATCGCTTCGGCTTGCGCGCGCGCGCGCGGCAGATCGCCCTGGGCCAGCGCGATCTGCGCCAGGCCGGCGCGCGGCTCGGCCGCCTTGTGGAGGTGCTCAAGCGCGGTGTAGAAATCGAGCGCCTGGCTGTAGGCGCTGGCGGCCTGCTCGAGCTGGCGCAGGCCGGCGTGGGCCATACCCAGGATCACCAGCGCGTTGGCCTGGCTTGCGCGGCCGTCGAGCTGGCAGGCCATGCGCCAGCCGTCCTCGGCATAGCGCAGCGCCTCGGCGTAATCGCCGGCCGCGTGCGCCAGCAGCGCCAGGCGCAGTATGCCCTGAAACGACTCGCGCGCCAGCAGCTCGGCGGCGCGGAGCGTTTGCTCCCAGCGGTCAAACCAGTGCTGCGCGCCAAGCAGGTTGCCCATCAGCAGCTGAAGGTAGCCGCTGTCGTTCATCGCGCCCGCCTCGCCGAGCAGGTCGCCGAACGTATGATGCGCCGTAAGCGCCTGGTCGATCAGCTCCTGGGCGTAGCCGTACTCGCCTTGCAGGCGCGCCACCTCGGCGATCGCCAGCTTCAGATGGTTTTCGCCGCGCAGATAGCCCAGCGTTCGCGCCAGATGCAGCGCCGCCTCGCCGTGGTGGCGCGCAACGGCATACTCGCCTCGGGCCTGGGCGATGTCCATCAGATCGGTGCGAAAGATCATCTCCGAAAGGCGCTTCTTCAAAGGCTGGCACATGCGCAGCCCCTCGTCGACATAGCCTCTGGCTGCGGCGTAGTCGTCCTCGGTCAGCGCGATCGAGCACAGCCAGTTATAGGCGATCAGCGCGGTTTCCACCTGCGACTCGCGGGCGCCGCTGGCGGGCTGCGCGCGCAGCGCCAGCGCGGCCGCCTGCTCGAACAGCGCGCGCGCCTGCGCCGATTGCCCCTGGCGGCGCAGGGCCTGGCCCTTCACCAGCGAGCCGTGCGCCTCAGCCTCGGCGTTGCCGCAGGCGCGCGCCAGCTCGATCGCCTGCTCGGCCAGCAGGCGCGCCTGGTCATTTTTGCCCTGCAGGATCAGCGCCGAGCCGCGAAACGTCCACACGGTGCTCAGCGCGCGCTGGAGCGACTGCAGCGCCTCGGGCGATGGCGCGCTCGCGAGATGCGCGGCCAGGCGCTCGGCGGCGAGGCCGAATACGCGCGCCCATTCTTCGGAAGCGCCGGCCATGCGGTAGAACTGCGCGAAGCAAAAGGCCGCCAGGTACAGATCGTCGGCCTGCGCGTGATCGGCGGCCCAGGCCCACGCCTGGCGAATATTGTCGATCTCGTCTTCCAGCTCGGCAATCGCCTCGCGGGGCTCGTCGCGGGCAATGCGCCGCTCGCGCGCGGCCAGAAACTGCAGGTAATAATGGCTGTGCCGCGCCATCACCGCGCCGTATTCCTCGGCCGCCGCGAGCTGCTCGGCCGCAAACTGGCGCAGCAGCTCGTGGATCTCGTACGCCGCCGCGCTGGTCGATCGGCTTTCCACCCGGCGCAGCAGCGATTTGTGCATGAGGCTCGTGAGCGTGCGCAGCGTCGCGCCGGCCACCGCCTCGGCCGCCTCGCGGCTGAAGCTGCCGCGAAACACCGCCAGATGGCGCAAGACGCGCCGGTCGGCTTCGCTCAGCAGCCCCCACGACCACATGAACACCGCGCGCAGGCTGCGCTGGCGCGCCGGCACGCCCGGCCAGTCGGCCTCCAGAAAGCCGCGGTTCCGCTCGATCTCGGCGGCGATATCTTGCGGCGAGAGCATCGCGCTCCAGGCGGCCGCCAGCTCGAGTCCCAGCGGCATGCCCTGCACCAGCCGGCAGATGCGCAAAACCGCCGGCAGGTTCGCGTCGTGCAGCCTGAACGACGACTGGGTTCGCCGGGCGCTTTGCACAAACAAGCGCACCGCCGCCGAGTCGGCAACCTGGCTGTACGCCAGCCCTTCGACCTGATGCACATACTCGCCGTAGACCAGCAGCCGGGCGCGCGACGTCGCGATGATCTGTACGCGCGGCGCGGCCTGTATGATCTCGGCGACCAGCCCGGCACCCTCGGGCAGGTGCTCGAAGTTATCCAGAACAAGCAGCATGTGCTTGTCGCGCAGAACGTGCAGCACCGCCGCCCGCAGGTCGTTGGCCTGCGCGGCCATGCCTAGCGCATGGGCGATGGCGGCCGGAATCGCGTCGGCGGAGCTGAGCGGCGCGAGCGCGATAAAGAAAATGCCGTCGGCGTAGCGATCGAGGCTGGTGCGCGCCAGCTCGACGGCCAGCCGGGTTTTGCCCATCCCGCCGATGCCCAGCAGCGTCAGCAGGTGCAGGTCGGGCCGGCCTAGGATGCCTATAAGCGTGGCGATATCGTCTTCGCGCCCAACAAACGGGGTAAGGTGCATCGGCAGGTTGTGCTGCGGCGACGTGGCATGGTATGGCTCCGAGGCGTCCAGGCCCGAGCGTATGCGCTCATACAGTGCGCGCGTCTCCATGTCCGGCGCAATCCCCAGGTCTTCCTGCAGCACCTTGCGGCAGCGCGTGTAGGCCGCCAGCGCCGCAGCTTGGTCGCCGGCGAGCGCCAGCGCCCACATCAGCTGCCGGTGCGCCGTCTCGCGCCAGGGGTCGAGCGCGAGCTGGCGGCGCGCGCTTTCGGCCGCTGCCACGAAGCGCCTGGCGGCCAGGTGCTGCTCGGCCAGCGTCGAGAGCACTGCCACGGCCTGCTGGGCAAGCTGCTCGCGCGTGAGCAGGAGCCATTCTTCAAACGCTTCGCTGTCGGGCAGGCTGAAACCCGAGAGAAACTCGCCGCGATACAGCGCTGCCGCACGCGTCAGGTCTTCCGGGTCGGCGCTGCGCGCAAGCTG
Source organism: Kouleothrix sp. (assembly GCF_046328425.1). Lineage (NCBI taxonomy): Bacteria > Bacillati > Chloroflexota > Chloroflexia > Chloroflexales > Roseiflexaceae > Kouleothrix > Kouleothrix sp. The sequence continues at coordinate 196,932 of NZ_JAXLWP010000003.1, forward strand.
CGCGAACTCGCTCACATCGGCGTACGCCGACGCGCCAACCCACGCGATCGTATGGCGGGTGGCATCGATCAATGTGCTGGAGGCGCCGATCGCGCGCCGCAGCCGCACCAGTGCCTGGCTCAGGTTGCGCAGCGCAAGCTCGTTCGGCTGGTCGGGCCAGAGCAGCGCGGCGACCGAGTCGCGCGCGTGCGGCCGCCCCGCTTCCGTCGCCAGGTACGCCAGCAGCGCGCGCACTTTGTCGCCGCGGAAGTATGGTATCGGCACGCCGTCGCGTGCTACCTGGAAACCACCAAACAGATGTATCGCGATTGTGATCATTCTCTTCCTATCGCGCCGCCCCCACATCCCCGCCGATCGCTCGCTTTGGCAGTTTCGCAGAACTTCGTATGCGCGGCATATCGCCCATGCGCCTTTTAGCAATGTACGGAAATTTCTACACGTGGTCGTAGAGTGGTCACGGTAGATGCGTATGCTTACCTGACCTATAGCGAGTATACAAGAATTCCGAAGAAACCGACAGGCGATGGCGACACGCGCTCTTGCTTCAGATGAAGGTTTGAGCCATACATACGTGTTGCATGTATGGCGCGAGCACCCCAATGCGCCCTGGCGCGCATCGCTGCGTGCAAGTGGCAGCCAGGAACGGATCGGGTTCGCCGATCTCGAGCAGCTGGCGATCTTTCTGTTCCGCCTGACCGAGCAGCGCCCGCTTCCTGGTTCAGATCCCGCGCCCGGCGATCCAACCACCACATGAGAACATCCAGCACCATTGCCCATCTCGTCGCCACCCCACCTATCGCACCACCAGTATCGGCCTAGCGTAACGTTCAAGAGGCTCTATGGATATGTTGCGTATCACGGTCTTAGGGTCGCTGCAGATCGTCCGCGCGGATCAGCCGGTGACCGGCTTTGTATCGAGCAAGGCCCAGGCGTTGCTGTGCTACCTTGCGCTGACCGCCCGCCCGCATGCCCGCGCCGCACTGGCCGGCCTGCTCTGGGGCGAGCTTCCCGAAACCGATGCGCGCATGAATCTTCGCCACGTGCTCACGAACTTGCGCCAGGTGGTTGGCGCGCACCTGCGCATTACGCGCGAAACCGTCGAGTTCGACCGCAGCGCGCCGTACTGGCTCGATGTCGAGCAGATCCAGCTGCACGTTCAGCCCGGCGCCGCGGCATCGCAGGCGAGCACCGATGAGCTGCTGGAGGTTGCCAAGTGCTATCGCGGCGACTTGCTCGAAGGTTTCCATGTGCGCGAGGCTCCGGCCTTTGAAGAGTGGCTGCTGATCCAGCGCGAGTGCATACGCCAGCGCATGCTGCATGCCCTGCACGAGCTTACGGTGCAGCTGACGGCCCGTGGCGCGCACAGCGCCGCACTCGCATGCGCGACGCAGCTGCTCGCGCTCGATCCACTGCGCGAGGATACATACCGCCAGCTCATGCGCCTGCTGGCGCAGAGCGGCCAGCCGAGCGCCGCGCTGCTCCAGTACCAGGCATGCAAGCGCATGCTTCACGCCGAGCTAGGCGCCAAGCCCGCGATCGAGACGACCCAGCTGTTTGAGCAGATCAAGGCCGGGCGCTTCCCAGCCCCGGAGATCAAGCCCGAGCCGCCGCGCACTCCCGCGACCGAGCGCCGCCACCTGACGCTGCTGGCATGCCAGGTGCGCGGACTGCTAGCCCTGGCCGAGCACCTCGACCTCGACGCGCTGGGCGAGGTCACGCGCTCGCTGCAGGCGCTGTATAGCGACATCGCCAGGCAGTTCGGCGGGCGCATCGCCGAGCAGCGCAGCGACGGCGTCCTGATCGCGTTCGGCGCCCCGCAGATCAGCGACCCTGCGCTCGCCGCGGTGCGTGCCGCGCTGGCCCTTATGGATGCGCTCAACCAGTTTACCTCGCCGGTGGTGCGCACGCCCACGCTCACGGCGCAGATCGGCATTCACACCGGGCGGGTGATTGTGGCCGAGCAATACGATATGCCCCACGCGGCCATCGGCATTGTGGGGCTGCCGCTCATGGCGGTGCACCGCCTACAATCGCTGGCCGCGCCGGCGACCATCCTGATAAGCGGGACCACCGAGCGGCGCGCGCTGGAGCGGGTTGCCTACAAGGCGCGCGGCACGTACACGTTCGACGAGCTGAAACAGCCGCTGGCGGTATTCCAGGTGGTTCAATCGCACCCGACTCGCCACCGCCTCCCCGCCGCCAAAGCCTACCCGACAGCGATATAGCCTGGCGCTGTTCCTAGCTGAACGCTTGCCTTATAGTGGGAGTTCGGGGCGGCTTCGCCGCACCCGAACTTTCTTTTTGTCTGGCACTGCGTGGCGAAGCCACGCAGCGCCAGACAATCTATACGTGATCAAACCAAGAGCGCATGATAAGGCTCGGCGCTAGCGCAACTCCGGCAGCCCTCATGGCGTATAATTCATAGAGCTTCGACTATATACATGATTAGCGAGGGGTTCCCGATATGCCTTTTTGTCCGCAATGTGGGGTCGACAACCCGGCCAGCGCGCGCTTCTGCGATCAGTGCGGCGCGGCGCTGATCCCGGTGCCGGCCGCTCCCGCCGCGGCTACGACCCCGGCAATGCCGGCCGCGCCGCCATCGCCTGTCACGGCGGCGCCGGCGGTGCCGGCCAGCGCTGGCGCGCTGAGCTGCCCGCAGTGCGGCGCCGCCGCGATCCCCGGCGAGGCGTTCTGCGATAACTGCGGCGCGCCGCTGAACGCGCCGGCCAGGCCGGCCGCATCGGCGCCCACGCCGCCCTACAGCGCTGGCGTGCCGCCGCAGCCCGGCTACCCGCCGCCGCAGCCCGCGAGCTACGCGCCGAGCCAGCCGCCCGCAACCTATACGCCGCCGCCGATCCAGCAGCCGCATACGCCCGTGCCCTACACGCCGCCACGCAGCACGCTGGCCCCCGCCCGGCTGGTGGTGGTGGCGAGCGGCGCCACCGTGCCGCTGCCGGCCGCCGCTCAGGCGCAGATCGGGCGCGCCGACCCGGTGAGCAATTTCTACCCGGATGTCGACCTCAACCCCTACGGCGCGCTCGATAATGGCGTCGGCCGGCGGCACGCGCGCCTGCTGGTGCAGGGCGGCCAAGTGCAGCTCGAAGACCTCGACAGCACCAACGGCACCGCGCTGAACGGCCAGAAGCTCGCTCCGCGCCAGCCCCAGCCGCTGCGCGATGGCGACCAGATCACGGTTGGCAAATTGCTGCTGCGCTACCAAGAGTAGCCACAAGCGCCAAGCCAGGCGCCGGAGGCCAAAGAGCACGCCATTGCGGCACGCTGCGCCGAGCATTCCGGCCCCTGGCTTCGGTATTCTCACGGCACAACGCCTATGCATCCTTGCCCTGCATGCGCCGCGCCGCTCGACGACGAAGGCATCTGCACTTCCTGCGGCGCCCTCACGCGCGGCCTGTTCCGCGAGCTCGACCTTGGCACGCCGCAGATCGCTCGCGCGATCGCCAACGGCCTCGATTTCTACCTGCTGCTCGGCGCGGCCCCGCCCGACGATACGCGGTCGATCGCGCGGCGCTACCGCCAGCTACGCGTGCTGTTCCCCGACGACCCGCGCGGCCTCGCGCCCGAACCGGCCCGCCGGCTGGAGCTGCTCGAGCTGGCCGGGCGCACGCTCACCGACCCGCGCCTGCGCCAGGTGTACGACGACCTGCGCGCCAGCGGCGCGCCGACGGTGACAAACGCGGTGCTGCGCTGCGCTGGTTGCGCCGCGCCCTTGCCGCCCGACGCTGCGCGCTGCGCGTTCTGCGGCACGCCGCGCCCCGCCGCCCCGCAGCCCCCCAACGCGCCGCCGGCCAACCATCCCGGCTCGGCCCCGGCGGCCGAGCCGATCGACTACTACGCGCTGGTCGGGCTGAATGCCGAGCACCTGCTGCCGCCCAGCGGCCGGCCCGCGCGCGCGCCGCTGAGCCGTGGGCTGAGCGGGAAGGTCGACGGCGCGCCCGACCGGGCCGGCGCCGGGCCACTCGTGCCGCCCGGCCCACCCTCGCCCGCCGACGTCGACGCGGCGTGCCTCGTGCGCCAGAAGACCATCCTGCTCGCGCCAGGCTACGCCCCGGCCGAGCGCGACGCGCGCGCCGACGAGGTCGAGGTCGCGCGGCGCATCCTGCGCGACGATCAGCGCCGCTCGCGCTACGATGCCCTGCTGCTGGCCTTTCGCCAGGGGCTGTACGACCACGGCAGGCTCGATTCGCTGCGCCAGCTGCAGGATCTGGCGCGCGCCGACATGGCCGAAGAGCGCGGCGAGAGCGTATCGGCCGGGCAGGCCGCAGCGCTGCTGAAGCAGGGCCTGGGCTACCTCGACGCCCGGCTGCCGCGCCAGGCGCTTGAGCCGCTGCGCAGAGCCGTGGCGGCGCTGCCGGGCTCGGCCGCCGCCCACGGGGCCTACGTGCGCGCCCTGCTCGGCGCCGACGACCCGCTGGCTCTGGGCGGGCACGCGCTCAGGCTGGCGCTGCGCAGCCTCGAGGCGCTAGACCGGCTGGGCGCGGCCAGCACGCAGCACGCGGCCCTGGCCGCCCTGTGCCGCGGGCTGCTCTCGCGCGACGAAGGCGACCACGCCAGCGCCCAGGCCGAACTACGGCGCGCGGCGGCGATCGACGCCGGGCTGGCGCCGGCCTGGCGCGGCCTGGCAGCGCTGGCGCTGAGCCACGGCGACACAGCCGGCGCGGCCGAGGCCTGCCGCCGCGCCCTGGCGCTCGACGCGCGCGACGAGCGGGCGCTGCTGATGCTGTGCGCGGCCTACCTGCGCGCCCGCCAGCCCGCCCAAGCGCGCGAGGTCGCAGCCCAGGCGGCCGCGCTGCGCGCCGGCGGCGCAACTGCCGACGACGTGCTGCGCGAGCTAGGCGCCTAGCGGTTGTTGGTAGTTAGCCCTATCTATGCTATACTCGGCAGCGTAGAACTCTTGCCTGGCACAGCGCGCGCCATAGCACCATATCTCTAGCGCATCCATACCCCGCAATCGCCAACTGCCCGGCCACATTCCGAGGTTCCCAATGCACCGACGTATCCAGCTGCTGATTGTCGCGCTCGTCGCACTGAACTTCGCGCCGGCCGTGCCAGCGCTCGCTCGCTCGGTCGGCGCGCAGCCGGCCGGCGGCAGCGGGTTCGCCTACTTCCCCGAAACCGGCCACAACGTCGGCCTGGCGATCAAGCGCTTCTACGACACCCACGGCGGCATCGACATCTTTGGCCTGCCGCTCACCGAGGTGTTCGACGAAGACGGCATACGCGTGCAGTATTTCGAGCGCGCGCGCTTTGAGCTGCACCCCGAGCTTCCGCCCGAGTTCTATGTGTCGCTCTCGCTGCTCGGCCGGCACTTCACCGAGGGGCGCGCCGAGCCCGCATTTCAGTGGCTCGCGGCCGCGCCCGCAGCCGACCGCACATTCTTCGCCGAAAGCGGCCACTCGCTGGGCGGCTCGTTCCGCGGCTTCTGGCAGGGGCGCGGCGGGCTCGCCGCGTTTGGGCTGCCGATCTCGGAGGAGTTCGGCGAGATCAACCCGCTCGACGGCAAATTTTACGTGGTGCAGTACTTCGAGCGCGCGCGCTTCGAGCTGCACCCCGAGAACGCCGGCACGCCCTACGAAGTCCAGCTCAGCCAGCTTGGCCGCCAGCTGCTGAACGAGCGCCCGGCCGCGCAGGCGCAGGCCGCGCCGGCCCAGCCGCTGGTGCTGCTGGGGCGGGCCGTCACCGGCTTTCGCACCTCGGCGGCCGAGCGGCGCGACAATATCGCGCGCGCGGCGGCGCTGTTCGACGGCGTGGTGGTGCAGCCCGGCCAGGAACACTCATTTCTGAGCGCCGGCAACTTTTCCGAAGAGGAAGGCTTTGTCGAAGGCTACGCGATCGTCGGCGGCAAGCTCGAAAAGGTAGTCGGCGGCGGGCTGTGCCAGGTGGCCACCACCCTGTTCCGCGCCGCGTCGAACGCCGGCATGGAGATCACCGAGCGCGCCGGCCACACCTACGTGGTGTACTTCTACGAAAATATTCTGGGCTTCGACGCCACGGTGTTCAGCCCGACGCGCGACTTCAAGTGGCGCAACGATACGCCCGGCCCGATCACCATCGCCACTGCGGCCGACCTCGCCGCCTCGACGGTGACGTTTGAGCTGTGGGGCACCAGCGACGGCCGGAGCGTCAGCTACGAGGGGCCGTTCACCAAAAATGTCGTGAAGCCCGGCGGCGCCACCTGGCAGTACGACCACCAGCTGAGCAGCGGCCAGGTTCGCCAGCTGGTGCACGGCCGCGCCGGCATGGACGTCACCCTGATCCGCACCGTCACAATGCCCGATGGCAGCGTCAAGCACCTCGACAACTTCTTCACCCACTACCAGCCCTGGAACGACTTCTACACCTACGGCGCCGGCGTGCTGCCGCCGTCCGGCGTCACTGTGATCGACCCGCGGGTGGTGTACGAGGCGCGCCCGCTCGCACCGCCCACGCGGCCCTTGCCCGACGACGGGCTCTAGGCACCGCAGCTGGATTGCGCGCCTAGCAGGCGATTGTCACCGAATCGCAAGCTCCGGCGCGGACGTGCTGATGTACAATCGGGGTAAGAAAGGGGGAGATCGACCAACCGTTAGCCGGCTCTGTGATACTGTGGCCCGTTCGTACGCATTTTGTACCTCGCAAAGGAGATCGCGGCTATGATTGTTCAGGGCGTATCGATTGGCGACATGCTTAACCAGAGCGTCGCCGTACTGACCAAGCCAAGCGTGCAGTCGTTCGAGCAGTTCGAGCGGCGCGGCGGCCAGCGCGAAGGCCTGATCTATGTCGGTGTCGCGGCGGCGCTGGCCGGCATTGTCGGCGCGCTGTTCGGCCTACTCACCGGCGGCGTCGGCGGCCTGATCGGCGGCCTGGTGATTGGCATCGTCGGCCCGCTGCTGAACTTCTTCGTGTTCTCGTTCCTCGTCTACACGATCGGCAAGAGCCAGGGCGGCACCGGAACGCAGGACGAAGTGTTCTACACCACCTCGCTCTACACCGCGCCTATTCTGGCCGTCAGCGGCATTGTCAATGCCATCCCGCTCCTCAACTGCCTGCTGCTGCCTGCTACGTTTGTGCTCGGCCTGTACCAGCTGTACCTTGGCTACCTGGCCACCCGCTCGAGCATGAACCTCGATCAGAACAAGGCGATCATCACCGTCGTGCTGTCGATCATCGCGATGTGGATCGCCGGCGCGATCCTGACGTTCGTGCTGGCGGCGATCGGCCTCAGCGCCGCCGCCGCCTCGGGCGCGCTCAGCTCACCGTAATCACTCGGCAGCCGCCCGATCGTACCGGCCGAGCCGCGCGTTTGCGCGGCTCGGCTTTGTTGTGCGCCAGCGGCAGTCAGGGCGCGTGCAATCAGGAAACTGACATTGCACCAGCCTGGAGTAGTAATCTGCTCACTTGCCGAACGCGCCGCGCGTCGGGTATAATAACCCGCAATGCGCCGCACGACGAAGCGCTACGTGCCCGCTGTACGCCGCTCCTCGCGCATCGAGCGCCGAGGGGCGCGTTTGCGACATGCCGGCCTACTGTAGTCAGCCGGCGGCCAGCCGGGCTCAACCGCGCTGGCTGGCGACTACCGACTGCCGACCGGAGAAGATAGATGTTCAACTTTCTTAAGAAAATAGTTGGCGACAGCAACGACCGCGTGGTCAAGCAGATCGCGCCGCTCGCCGACGAGATCGAGTCGCTCGAGGCCGAGTTCCGCGCCCTGACCGACGCGCAGCTGGCCGAGAAGACCAGCGAGTTCAAGGCCCGGCTGGCCGATGGCGAGACGCTCGACGATATTCTGCCCGAGGCCTTTGCCACTGTGCGCGAGGCCGCGCGCCGCACGATCGGCCAGTTCCACTACCGCGTGCAGCTGATCGGCGGCATTGTGCTGCACCAGGGCAAGATCGCCGAAATGAAAACCGGCGAGGGCAAGACGCTGGTGGCAACCCTGCCGCTGTACCTGAACGCGCTCGAGGGCCGCGGCTGCCACCTGGTGACGGTGAACGACTACCTGGCGAAAGTCGGCGCCGGCTGGATGGGGCCGATCTACCACCGGCTGGGCCTCAGCGTCGGCTTCATCGCCCACGACTACTCGGCGCTGTTCGACCCGGAGTATATCGACCCGGACGCGAACCCCGAGGACCAGCGCCTGGTGCACTGGCGGCCGTGCGCGCGCCGCGAGGCCTACGCCGCCGATATTACCTATGGCACCAACAACGAGTTCGGCTTCGACTACCTGCGCGATAATATGGTCGTCGAGCTGAGCCAGCTGGTGCAGCGACCGCTGCACTACGCGATCGTCGACGAGGTCGACAACATCCTGATCGACGAGGCGCGCACCCCGCTGATCATCTCAGGCCCGTCGCATGAGAGCAGCGACGAGTACCGGCGCTTCGCCCGCCTGGTGCCCATGCTCAAGCCCAGCAGCGTCACCCCCGACCAGGTGAAGAAAGAGGGCATCGATCCCGACGGCGACTTCATGATCGACCCGCGCAGCAAGGGCATCCAGATGACCGACCAGGGCATCGCGAAGATGGAGCACGCGCTGGGCATCCCCGAGCGCGAAAGCCTGTACGACCCGAAGTACTACCAGCTCACGCACTTCCTCGACAACGCCATGAAGGCCCAGTTCGTCTACCACCGCGACCACGACTACGTCGTCGAGGGCGGCGAGGTGGTGATCGTCGACGAGTTCACCGGGCGCAAGATGCCCGGCCGGCGCTGGAGCGACGGCCTGCACCAGGCGGTTGAGGCCAAGGAAAATGTTCCGGTGAAGCAGGAGAACGTCACGCTGGCGACGATCACCTTCCAGAACTATTTCCGCATGTACAAAAAGCTCAGCGGCATGACCGGCACGGCCTACACCGAGCGCGAGGAGCTGGGCAAGATCTACAACATCGACGTCACCGTGATCCCGACGAACAAGGCCATGGTTCGCAAGGATCAGGACGACCAGATCTACCGCACCGAGAAGGCCAAGTTCGATGCGGTGCTGCGCGAGATCAAGGAGATGCAGGAGACCGGCCGGCCGGTGCTGGTGGGCACAACCTCGGTCGAGACGTCGGAGCGGCTGAGCGAGCTGCTGCGGCGCAATGGCGTCAAGCACGAGGTGCTGAACGCCAAGCAGCACGAGCGCGAGGCGCACGTGGTGGCGCAGGCCGGCCGGCTCGGCGCGGTGACGATCGCCACCAACATGGCCGGCCGCGGCACCGACATCCTGCTCGGCGGCAACCCCGACGGCCTGGTCGAAGAGATCCTGGCCGAGCGCAAGATCGACTTCGAAGACGCCACGCCCGAGCAGCTGAGCGAGGCCCGCGCCGAGGCCGCCCGCCGCACCGAGGCCGAGCGCGAGAAGGTCGTGGCGATGGGCGGCCTGCACATCATCGGCACCGAGCGCCACGAGGCCCGCCGGATCGACAACCAGCTGCGCGGCCGCGCCGGCCGCCAGGGCGACCCTGGTTCGTCGCGGTTTTACCTCTCGCTCGAAGACGAGCTGATGCGCCGCTTCGGGCCGATGGAGCGCGTGAAGGGGATCATGGAGCGGCTGGGCGTTGAGGACGAGGTGCCGATCGAGGCGCGGCTGATCAACCGCTCGATCGAAGGCGCGCAGACGCGCGTCGAGGGCCAGAACTTCGACTACCGCAAGCACACCGTCGAGTTCGACGACGTGATGAACAAGCAGCGCACGATTATCTACGCCGACCGGCGCGCGATCCTCGAGGGCCAGAACATGCGCGACCGCATCCTGCAGATGATCGGCGAAGAGATCGGCAGCCTGCTCGACCAGCACCTGCCCGAGGCCGAGGGCGAGGAGTGGGACACCGAGGCGCTGCTGCGGGCGGTGCGCACGATCGACCCGATGCTGCCGGCCGAGATCACGCCTGAGTCGCTGCTCGAGCTCGAGCGGCCGGCGATCGAGGACCTGCTGCTCGAAAAGGTCGAAGACGACTACATGGCGCGCGAGGAGGCGATCGCCGCCGAAAATATGCGCTACGTCGAGCGGCGCATGATGCTGGGCGCGATCGACCGCCAGTGGATCGACTACCTGACCGGCATGGAGGACCTGCGCCAGGAGATCGGCATGCAGGCGATCGCCCAGCGCGACCCGCTGCTCGAGTACCAGCGCAACGCCTACGGCATGTTCGACGAGCTGAAGCACAACATTCAGCGCGACATCGTCTACCAGATCATCCCGGTGTCGTTCCAGTACGAGCAGTACATGCGCCAGGTGGTGGCCGAGCAGCAGCAGCGCCTCCAGCAGGCCCAGCACGCCGGCGAGAGCGAAGAGCAGGCCAAGGCCGCCAAGACGGTGCGCAAGCCGACGGCGGCCAAGATCGGGCGCAACGATCTGTGCCCGTGCGGCAGCGGCAAGAAGTTCAAGCACTGCCACGAGGGCCGCGAGGGCGAGCTGTTCGCGCTGCTCCAGGCGCGCGGGCCGAGCACGCCTTCCGCCCCGGCGCAGCAGTCGGTGTCGGCGCAGCTGGCCACCGGCGGCACTGGCACCCCGGCGCCAGCCGCGCCGCGCGGGCGCGCCGCCCCGCCGGCCACTACGCCGCCGGCAGCCCCGGCCGGCAACGGCAAGGGCGCCAAGCAGCCGCAGCAGGCCCAGCGCGGCAAGGGGCCGAAGCGGTAGGAGCAAGCAACAGCCACGCGCCACGAGCCAGGAACCACGCGCCGCGGGTTCTTGGCTTTTGGTTGGTGGCTCCTGGTACGATGTGAGGCCCGGGTTGGACCGCGAACTGCAAGATCAGCTCGAACGCTACGGCTTTAGCCAGGTGCTGGTGGTTCATCGCCAGATGGTGGTGCTGTCGACCCACCGGCCGGATTTCGAGAGCATCGATAACCATTTCCTGCCCGCGCCGGTGGTGCTGCAGGGGCGCGAGCGCGGCTCGGTGCCGCACGCGGCCCAGCCCTCGGTGCGGCACTTCGCGCGCCTCGGCATCAGCCTGGGCTTCGCCGACCACGACGGCGTCGCAGCGCTGACGACACACCCCGAGATCGAGTCGATCTATGCCTGCCACCCGGTCGGCATTGTGCGGCCGGTGCAGACGACCGCCGCGGCGCTGCGCCAGAAGCTCACCTGGGGCCTGCAGGCGCTGCATGTCGAGAAGCTGTGGGCCCAGGGCCTCACCGGCAAGGGCATCCGCGTCGGCCACCTCGACACCGGCGTCGACGCCGGCCACCCCGCGCTGAAGGGCCGCGTCGCCGGCTTCGCCGAGTGGGACATGCTCGGCAACCAGGTAGACGGCGCGCAGCCGCACGATAGCGACGTGCACGGCACCCACACCGCCGGCACGATCGCCGGCAAGCCGGTGACCCGCAGGGCCATCGGCGTCGCGCCCGAGTGCGAGTTCTACTCGGGCCTGGTTGTCGAGGGCGGCGCCGTGCTGGCGCGCGTGCTCGGCGGCATGGAGTGGATGCTCGAGCAGAACGTGCGCGTGCTGAGCATGTCGCTCGGCTGGCGCGGCTACGACCCAAGCTTCCTGGTGGTGACGCGCCGCCTGCGCCAGCAGGGTGTGCTGCCGGTGTTCGCGATCGGCAACGAGGGCGTGGGCACCAGCCGCTCGCCCGGCAACTACCCCGAGACGCTCTCGGTCGGCGCGATCGACCGCTCGCGCCACGTCGCGCCGTTCAGCGGCAGCGTGCGCTTCAACCGCGACCGCGACCCGATCCAGCCGGATGTGGTGGCCCCCGGCGTGAACATCGTCTCGGCCAAGCCCGGCGGCGGCTACCAATCCATGGACGGCACCTCGATGGCCACGCCGCACGTGGCCGGCGTGGCCGCGCTGCTGTGGCAGGCCCGGCCCGAGGCCACCGTCGACCAGATCGAGCTGGCGATCCGCCAGACCTGCGCCAAGCTCGAAGACGAAGACCCGCTGCGCTATGGCGATGGGCTGGTAAACCCGCTGGCGGCGCTGGCGGCGCTCACCGGCACTTGAAGTTTTACGTTTTGGGCGTATAATCAAAGCTCGAACCGTGGCACCAAACCGGAGGTAGGTATGATGCGAGCATGCCATGTTGACCCCGCCCTGACACACCAGCTCGACGCCGCGCGCGCCGACGAGCCGGTTGAGGCGGTGCTGCTGCTGCGCCAGGACGAGCCCGCCACCCAGCGGCCGATCGACGCCGAGGCGCTGATGCGCTGGGCCAGCGGCCAGGACGCCGACGCCGAGATGAACTACATGCCACGCATCGGCGCGCTGGTGGTGCGCGCGCAGTCGCAGGTGATCCGCGAGCTGATCAGCCAGCCCGCCGTGGAGGTGGCCAGCGCCAACCGCGTCGCCTCGGAGCCGTATATCTAACCCCCGGTTGAGCTTTTACCACAAGATCCCTCGGCGCCAGGTAGTATAATAGCCTGGCGCCTTTTGTATGTGTTAGGGCCTACGCAGCTGGCGCGCTCAGCCTTCGGCAGAGCGGTACTTTCTTGGTGTGCGGTTTTCGAAAACCGCGCACACACGATGCTGGTATCTCGCCGCATTGATACGCTGTTCGCTTGATCACGTATCGATTGTGTTGCACGACGTGGCTACGCCAGTCGTGCAACCAAAAAATTTGGGGGGCGGCTTCGCCGCCCCATGCACATTAAGCTTACGCCACACAGCTATCGGTACTCATCAAAAACCGCTGGAAGGTACACGGATGTTTCCTGCGTCGGTTCTTGCGGCAGCCTGCTTGAATACAGCGTGCCAGCGTCGTCAGCGCGTCCCGCAGCCGTGCGGGCTGCCCCATCGCCGTTGCCAGCGCGATCCAATGCGTACGAATTGTCTGTGCCGCTTTGCCCCAGCTCCGTGCGGGCGCATCCACCGCTCACGAGCAGCAGCCAATGCTGCACAATTTGATTGAGCAAGCGTCCATACAATTCACACGCACCCGCCACGGCTGCACGTCCCGTACCAGATCAATCTGCCCGTGGCTTTTCCACAGCTTAAACAGCAGTTCGATCTGCCAGCGCGCCCGCGCCAGCACCAGCGCCTCGTCACGGTCAGTCCGTCCGGCGGGATGGTGGTCACAAACACGCTCCACGCCGCCAAGGCCAAGCGCAGCGCGTGACCATCTGGCCCTGCGCTTTGGCTTCCTCCCGCAAGCGGCGGCGGCGCTGGTCGACCACCTCCTGCGGTGCCCGCACTGCCAGCAAGCGCGCCCGCACCTGCGCCTCCCGCCCCAGCCGCACCGGCAGATCGAGCGTTGCCTCGGGCATGGCGGCCAGCAGGTCGGCAGGCGCCACCAGCGTCCATCGTCCGTTTGCAGGCTGGTCAGTGCCTGCATGCGCGAGAACCAGGACACGCCCCGCGCGTCCAACTCCGCCAGCAGGGCGAGGTCAAAATAGCCCAATCCACCAGCCGGACCGCGCCCTGCGGCAGATCGTGATGCAGGGTGGCGTGACATCCGACTCGCGGCCATCGTGCAGGGTCGGGCCGCGCAAGCGCCCGTGCGCAGGTCGAGGGCGACCTGGAGCTTAAGCGCCGCGTTGCCGGCGTCGGGCGTGCCATACCGCAGCCGGTCCAGACCGCAGCGAGCGCCTCGGGCAAGGCGATCGTGGTACTATCTTGCACCACCACCTCGGCGAAGCGGTCGAGGATGGGCAAGCTGAGTGGGTCAGCACACAGCACCTCGCCACCAGCCCCGAGCACGTGTTCCAGACAGGTGGCGGCGGTTCGGTCAAACCGCTGATGCAAGGCTTCGGGCGAGATGGTTACGCCCGGCGGCACTCGTCTGCGTCAGGGCGCTCAAGCTCGCCTGCGGGTCGGCACCGAGGCCAAACACGAGCGTTTGCACGAACCACTGCCGGTCAGTTTGGCGTCCGAGCGCTGAACAAGCCGGTCTGGCGGCCGGCACGGTCGGCCCTCGGTCAACACCGCCGCAAGCGTGGCGGCCAGCTGTGGTATAGTCGTCATCAGGGCGGCTCCTGTCGGTGTTTGGTTGTGGTTTGGCGACAACAACCATACCACAAGAGCTGTCCTTGTCTACTACGCTTAGCGTATGGGGGGCGGCTTCGCCGCCCCAACCCCCACGAAAGTGTAAGCGATCAAGCGAATTTTGTATGAGACATGAGGCGGCCCAACTGCGTACGGCCTATGTGTACCATGTAGATAAGGGAGAGTTGTTGTGACTCAACAGAATCGACCGCGCCCGGTGCTGCTGGCGATCATGGACGGCTGGGGCGAGCGCGAAGCGACCGAGGGCAACGGCATCAAGCTGGCAAATACGCCGAATATCGACCACTGGCGCGCGACCCGGCCCTGGACGCTGCTCGGCGCGGCTGAGAAGAATGTCGGCCTGCCGATCGGCCAGATGGGCAACTCCGAAGTCGGCCACCTGAACCTCGGCGCCGGCTTCGTGGTGATGCAGGATATCACGCTGATCGACGACAGCATCGCCGACGGCAGCTTTTTCGAGAACGACGCGCTGAACGACGCGGTGGCGCACGTCAAGGCCAACGGCTCGCAGCTGCATATCATCGGCCTGCTGGGCACCGGCGGCGTGCACAGCCACCTGAACCACGAGAAAGCGCTGCTCGAGCTGGCCAAGCGCCACGGCCTCGACCGCGTGTACGTGCACGCCTTTACCGACGGGCGCGACACCATGCCGCAGAGCGGGATCGGCTACATGAGCGACCTCGAAAGCTTCATGGCTGCGCTGGGCGTCGGCAAGGTGGCCAGCGTGACCGGCCGCTACCACGCGATGGACCGCGACCGGCGCTGGGATCGCACCAAGCTGGCCTACGACGCGATGGTGTCGGGCGTGGGCCGCCCCGCCGCGAGCGCCCATGCGGCCATCCAGCGCTCGTACGACGAAGGCGTGACCGACGAGTTCATCAAGCCCGCAGTGGTGACCGAGAACGGCCAGCCGGTGGCGACGATCAACGCCGGCGACTCGATCGTCTGCTTCAACTTCCGCGCCGACCGCGTGCGCCAGATCACCAAGGCGTTCGTGCTGCGCGACTTCGACGGCTTCGCGCGCGATATGCTGCACGACCTGCTGTACGTGACGATGACCGAGTACGAGAAGGGCCTGCCGGTGCAGATCGCCTTTGAGAACGCCGACGTGGAGGTGCCGCTGGCCCAGGTGATCAGCAGCGCCGGCCTGCGCCAGCTGCACGTGGCCGAGACCGAGAAGTACGCGCACGTGACGTTTTTCTTCAACGGCGGGCGCGAAGAGCCGTTCCCCGGCGAAGACCGGCTGCTGGTGCAATCGCCCAAAGACGTGGCGACGTACGACCTGAAGCCCGAGATGAGCGCCTACGGCATCCGCGATGGCATCCTCAAAGTGCTGGCCGACGGCACGTACGACTTCATTATTGTGAACTTCGCCAACGCCGATATGGTCGGCCACACCGGCGTGATCCCGGCGGTGATCAAGGCGGTGGAGACGGTGGACACCTGCCTGGGCGCGGTGGTGGACGCAGTGGTGGCAGCCGGGGGCGTCGCGCTGATCACCGCCGACCACGGCAACGCCGAGCTGCTGATCGACCCGGCCACCGGCGGGCCGCATACCGCGCACACCACCAACCCGGTGCCGTGCATCCTGGTGGCCGCGCCGGGCGTGGGCCTCGACGGCGCGACGCTGCGATCGGGCGGGCGGCTCTCGGACGTGGCGCCGACGCTGCTGGAGCTGCTGGGCATCGGCCTGGCGCCGCAGATGACCGGCCGCAGCCTGCTTGTGCGCTGAACCGTTGGCACAGCAGGTGGCCCGCGCCGGGCGGCTCTCGGGGAGGCATAGCCTCCCCGAATTTTTTCTTCGGGTTGTCTGCGAAGAAGCCGAGCCACTCCGGCAACTGCACTGGCCATTCCGGCGAGTGAATTGGCCATTCCGGCGAGTGAGTTGGCCATTCCGGCGAGTGAGTTGGCCATTCCGGCGAGTGAATTGGCCATTCCGGCGAGTGAATTGGCCATTCCGGCGAGTATGCAATATGTTTCGGCTCTGTAGTATAAGAGATCTCCTAGCGATTGGGCCATAGGCCGATGGGCGCACCGCCCGCAGAGCTAAGCAATACCCGATCTCAACATCAAAGTCAGGGTCTTCTTTTATAAATAGACTATTGCAGTTACACGATTTCTTGCGTATACTATTCTTCAGTAGTGCCCGCAAGCCCAGTCCTCACACAACAACATACAAGACCGAGCCTTTGAAGCTCGCTGTTCATACTGACAACCGTCAGTGCAATGCTAATCGCAAACTGGTGGTGATAGATAGTGCACCGCCAGCAATTTCTGTAGTATCCGACTGTAGCGTCTCGTCGATTACAATGCTGCAAAGGACCTATCAATGGACTTCATCGATCGCATTCGTGAGCTTGCCACCCGTATTCCCAAACAGCTAGAGTATATTCAGACGGAAGAAGCCACAAAAAACGCGCTCATCATGCCTTTTATTAGCGCGCTTGGTTACAATGTCTTCGACCCTACCGAAGTTACCCCTGAACTCAATGCTGATATTGGCATTAAAAAAGGCGAAAAGGTTGACTATGCCATTCTACGCGATGGAAAGCCGATCATGCTATTCGAGTGCAAACATCATGCGGCCGATCTAAGTAAGGTGCACGCTTCACAGCTGTATCGCTATTTCAGTGTAACCGAGGCTCGCTTTGGTGTACTCACTAATGGAATTGTCTATTGGTTCTACACTGATCTTGATGCTCCGAACAAGATGGATGCGAAGCCATTTTTTGAGTTCTCCATGCTCGATCTCCGTGATCAAGCGGTTGAAGAGCTGAAAAAGTTCTCTAAGTCAGTATTTGATCTATCGAACATCCTTACAACTGCTAACGAACTGAAATACAGCCGCGAGATCAAGCGGATCTTTGCGGAGCAGTTAGCTGAGCCTTCTGATGAGTTCGTAAAGTTCTTCGTCGCCCCGATCTACACTGGAAAAATGACACAGAAGGTGCGCGAGCAGTTCGCAGCGCTGACGCGCCTGGCTTTGCGCCAATACATCTCTGATCAAGTGAATGAGCGCCTCAAGACAGCACTGGCTGTCGAGTCGGCACCACCCGCACCCGCACCCACTGAGCTAGTAGTTTTGACTAATAGCGCCACACCAACGCCATCGGAGCCAGAGCACGGGGGCATACAGACCACAGCAGAGGAGCTTGAGGCCTTCTACATCATTCGTGCTATTCTCCGCGAGGTTGTGCCGGTCAAGCGCGTAGTGATGCGCGACGTGCAAAGCTACTGCGGTATTCTGCTCGATGATAATAATCGCAAACCGATCTGCCGTCTCTACTTTAATAGTATAGTGAAATCGATTGGCTTCTTTGATGGAGAGAAAGAAGCTCGTATCCCTCTGCTCCAAATGGACGAACTCTACGGGCACGCCGGCCGCCTTAAAGCGACAGTTGTACGATACGATGCCGCGAAGGCACCACAGAAGGCAACATAGCCATACTATTGGTAGTCTGTAAACAAAGTTGCAAAGTATTTCTTCGTTACAATAAGTCAAACTTCATATCCTCGCCGACTAGGCATGGAGATGCTTCACTGCGTTCAGCATGACATAGACGTTCGATGGGTCAGCTAATACCGTATCATTTCGTCGACACTGTACTCGGCTTTTGGCTTTCGTTGACGCTGTACTCAGCTCCTGGGCGCGCCATGAGGTATGCGCCACCGGCGTAGCACTCGCACCAGCATTCATTATGGGGTCTGGGGCGCAAGCCCCAGCGCCGAGGTGCAGGAGGCTGGCGGCAGCCTCCTGCGGCCCGCGCGGCCCGAGCGCACCCTACCGAAGGCGCGCACGATGCGCGCCCTACGGGAAAGAATGCCGTGCCAGCGTCAGCGCCGTACGCGCATGCCTTGCGGCGCACAATACGGTGTCGGTTTTCCATGAGGCATGCGCCACCGGCGTAGCACACGCACCTTCATTATGGGGTCTGGGGCGCAAGCCCCAGGGTGCAGGAGGCTGGCGCGCCTCCTGCGGCCCGCGCGGCCGAGCACCTACCGAGGCGCGCACGATGCGCGCCCTACGGAAAGGCCGTGCCAGCGTCAGCGCCGTACGCGCATGCCTTGCGGCGCACAATACGGTGTCGGTTTGCCATGAGGCATGCGCCACCGGCGTAGCACTCGCACCAGCATTCATTATGGGGTCTGGGGCGCAAGCCCCAGCGCCGAGGTGCAGGAGGCTGGCGGCAGCCTCCTGCGGCCCGCGCGGCCCGAGCGCACCCTACCGAAGGCGCGCACGATGCGCGCCCTACGGGAAAGAATGCCGTGCCAGCGTCAGCGCGTACGCTCCTGCCTCGACCGCACACCATCACATGCTTCTGCGCCACGCGGGTACGGGAGCGCAAGCTCCCAGCTCCCACTGGCGAGGAGGCGCGCACGATGCGCGCCCTACGGAAAGAATGCCGTGCCAGTCAGCGCCGTACGCATGCCTTGCGGCGCACACCATCACGTGCTTCTGTGCCACGCGGGTTACGGGAGCGCAAAGCTCCCAGCTCGCCCCGATGGCGAAAGGCGCGCACGTGCGCGCCCTACGGAAGGGCCAGCGTCAGCGCCGTACGCGCATGCCTTGCGGCGCACAATACGGTGTCGGTTTGCCATGAGGCATGCGCCACCGGCGTAGCACTCGCACCAGCATTCATTATGGGGTCTGGGGCGCAAGCCCCAGCGCCGAGGTGCAGGAGGCTGGCGGCAGCCTCCTGCGGCCCGCGCGGCCCGAGCGCAGCGTAGGCGGCCCGCGGGGCACGAGCGCACCCTGGCGCAGCCTCCTGCGGCCCGCGCGGCCTGAGCGCAGCGTAGGCGCCCGCGCGGCCCGAGCGCACCCTACCGCAGCGTAGGCGGCCGCATCCTGTAATCTGCGCAGCTTTGTAGCAGCCAGGCTTTTATGGTATACTGCACCGCAGCAGAAGGCCATATCCAGGAGTAGTAGGCGCGCCTTCGCAGAGAGCGGCCGGGGGGTGCGAGGCCGCATAAGCGCCGAACTCGCCTGGGTGGCGTCGCGAGTTTTGAAGCCTGAGCTTGCCAAGCATGCGCACGCTCACAGCCCAACACTCCGCGCAGTGGCCTCGGGCGCGCCCGTTACAGCGCAGTGCGAGGATGGCAGCCGCGCGCGGCCGGCCGTCGAAGCAGGGTGGTACCACGAAGCAGAGCCTTCGTCCCTGGCATGGGGCGGGGCTTTTTTGTTTTGAGCGTTGCCTGCTGCGCTTTGCCGCGCGGCCAGGCACAACAGGTAGCATAAACGCCGCATGGAGATCTACCAATCGTACGCCGCCGTCTACGACGCGATCGGGCAGGGGCGCCTGGGCGCGCAGCTGGCCGCCTGGGCGCTGGAGTGGCTGGCGGCGCGCGGCGGCACGCCGGCGCGCGTGCTCGACCTGGCGTGCGGCACCGGCGAGGCGGCGCGGGTGTTCGCGCGGGCCGGCTGCGCGGTGGTGGGCGTCGATCGCTCGCGGCCGATGCTCGAGATCGCGCGCGGCAGATCGCGCGACGAGCAGCTGGCGATTTCGTTTGCCGAGGGCGACATTCGGGCGCTCGCCGCAGCGCCTGGCGCTGGCTTCGACCTAGCGACGTGCTTCTACGACAGCCTGAACTACCTGACCGCCGACGGCGACCTGGAGCGCGTGTTCGGCGGCGTCGCGGCGGCGCTGCGGCCGGGCGGCTGGTGGATCTTCGACTTGAACACCGAGGCGGTGTTTCTCGACTACCACCAGCGCGACATGGTCACGTACGATGGGCCGGGCATGCTCGTGTACAACCAGCTCGCGTACGACCAGGCGGCGCGCCTGGGCACCGGCCGGATCGTCTGGTTCGCGCGCGAGATCGACCGCTGGTGGCGCGGCGAGGAGACCCACGTCGAGCGGGTGTGGGCCGACGCCGAGGTGCGCGCGGCGCTGGATGCCGCCGGGCTGGCGCTGGTGGCGCGGCTGGCGCCGGGCGGCGAGCCGGCCTCCGAGCAGGCGTATCGCGTGGTGTATGTCGCGCAACGGCAAATTTCACCTGTGCCTCCGTGGTGAGCAAAGCTGATCAATTTTAACGTGCCTGTTTTGAAGAATGGCGTTAAACGAATCATTCTATAGCAATAAGCTCTGTGTCCTCTGTGCCTCTGTGGTGAGCAACATGGCAGCAACAACAAGCAAAAGCGCCCGTGGCGCGTCGGATGTGCTCGGTTTTTTCTACGGGCTGTGGGCCTTCTCGGCGCTGGGCCGCTCGTCGTGGGAGTACCTGTTTAAGCAGAACGTGAAGACGTATGTGCCGGCGCACCTCTCGACGTTTGTGGGCGTGCTGTATATCTTCATCATCGTCGGGCTGCGCCAGCGCACGCCGCGCTGGTGGTGGATCACCCTGGCGCTGCTGTCGGTCGAGCTGCTGGGTGTGCTGGTCGTCGGCACAGTCGACGTGATCTGGCGGCCCTTCCCGTACGCCACGGTCTGGTCGAACTACGGCGTCGGCTACTTCTTCATGCCGCTGCTGCTGCCGTTTGTGGGCTTATGGTGGATGCTGCGCAAAAGTACCCGCGCGGCGTATGGCGTATGATCGTTGCAGCGCGTGCGTTGGCGGTGCAATAGACACTGTTACTGAGGAGCTACGAATGACGACGACACCCCCAAAAAAGCAGCGCGTCGACCGGTTCGACCCGGCGATCGAGCCGCGCTGGCGCGAGTTTTGGCACCGCGAGGGCATCTTCAACGCCGGGCGGCGGCCGAGCGCGCCAAACCGCTACATCCTCGAGATGTTCCCCTACCCCAGCGGCGACCTGCACGTCGGCCACCTGAAGAACTACGTGATCGGCGACGCGCTGACGCGCTACTACGTCATTCGCGGCTACGACGTGCTGCACCCGTTCGGCTGGGACGCCTTCGGGCTGCCGGCTGAGAACGCGGCGATCAAGTACAAGCGCCACCCGCGCGAGTGGACCTACAACAACATCGCCGAGTCGAAGCGCTCGCTCGATATCGCCGGCATTATGTACGACTGGAGCCGCGAGGTTACCACCTGCGCGCCCGACTACTATACGTGGAACCAGTGGCTGTTCCAGCTGCTGTATAAGAAGGGCCTGGCCTACCGCGCCAAGTCGCTGGTGAACTGGGACCCGGTCGACCAGACCGTACTGGCGAACGAGCAGGTCGATGCCGAGGGCCGCAGCTGGCGCTCGGGCGCGAAAGTCGAGAAGCGCGAGCTCGAGCAGTGGTTCTTCCGCATCACCGCCTACGCCGAGCGGCTGCTGAACGACCTCGACAAGCTGGCCGACTGGCCCGAGCGCGTGAAGGTGATGCAGCGCAACTGGATCGGCAAGAGCGAGGGCGCCGAGGTGGACTTCGCGGTTGCCGCAGCGGTGAGCGACGATCAGAGCGCACAGCCTTCCAACGATACCATCAAGGTGTTTACCACCCGCCCCGACACGCTGTGGGGCGCGACGTTCATGGTGCTGGCGCCCGAGCACCCGCTGGTGGCGCAGCTCACCAGCCCCGAGCGCCGGGTCGAGGTCGAGGCGTATGTGGCCAAGTCGAAGCTCGAGAGCGAGATCGAGCGCACCAGCACCACCAAAGAGAAGACCGGCGTGTTTCTTGGAGCGTACGCCCTCAACCCGGTGAACGGCGAGCGCATCCCGATCTGGATCGCCGACTACGTGCTGATGGGCTACGGCACCGGCGCGATCATGGCCGTGCCGGCGCACGACCAGCGCGACTTCGAGTTTGCGCGCCAGTTTGGCCTGCCGATCAAGCTGGTGGTGCAGCCCGCCGGCCAGCAGGTCAGCGCCAACGACCTGACCGAAGCCTGGCCCGACGAGGGCGTGATGGTGAACTCGGGGCCGCTCGACGGCGTGCCGGCCGGCAAAGGCGAGGGCCAGAGCGTCAAGGCGGCGATCAAGTGGCTCGAAGAGCACGGCAGGGGCAAGGGCACGATCAACTACCGCCTGCGCGACTGGCTGATCAGCCGCCAGCGCTACTGGGGCACGCCCATCCCGATGATCCACCGCGCCGACGGCAGCGTGGTGCCGGTGCCCGAGGATCAGCTGCCGGTGGTGCTGCCCGAGATCGACGACTACCTGCCCAAGGGCAAGAGCCCGCTGGCCTCGGCCGAGAGCTGGGTAAACGTCGCCGACCCGGAGACCGGCGCGCCGGCGCGGCGCGACACCGACACGATGGACACGTTTGTCGATTCGTCGTGGTACTACCTGCGCTACACCGACGCCCAGAACGGCGGCGAGATCTTCGGGCACGAGGCCGCCGCACGCTGGATGCCGGTCGACCAGTATATCGGCGGCATCGAGCACGCCATCCTGCACCTGCTGTACTCGCGCTTTATCACCAAGGTGCTGTACGACGAAGGGCTGGTGCCCGACGACGAGCCGTTCAAGGCGCTGTTCACGCAGGGCATGGTGCAGCGCCGCGTGCGCACGCCGCTCGAGGCGGTTTCGGCCGATATTGTGCGCTTCCCCGAAGAGCTGCGCCGCAAGATCGAGCTGCCGGCCGAGGCGCAGACGCTTGAGCGCGCGCGCGCGCTGCTGAAAGACCATGGCTACACGCTCGAGCAGGACGGCGACGCCTGGCTGGCGGTGAGCGGCCCGGTGACGATGAGCAAGAGCGCCGGCAACGGCATCCCGGTGGGGCCATTCGTGCGCCAGTACGGCTCGGACGTGGCGCGCGTGGTGGTGCTGTTCGCCGCGCCGCCCGAGAATAGCATGGAGTGGACCGACGAGGGCGTGAGCGGCGCGCAGCGCTTCCTGAACCGCGTGGTCGGGCTGTTCAGCGCGGATCGGGCCGAGATCGCAGCGTACGCGACCAAGGACCAACAAGCCGCAACCAGCGGAGCCGGCGCCGGTTCGTCGTTCGTCGTCCGCCCTTCGTCGGCGGATTTTGGACCGGCGGAGAAGGAGCTGTACCGGCGGCTGAACGAGACGATCAAGAAAGTCACGCAGGACACCGAGGCGTTTCACTTCAACACCGCGATCGCCGCGCTGATGAGCCTGCTGAACGACGCGATCGGCTACCGCAGCCAGGCTGGCGAGGCCACGCCGGTGTTTGCACTGCTGGCGCGCTGCTACGTGCGGCTGCTGGCGCCGTTCGCGCCGCACCTGGCCGAAGAGCTGCACAGCTGGCTGGGCGGCCAGGGCAGCGTCTACGACGCAGGCTGGCCCGTGTGGGACGAGGCCGCGCTGGTGCAGGACGAGATCGAGCTGGTGCTGCAGGTGAACGGCAAGGTGCGCGGCAAGATCAATGTGCCGGCCCAGGCCGACGAGGCGCAGCTGCGCGAGTGGGCGCTCACCAACGAGCGCGTGCAGAGCTTTATCGAGGGCAAGCCGGTGCGCAAGGTGATTGTGGTGGCGGGCCGCCTGGTGAATGTGGTGGTGTAGCGCGCGGCGCCAATCCGCCGGAAGAGCGTTCGGGTGGCGCGGCTACCCGAACGTTCTTTTTTTTGGGCTGGTGCCAAATTCGGCTGATCACCTGCTTTATGGCACTCATACGCTGTTCGCTTGATCACGTATCGATTGTGTTGCACGACGTGGCTTCGCCACGTCGTGCAACACAATGCGGAATTTGTGTGCTGGAGCAAGCACATCACTGCACGGTGGTGATGGCGCGGCGAAGCCGCACGCACCATCACCAAGATTTCTGCGGGGGCGGCTGCGCCGCCGCACCCCACCGTGCAGGGTGTATTTGCCCAATACAACAATAAGAAAATTTGGGGGCGGCGAAGCCGCCCAAACCCCACCAAAGTGTCAGTTATCAAGCGAATGCTGGCATGAAAGAAGCCCGGCCTACTGCTTCATTGCCCTGCGCAGCGCCGCCGCGAGCGGGTTATCGTCGTCGTCGTCGTCGGGCGCCTCGTCGGTGGTGTAGGCATAGCTCGGCCCGGCGGGCGGCTCGTCGGCGGGCGGCTCGTCCTCGGCAGGAGCCTCTTCTTCCTCATCCCAATCGAGGTGCAGGTTCTCGGCGCCCGCCAGCGCGACAATATCGTCGACGCCGAAGCGGATGAGATTCACCGCGTCGGGGCCAAGATCGCGCTCGGCCAGGCTGCCCACCAGCTTCACCTGCGGCAGCAGCGCCAGCACCTCGTCGAGCGTCGGCGGCGGCACCGGCGGCGCGTCTTCGGCAGCCATCAGCTCGGCGACGGCGCGCGCATCGGGGATGCCGGTATCGACCAGCAGGATCGTCACCGAGACGCGAAAGAACAGCATCCCCAGGATGGCGCGCGTGTCGCGCAGCTGCTGCACCGCGCGGCGGACGCTGGTAGCCTTCTGGCTGGCCTTGATCTCGAACACCTGAACCGACACCGATCAGGATTGCCACCGTCGTCGCAGCGCTTCATGATCGCCAGCGCCCACCGTGCCTCCAGTACTCGACGTCCGCAGCTCGGCCGGCTGGCTGCCAGCCGTCAACGCAGCGCGGCCATCGACCTCGCCGTGAACGGCCTCGCCTGTGCGGCGGGTCGAGCAGATCCCCGCATCGCGTCTGGCGTTAACCTGCGGTACGGGTCGTCGACATCAGCCGCCGCGGGCGCAGAAGCGAGGGGGCACGGCACGCTCCTTCTACAGAGGCGGAGGAACCGGGGTAGCGGTTGGCGATGCGTTCCGGCCTATTCTAGCACGGAGCACCGGCGCACACAACCGCCGCGAGCGCGGGGAGGCGGGAGAGCGGGAGAGCGAACCCACACCCGAATCCGCGCCGCGAGGCATCCGCCACCGGCGTGGCGAGAGCGCCGGCATTCTTTTACGGGGTCTGGGGCGCAGCCCCCGCAAGCCCCGAGAGGGAGAAGGCGCGCACGATGCGCGCCCTACGAGAAGGCCGTGCCAGTGGCAACGTCATTCGCTCATGCCTCGTGGCACAGAGTGACGTGGCGCTTTGCCACGAGGCATCCGCCACCGGCGCCGCGAGAGCGCCGGCATTCTTTTAAGAGGAACGTGGGCGCGCAGCCTACTGACCCCGAGAGGAAGCGCGCACGATGCGCGCCTACGAGAAGGCCGTGCCAGTGGCGATGTCAGACGCTCATGCGCCGTGGCACAGAGTGACGTGGCGCTTTGCCACGAACATCCGCCACCGGCGTGGCGAGCGCCGGCATTCTTTTACGGGGGCACAGGGCGCGCGGCCCAGCCGAGAGGGAGAAGGCGCGCACGATGCGCCCTACGAGAAGCCCTACAGAAGTGGCGATGTCAGACGCTCATGCCTCGGCGCCAGGTGACGTGGCGCTTTGCCACGAGGCATCCGCCACCGGCACCGCGAGAGCACTTGGCGACTACTAAGAGGGAACGTGGGCGCGCAGCCCCGCAAACCCCGATAGGGAGAAGGCGCGCACGATGCGCGCCCTACGAGAGGAGAGGCCGTGCCAGTGGCGGCGTCATTCGCTCATGCCTCGTGGCGCAGAGTGACGTGGCGCTTTGCCACGAGGAGCATCCGCCACCGGCGCCGCGGAGGCGCCGGCATTCCTTTTACGGGGCACGGGGCGCACCTTCAAGCCCGAGAGGGCGAAGGCGCGCACGATGCGCGCCCTACGAAAGGAAAAGAAGCCCTACAAGTGGCGATGTCAGACGCTCATGCCTCGTGGCGCGCAATGACGTGGCGCTTTGCCACGAAGACATCCGCCACCGGCGCCGCGAGAGCGCCGGCATTCTTTTACGGGGTCTGGGGCGAAGCCCCAGCGGCGAGGTGCAGGAGGCCGGCGGCGGCCTCCTGCCGCGGGGCACGGACGCGCAGCCCCCGCAAGCCCCGAGAGGGAGAAGGCGCGCACGATGCGCGCCCTACGAGAAAGCCCCGCCACCATCAACGCCGTACCTCATGCCTCAGGGCGTAAACAGCTTCCAATATCCTTCCGAGACAACCTCCACGGCGCCACCGGCCACTTTGATGGCGGTCTCGTCGTCGATCGCGTAGGTCGGCACAGGCACCTCGGCGGCCATTCTTTCCACTTTGGCCGTGGTGCTTTCCGGGTGGTTCGGGTGATCGACGTGCGGCAGCAGCGCAAAGTCGACTAGCCCCAGCCCGGTGTCGATGACAAACGGCGTAGTCGGGTTGTCGTACGTCTCTCCGAACGTAGGCGCCGTCACCATGCTGCCGGCGCTCAGGCCCACATAGACGGTCTCGCGCAGCGACGGCAGCAGCTTTGCCAGCCCGGACTCGCGCATCCAGCGGCACAGATAAAAGACATCGCCGCCGCCCACCAGCAGGGCGTCGGCCTGCTCGACAGCGGCGATCCAGTACTCCTCTTTGATGCTGGGCAGCGCCGCCAGCTCGAGCACGCCCAGCGACTTCCAGCCCAACTCGCACATGGGGTTGGCGGTTGCCCCGCTGATAAAGCGGTAGGCCATTGCAGGCCCGCCGGGAAAGGGGTAGAGCGCGGCGGGAATGCAGAGCGCGCTCGCCTCGGCGATCGGCTTGCCCAGCAGCTCCACGAGCGCGCTGTGGATGCTCGCGTTCTTGATGCCGGCGGACGTGAGAAGATATTTCATGGGGTTCTCCTTGACATGGGTGCGATATATCGCGCCCGTACGGCGGGGAGGCGCGCTGCCGCCAGCTTATGCCACAGCTGCCGCCGAGCTACTCTTCAGGCGGCGCGAGGCCTTTGCGCCGCAGGAAGTTCAGCGTCTCCATGGCCATGGCCTTGAGCAGCGCGGCCTCGCGCACATCCGGCTCGGCGCGGTGCACCAAGCTGCGCAGCGTGCGCAGCATCCCCTCGGCCTGGTGGGCCTTGAAGAACTCGACCGCCCAGAGCGCGCGCTCGAGCGCGCCAAACAGCGCCTCGAGCTGGCCGGCGTCGGCCGGGCGAAACGGCCGCTGGCGCGCGGGCGCGGCCACCTCGGCGGCCATGCGCAGCTCGTAGGCCACCAGCAGCACCGCCTGGGCCAGGTTCAGCGAGGCGTAGGCCGGGTCGGTTGGGATGGCGATCAGCGCGTGGCAGCGATCGAGGTCGTGGTTGGTGAGCCCGTTATCTTCGGGGCCGAACAGCAGCGCCACCGGGCCTTCGGCGGCGCGCGCCAGCAGCGCCGGGGCCAGCGCGCGCGGCGCGACGGGGGGCGCGCCGGCCTCGCGAGAGCGCGCGCTGGTGCCGACCACATAGATCGCGTCGGCCAGCGCGTCGTCGAGGTGCTCGTGGATCGTCGTGGCGCTCAGCACGTCGGCGCTGCGGTGCGCGATGCCCTCGATCTCGTAGGGGCTATACTCGGCCGGCTGCACCAGGCGCAGGCGGCGCAGGCCCATATTCTTCATGGCGCGCACCGCGCCGGCGATATTCACCAGCTTGCGCGGGCGCTGCAGCACCACCACAATATTGTCGAGCGCTGAACTCATTCGACTGTAACTCACTCCCGGTAGCATGAAACCGACCGCACCAACGGAGGCCGCCGTATGGCGCTGCGCGTGTTGTACCATCTTTCAGGCGCCACCGCAAGCGGCGTAGACACAACGCGCGCCGCCGTGCTACAATCGCGGCAAACGTATCATCTCCGTCGCCACACCGCGCCGCCCAGTGCGCAGGCCCGTGGCAGTTCAGGCGGTCTACAAGGAGGTAGCACCGATGCGACTTGAGCGTAACCTTGGCATGGATCTGGTGCGCTGCACCGAAGCGGCAGCGCTGAAGGCCGCGCGTTTCATGGGCCGGGGCGATAAGATCGCCGCCGACCAGGCCGCCGTCGACGCAATGCGCTTCTCGCTCGAGAGCATGCCGATGGACGGCTTGGTGGTGATTGGCGAGGGCGAGAAGGACGAGGCGCCGATGCTCTATACTGGCGAGCGCGTCGGCACCGGCGAACTCCCCGCCGTCGATGTCGCCGTCGACCCGGTTGAGGGCACGACGCTGCTGGCCGAAGGTATGCCCGGCGCGATCGCGGTGCTGGCAATCGCCGAGCGCGGCGCGCTGTATAACTGGTCGGGCATCGCCTACATGGACAAGCTGGCGGTCGGCGCAGGCGCGCGCGGCACGGTCGACATCAACGCGCCGGTGGCCGAGAACATCCGAAACGTGGCCAAAGCCCTGAACAAACAGGCCGAGGACGTGACCGTGGTGGTGCTCGACCGGCCGCGCCACAAGGATCTGATCCGCCAGATCCGCGAGACTGGCGCGCGCATCAAGCTCATCCTGCACGGCGATGTGTCGGCCGGCGTGATGACGGCGATCGACGACCCGCCGGCCGATATTCTGATGGGCATCGGCGGCGCGCCCGAGGCGGTGATCACCGCCTGCGCTATGAAGTGCGTCGGCGGCGAGATCCAGTGCAAGATCTGGCCGCGCAACGACGACGAGCGCGCGCTCGTCGAGACGCAGAAGCTCGACATCCACAAGGTATACCGAACCAACGACCTGGTGCGCGGCGAGAATGTGTTCTTCGCGGCCACCGGCATCACCGACGGCGAGTTCCTGCGCGGTGTGCGCTACTACAGCGGCGGCGCGCGCACGCATTCGGTGGTGATGCGCCTGGCCTCGGGCACGGTGCGCTATATCGAGAGCTCGCATCACTGGGATAAGCTGATGCGTATCTCGGGCGTGCAGTATGCCCAGCGCGCGAATGGCGGTGCGAAGTAGCGCAGCCCATGGCGACGGCCCCCGCTCACGGTGAGCGGGGGCCGTTTCTGTTGCTCGCAGGGCGAGCCTAGCGCCGCGCCGGCTGCCGCAGCTCGCCCTCGTACGGCACGCCCGCCTCGCCCAGGCTTGTGTCGGGAAGCAGCGTGTGCGCCGGCGGCTGCTCGGCGCGCGCCGATGTCAGGATCGCGCCCTCGGACGCCAGGATGAGCATCGCGCCGAGCACCAGCAGCACCCCGGCCAGGCCACCCAACACCAGAACCAGCGGCCCCACCGCCACCACGCCGTTGAGCAGGCCGATGCTGATCGGGATGAAGCAGCCGACCAGCAGGCTGCACAGCACCAGCAGCAGCCCGAGCGCGTGGCGCTGCGGCTGCCAGCGCCGCGCGGCATTGCCTATGCCTTCGCGCGGCTCGCGCAGCAGCCTGGCGATCGGCCGTACGTCGAGGCCGCAGCCTGGGCAGTGCGCGGCAGTGGCGCCAAGCTCGGCGGCGCATTGTGGACAATACATCCTTCTCCTCCTCTGTGTGAGCCTCGCTCACCTTGCAGAATGTACCTGAACCAGACGATCGGCAGCGCCGCGATGTTGCGCCGCGAGCCGGCGCACGTGTCAAACCGGCATCAGAGTGCGTTTTATATATAAGCGCCGGCTCGCGGCGCGCCACGCCACAAGCAGGAGCACACGCACGATGTCGAACAGCGCCGAACCAATTGTTTTCTCCTGCCCGCGCTGCGGCGCGGCAATCGCCATGCAGGGCAACCAGGGCACCTGCGCCTACTGCGGCACGCCAGTGGAGCGCCCGAACAGCATCAACAGCGTTGGCGGCAGCGTCAACTCGTGGTCGCTGAATATCAACACTGGCTACCCGCGCGCCGGCACGCCGCGTCCGCGCGTGCGCTTCCCGCTGATGCTGGCACTGTTTCTCGCCGGGCTGATCGGCTTCGGCGGGTTTCTGGCGGGCCGCGCCAGCACCGTAGCAACAAACGCTCCAGCGCTGCTCAAGCAGCTTCCCAGCCTGCCGGCAAACCTCCCTGCCGACATCGCCACGGTCGTGTCGGTGGCGAGCAACGAGCGCGCCTGGGTGAACGAGCTGGTGGCGGTGCTGCCGCGCGATGGCCAGGGCGGCGACCTGCTGGCCTACATGTACCACAGCGACAGCAGCCGCTACACGCTGGCGCTGATCGACGGCAGCAGCCACGCCGCGCGCTGGCAAAGCCCGCTGCTGAGCAAAGACGCCTACCAGGGCGCGGTGGCGCTCGGCGACGACCAGGTCTTCTTCACCGACAACGATCAGCTGGTGGCGCTGCGCCGCCGCGACGGCAGCGTTGCGTGGCAGGCCGCCCTCGCCGTCGAGCCGCGCAACAGCTGCGACGGCTGCCTGCGGCTGGTTGGCAAGCAGGTGGCGGTGCTCGAGAAGGACGGCACGGTGCAGGTGTTCAGCGCCCAGAGCGGCCAGCCCGCCTGGACGCAGCGCCTGGCGAACCAGCCCAATCAGCTGAACGTCGCCGGCAGCCGGATCGTGACCATAACCGAGAGCGACGACCACAAGCGCACGGCGATCGACTTCCTCGACCCGGCCAGCGGCAAATCGACGCTGCAGCTCGCGCCAACCTGCCCGCGCGCGCACGACACCTTCGACGACGAGCGGCCCGACGCAAGCTCGTCGATGCTGTTCAACGCCGATGGCAGCTCGATGTACCTGATCTTCGGCTTCTTCGCGCGCTGCGCGCAGTCGTGGGACTTGAACGGCGGCACGCTGCGCTGGCAGACGCCGCTGAAGGATAACCAGTTTGGCGCAAACTGGCTGTACGACCAGCCGCTGCAGACCGACGGCGCGATCTACACCAGCGACGGCAGCGCGATCTGGGCGCTCGACACCGCCAGCGGCCAGGCGCGCGTGCTCGCCGCCGACAAAGACTACACGCTCACGCCGCTGATGGCGCGCGACGACGTGCTGATCGCGCGCGCCGCGCCCACCTGGGACTCGCAGCGCCAGGAGATCTGGGGCATCGACACCAAGAGCGGCGAGCGCCGCTGGCAGCAGAAGCTCAAAGCCCACGACATGCGCCATGGCAGCTCGTCGGGCGACTGGGAGGCGCGGCTGACGCCAAACGGCCTGCTGGTGGCGCAGGTGCTGCGCGACGACGCGCAGCTGCAGATCGATATGTTCGACCCGCGCACCGGCAAAAGCCTGGGCCAGCAGCAGCACGCGCTGGCCGACATGCACATGCCAAGCCTGCGCGCCAGCCTGTGGGGCGACGACACCGCGTGGCTGATGATCGACAGCACGGTGTTTGCGATCGACATGAAGAGCGGCCAGATCGCCTACCGCATGTCGTGAGGGCGGCGCGCTAGAGCGCCAGCGCGGCTCGCTCGATATACTCGAGGCTCTGGTGGCGGAAGTAGGTGTTGTACAGCTCGGCGTAGTGCCCCCCGCGCGCCAGCAGCCCGTCGTGGCTGCCCTGCTCGATGATCGCGCCGTGGCGCAGCACAATGATCCGATCGGCGTGGCGCACCGTCGAAAGGCGGTGCGCGATCACAATCGCGGTGCGGTCGCGCAGCACCAGGTCGAACCCCTCCTGGATCAGCGTCTCGGTCAGCGGGTCGATGCTGGCGGTGGCCTCGTCGAGGATCACGATCGCGGGGTTTTGCAGCAGCACGCGCGCCAGCGCGACGATCTGGCGCTGGCCGAGCGAGAGGCTGGCGCCGCGCTCGCCCACCGGGCTGGCGAGGCCATCCGGCAGGCTGGCGATCCAGTCGCCGCCGCCGACCGCGCGCGCCACCGCGATCACCTCAGCGTCGTCGGCGGCGGGCCGGCCGTAGCGAATATTGTCGAGCACTGTGCCGTCGAACAGAAACGGCGTCTGTGTGACGATGCCGAGCCGCGCGCGGTAGGCCGGCAGGTCGAGCGCGCGAATGTCGTGGCCGTCGATCAGGATGCGCCCGCCCTGAAACTCGTAGAAGCGCGCGATCAGCTTGGCGATGCTCGATTTCCCGCTGCCGGTGTGCCCCACCAGCGCTAGCGTCTCGCCCGCGCGGATGCGCAGATCGAAGTCTCTGAGGACGAAGGGCGAAGGATGATCGGCGCCGTCAGCCGCATGTGCAATCCTGCCTTCGTCGGCCTGGCCATTGGTCGTCGGTGGTTCGCCGTTCGTCTTTGGCGGGTCGCCATAGCTGAACGAGACGCGCTCGAAGGCGATCTCGCCGCGCAGATCCGGCAGCTGCCCGGCGCCGACCTGCACCACCTTGGGCTCGGCGTCGATCAGCGCGAACACGCGCTCGCCGGCGGCGAGGCCGATCTGGAACTGGCTCCAGAACGAGGCGATGCTGGTGAGCGGGAACCAGAACAGCGCCAGGCCCTGGATGAACAGAAACCACTCGCCGGCGCTCAGCCCGCCCGCGCGCACTGTCAGCCCGCCAAAATACACCAGCGCGGCAGTGCCAATGCCGGCCATAATGTTCAGCACCGGAAAGATCGCGCTGAACACAAACCGCGAGCGGCGCGTCACCACAAACGACTGGCGGTTCACCGCGAGGAACTCATCGTAGATCGCCTGCTCGCGGCGAAAGGTTTTGGCTACCCCAATGCCGCTGACGGTCTCCTGGATGTGCGCGCTGACGCTGGCGTTCACCCGGCGCGACTCGGTGATGGTGCGGCGGGCAATCGCGCGAAACCCCAGCGCCGCAAGCACAATCAACGGCGCCAGCCCCAGCAGGATCAGCGTCAGCCGCGCGCTGACCGAGAGCAGGTAGCCGATCAGCAGCACGATCAGCAGCAGCCGGCTCATCAGCTCCATCGTCAGCGTGATCACCTGCGAGAATGCCTGCGTGTCGGAGTTGACCCGGCTGACGACTTTGCCTGACGAGAAGGTATCGTAGAACGACAGGTCGCGCTCCATCACCGCGTCAAACGCGTCTTCGCGCAGCTTCAGCACCACATCGCCTACGGCCTCGGCCGAGAGCCGCTGGCGCACCGCGTTGAACAGCCACGACACCGCGCCGAGCAGCATGATCAGGCCGCCGAGCGCCAGAAGCGCGGTTTCGGCCACACCGGCCTGCAGCCGATCGAGGCTGCGCGAGATCACGATCGGCACGCCGGTATCGACAAGCGACGTGAGCACGATCGTCAGCGCCACCACGGCCATCTTTGGCGCCTGCGGCCGGAAGTAGCCCAGGATGCGCCTCACCAGCTGGCCGTCGGTATAGGTGCGGTCGTACGCCTCGGGGTCGAGGCCGTCCATTAGAAAACCCATGTCGCTCCTTTATTCCTGCGCGGGAGGCTTGGAGAGCTATACCCTCGAAATGCCTTTTCTTTTTTGGGCGCTGCCGGCGTTTTTGCCTTCGGCAGATCGGTGCAATCTGTGCTATCTGCGGATGATCGCTCTATACGTCGTCGAGCGCAAGCGCCGGGTGCGCGCCGGCGGGCTGCAGCTCTGCGGCCTCGGGCTGCTCCAGCGGCGGCAGCTCGGCGTCGTAGCGCGCGAAGATACGCCGGTAGAGCGGCGAGCGCCGCAGTAGCTCGTCGTGGGTGCCCTGCGCCACCAGCCGGCCGCCGTCGAGCAGCAGAATGCGATCGGCCCAGCGGATCTGCGCCAGCCTGTGGGTGATCAGCAGGGTGGTGCGGCCCTGCTGGGCGCGGCGGATGGCGCGCTGGATCTGATCTTCGGTGGCGCTGTCGATCGCGCTGGTCGAGTCGTCGAGGATCAGGATGCGCGGGTTGTTGAGAAACGCGCGCGCCAGGGCGATGCGCTGGCGCTGGCCGCCCGAGAGCGTCACGCCGCGCTCGCCAATCACCGTATCGTAGCCCTCGGGCATCTGCAGAATGAAATCGTGGGCCTGGGCCTCGCGCGCGGCCTGCTCGACCTGCTCGCGGCTGGCGCCGGGCGCGCCAAAGCCAATGTTCTCGGCGATCGAGCGCGAGAACAGGAAGACATCCTGCTCGATCTTGGCGATCTGCGAGCGCAGTGCGGTGAGGTTCCACTCGCGCACATCGACGCCGTCGATCAGCACGCGCCCTTCGCTGGCGTCGTAGGTACGGTTCACCAGCTGCGTCAGCGCGCTCTTGCCGCTGCCGGTCTGCCCGACGATCGCAATCGTTTCGCCGGGGCTAGCGGTGAAGCTGATATTGTTAAGAACCGAGGACGAAGGACGAAGCACCAAAGCGGGTGTTTCCGTGTTCGATGCACTGTCGTAGACAGAAGCTGTTTGGCCTTTCGTCTTTGGTCTTCCGTCTTCCTCGTGAGTGGTAAGCACGGAGGACGAAGGACGAAGCACCAAAGCGGGTGTTTCCGTGTTCGATGCACTGTCGTAGACAGAAGCTGTTTGGCCTTTCGTCTTTGGTCTTCCGTCTTTGGTCTTCGGTCTTCCATCTCCAAGTGAAGCGCCTTCGTCTTTGGTCTTCGGTCTTCCATCTCCAAGTGAAGCGCCTTCGTCCTTGGACTTTCGTCCTTGGTCGGCGTAGCCAAAGCTCACATCCTCGAACACAATTGCGCCGGCCAGCGGCGCGCTGTAGCCGCGCGGGTTTTCGTCCAGCCCGGTCTCGGCGCGAATGATCTGCAGAATGCGCTCGGCGCTGGCCAGGCCCGACTGCACCGTCGAGAACGAGAACACCGAGATAAACGTCGGGAAGCGCAGCAGGTTCATCAGGCCTACTGCGCCGATCACCTCGGCGATGCCCACGCGGCCGGCGCGGTAGAGCCACAGCGCGTGCAGCAGCATCAGGCCCAGCGCGAAGCCATACACCAGCAGCGGCAGGTACAGCGCCTCGATCTGGCCCTGGCGCACGAAGAAATCGCGCAGCTGGCGTGCCGACGTGCGGTACTTGCGGCGCTCGAACAGCTCCTGCGCGCTGGCCTTCACCACCTCGATACCCGAGACCGTCTCTTCGAGCCCGGCGTTCAGGCGGCCAAACTGGTCGCGCTGCGCGCGCGACACAGGCGTGAGCCGGCGCATGTAGCGGCGCACCAGGATGAGGTAGCTAGTGATGAACAGCAGCGGCACGATCAGCAGCTCGGCGCTCAGCAGGCCGATGTACAGCAGCGGCACAATCAGGCCCATGATCATCTCGAAGCTCAGGCTCACGCCCGGCACGATCAAGCTGCCCAGCTGGGCCACGTCGTCGGTGGCGCGGGCCATGATATCGCCGACGCGCTGGCGGTCGTGGAACGCCTGGCTCTTGCCGAGCAGGCTGGCGTACAGCTCCGCGCGCGCGTCGGCGGTGACGCGCGCCGCCACGTGCTCGCCGGCCATCGTGCCGGTGAGCATCGAGAGCCCGTCGGTGATCAGCAGCGCCAGAATGCCCAGCGCGATCAGCAGCAGGCCGTTCGGCGCTGTGGGGCGGGCGATCTCCTCGGCGGCGCGGCCGATCATCACCGGCGCACCGGCGTACACAAACCAGGCCAGCGTGTAGCAGCCAAGCATCAGCAGGCCGAACAGCTTGTAGCGCACGATGTGCGAGAGCACCCAGCGCACCGGGCCGCGCCGATCGTAGCTGTGGGCGTTCTCGACGCGAAACTCTGTCTTCTCGGGCACACAAACCTCCTGCGCTGCTTGATGGCGGTCAGCGCATCATAGCACGCGATCATGTGTTCATATACCGCCGCAAGGCTGAACTAGCGGCGCGACTTTGGAAAGCACATGCGGCTGCAGCGCGCCTTCGAGACTGTGTGTGTTTGTGTGGCAAACGCCCGAGGATGACCGTATGTGAAACCAGAACTAAGCGATGACTGACACTTTGGTGGGGGTTTGAGGGCGGCTTCGCCGCCTGTCGTATTGTGTTGCAGTACGTGGCTTCGCCACGTACTGCAAGCTATACGTGATCAAGCGAACAGCGTATAAAAGGTTGTGGCCCTGGGATTAGGCGCCGCTCAGCCGCCAAGCCCCGGCAGCTTCGCCAGCACCTGCCCGATCAGCGTGCCAAGCGCCAGCGCCGAGGGCAGCGCGCTCAGCGTCGTTTCGAGCATGGCGCGCACATTCTCGAGGCGCTCGCCGGCGCGCGCGACATTCGGCTGCGGGCGGTCGAGCGCCTTGATCGCGCTGTCGACATCTTCGCCAATCTCGTCGGCTTTGTCGGCCGGGAGGTCGCTGGCCTTCGCAAGCTCGGCCTTGAACTGACGCAGCGCCGCCAGGAATTCGTCCTTGCCGGGACTGGCGCCGATGTTCAGGCTGCCGGCGATACTGTAGACGCTGCTGGTGCTGCTGCCGCCCGACTGGCCGACCGGCGCGTTGAAGGTTCCGCCGTAGATATGAATGCCGCCGTGCGGCTGCGGCGGCTGCGCGCCGGGCACTTCCGCCTCGGGCGCGCCAATGTCGTCGGGGTGCAGCTCGACCGCCACTCCCCAGCCTTTCAGGGCCGCCGTGATCCGCGCGATCTCTGCGCGCGCTTCGAGGATGCCATTTACCACGGCGGGCAGGGCGTAGGCTCTGCCGCCCTGCAGCCGCTCCTGGCGCAGCAGCAGCGCCAGAGTGCGGCGGTTGACCGCCAGCAGCTCGAGCTGGCCGGCAATCTCTTCGTTCGAGGGCATCGCACAGGCTCCTTGTTTTCTCCAGACGTGAACTTGCGATATGCAGCAGGGACGGAAGACAGAAGACGAACTACTTTGTCAAGAACGTTTTCCGCCATTGACGCCGACAAGGAAACGCCCTGTCATGCGGAACGAAGCTCCGCTCTCTCCAAGCGATACACAGCGGTGTGCAGCACATGACGGTTCTCTCGATTGCTTTGGTATTACATACAGAACGCGGCGCGGGCGCGTTTTCGCACACCTGCCGGCGGCGTGCTGGCGCGGCGGCGCAGCTCATCTCGCCGCCAGGGGTGTAGAGCCAAGCGGCGCAGCTCAAACCTGCTGTCCGGTAGGCGTGCGATGAGCCACAAAGACTCGAAGACGCGAAGCGTGTGTAGCTCCCGAGCGCCTTCGAGTCTTTGAGTCTTTGTGGCAAGCTTCTGCAAAGGCTCAAAGACTCGAAGCGAGTGTAGCTCCCCAGCGCCTCGGAGTGCCTTCGTGTCTTGGCGTCTTTGTGGCAAGCTTCTGCGGCGCAGCTCACCTCGCCGCCAGGGGTGTAGAGCTAAGCGGCGCAGCTCAAACCTGCTGTCCGGTAGGCGTGCGATGAGCCACAAAGACTCGAAGACGCGAAGCATGTGTAGCTCCCGAGCGCCTTCGAGTCTTTGAGTCTTTGTGGCAACCTTCCGCTGGCCTTGGTATTTGAAAGGTGTTGGATCTAGCCGCGCCCACGCAACCGCAGCGCGCGGCAGCGCGTGCAGCGCGGGCAGCGGTCACGGGCGCGCCAGGCGCACTGCCTCTGCCAGCCAGTCGACCGCGTCGAGCGAGACTTTGTCGATCGAGCAGATCAGGTGATCGACGCCCTGCGCGGCGTACTCGCGCAGCGCCGCAGCCACCTCGGCCGGGCTGCCGGTGAGCACGCGCTCGGGCGGCTCGCTCGGCGGCGTGCCGGCGTCAAGGTACATCAGGTGCACACCGACCGTCACGCCAAGCGAAGCGGGGTCGCGCCCGGCGGCGGCGCAGGCCGCCTCGACGCCGGCGCGGCGCTCGGCCAGCAGAGTTGGCTGCCCAAGCCAGGCGGTATTCCAGCTATCGGCGTAGCGCGCCACCAGGCCGTGCATGCGCGGCTTGAACGAGCCGATCAGGATCTCGGGGCCGTGCGGGCGCGGGCCGCGCGGGCGCAGCTCGCAGTTTGGCGCGCGGTAGTAGCTGCCGCTGAAATCGACGCGGCCCTCGCGCAGCAGCGGCGTGATAATCTGCAGCGCCTCCTCAAACCGATCGACCTTGTGGTCGAACGGCACGCCGAACGCATCGAACTCGGGCTGGTGCCAGCCCGAGCCAAGGCCGAGGATCAAACGCCCGCCGCTGATCTCGTCGAGCGTATCGGCCATCTTGGCCAGCAGCGCCGGGTTGCGGAACGGCACGCACATCACGATCGTGCCCAGCTGCACGCGCCGCGTAGCCTCGGCCAGCGCCGCGAGCATGCTCCAGCTCTCCCAGATGCCGGCGGTGGGCTTTTCGCCAAAGCGGAACAGCAAGTGATCGTACACCCAGATCGAATCAAAGCCGGCGGCCTCGGCGCGCAGCGCGTGCGCGCGGATAGTGGCGTAGCTCGGCGTGCCGCCCAGCGCGTCGTCCTCGGCGATCGGCATCACCAGGCCGATCTTCATTGTCTGAGTCGCGGAAGCGTCCATATGCGCACAGCTCCTTTCGCCCGGCGGGCATGCGGGTATCGTAGCATGAAATAAGACGCGCCGTGGCGGCGATCTATGTTGCCTGCGGCGCGCGGCCACTCGATTGCGCTATGGTATGATTGACACGCATACGCGTTGGGATCCGGGCGGCAAAGCCGCCCCCGAAAACTTTGGCCGGTCGCGGCCACGGCGGTGGCCGCGACCGGCCAAAAAGAGATGATTTTGAGGGCTTGCGCCCTCCAAGCCTCCCACGCGGGAGGACAGCGTGTTTCTCGTGTGATTGACAAGACTTACGCGGTCGTGTGCGATAGAGGCTTGTTCTGCCTGCGGCAGAGCAGAAAAGAAAGGGAACAACGATGTTCGATACAGTGCGCGCCGCACTACAGACCGAGCTGGCGCAGATCGAAGCCGCCGGGCTGCTGAAGCGCGAGCGCATCATCACCACGCCGCAGGGCGTCGTGATCGGCACCAGCGACGGCCGGCAGGTGCTGAACTTCTGCGCCAACAACTACCTGGGCCTTTCCTCGCACCCCGAGGTAGTTGCCGCCGCCAAGCGCACCATCGACCGCTACGGCTATGGCATGTCGTCGGTGCGCTTTATCTGCGGCACGCAAGAGATCCACGTCGCGCTCGAGCGCAAGCTCGCCGAGTTCCTGGGCATGGAAGACGCGATCCTGTACGCGGCGGCGTTCGACGCGAACGGCGGCGTATTCGAGCCGCTGCTGGGTGAAGACGACGCGATCATCTCGGACGAGCTGAACCACGCCTCGGTGATCGACGGCGTGCGGCTGAGCAAGGCGCGCCGCTTTCGCTACAAGAACAACGACATGGCCGACCTCGAGGCCCAGCTGCGGGCCGCGGTCGGCGCGCGCCGCACGCTGGTCGTATCCGACGGCGTATTCTCGATGGATGGGATCATCGCGCAGGTGGGGGCCATCTGCGACCTAGCCGAGCGCTACGGCGCGATGGTGATGATCGACGACAGCCACGCCACCGGGTTTGTAGGCGCCACCGGCCGCGGCACCCACGAGTATCGCGGGGCCATGGGCCGGGTAGACATCATCACCGGTACGCTGGGGAAGGCGCTTGGCGGCGCGTCGGGCGGCTTCACCGCCGCGCGGCGAGAGATCGTCGAGCTGCTGCGCCAGCGCTCGCGGCCATACTTGTTCTCGAACACGCTGGCCCCGGCGATCGTCGGCGCGTCGCTGCGCGTGCTCGAGCTGCTGAGCGAGACAACCGCGCTGCGCGACAAGCTCGAGGCCAACACGCGCCAGTTTCGCGCGGGCATGGCCGGCGCGGGCTTCAACATCCCGCCTGGCGAGCACCCGATCACACCCGTCATGCTTGGCGAGGCCGCACTGGCGCAGGACTTCGCCAGCCGTCTGCTCGACGAAGGCATCTACGTGATCGGCTTTTTCTACCCGGTGGTGCCGCAGGGCAAGGCGCGCATCCGCGTGCAGATCTCGGCGGCGCACGAGCCAG
Source organism: Kouleothrix sp. (assembly GCF_046328425.1). NCBI lineage: Bacteria > Bacillati > Chloroflexota > Chloroflexia > Chloroflexales > Roseiflexaceae > Kouleothrix > Kouleothrix sp. Next base: position 236,038 of record NZ_JAXLWP010000003.1, read on the forward strand.
AGCAGATCGACCAGGCGATTGCCGCGTTCGCCAAGGTTGGCCGCGCGCTGGGCGTCATTGACTAATACGAGCTACACGGCGGGGGTTCGGGGCGGCTTTGCCGCCCCCGAAAACTTCGTTTTTGGCCGGTCGCGGCCCCGGCCACGGCGGTGGCCGCGACCGGCCAAAAAGAGATAATTTTGGAGGGCGCAAGCCCTCCAAGCCTCCCACGCGCGAGGGCAGCTGCCGGCGCAGGCTAATAGCGCACGAACAGCGAGGCCATGAAGATCAAGTAGGTGATGAGCGCGGCGAAAGCCACGCGGTTGGCCAGGCCGCCCAGCTCGGGCCGCATGCGCAGAAAGCACGACGCCGCCAGGAACACCCACACCAGCGCATGAAACCAGCGCACCACGAACAGCCGCAGCGCGCCCGCGTCGGCGACGCGGTCTTTGGGCCACACCACCACGAAGACCGCCGCGACCACCAGGCACAGCCCGCCCCACACGGCGATCGGCAACCCCAGAAACTTTGCCTCCATAGGGAATGCCTCGATTCACCCACACTAGTGCTCTGTCAACGACGTTTCCTTGTACCGCTCGAAGCGAAGAAATGCCATGTCATGCTGAACGAAGCTCCGCTCCCTCGCTGCCGAATCATTGAGGGAGGGAAGCTTCGCTCATCATGACAATGAAATCCAAGGGAACGTTGTTTACGAAGTACTAGCGGGCATCGAGAGCGGTGGCAGCGATCTGCTCGCCGCTCGCGTTGGGCAGGTAGATATAGCGCCCGCCCAGCCAGCCGGCCAGCTTCTGCGCCTCGCCACGGCTAAGGTAGCTGCGCTGCGTATCGACGACAATCGCCTGGATGCCGGCGGCGGCGACCTCGCGCCCGAGGTGCTGCAATTCGGCCGCGATGCCATCGCGCGCCGCGCGCACGCCCACATTCGCGCGCCCGTCGGTCAGCAGCACCAGCACCGTCTGCATAATGCCGCGGCTGCGAGCCTGCGCCGCCACCTCGATCGCGCCGAGCAGCGCGGCGGCCAGCGGAGTGCCGCCGCCGGTGGGCAGCAGATCGAGCGCGCGGCGAGCCAGCTCGACGCTCTGCGAGGGCGGCAGCAGCAGCTCGGCGGCCTGGCCGCGAAACGCCAGCAGCGCCACGCGGTCGCGGTGAATATACGCCTGCTGCAGCAGCGCGTGCACCGCGCCTTTGGCCTGGCGCATGCGATGCAGGGCCATGCTGCCGCTCGCGTCGACGCCGAACAGAAACAGCGCGCCGGCCTTGGATCGGAACTGCTTGACCCGTATGTCGTCGGCGCGCAGATATAGCGGCGAAGCACGAAGGGCAGAGGGCAGTTGTTGCTCTTCCGCCTTTCGCGTTTCATCCTCGGTGCGCAGGCGCTGCCAGGGCGCGGCGGCGCGCAGCGTAGCCGGCACATCAAGGCGGGCGCGGCGCACATCGCCGGGGGCGCTGCGGATGTGGCGGCCGCGCTTGCCGCTGGTGGTGCCGCGCGAGCCGCTGCGGCCACGCCGTAGCGCGCGGAACGGCAGCTCGGCAAGGTCGGCGGGAAGCTCGGTCGCCAGCGCGCTGAGCACCTGCTCGTCGGGAAGCTGGGGGCTCGGCGGCTGGGGCTGGCTGTCGGTGTCCGCCGGATCGGCAGGCGACTCCTGCGGTGGTGGGTTGCTGGTTTGTGGCTCTGGCTCGGCGGGCTGATCGGCCGGCGGCTCGGGCACGCGGGTAGCGCGCGGCAGGATCACCAGGCGCGCGGCCTGCTCGATATCTTCGGGCGCCACCTCGTCGCGCAGCGCCAGCGCTGCGGCGGCGCAGGCCGCGCGCACCGCGAACGTATCGGCGCGGTGGCCCTCGACGCCGCAGGCCAGCGCGAAGGCCACCAGCTGCTCGACCTGCGCGTCGGCGATGCGCACCTTTGGCAGCTGCTCGCGCGCGGCCTCGAGCAGCCCGCGCAGCAGATCCAGCTCGTCGTCCCACTCCGCCGCGTGCCGGGCCAGGCTGCCGCCCTGCCGCTTGGCAGATGCATGCTGATTGCGCAGGTAGCCAAGATTGCGGCGCACCACCTCGGCGCGCTGATCGGCGCTGGCGGCGGCCGGCAGCACCACCAGCAGGCCAGCGCGATCGAGCAGGTGGCGGCGCGGCGGCCCCTCGGCCGGGTCGTACGAGCCGAGCAGCCGGAAGCGCGTGCTGACGCGCGCGCTGATGCCCTCGCGCTCGACAAGCATCTCGCCGCTCTCGAGCGCGCCGAGCAGCAGGTTGGCGCTGCTGTCGGGCAGCAGGTTCAGGCCATCGACGTAGATCGTGCCGCCGTTGGCGCGCGCCAGCAGGCCGGGGCGCATCACGCGCGTGCCGCCCCGCAGCGTGGCCTGGATGTCGAGCCCGCCGAGCAGCGCGTCCTCGTCGGCGCCGACCGGCAGCTCGACAAACGGCGCGCTGGCCGGGCCGAGCAGGCTGCGCGCCCCGCGCGCCAGGCTGCTCTTGCCGCTGCCCACCGGCGCGGCGATAATCAGGCCGCGCAGCTCGGGTTCGACTGCCAGCAGCAGCAGCGCCTGCTGAGCGGGCTCGAGGCCCACCAGCGCGGGAAAGGGAAGATGGGTGCCGGCAATCGGCATAGCAGGTGCCTTATTCGCGCGTAGCAATCGGAATCGTCTCGTTCACGGCCCGCTCGATCCGCGTGTCGTCGCCGCTCTGCTCGAGCGGGTCCTTGCGCAGCCGGTGGCGCAGCGACAGCAGGGCCACGCGCGCAATATCGGCGGGCTGGGCGGCGGGGCGGCCCTCGAGCGCGGCCAGCGCAACCCCGGCGCGGCAGAGCGTCAGCTCGCCACGGTGGCCATCGATCGACAGCGCCACGCACAGCCGGGCGGCCGCCAGCAGCGCGGCGTCGGTCAGCTCGACGCTCGGCAGGCGTTTTTGGGCCGCGCGGATCTTGCGCCCGAGCTTGGCCTGCTCCTTCTCCCAGCGCTCGGCAAACACGTGCGGGTCGAGGTCGAAGGCGCGGCGGCGGCGCACAATCTCGACGCGCTCGGCCACGTCGTCGATCGTGGTGATGCGCGCGTGCAGGCCAAAGCGGTCGAGCAGCTGCGGCCGCAGGTCGCCCTCCTCGGGGTTGCCGCTGCCCACCAGCACAAAGCGCGCCGGGTGGCGCACGCTCACGCCCTCGCGCTCGACCACATTTACGCCGCTCTGGGCCACGTCCAGCAGCAAGTCGACGAGGTGATCTTCGAGCAGGTTCACCTCGTCGATGTACAGAAAGCCGCGGTTGGCGCGCGCCAGCAGGCCGGGCGCGAACGACTGCACGCCATCGACCAGCGCGCGCTCGATGTCGAGCGCGCCGACCACGCGATCTTCGGTGGCGCCAAGCGGCAGATCGACCACCGGGACGGGCCGGGTCGAAGGGCGAAGGGCGAGGGGCGAATGCCCGTTGCCGGCTTTTGCCTTTGGTTTTTCGTCTCTCGCTGCCTGGCAGTGCGGGCACACCGGCGCGGGCCGCGCGGGGTCGCAGTTGTAGGGGCAGCCCGTCACCGCGCGCATTGGCGGCAGCAGCGCGGCGAGCGCGCGCACGGCGGTGCTCTTGGCAGTGCCGCGGTGGCCCATCACCATCACGCCGCCGATGGTCGGGTCGACCACACACAGCAGCAGCGCCAGCTTCAGCTCGGCCTGCCCGACGATCGCGGTGAACGGGTACACCGGCGTGGCTTTAAGCTCCGAGCGCTGCGAATCGACATGTTCCTTACCGTTGGCTATTGCTTGCATGGAATCCTCAACAGAAAAGCTGCATCGCCCCTACTGATCGTACAGCGGCTCAGGGCTGGTTGAAAGTGAAGAACTCAACACTCAGCACGCATAACTCATAACCCCGCTACGCGTCGCCCGCCAGCGCCACCAGCTCGGTGAGCGTCGGCTGGGTGCTGCGAAACGCGCGCACATTCACGCGGCGCAGCAGCAGCAGCGAGGCAGCCAGCATGATCGCCTCGATCAGGAACACGCTTATGTAGCCGCTCGACGCGCTGCCGCTGGCGGCGGTGACGATATCGCGCACCACGCCGCCCAGCAGCATGCCCACGCCGCGCGCCAGCGCGTCGGCCACGCCCCACGCGCCGATAAACAAGCCCACCTGCTCGGGCGTGGTCATGTCGAGCATCAGGCCCAGGTTGGTGCTGGTGGCGATGCCGGTGCCGAAGCCCAGCGCAAACACGCCGGGCACGAACAGCGCCTGCGCGTCGGCGATACCGCTGGCGGCGATCAGCAGCAGCCCGGCGGTGGCGATCAGCGCGCCCAGCAGCGCGCCGGCCTTTTTGCTCAGCCAGCGGCTCAGCAGCAGCCCCTGCAGCAGCAGCGCGATCAGCGTCGCGCCGCCCCACGTCGCCGTCAGCTGGGTGGTTTGCTGCACGGTCATGCCGAACTGCTGCGCGCCATACGGCTCGAGCAGAATGTCTTGGCCGAGGATGGCCGCGAGCAGCAGAATCAGGTACAGGAAAAAGCTGCGCGCCTGCGGGTTGCTCAGCACCACCCGCAGCGCGGCGCGCTGGCTCACGCGCGACTGCGCGTGCGACGGATCGCCGCCGGCGGAGGGCTCGAGCGCATCAGTCGCCGCTCGCTCGCGCCTGGGCATTTTTGGCTCGAGCCCGGCCAGGCCGAGCGCGCCGATACCCAAGGCGATCAGCGCGGCCCAGTTGAACACGCTCACCAGCAGCTCCGGGGTGTACTGCGCCAGCGCGCGGCCGGTGACGATCGCGGTGACGATAATGCTGACGATCATCATGAACCACATGATCGCGATCGTGCGCGAGCGGTAGCGCTCTTCCGAGAGATCGCTGGCCAGCGAGAGGTAGCCCACCACCGCCAGGTTATAGCCGATGCCCCACGCGCCGAACGCCAGCAGCCCCAGCAGCACGCCCGGAACGCTGCTGCGCGCCATCAGCAGCGCGACGTGCGGCGTCAGCGCGGCCCCGCCGATGCACAGCAGCAGCCCGAGCGCGATGTAGGGCGTGCGCCGGTACCCGCCGATCGGGTGAGTGTCGGAGTGCTGGCCGACCCACACCTGCAGCGGCGAGAGCAGGTACGGCAGCACCACCAGCACCGCCACCACCGTCGCCAGGATGCCGAGGTCGTGGATCATCACGCGGTTCAGCACGCCGTTGATCAGCACAAAGGTGATCGCCACAGCAACATGCAGCATGCCCAGGCGGACGGTTCGAATGATCGCCATGCGTGCCCTCCACAAGCTAGAGTCTATCGCCGCATCGTACATGCAGACTGGTTGCGCAAGCAGGTTCTCTCGGAGGCGCGGCTGCTCCCAAGCCCACGGCAATGCGCACCATTCAGGCAAGTTCCGCATTACACCAGCTAAATCGCACTGCCGACCGCCTGCGCCTGCACGCCCTCGAGGCGGTCCTCGAGGTCGCCGTAGATCTCGCGCAGCGCGGCGAGCGTGCTCTCGTCGGCGTCCCAGAAGCCGCGGTCGCTGGCCTCGAGCAGCCGGCGCGCAATCGCCGCAGTCGAGTGCGGGTTCAGGCCGGCCATACGCTCGCGCAGCGCCGTGTCGAGCAGGAAGGTATCGGCGACGCCCTGGTACACCCAGCCCTCCACCGCGCCGGTGGTGGCGCTCCAGCCGTAGGTATTGCCGACGCGCGCCTCGATCTCGTGCACGCCCTGGAAGCCGTGTGCGAGCATGCCCTCGAACCACTTCGGGTTCAGCAGCTTGGCGCGCGTCTCGAGGCGCACCATCTGCTCGAGCGAGCTAAGCCGCCCGGTGGTGCCGAGCGCGTCGGCCACCAGCACCGGCGGGCGGGCGCCGCGCAGCTTCTCGACGCTCTTGGTGATGCCGCCCAGGTTCTCGTAGTAGTGGTCGATGTCGCTGATGCCGACCTCGAAGCTATCGATATTCTGGAAGGTCGCGTCGACCGTCGCCAGCGTGCGCTCCATCACCTGGCGGGCCTCACGCCACTCGCCGCGCGGGCCGTAGGCGAAGCTCTTGCGCCCGACGAACGCGTCGGCCAGCTGGCTGTCGTCGTCCCAGGCGCTGCTTTCGACGAGGTGGTTGACATTGGCGCCGTAGCTGCCGGGCGCGTTGGCGAACACGCGCGTGGCGGCCTCGGCCAGCGGCACGTGCAGCTCGGCGGCCTGGGCCAGCGCGTGCTTGCGCACAAAGTTGAACTCGGCAGGCTCGTCGGCGGCGGCGGCCAGGCGCGCGGCCTTGTCGATCAGCAGCATCTGGTGCGAAAGCAGGTCGCGGAAGATACCGCTGACCGTCACCAGCACGTCGATGCGCGGGCGCCGCAGCTCGGCCAGCGGCACAAGCTCGACATCGCTGACCTTGCCAAGCTCGTCGAGCACCACCCGCGCGCCGAGCAGCGCCAGCGCCTGGGCCACGCCCTCGCCGTCGCTCTTGAGGTTATCGGTGCCCCACAGCACCAGCGCGACCGTCTCGGGCAGGTGGCCCTGCTCGCGGGTCAGCCGCTCCAGCAGCTCGCGCATCAGGTGCTCGCCGGCATCCTGCGCGGCCGGTGTCGGCACGCGGAACGGGTCGAGCCCGTGGATGTTCCGGCCGGTCGGCACCACCGCCGGGTTGCGCACCACGTCGTTGGCCGGCGAGGCCGGAATATAGCCGCCGCGCAGCGCGCGCGCGAGACCGTTCAGCTCTTGCTCGTCGGCCATGTTGTGCAGCAGGTCGTACAGGTATGTCCACAGCGACCGCAGCTCGCCGGGGCGGATGCCGGCCTCGCGCTGCAGGTACGCCTCGGCTGCGGCGTAGATCGTCGCCCGCAGATCCGGCGCGCGCCCGGCGGCGGCATGCGCGGCGTACTCCTGAACCAGCAGGCGCATCGCCTCCTTCACGATCGCCTCGACGCGCTCCCAGCGCGCCTGGGCGGCGGCGTCGCGCCGCAGCGCATCGCGGGTGGCCTGGTAATCCCAGCCGAGGCGCGCGGCCACCAGCTGCGGCAGCGGCACCGGCGTGGCCGAGCCCGCGAGCACCGGCCGGTAGAACGCCGCCACCAGCGCGAGGACATCGGCCAGCTCGGCCGGGCTGGGCGTGCTGCCCAGCACGTGCAGGCCCACCGGGATCATGCGCTGCTCGACCAGGATCAGCTCGTGCGCCAGCGCGGCGACAAAGGCGTCGGCATCGTCGGCTGGCGCGTCCAGCGCGATATCGAGCCGCTCGGCCTGGGCCTTGATATCGCTCAGCAGCTCGGCGCTCGGGCGGGCGCGGTAGCCGTCGATGCTGTCTTTCAGCAGCCGCAGCCCGCGGTAGAGCCCGGCCTGCTGCAGCGGCGGCACCATGTAGCTCACCAGCGTGGCCGCGCCGCGTCGCTTGGCGATGGTCGCTTCGGAGGGGTTGTTGACGCTGTAGTAGTAGAAGTTCGGCAGGCCGCCGAGCAGCCGCGCCGGCCAGCAGCGGCTGCTGAGGCCGGCCTGCTTGCCAGGCATGAACTCAAGCGCGCCGTGCGTGCCGAAGTGCACCACCGCGTCGGCGGCGAACACGCGATCGATCCAGGTGTAGAAAGCCGCAAAGCCGTGGTGCGGCGCGGCGTCTTTGGCCATAAGCAGCCGCATCGGGTCGCGCTCGTAGCCAAAGCTCGGCTGGATGCCGACGAACAGCTTGCCGAAGCGCGCGCCGAGGATGTGGAAGCTCCTGCCGTCGTTCAGCAGCTCGCCGGGCGCCAGGCCCCAGAACGGCTCGATGTCGGCGTAGTCGGGGAACAGCCGGCGGTACTCGGCCAGCGGCAGCTGTGCGGCCACATTGCCGTCGGTTCCGTACACCTGGGCGTTGCCGTCCACAATCGCCGCGCGCAGCTCGTCGGCCGTCGGCGGCACGGCCACGTCGTAGCCCTCGGCGCGCAGGCGCACCATCAGGGCGTGCAGGCTGGCGAACACGTCGAGGTAGGCGGCGGTGCCGATGTTGCCGAGCGTGGGCGGGAAGTTGAACAGCACCACGGCCAGCTTCTTCTCGGCGTTGGGCTTGTGGCGCAGCGCCACGCGGCGCGCCACCCGGTCGGCCGCGCGCTCGATCTGGTCGTGCAGCGCCACAAAGCGGTCGCTGCCCTCGGTTGGGCCGCCAAACACCAGCGGCTCGGCCGCGGCGTCGAGCTCGGGCAGCGCCACGTTCATGGCCAGCTGAATCGGCGCGAGGCCGGTGTCGTCGCGCTGCCACTCCTCGACGCGCTGGAACGCCAGCGGGATCATGTCGAGATAGCCGACGTCGAGCGCCTCAAGCGCCACGCGCGCCTCGTCGGGCCGGCTCTCGGCCATGCCGCCGATCAGCGAGAAGCCCGCGCCGTTGAGCAGCACGTCCACATCCGACGAAGAGCGAAGCGCAAAGAGCGAATCGGCGGCTTTGGTCTTTCGCCCCTCGTCCTTTGCCTTAAAGAACTTATCGATCGCCGGCCGGAAGTCGAGGCTGGCGCCATAGGCCATGCGCACTTCAAGGCCGCGCGCCTCGAGCGCACGAAACAGCGCGTCGAGATGCGCGGTGTTGCCGCTCAGCGCCACGGTGCGCAGCGAGAGCAGGCCGACGGTGCCTTTTCCAGCCGGCTGGCTCTTGGCGCGTGGCTCGTGGCCTTTGGCCAGCCACTTCTGGTACGCGGCCAGCTCGCCAAACGGCGCCGGCGCGTCGGGGTGCAGCAGCGCCACCTCGGGGTACTCGATCGGCTCCTCGATCGCCAGCCGGCCGCCGTAGCCCGGCACATAGCGCTCGATCAGCAGCGCCAGCATGCGCCGCAGGTTCTCGGGCGAGCAGTGCATCCAGTACTGGTGCACGGCAATATAGGTGTGCAGGTCGCGGGCCTTGCCGGGGATGTGCTTCAGGATCTTGCCGAGGTTGCGCAGCACCGCCAGCTGGCGCTGGCCCTCGCCGTGGCCGCCCTTCGGGCGAAACTTGCGCGCCCAGGCCATCAGCGGCGAGGTTGGCGCGTCCTCGGCGCGCTCGCGCGCCCGCAGGTCGAACTTGCCCAGCCGGGTCAGCCGGATGAGCGCCGGGTTGCTGGTGATCACGCACACCGGGCAGCGCGCGCCGGCCAGCACGCGCTGCAGCGGCCGCACGTACTCCTCGCCAAACAGCATCGCGCCATACACAAAGTCGGCGGCGGCGACATCGGCGGCCAGCCTGGCCCAATCGGCCTCGGAGCGCAGGGCCGGCGCGTCGTATAGGCCCAGGTCGAGGGCGATACCGCTTTCGCGGCGCAAGCGCTCGGCAGCCGTGCGCAACGCCGACGCGTGGTTGCCGTCCATCGTCAGAAAGATGAAGCGCATAGTTACCTCTACGAGCCGAGAGCTGGGAACCAAGAAGCGGCACAGCGCAGTGCGGCCTTGGCTCGCAGTCCTTGGCTCTGCTGATCAGGCGGTTTTCATAGCATGGTCGCGGCCTGGCCCTGGGTAGTTCGGGAAGCCCGCCAGCCCCTTCCAGCGCGTTGCGTCGGCGGTTTGCTGCGCCGGCAGGCGGAAGGTAGCCAGCAGGCGCAGGCCAAGCGCCGCCTTCAGGCGCGAGGCGCGCAGCTTCGAAACCGCGTCGCCGCGCGCGTCGAGCGCGCGGGCCTGTGCGTCGTAGCGCACGCAGGCGTCGAGGTTTTTGAAGAACTGCGGATTGTCGACCGGCAGCGTCACCGGGTACACCTGGGTGCTGATGCTGTTGGTCAGGCGGATCACGCGTTGGTCGTACTCGCGCCAGTTCAGGCCCAGCGCCGAGTAGAAGTCGGCGCGGCGCGCGTCGTTCAGGTACATCGTGGCATACACCGCCAGCAGGAAGAAGCGGATCCAGCGCCGGTTCACGCCCTCGAGCAGCTCGGGCTGGCTGCGCATCAGCAGCGAGAAGAACTCGCCGTGGCGGTACTCGTCGTTGCACCACTTCTCGAACCACTTGAAGATCGGATGGATCATGCCCTGCGGGTGCTGCTGCAGGTGGCGGTAGATCTCGATGTAGCGCGCGTAGCCGATCTTCTCCGAGAGGTACACGCTGTAGAAGATGAACTTGGGCTTGAAATACGTGTACTTCTTGCGCGTGTGCAGCACGCCCAGGTTCATCTCCACGCGCAGGTCGGCCATGGTCTTGTTCAGAAAGCCGGCGTGGCGGCCTTCGTCGCGGCTCATGCACTGGAAGATCCGGCGCATGACCGGATCTTTCAGGTGCTTGACCATCTCGGCATACAGGATGCAGCCGCTAAACTCAGCCGTGCAGCTGCGCTCGAGGAACTCGACGAACTGCGCGCGCGCCGGCATGCTGTCGAAGCCGGCCAGAAACTCGTCGTTGCGCACAAAGTGGCCTTTGTTGTAGTCGCGCTCGAACTCGCCGCAGATCCACTCGAACTCATCGCGCATGTGCTCGACATGGAGCTTATCGACGGCCTTGTAGTCGGTGGTGTAGAAGCGCGGCGTCAGGATGGCCTCCTGCATCGCGTGCTCGGTGGTGGGCGTGAACTCGCCCGGCATCTGCATCATCGTCGGGTTGAACCAGAACATGCAACACCTCCAGTAGGCAGCCGGCAGCAGGCAGTAGCGGCGCTCGCTGGCGACTGCTGGCTGCTCACGGGTGCTCGACCAGCTCGTTGATCTCGGCCAGGCTGCTGCGCTTCACCAGGTAGCGCTTGAGCCAGCTAGCTTTGTACAGCCGCACGCGGCTTGGGTAGGTCAGCTCGCCCTCCGTCTGCCCGTGGTGTTTCGGCACGCTGAGCAGGTGCAGGGTGTCGCCGGGCTCGATCTCAAGCTCGGGCGGCATGTCGACATGGAGGTGAAAGTGGTCGTGCTCGCTCTGGAGGTGCACCAGCGCGTCGCCCTCGCGCACTACCTCGCGGTTGTACCAGCGCGCCAGGGCCACGCCGGCCACGCCAAGCAGCGCGGCAACCAGTAATTTGCGCATTCTCGCTCCTTCGGAGGCGAACGCGGTAGTTCCTGCTCTGAACTACCGCGGCGTCGTAAAGCCCGTGGGGGTTTGGGGCCTGCGGCCCCCCAAAAAACTCTCTTGGCGGGGCGTGTATGGCAGCAGAGCTAGCATACATGCCCCACCGTGGAGGTTCGGAGGGGGCAAAGCCGCTCCGAGCCTCCTTTTCCGATGAAGCCTATTGGCGGCCGGCGCGCGGCGCGGCCTCTACCAGGGTCACGTGGTAGAAGCCGTGGCTCACGCGCGCGGTGCGGCGCACCTGTAGGCCGCACTCGGCCAGCGTGCGCGCCACCTGCTGCGGCGCGATCATCTGGATCTCGGTGCGGCGATGGTTGCTCGGGAAGCGCCCGCCCAGCCAGTGCAGCGCCGCCAGCAGCCGCTCGCGCGGCGCATAGGTGAACACCATCGGCCCGCGCGTGCGCGCCGCCAGCGCCCGGCAAATGCCCGCGAAGCCCGGCGCCGGGTAGTGCACCAGCACGTCGAGGCACGCCACCGCGTCGTAGCGCCCGTCGAGGCCCTCGATATCGCCCACGCGGAAATCGACCCTGTCGCACAGCCCGGCGGCGCGCACCGCCTGCTCGGCGGCGCCTACCATCTGCGGCGAAATATCCACCGCCGACACGCGCAGCCCGCGCCGGGCCAGCGCCACGCTCAGCAGCCCGGTGCCGCAGCCGGCATCCAGCACCTGCGCGCCAGTGCCGGCCTCGCCAGCCCCCTCGCAGATCCACTGCTCGGCCAGCGCCAGCATACGCGCGTGGCCCTGGCGGATCGTGCGGCGGATGCGCGACACCTCGGCGTCGCCGTAGATCGCGCTCCAGCGCTCGAAACCCAGCCCATCGAAGTAGGCCAGCAGCCGGGATTTATGATCCGATACTTCGGTCATAAGCGAATTCGCAGTGCCATGCTTCACCTCGTTCAGCATGACATCGACATCAATGGCTCAGGAAATACACGATCACTTCGTTGACAAAGTAGTAAGTGGTGAGTGCTGAGTGTGGATCTGCTCGCACACATTCCACGCTCAACACGCACGGTTCACAGCTCGGAGCTTACTTCCAGCCGCCGATCACATTGAAGATCTCGCGGTCGCCCAGCGGCGAGGGCACCTCCGAGCGCGGCTGGTTCAGCAGGTAGTCGGCCATCTCGGTGAACGGCTGCAGGCACACATCCTTGCCCGGCCCCTCCATCTCGAACAGCGTCTTGCCGGCCAGCCGCGAGCGGCGGATCAGATCGTGGTACGGCACCTTGCCGATGATCTCGGTGCCGACGGTGCTGGCGAACTCGTCGAGCAGCCCGATCCCGCCGCCGTACTCGTAGTCGACGCGATTCGCGATAATGCCGGCCAGCTTCACCTTGTAGCGCACGCTCTTCTGCTTGATCGCCAGGCACAGCCGGTTGGCGGCGAAGATGCTGTCGAAGTCGTTGCAGGCGATGATCACGCCGAAGTCGGCGTAGTTCAGCGGCGCCGAAAATCCGCCGCACACCACGTCGCCCAGCACGTCGAACACGATCACGTCGTACTTGTGGTACAGCCCGAACTCATTCAGCAGCTTCACCGTCTCGCCCACCACGTAGCCGCCGCAGCCGCTGCCCGCCGGCGGCCCGCCCGACTCGAGCGTGTCGACGCCGGCAAAGCCGTGCTTCACCACATCGTCGATGTCCACATCCTCGATATGAAAATCGGCTTCGGTCAGCACGTCAATCACGGTGTTTTGCAGCGTACCGGTGAGCGGGAAGGTGCTGTCGTGCTTGGGGTCGCAGCCGATCTGCAGCACCTTGGCGCCCTGCAGCGCGAAGGCCGCCGAGAGGTTCGCGCTGGTGGTGCTTTTGCCAATACCGCCCTTGCCGTAGACCGCGAGCGTGAGACTCATGCCAGTTCCTCCTTCGAGCAGAACCGAGAACCAAGTGCTGAGAAGCGCTATCCCAGCTGGCTCGTGGCAATGCCGCCTAGTGAATCCACCTGGTTCGCATTCATCGGGGCTCAGCGCCGAGCGCTGGCCGCTGTGTTGGTTCTTGGTTCTCGGTTCTTGGTTCCAGCGCGCGCCCGAACGCCTGCGCATACGCCGGCCCATACGGCTCCAGCGCGGCGTATACGTGCGCCGGCACCACGCGCGCCTCCATACGGCCGAAGCGCGAGCGCACGTACTGCAAATTGCGCAGCATCTTCATCTCGATCACGCTGCGCGCGAACTCCAGGCCTTTCGGCCCACGCCAGCGCATCATCGCGGCGATCAGCTTGCGCACCGGCGCGGGCGGGCGCCGCCGCGGGCTGGCCAGCCCGGCCAGGTAGCTCGCCACCGCCGTACGCCGGTCGCCCGCGTCCAGCAGCTCGCGGAACTCCAGCAGCGGCCGCACCAGATCGAGCAGCGCCTCGCCGCGCGCGTTGCGCACCATCACCCACTGCCAGCCAAACGGCGCGCCCATGTAGCCAAAGGTGATGTCGGCCAGCGTGTTGGCGTAGTCGAAGCAGGCCAGGCAGGCCGACGGAAACACATCGCCCAGGCGCACCATCGGGATGTCGATGAAGTTCACCTTCTCGAGGTGGCCGTCCTCGTGGCGCAGGTGCACGCTGAAATCCTGCATGAACTCGAAGTGCACCACCGTGGCGGGCGATCGGCTGACGATCGACAGGAAGTTTTGCAGGTCGGGGTAGGCGACGTTGTCGCTGCAGGGGATGCCGACCACGTACAGCTCGTCGAGGCCCAGCTCGGCCTGCGCGGCGCGCAGGGCGTGCACCTGGCAGCCCACGCCGATCACCGCCAGCTTGCGCACGCCAGCCGCGCGCACTTCGTCGAGCAGGCTCAGCCCCGGCGCCAGGCAGGGCTTGTTGCCGGCGCTACCGATCACCTCGGCCGGCGTGCGCGCCAGAAACGGCTGGGGCGCGAAGCGCGTGCCCGGCACGGCCCGCGTGGTGATCACCGCGTCGGCCAGGCCGCGCTCGAGCAGCAGCGCGCCCAGGCGGGTGGTGATGCCGCTCCACTGCGCATGCGGGTTGGGCTCGCGCAGCCGCGCGGCCAGCACCTGCCGGCACACGCCGAACAGCTGCTCGTCGGCCGTGGCGCGCGCGCGGCCGTGCACGCGCTGCTCGATCGCGGCGGTGCGATTCTCGACGAACACGCAGCTCTGAGCCATCAGCGGGCGCATGCTCGTGTCGCAGAAGCCGCAGTCGCTGCACAGCTTTGGCCGGCCCTTCAGCCGCGCGTCCTGCGAAAGCAGCGTGATCGTCTGCAGGCCTTTGGTTGGTCCATCCATAGGTGTGTGCTTTCCTAGCCAGTGTGGGGCGAAGCCGTCGCTCTGCCTCGTCCGCCGCCTCGCCTAGCCTTGGGGCGCGGCGGATTCGCCCTTACGTCTACCCACCCAGCGCCTCTTTCGCCGCCTGCAGCACGTCGACGGTGATCGACGCCAGGCCGCGCTCGCTGGCATACTTCTCGACATTCCGCTGCACCCGGCCGCGCACGAAGAACGGCACTTTCTTCAGCATGGCCTGTGCGTCGGCTGTCCAGGCCGGCGACACCTGAGCAGGTTCGCTGCTCGTGTCTTGTGCCTCCGGTTTCGCCTCCTGGGCTGCCGGCTGCTCGCCGGCGCTTGGCGGCTGCTCGTACTCCAGGCCTGCGTCGCCGAACAGGTCGATCAGGTGTTTCTCGAGGCCCAGCGTGGCGGTGGTATACACCTCATCGGCAATCACGTCGGCGCCGTCGAAGCCCAGCATCGGCCGGTAGCCCAGCAGGTGGTTCTCGATATGCGTCGGCGGCGCGATCACCATGCACGGGATGTCGAGCTTGCGGCAGCTGTGGCGCTCCATCTGCGTGCCGCACACCAGGCTCGGCTGAAGCTCGCCGATCCGCGCGGCCACGTCCTGAAAGCGGTCGGTCACCAGCAGGCCGTCGGCAGCTGGCCGGCTGCCGGCTGCGGTTTCGGGCAAGTAGCCCGCCAGCTGCTCGCTCACCCAGCCGGCCTCGTGCGCCAGGTAGGTGCCTGCGCCGGCGATCTCCATGCCCAGCTCGTCGTGCAGAAACTTCACCATGCCCACGGTGTGGGTCGCGTCGCCGAACACAAACGCGTTCTTGCTGCTGAAGCTTTCCATGTCGGCGGTGCGCGCGAACCACGGCACGCCGCTTGGCGCGCTCATGCCGTCGAGCGAAAAGGCCGTGAGCGGCGGCAGGTGTATGGGCGCGGCAGTCGCGCTCGCGAGCGCCCGCGCCGCAGGCTCGTCGAGCGCCGGCTTCGCCTTTACGGCCGAGCCTACCGCGTTGAGCATTTCGACAAGCTTGTTCAGCCACTTCAGCGTCGGCTGAACGCCGATCGGCGCGTCGAGCAGCGCGGGCGTGCCGAACTGCTCTTCGAGGTACTCGGCCGCGCCGCGCCCCAGCTCACGGTACGGCGCAATGTTCAGCCAGGCCGCCGGAAGCCGCGCCAGGTCGGCCAGGCCGGCGCCCAGCGGCGCCACCACATTCAGCTGCACGCCCAGCGCCGCCAGCATCCTGCGCAGGCAGATCAGGTCGGTGCGCACGTGGAAGCCCAGCGACGCCGCGCCGACGATGTTCACGCTTGGCTGGGGCGTCAGCG
The DNA here is from genome assembly GCF_046328425.1 of Kouleothrix sp. Lineage (NCBI taxonomy): Bacteria > Bacillati > Chloroflexota > Chloroflexia > Chloroflexales > Roseiflexaceae > Kouleothrix > Kouleothrix sp. The sequence goes on from NZ_JAXLWP010000003.1 coordinate 251,462, forward strand.
GCTGCGGGCGGGCGTAGCGCTTCACCAGCAGCGTAAACAGCCCATCGGCCGAAAGCACCTCGGCCATGCGGTACGGGTTGGCGTCGTACACCAGCACCTCGGCCTGGGTGCGCGCGCTGTCGGCGACGATCTGCAGATCCTCTTGCAGCAGTATCGTGCTGCACGAGGCGCACACCACGATCAGCTCGGGGTGCAGCTTGGCCTCGACCTGGCGCAGCGTCTCGGGCAGCCGGATGGTGCCCTGCGCCAGGTCGCGCCCGCTCACCACGCTGGTGGTCATCTGCGGGAAGGCCGGCGTGCGCTCAAGCATGGTGAAGATCGGGTTCACGTAGTCGTCGCCCTGCGGCGCGTGAAACACCGCGTGCACCTTCTGCATGCTGTTGGCGATCCGACCGACGCCGTGGTGCGCCGTGCCCTCGTACATCCAGAGTGCTAGTCGCATCTGCGCTCCCCAAAGTCATCAGATCGGCGGCGCGAGGGCGAAGCTTCGCGCGCAACGTTGCGTTCGGCTCATCGTCAAGGCGGCGCTTCGGCCTTAGCGTATGTGGAGCGGGATCGCCCCCGGCATCAGCCCGGCGCTCCACACCGGGTCGTCCAGCGGGTCGAGCCGGGCGTGGCGCGCGAGCGGCTTGGTGAACATGCCCGCCAGCGTGCCCGTGCCGGCCCAGCCGTGGATCGGCATGAACGCGAACTCGGTGCTCCACTTCGCCACCACGCCCTGGCCGATCAGCGGGTTGGTGGTGCCAAGCGCGCTGATCACCAGGTCGGGCTGCTGTTCGGCGATCGTGCGCAGCTGCCGGTCGAAGTTCGGCTGCTCGATCACCGGCACGCCCTCGAGCGCGGCCAGCTCGCGCGCGTGAAACTTTTTGTTCACATACGGCGTGCTGCACTCGACGATCTCGCAGCCGCAGGCGCGCAGAAACCGCGCCAGCGGCAGCTCCATCAGCGTGTCGGCGGTGAACAGCACGCGCTTGCCGCGCAGCCGCTCGGTGTGCGGCGCCAGCCGCGCCCACGCCTGCGCCTCGCGCTCGCGCAGGTCGACGTCCAGTCCAAACAGCCGCGCGAGGTCTTCCCAGAAGGCGCGCGTGCCGTCGGGGCCGAACGGGAACAGCGAGCTGAGCAGCGTCGCGCCGCGGTCGCGCGCCAGCCGCGTGGCCACCTTCGAGAGGTACGGCTGCAGCGGCGCCAGCACCGTGCCCGGCCCGATCGGCGGCAGCTCGTGGAAGTGCGTGGCCGGCAGGAAGCCCGCCACCGGGATGCCCAGCCGCGCGGCCTCGAGCGCGAAATCGTCGGCGATCGCGTCGTTCACCGAGCCCAAAAACACCACCCGCCGGTCGTCGGGCGGCGCGGGCGGGCAGAACGGCAGCAGCGCCTGCAGCACCGAGTCCTCGGCCTGGCTGAAGGTGTAGTCGAGCCCGCTGGCCGGCACAAACAGCACCGGCAGGTCGGGCCGGCTCAGGTGGCGCGCCAGGCCGTCAAACTCGACCTTCATCACCTCGGGGGTGCACGACGACAACAGAAAGATCACCGAGGGCTTGTGGTCGGCCCGGATCTCGTCGATCAGCGCCTCGAGCTCGGGCTGCGGCTTCGAGAGGTCGGTTTCTTCCAGCAGCGCCACGCCGAAGCGCGGCCGCGCGAAGATCATCACGCCCAGCGCGTTCTGCAGCAGGTGCGCGCAGGTGTGCGTGCCCAGGATCAGAAAGAAGCTATCTTTGATCTTCTGGTACAGCCAGCCTACGCACGTCAGCCCGCAGAAGCTGTGGTACAGGCCATCCTCTTTTTGAATGCTGATCGGCGCCATGTGTTCTCCATTGCACCGCGCCGGGTGCCTGCTAGTGCGTAGTGCGTAGCGTGATGCGAGCTTACGCACTACGCACTACGCACTAAGTTGCCCGAACCCTCAACCCCTCGTTACACCGTGCCCTGGAAATTCGTGTCGGGCGCGAGGTCGGGCCGGGTCTGCTTCAGCTCGATGATCTGCTCGCCCGTCAGCACCTTCGACTCGTCGAAGCCCAGGTCGATCTGCGTGCTCAGGCCGTGGAAGCTCACCCGCCCCAGGTCGTAGAAGCGCTTGCTCATGGTGCTTTTGGCGAAGGCGCGCAGGCAGCCGCGCATATATTTGCGCTTGAACGGATCCTTGATGAACGGGTACTCGAGCAGCGCCTTGCGCATATAGAAGCGGCCGTAGTTGCGCAGCACGCCCTTCAGCACATCCTCGCGGTCCATGCCGTCGGGCTGGATGATCGGCGTCACAAAGTTGTATTTCGAGTAGTCGCGCACCTCGACGCGGTCGCCCAGTTCTTCAAACAGCTCGGCGAACGGCCAGGGCGTATACATATTCCAGTTGGCCATGTCCGGCTTCCAGTCCTGCGAAAGCCGGTAGGTTTCCTCGATCGTCTCGGGCGTCTCGTTCTCGAGGCCCATGATGAACTGCGCCTCGGCGACCATGCCGTGCTGCTTCAGCAGGTCGATCGCCTTCTTGTTCTGCTCGATCGTCGTCTGCTTGCGAAAGCGGTTCAGGTTCATCTGCGCTGCCGCCTCGGTGCCAAGCGACACATGCACCAGCCCGGCTTTGCGGTACAGCGGCAGCAGCTCTTCGTCGCGCAGAATATCGGTGACGCGCGTATTGATGCCCCAGTGTACCTTCACCTTGCGCTCGATCAGCGCATTGCACATCGCGATGAACTTCTTGCGGTGGATGGTCGGCTCCTCGTCGGCCAGGATCATGAAGCCGACCTTGAACTCCTGCACCAGGCGCTCGACCTCGTCGACAAACGCGTGAGGCTCGCGCACGCGGTAGGTGCGCCAGAACTTCCACTGCGAGCAGAAGCGGCAGGTGAACGGGCAGCCGCGCGCGAAGTTCGGCACTGCCACGCGCGTGTTGAGCGGGATGTAGATGTACTTCGCCCACTCGAGCAGGCTCCAGTCGGGCGTGAGCGACTCGAGCGGCGTGATCGGCGGGTGCGCCGGCGTGGCCACCACTTTGTCGTGCTCGTCGAGGTAGGCGATGCCGCGGATGTTCGCGCGCTCGCTGTCTTCCTCGCCCGCGTCGATCGTGCGCAGCAAATTGACGATGATCTCCTCGCCCTCGCCGCGCACGATGTAGTCGATCCACGGCGCCTCGGCCAGCACCTGCGCGTACATAAACGTCGGGTGCACGCCGCCGAGGATCGCCTTGACTTTGGGGTTTACCTCCTTGGCGATCTTCAGCGTGGCCTCGGCCTTGTAGATCATCGGCGTGATCGCCGTGGCCAGCACCACGTCGGGCTGGTTCTTCTCGATGATCTGGCGCACGACCTCGTCGCTCAGGTCGTTGGTCATCGCGTCGACAAAGCGCAGGTTGCCGAACCCGGCGTTGCGCAGCGCGCCGCCGATGTACGCCACCCAGCTGGGCGGCCAGTTGCCGGCGATCTCGGCGCCGCCGGCGTGGTAGTTCGGCTGAATCAGCATGATTTTCATGGCATCGCCTCCACCACAATCCGAAATTCACAGCGCGCGGCGCCGCATGCCAGGCAGCGCTCTTCGCGCACCCGCAGCCGCGGGTCGATCAGCGTCGTCACAAAGCCTTCGAATGCCGCCTGGTAGAACGAGCAGATCGGCGCGTCGCTCGCCTGGTCGCGCGCGGTCAGGCAGCGCTCGATCGTCAGCAGCGGCGTGCGTCCAGGCGTATAGCCGAACTTCCCGCTGCCGGCGAATGTCCAGGCGTGCTTGCCGATTGCGCCGAGCAGCAGCCGCAGCCCGAGCTGCCGCGGCAGCGCGCGCAGCAGCCGGTGTACCGGCTGCGGGATGCGGTTGCGCATCACGTACTGCGACGTCAGCGTGCCCGCGCGCGCCATCACCCGGCTGGTCTCGGCGCGGCCCAGCGCGCCCAGCAGGTCGTGGTACAGCTCCACAAACTCGCGCTCGTCGATCATCGCGCCGGGGCGGTAGCTTAGCAGCCAGGGCTTGCCGATCCGCTCCAGCAGCTGCGCGCACAGCCCAGGGCCGCGCAGCTCGGTCAGGGCGTTCACCGTCTGTATCACCGCGTTTGGCCCGATCGTGCCGGCCGACTCGGCCGCTCTGCGCGTGGGCCGCTCCAGCAGATGTGTTGTCATCGCCGCCTCGTCAGTTCCACGACTACCCACATCCAATCCACCTGCACTGCGCTCGCGTGTGCGCCGCCGCTGCTTGCTAGCCAAACACCAGAGCGCGCGTTCCTGTGGCGCGAGCGCGGGACGCATCAGGACGGCCGAGTGTGCTGCGCTCGCGCGCCCGCGCTACGCCACCGCCGAAACTTCCATGCTGCGCACGATATCGCCGCGCGTCAGCCCGCGAAACTCCTCGATGCTCACGCCGCGCAGCAGCGCCACGCCCACGACCATCAGCAGCGTCTCGATGCCAAAGATCGTGGTGTAGCCAAGCTGCGCGCTCATCAGCCCGCTCTCGATCAGCACGCTTTTCAGCGCGCCGCTGAGCACCGAGGCGCTGCCGGTGCCAAACGCCTGGGCCATGCCCCACATGCCCATATACAGGCCAGTCGCGCCCTCGACGGTCATATCCATCATGAGCGAGAGCGCGCCGACGTTGTACAGGCCAGTGCTCAGGCCCATCAGCAGCAGCGCCGGGTTCAGCAGGCTGCGCTGCTGCGTGAACGCACAGACGGTCAGCAGGCCCAGCCCTACCGCCGTGCCCATGCCGCCCAGCAGCGCGATCAGCTTCTTGCTCAGCGGCAGCACCGAGCTCACAATGCCGATCAGCACCATGCCGATCAGCACGCCGCCGCCCCACGTCTGGGTGAAGGTCGTCGTCTCCTTCACCGTCATACCGAACACGTCGGCGCCAAACACCTCGAGCACCGCGTCCTGCAGGAAGATCCCCAGGATCGACAGGAACACAAAGCCGAAAAACGCGCGCACCTGGGGGTTCTGGCGCAGCAGCCCCAGCGTGGCCGTCACCACGTTGCCGGCCGGCACAGCTTGCCGCGAAAGCTCAAGCGCCGCCGCCAGCTCGGCGCGGCTTTTGCGGCGCTCCACGCCTAGCAGCCCGGCGGCCCCGGTGATCATCACGATCCAGGGCGTCAGGTTGTACAGCGATTGCATCTTCTCGGGCGTGTAGGTGTCGCCCATCACCACCTTGATCACAATCGCCGCAGCGATCGCGCTGGCGATCGTGAACGTCCAAACCACCGCCACCACGCCGCCGCGCCGCTGCGGGCTCGTCACCTCGGCGATCAGCGCGTGGTGCGAGTCGCCCGAGGCGGCGATGCCAATGCCAAACATAAGCAGCAAGCCGAACCCGGCCGCCACTGCCAGGCCCGAGCCCTGGCCCATCGCTACGGCAAGGCTGGGCAGCGCCAGGAACACCAGGCTCGAAAGCAGCGAGCCAAGCAGGAAGTACGGCGTGCGCCGCAGCCCAAACAGCGGGTGGCGGTCGGCTAGCCGCCCAAACACGATCTGAAAGGGCGACAGGAAGTGGTGCATGCCGATCATCACCGTAACCAGCACCGCCGCCACGCCCAGGTCGTGGATCGCAATGCGGTTGAAGTTGCTGGTGAGCAGCGCGAACATCCAGCCCACGCCTAGCTTGGGCAGCGCCAACCGCAGCGTCTTGAACGCCCCGCTCATAAACCCGATCACCGGCGAGCGCCGCGCTACGCCCTGCTCCATCGATGATTGAACAGCCATATGTCTGCCCTTTCCAAAAAACGCAAATGCGCTTACGACAATGTAGTAACGACACTGCACTACAACAGCAAAGAAACATTGGCAACACGAAGCCAGATCGCCCTAACGATAGGCAACCGCAGTGAAACTTGTGCTTTCCAGGGCGAACCACGCAGTTTGGCAAAGAATCGGTGATTAGAGTATAACATATAATTAACTACTTTCAATCTTTGCAAAGCCTCTAGTTTTAATTTACAATAGCTCTACATCACGGATGTGCAAAATTTCGCTGTTTACAAAACCTCTATATTTATTCTGCAAAGTGCACTCGTGCACAAAGAATGCATAAGAGCGCGCACTATGTATTGATCGTTGCATAAAAGCACATATTGGTGTGCAAACATAGTGCACTGGCTGTGAGCCGGGCCGCGCACGCCGCCGCGCCGCGCGCAGCCGCGCTGCGCCAGGCCGCGTACAAACGTAGCTAAAGCGAATTGGTTGTGCTATAATGGCCGCGGGAAACGAACACACGCGGAGAACACCACCATATGTCGCTCTACGTCCCTACCGGAACTCCCCCGCTGATCAGCACCGCCGTGGCGCGCATCGAGCGCCGGCTGCCAAGCGCCGGCGAAGTGCGCGTCCGCCAGGGCCAGCGGGTCGAGCCCGAAGAGGTCGTTGCCAGCGCCTATCTCTCCGGCACCCCGGTGATCGTCAACCTGGCGCGTGCCCTCAGCATCGCCCCGGCGCTGGTCGAGCGCGCGATGGTACGCGAGGTTGGCAACAAAGTCAGCCGCGGCGAGATGCTGGCGCGCTCGAGCCGTATCGGTGGGCGCACCTGCCTGTCGCCAATCACCGGCAAGATCGAAGCAGTCGACGCCGAAACCGGCTATGTCACGATCTCGCCCGATCCGGTACAGTTCAACCTAGCGGCCAGCGTACGCGGCCTGGTGATGGAGATCATCCCGAGCCTCGGCGTGGTGATCGAAACGCCGGCAGCCCAGGTGTACGGCGCGTTCGGCATGGGCCGCGAGCGCGCTGGCGTGCTGCGGCTACTCGTCACCGACCCTGCCGAGCCCATCCGGCCCGAAATGATCGACGCACGCAGCGCCTACGCGATCATCATCGGCGGCAGCGGCATTAGCGCCGCCGCGCTGCGGCGCGCCGCCCAAGAGCAGGTGCGCGGCGTGATCGTCGGCAGCATCGACGAAGCCGAGCTGCGCGCGTTTCTGGGCTGGGCATCGCCGGCCAGCTGGCGCAGCGGCCTGGGCGATTGGGCGTTCCCCAACGCCGATCTGCCGCTCGACCTGACGCTCGTCGTCACCGAGGGGTTTGGCTCGCGGCCCATGGCATTGCCGCTGTTCGAGCTGCTCGCCAACCACGATCGGCAAGAAACATTGATCGAAGGCAGCACGCGCCTGCGCGCACCACTGCAGCGCCCGCGCGTGGTGGTTCCGCTCTCGTCGCGCACCGCTGGCGTGCAGATCGAGCCGCCGCGGCCGGCGCTGCGCAGCGGCGCCAGCGTGCGCCTGCTCGACTCAGCGCATCTTGGCCAGGTCGGCCAGGTACGCAGCGTCAGCGCGTCGCCGCGCCGGCTCACCACGCGGGTGCGCGCGCGCGCGGTCGAGGTCGCGCTCGACGATGGCACTACGGTGCTGCTGCCCCAGGCCGATGTCGAGGTTCTGGCCTGACGCTCGCGGCACTCGGGCGCGGGTAACAAACAGCCGGGTGTTGCGCCATGGGGCGCCCATACGAGGGCACCAAGGCTGGTTTCCCTGGCGGATCAATCGCGTTGCACCCAACCAGAGCATCCAAAGCTACTCGCTAGAGATACCATGCAATGAGTCAGGTTGTCGGATCACGCCGTAACCCAGGGGCCAACGGCGCAGGGAACACCCCGCGCATTCTTGTCGTCGACGACGAGCCGTATATGTGCGATGTCTGCTCGCGCACGCTGCAGCGCGGCGGCTATGCGGTTGTCGCCACCAGCGACCCGCAGGCGGCTGCCAGGATGCTCCGCGGCGACGAGCGCTTCGATCTGCTGCTTACCGACATCAAGATGCCGGCGATGAGCGGCCTCGAGCTGGCGTACATCGCGCGCGAGCAGGATCCAACCATCGCGATCATTATTATGACCGGCTTCGCGACCATGGAAAACCTGCAGCAGTCGGTGCAGCGCGGCATCGCCGATTTCTTGTCCAAGCCGTTCGAGCTCGAACATTTGCGCCTTGCCGTCGACCAGGCGCTGCACAAACGCTCGATCTTGCAGGATAACGTTCGGCTGGCCGCCGTCGAGCGGCTGCTCGATAGCAGCCAGGCGCTCAGCGCGACGCTTGAGCTCGCCGAGGTGGCCGATACCTTGCTGCGCGTGTCGCTCGAACAAACGAATTTCCGCGCCGGGTTCGTGGTGCTGATGGCCGAGCCACAGGCGCCGCTGACGATCGTGCCGTCGCTGGCGGGCGGTACACTGTTCCCGGCCGGCCACGCGCTGATCGAGCGCGCCTTCCGCGAGCAGCAGCCGCAGCTGGCCGACGGCGAGCAGATCTGCCAGGTCGATGGCGCCGCGCTGGGCCAGGCGCTGGCGCTGCCGCTGCGCGCCCAGGGCAAGATCAATGGCGTGCTGCTGCTGTGCGACGACCACGCCAGCATGCTGCGGCCGGGCGTGCTCGAAAGCGTGTCGCTGCTGGCAAACCATGCCGGCGCCGCGCTGCGCAACGCATCGCTGTACGGCGAGCTCGACAAAGCCTACCAGCGCGCTCAAGAGCTCGACCGGCTCAAGAGCGAGTTTATCTCGATCGCATCGCACGAGCTGCGTACACCGCTCTCGATCGTGCTCGGCTATACCATGATGGTGCGCGACCAGAGCGAGAACGAAAAGCGGCTGTACCTCGAGCGCGTGATGGATAGCGCTCAGCGCATTAAAGATATCGTCGACGATATGGTCAGCCTGCGCCACCTCGATACCGGCGAGACCGAGCTGGCGCCCGATCAGGTGGTGATCCAGGAGCTGATTCGCAACGCGATCGAGCGGGTGCGCCCCGGCGCCGACGAGCGCCGCCAAACCATCACGCTCGATATGCCCGATCAGCCGCTGCTGTTTGTCTGCGATCACGAGAAAGTATTGCTGATCCTTGGGCACCTGCTTACCAACGCGGTGCGCTTCACGCCGCCCAAGGGCGCGATCGAGATCCGCGCCCGCCTTCGGCCAAGCGGCCCGATCGATAGCGGCGGCAGCCGGATTATACCGGCCAGCCAACCAACCTCGGCCCTTCCATGGGTCGTGGTCGAAGTACAAGATACAGGTATAGGCATTCCTGAAAGCGAGCTACCGCGCATCTTCGACCGCTTCTACCAAGTCGCCGACTCGCTGACGCGCGACCATGGCGGCATCGGCCTTGGCCTAGCGCTTGTGCGCGAGCTGGTGAGCGCACTTGGCGGGGCGGTGTGGGTCGCTAGCCAGGCAGGCCAGGGCAGCACCTTCGCCGTCGCGCTGCCGTATCGCCAGCCGGTCGCCGGCACACCGCAGCAGTAGCCCAGCCATACGAATGCATAATCGACGTTGTTTGGGAAAGGCAAAGAGGAGCAATGGCCTACCGTCTCCTAGTTGTGCCGGGCGACAACGAGGATCTACGCGCGCTGCCAGGCCAGCTCGCCAACGATATCGAGGTGCGCATCCTCGACTCGGCCAACGATGCGCTGTGGGAAGTGCGCAACTCGCCGCCCGAAGTGATCGTCGCCGATGTCGAGCTGCCGGGCATGAGCGGGCTGGATCTGGCCGAGATCCTGCCAAATTTCGGCGTGCCCACCCGTGTCGTGCTCTGGAGCCGCTCGCACAACAAAAAGGCCGCCGAGCAGGCTACGAGCCACGGCGTTTACACCTTTCTGAATGGCCCGGTCTCGGCGAACGATCTGCATAGTGCGCTCTACCAGGCGCTCGGCCACGCCATGGCGCCGCCGCCCGAGCCACCGGCCCCGCCCGAGCCACCAGCCCGCCGCGCCGATGCGCAGCCCGCCAGCTCGCTGGCCGATCGGCCACGCCGCGAGCCGCGCACGCCACCGCCGGCGCCAAGCGAGCCGGCCGCACGCCGCGCCAGCGGCACCCCCCGGCCGCGCGGCGGCTCGATCGTCATAACCGCCGATAATCTCAAGCCGATCCGCAGCCGCATGGAGGCGCTCTCGCAAGACGTCGGCTCGCAGTGCATTCTGCTCGCCAACCGCGCCGGCATGGTGCTGGCCGAAGTCGGCATCACCGCCGGCCTGCCCACCATGATACTGCTGCCGCTGCTCTCGACCAGCTTCTCAACCGCTGGCCAGATCTCGCAGATCTTGCGTGAAGACGACTCGACCGCACTATATATGCACGAGGGCCTGCGCTACGATCTGTACTGCTTTGATATTCTGCAAAGCTTCATGCTGGTGATCGTGTTCGATAAGAGCGGCGTGGCCACAGCCAAAATCGGCTCGGTCTGGGTCTACGCCAAGCGCGCCATCCGCGACATGCAGGACATGCTCAGCTAGCCCCGCCAACACGCGCGCCCGGCACTGCGTTTCGCGCAGCGCCGGGCGCCGACACCAGGTGTAACCCGCCTTCTCCGACACAGCAACGGCTTCCGCCGAGCCACGCGCTAGTGCGTGATTTTGCGCTCGAGCGTCGCCGCCTCGGCAACCCACGCGCTCACCTGATCGAGCGAGGGCAGGCGCCGCACCAGCGACTTGGCCTCGTTTACCTCCCCCAACTTGGCATGCAGGTTTTCCGGCCGGCGCTGCGCCAGCTCAGGCACTGTGTCGACGCCCGCAGCCTCTAGCAGGTCGGCATACTCCCAGCCAACCCCTTTGATGCGCGCGAGATCGGCGTGGTTCACCCAGCGCAAGATCAAGCTCTCGCTGATGCCCGTGCTCGCCGCCAGCGTCGCGCGCCCCTTGGCCGAGGCACCTTGCTCCAGCAGGTGATCGGTTGTGATAACGCCGCCGCCTTTGAGCTTCTCGGCATACGCCGGCCCAATGCCTTCGATCTCCTTGATCGGTGCCATTGTGTGCTCTCCTTTGCATGTCGGCAGAATATTGACATCGATGCCTTCGCCATGGCTCAGCTGCCAGGGGTTCGTACAGGCGCACTATACCGCGCCCCTGCGCCACGCCGCTAAAGCTGAGCCAAGCCTTCAACACGATTATACACAAACTCACAAATTTGCGCAGCAGCACGACCTATGCTATACTCGCGCCCGCTTGAATCAGCACAGTGTGATTTTTAATTCAACCTCCAATCAAGGTTGAATTTTTATGCCCCTAGGCCCTATGCTTGTGAAAGAGTTCGCAAGCAAATGTTGACTTTCTGTTTACCTCATGGTATAGTCTTTGTGAAAGAGTTCCCAAAGTCGTAGCGGAGAAGGGAGCCCACCCTCATGCGTAACCGGATACTCATTATACTTGGCGTGTCACTGGTTATTGGTATTGCGCTGTATGCCGCGGGCATCAAGATGACTCGGGCAGATCTGGCGATCTCGGCCGCAGCCGAGCCGATCGTGTGCTTGGGCGGGCAGCTCGAGGGCGAGCACTGCGCCAGCGGCTTTCCGATCACCAATTCGCTGATCGAGACAGTGATCATCGACTTGCTGCTGCTGGCGACGATCTTCTTCGGCGCACGCAACATGCAGCTGATCCCGCGCGGCTTCCAGAACGTGATCGAGTTCGTGATCGAGTCGTTCTACAACTTCTCGCAAAGCGTCGATCGCAAAAATGTCGCCAAGTTCTTCCCGCTCTGCGCCTCGATCTTTCTGTTCGTGTTGTACTCGAACTACTTCGCGCTGGTGCCGGTAATCAGCACCATTGGCGTGTGCCGTGTCGAGCATGCGGCGCCGCAGAGCAAGACCGCCGAGAACACCACTGCCGCGGCCGAGGCCGGCAAAGAGCACGTAGCGCCTTCCGAGGTGTTTGCCAGCCTGCCGGGCTACTGCGCCGATGGCCACGTGGTGCCGTTCTTGCGCGCGCCCAGCGCCGACTTGAACGTAACGCTGGCGTGGGCGCTGGTGGCGGTGTTCACCATCGAGCTGTTTGGCTTTCAGGCGCTGGGGCTTAGCTACCTCACCAAGTTCTTTAACTTCAAAGAAGGGGCGATGGGGGCCTTCGTGGGCATCCTCGAGCTTATCTCTGAGTTTGTTCGCATCATCGCTTTCGCCTTCCGTCTTTTCGGCAACATCTTCGCCGGCGAGGTGGTGCTGGGCGTGATGGCCTTCCTGTTCGCGTACCTGCTGCCACTGCCATTCTACGGCCTCGAAATCTTTGTGGCGTTCATGCAGGCGTTTATCTTCTCGGTGCTGACGCTGGTGTTTATGTCGCTGGCAACGCTGGCACACGGCGGCCACGACGAGCACGGCCACCCCGAGACAATGCCATTCGAGGCCGCCGATCTGCCGGGGCACGGCGGGTCGCACTAACAGCCAGTCGGCGGCTGGTCGGGGTATCAGCCGGGCTGCTCAACTGGGTTCAACGCGGTCTTCAGCCGCGAGACATGTATTCTACACGTATACAATACTGCTTTTAAGGAGGGAATCATCATGACGGACGCAGGTTTGCGACTCATCGCCGCCGCACTGGCAGTGGGCCTAGGCGCGATCGGACCTGGCGTTGGTATCGGCATCGTTTTCAGCGGCGCGCTCACCGCGATGGGTCGCAACCCCGAAGCCGAGGGGACACTGCGAACCTATATGATTCTTGGCTTCGCGCTGACCGAGTCGCTGTTCATCTTCGCGCTGGTCGTCTCGCTGCTGATCGCCTTCCAGATCATCTAGCGATTGCCCCTGGCTGCCGGCGCCGCCCCTGCGGCCGCACGGCGGCAGGCTAGGATGTAGGAGAACAGCATTGGAAAAGCTTGGTATAAACTGGGGCCTGCTGGTCGCGCAGCTGATCAACGTGGTCTTGATCGTGTGGCTGCTCACCATGTTCCTATACCGGCCGGTATTGAACATGCTGAACGAGCGCACCCGGCGCATCCAGGAAAGCCTGAAAGAGGCCGAGCAGGTCAAAGAGCAGCTGGCGCGCGCCAACCAAGATTACGACGCCAAGCTGGCGCAGGCGCGCCAGGAGGCGGCCGGCATTCTGGCGCAGGCGCAAGAGCGCGCCAAGCTCCAGGAGCAAGAGCTGATCACGCAGGCGCGCCAAGAGGCCGACCGCATTCGCGTCGAGGCGCGCAAGCAGGCCGAGCAGGAGCGCGACCAGCTACTGGGCGATCTGAAGAACCAAATGGCCGAGCTGGTGACGATCACCGCGTCGCGCGTGCTGGGCGAAGAGCTGAAATCGAACCACGACAAGCTGATCGCCGAGTCGCTGGCCAGCCTGGGGCGGCAGAACTAGACGATTTTTGATTTTGGATTTTGGATTACGTCGCTCGTCGTCCAAAATCGCAAATCCAAAATCCAAAATTGGAGGAATAGAGTGAGTACGTCCGAGGCCCAGGTTTTCGCACGCGCGCTCTACGATGCACTTGTCGGCGACGCGCTGCAATCGCTCAAAACGGCCGCGGCCAAGCTCGCCACGCTGCCAAACGACAGCGCCGCACGCGCCCAAGCGCTCAGCGCCGCGGTGCCGGCTGGCGCCCCGCGCGAAGTGCAGAACTTCGTGCAGGCACTGGCAAACGAAGGCGCGCTCGACCGGCTGCCGAGCATTGTGGAAGCATTCGAGCAGTATGCTGCCAGCGATACCCGCCCAGTCAGCGGCGAAGTCGTGAGCGCGGTTGAGCTTAGCGAGGCCCAACGCAATACGATCTTGAACGACCTGCGCGGCCGCTACGGCAGCCGGCTCGATCTGCGCTTCAACGTCGACCCATCGCTGATCGGCGGGCTGATTATTCGCATCGGCGATCAGGTGCTCGACAATAGCCTGCGCACCCGCCTTAGCGCCATCCAGCGCAATATGCTGGCGGGCTAAAGCCGGCAGACGACGGCGAGGCCGTGCAGAGGATGGCGGGCAGGTGTACCCCGAGCCGCGGGGCGACCGCGCCCGCCGATTTTGTATCAGAGAAACAGGAGGTGCCGGCAATGGCCGTAGCAACACAAGAGCTATATCAGCGTTTACTGAAAAGCATTCAGTCAGGCGTCGACTTGCGCCCCCAGCTGGTCAATGTCGGCACCGTGGTAGCGGTGGGCGACGGCGTGGCCCGCATCGAGGGCCTCGACCAGGCAATGGCCTCCGAGCTGCTTGAGTTCCCGGTGAAGGCCGGGCGCAGCGAGCCAGTGTATGGCATCGCGCTCAACCTCGAGCAAGAGTCGGTCAGCGCGATCATCCTCGGCGACTACCTGAGCATCGAAGAGGGCGACCAGGTCAACTCGACCGGGCGCGTGATCTCGGTGCCGGTAGGCCAAGAGCTGGTCGGCCGCGTCGTCAACGCGCTAGGCCAGCCGATCGACAACAAGGGCGCGATTACCAGCGAAACCTACCGCCCGATCGAGCGTATCGCCCCGGGCGTGATCACCCGCCAGTCGGTCGATACGCCGGTACAGACCGGCATCCTGGCGATCGACGCGATGATCCCGATCGGCCGTGGCCAGCGCGAGCTGATCATCGGCGACCGCCAGACCGGCAAGACGGCCGTGGCGATCGATGCGATCATCAACCAGAAGGGCAAGGGCCTGGTGTGCATCTATGTGGCGATCGGCCAGAAGCGCGCCCAGGTGGCCCAGATCGTCGGTACGCTCGAGCAGTACGGCGCGATGGAATATACCATCGTCGTAGCCGCCACCGCCTCGGAGTCGGCCGCGCTCCAGTATATCGCGCCCTACGCCGGCTGCACGATCGGCGAAGAGATCATGGAAAATGGCGTGATGATCGGCGGTGAGCTGGTGCGCGACGCGCTGATCGTGTACGACGACCTCTCGAAGCACGCCACCGCCTACCGCCAGGTGTCGCTGCTGCTGCGCCGCCCGCCAGGCCGCGAGGCCTACCCCGGCGACGTGTTCTACCTGCACTCGCGCCTGCTCGAGCGCGCCGCGCGCCTCAACAAAGAGAACGGCGGCGGATCGCTCACCGCACTGCCGGTGATCGAAACCCAGGCCAACGACGTGTCGGCCTATATTCCAACCAATGTGATCTCGATCACCGACGGCCAGATCTTCCTTGAAGGCGACCTGTTCAACGCCGGTATTCGCCCGGCGCTGAACGTCGGTATCTCGGTTTCGCGTGTGGGTGGCGCGGCCCAGACGCGCGCGATGCGCTCGGTGTCGGACAAGCTCAAGATCGACATGGCCCAGTTCCGCGACCTCGCGGCATTCGCGCAGTTCGCATCCGACCTGGACGCCGCCACCAAGGCACAGATCGACCGCGGCCAGCGCCTGCAGGAAGTGCTGAAGCAGCCGCAGTACCAGCCGCTGGCGCTTGAAGACCAGGTTGCGGTGCTGTTCGCGGCGAACAACGGCTACCTCGACGACGTGGCGGTAGCCCAGGTGACACAGTGGAAGAGCGACTTCCTGCAGTTCATGCACACCGCGCACCCCGAGCTTGGCCGCGAGATCTTCGAAAACCGGCTCGATCGCAAGTTCCCATCCGACAGCATCCGCAATGCGCTCGAGACGGCGATTAAAGAGTTCAAGCAGACGAGCAATTACGCTGAGTAAGCAGTCGGCAGCCGGCAGTAGGCAGCGCTCCGAGCGCGCTTACTGCCGACTGCGAACTGCCGACTGCAAACTGAGGAATACATGCCAAGCACACGAGAAATTCGCCGGCGGATTCGCTCGGTCAAGAATATGACCCAGATCACCCGCGCCATGGAGATGGTGTCGGCGTCGAAGATGCGGCGCGCCCAGCGCAATGTGCTGGCAACCCGCCCGTACGCCGACCGGCTCTACGACGTGATGGGCGAGCTGACGTCGCGCGCGGTGGGTGGCCGCAAGGGCACACTGCTCGAGGTGCGTCCGAACGTCAAGTCGGTCGCGGTGATCCTGGTGACACCCGACAAAGGCCTGACTGGCGCGATGATCACCAACGTGCTGCGGCGCGTCGGCCGGTTTGTGCTCGACGAGCGCGAGCGCGGGCGCCAGATCGACGTACTGGGGGTCGGCAAGAAGGGGCGCGATTTCCTGGTGCGCACCGGCCAGAACCTGGTGGCCGAGGTGACCAAGCTTGGCGACTACCCGAAGCTGGTCGACACGCTGGGCATCGCCACCACCGTAATCAGCGGCTTCCGCGATGGCCGCTACGACGAAGTGTACGTAGTGTACAGCGAGTTCGTCAATACGCTGGTGCAGCGCCCGGCCGTCAAGCGCCTGCTGCCGGTCGAGCCGCCAAATGAGGCAGCCGAGAAGCAGGTCGACTACACCTACGAGCCCAGCCAGGAAGAGGTAATGAACGAGCTGCTGCCGCGCTTCGTCGAGGTGCAGCTGTACCAGGCCATTCTCGAATCGATCGCCAGCGAGCACAGCGCCCGCATGGTGGCGATGCGCAACGCCACCGACAACGCCAAAGAGCTGACCCGCGACCTGACGCTGACCTACAACAAAACCCGGCAGGCCAACATCACCAAAGAGGTGTCCGAGATCGCCTCGGGCGCCGCGGCCCTCGCCGAATGATGATTTTGGATTTCCGATTTTGGGATTTTGGATGACACGCAGCAATCGCAAATCCAAAATCCAAAATCCAAAATGGAGGATAGCATGGCTGGAGCAACCGGAACCGTAACTGATATTATCGGCGTGGTGCTCAACGCAAAGTTTCCGCCCGATGGCACCCCCGAGATCTATAACGCGATCGAGATCCCGCTCGACGATAGTGGCGGGCGCCTGGTTGCCGAAGTGCAGCAGCACCTTGGCAACGGCGTGGTGAAGGCGGTGGCCATGAGCACCACCGACGGCCTGCGCCGCGGCCTGCCGGCGCGCGACACTGGCGCGCCGATCGCGGTGCCGGTAGGCCCGGCCACGCTGGGCCGCGTGTTCAACGTGCTGGGCGACCCGATCGACACCAACGACCCGGTGAACGCCAGCGAGCGCCGGCCGATCCACCAGCCGGCCCCGTCGTTCGACGAGCAGTCGACACAGGCGCAGATCTTCGAAACCGGCATCAAAGTGATCGACCTGATCGCGCCATTCACCCGCGGCGGCAAGACCGGCATCTTCGGCGGCGCCGGCGTGGGCAAGACGGTGGTGATCCAGGAGCTGATTGCCAATATCGCCAAAGAGCAGTCGGGCTACTCGGTGTTTGCCGGCGTGGGCGAGCGCTCGCGCGAGGGCAACGACCTCATCCACGAGATGAAAGACGCCCGCATCGACGCGAATACCACCGTGTTCGACAAAACCGTGATGGTGTTCGGCCAGATGAACGAGCCGCCGGGGGCGCGCCTGCGCGTGGCGCTCACCGGGCTAACCATGGCCGAGTACTTCCGCGACGAAGGCCGCGACATCCTGCTGTTCATCGACAACATTTTCCGCTTCGTGCAGGCCGGCTCGGAAGTGTCGGCGCTGCTCGGGCGCATGCCCTCGCAGGTGGGCTACCAGCCGACGCTCGGCACCGAGATGGGCGAGCTGCAAGAGCGGATCACCTCGACCAAGAAGGGCTCAATCACCTCGATGCAGGCGGTGTACGTGCCCGCCGACGACTACACCGACCCGGCGCCGGCCACCACGTTCGCGCACCTCGACGCGACGATCTCGCTCGAACGCTCGATCGCGGCCAAGGGCATCTACCCCGCCGTCGACCCGCTGGCCTCGACCAGCCGCATCCTCGACCCAAACATCGTCGGCGAGGAGCACTACCGCATCGCCCGCGAGGTGCAGCGCGTGCTGCAGCGCTACAAGGATCTGCAAGATATCATCGCGATCCTCGGCGTGGAGGAGCTCAACGACGAGGACAAGCTGACGGTGGCGCGCGCGCGCAAGATCGAGCGCTTCTTCAGCCAGCCGTTCACCGTCGCGCAGCAGTTCACCGGCCGCCCCGGCAAGTACGTGCCGATCGGCGAGACAGTGAAGAGCTTTGTGCGCCTGCTGGCCGGCGAGGCCGACCACATCCCCGAGCAGTACTTCCTGTTGCAGGGAACGCTCGACGACGTGATCGCGGCCTACGAGGCGTCGCGCAAGTAGCCGGCAGCAGCAGCTTGCAGCTGGCAGTACCGCTCGCAAGAGCGACTGCCGGCTGCCGGCTGCCAGCTGCCTACTGAGGGTCTTATGCCGATTCACCTAGAAATCGTGACTGCCGAGCGCGTGGTACTCTCCGACGATGTCGATCAGATCAACGCGCCGACCAAAGACGGCCGGGTAGGCATCCTGCCGCGCCACGCTCCGCTGCTGACGATCCTCGACGTGGGCGAGCTCGATATTATCAAAGATGGCGTCACCACGCCGTTCGCGGTATCGGGCGGCTTCATGGAAGTGCTGCCGACGCGAGTGACGATCCTGGCCGATACTGCCGAGCGCGCCGACGAGATCGACGAGGCACGTGCCGAGGCGGCGCGCCGCCAGGCCGAGCAGCGCATCTCCCAGCGCCAGAGCGACCAGGAGCTCGCGCTGGCCGAGGCCGAGCTGCGGCGCGCAATGATCCGCCTGAAGGTGGCGCAGCTCAAGCGCAATCGCCGCTAGCGCGCGCCGCGGGCTAGCTGGCCGAATAGATTGGATGCGGAGGCGGCGCTGCCGCCCCCGCATTGTTTGTTTGAGCGCCGTGCGCGCCGGCTCGCGAGGCAAAAATGCCGACCGCGCAGGCCGCGCCAGGGGCACGAGCCAGACGCCGCAGGCGCCAAAACAAGCACCCGGTAAAAATGCGGTACAATGCGCGCGTAAGCAATCGACCAAACGCTGCAATTCGGAGCTGGTATGCGGAAAATCGGAATCGACCTCGGCACCGCCAATGTGCTGGTCTATGTCAAGGGCCGCGGCATTGTGCTTTCGGAGCCGTCGGTCGTGGCGCTCTCAACCAAAGATAATCGCGTGAAGGCGGTGGGCGCCGACGCGCTGGCAATGCTCGGGCGCGAGCCCGAGAGCATCGAAGTAGTGCGGCCGATGCGCAACGGCGTGATCGCCGACTACGACATCACCGAGGCGATGCTCAAGTATTTCATTAAGAAATCGGGCGGGCCGCTGAACCTGAGCAAGCCCGAGGTGATGATCTGCATCCCCGCCGGCGTCACCACCGTCGAGATGCGCGCGGTGAAAGAGGCCGCGCTCTCGGCGGGCGCGCGCTACGCCTACCTGATCCGCGAGCCGCTGGCCGCAGCAATCGGCGCGAACATCCCGGTAGCGCAGCCTTCGGGCAACCTGATCATCGATATCGGCGGCGGCACCACCGAGGTAGCGGTGATCTCGCTGAACGACATCGTGGTGAGCACATCGGTGCGCGTGGGCGGCAACCGCTTCGACGAGGCGATCGCCGCGTATGTAAAGCGCAAGTACAACGTGCTGATCGGCGAGCGCACCGCCGAGAGCGCCAAGATCGAAATCGGCGCCGCGCTGCCGCTGCCCCGCCCGCTCTCGATGCAGATCCGCGGCCGCGACCAGGTGGCCGGCCTGCCACGCACGATCGAGATCTCGTCTACTGAGATCACCGAGGCGATCCAGGAGCCGCTTGAGGCGGTGGTGAATGCGGTGCGCTCGGTGCTGGCCGAGACGCCTCCCGAGCTGTCGTCCGACATCATCGACAAAGGCATGATCATGACCGGCGGTGGCTCGATGCTACGCCGGATCAACGAGCTGCTCACCGAGGTGACGGGCGTGCCGTGCTATGTGGCCGACCAGCCGGCTAACTGCGTGGCGATCGGCACCGGCCTGGCGCTCGAGCATATCGACATTCTGCGCGATAGCCTGAGTGGAGATGATCTGAATTAAACGAGAAACTTTGTGCTCGTATTTTGGCGCTTTGTGCCAAAATACGAGCACAAAAGAAAGCGAAGTACCAGGCTGCCGCAGGCAGAACAAGCCGATATCGCAGGCGACCGCGTAAGTCCTATTAATAACACTAGGACTTACGCAGTTGCGTTGTTCGGCTCTCGAAGCAGTGCATTTCGCCTGCGGCAGCGTGGTACGTGCCGATCATTGTGTGTTCATTTTCCGCGCGGAGCGCGGAAAAACCGCACACCTCAAGATGTAAAGTACCGCTCTGCCGAAGGCTGAGGGCGCCAACTGCGTAAGTCCTAAACACATGAAACAAAAACTTAACCCGCCCGCCACCGGCTTGGTGCTCGAGATCGGCAGTGGCGATAACCCAAACCCACGCTCGAACGTGCTGGTCGATCGCTTCCTCGGATCGGACAACCGCGAGCGCGGCGGCGATCTGGTGGTCGACCGGCCATTTGTGGTGGCCGACGCGCATCACCTGCCGTTCAAGCAGGGCGCGTTCGCATACACAATCTGCTCGCACATCCTTGAGCATATGGACGATCCGCAGCAGTTCGGGCGCGAGCTGCAGCGCGTCAGCGCGGCCGGCTACATCCAGAGCCCTTCCGAGATCGCCGAGCGGCTATTCCACTGGTCGTTCCACCGCTGGTATGTCAACCTCGTCGGCGATACGCTGGTGCTGCACCCGAAAGAGCCGGCCGAGCCAATGGGCGAGCTGTTCGACTACCTGTACGAGTATAACCCGGCCTACTACTTCTTTCAGCGCAGCATGCCCGACTTGTTCTGGATCGAACGTGAGTGGCACGGCGACGACCTGCGGATCGAGGTGCGCGACCAATCGCCGCTGCCGCTGCGCGACCCAGCCGCGCTGCGCGCGCTCGCCAGCCCGCGCCTGGGATTCGCGCAGCTGGTGGCGCTGTTCTTCAGCACGCTGCTGGCGCGCATGGTGCGCGCCGATACGCGCAAAAAGATCCGCAAGCTGCTGGGGCAGAGCTACGTATAGGGAAGAGCCGATGGCAGCACCAGCGTTTGTGCTTCGCGGCTCTCAAGCCATAGAGCAGGCACGTTGACCCAGCTTACCATCCAGCTCGTCAAGCCTGGCAAGGGCCACACCATCACCTACCACGGCGAGCTGCTGCGCGCCGACGATGAGTGTGTGCTGGTGCTGGCGCACTGGGAGCGCCCCAGGCTCGACCTGGGATACGTGGTATTCGAGCCAGGCGACGAGTTCTACGAGTACTACTACACCCGACGCTGGTTCAATATCTTCGCGATCCGCGCACCTGGTGGGCCGCTCAAGGGCTGGTACTGCAACGTGACGCGCCCGGCAGAAATCGAGGGCAGCACGATCACATCGGAAGATCTGGAGCTGGATCTGTTTGTGGCGCCCGATCGTACGACAATGCTGCGGCTCGATCTCGACGAGTTCGAGGCGCGCGGGTTCGCTGCCGCCGAGCCAGATACCCACGCCGCCGCGCTGGCCGCGCTCGACGAGCTCGAGCAGATGGCCCGCTCGGCTACACCGCCATTCGCCCACCGGTGATGCCTCGGCGGCGCCTGGAGAAACGACGCATGCGCAGACCGATCGCTCTGGGCGCGCGGCTCGCCTGGCTGCTGGGGCTGCTACTGACGGCATGCGCCGCTTCTACAGCGCAGCCAGCCGCCAACAGCCAGCTGCCGACAGCCCTGATAACGCTGGCAACTGCGCCGCCTGCCGCGCCCACGCCACAGCCAACTGCGCCGCCCGCCACGCCTACACCAGCGCCAACCGCGCCGCCCGCCACGCCCACGCCACCACAGCGCTGGCGCTTTGTGGTGCTGGGCGACACGCGCACCGAGGGGCTGAAGCCGCCCGACGTGACATACCAGATCGTCGAGCGCGCCGCGCAGGCCCAGCCGGCGATTGTGCTGGCGCTGGGCGACCTGATCTACGCCATGGACACGCGCGAGCAGGTACGCCAGCAATGGCAGAGCTGGCGCGAGGCAGTGGCTCCGCTTGGCGCGAACCCCGAGCGCGGCGCGCCCTGGCTGCTGCCAACACCCGGCAACCACGACGTACAGGGCCACAGCTGGGCCACTGACCTGTTTGCCGAAGCCTTCTCCGAGCTGCCGTCGAATGGCCCCCCCGGCCTCGATCGGCGCGCCTACGCGCTCGACTACGGCGGCGTGCGCTTTATCTCTCTCGACTCCGAGCGCTTTGAGGCCATGCACCTGCTCGACGACGCACAGCTCGGCTGGCTGGAGGCAGAGCTGCGCGACAACCCAAATCGTTTCACGATCGTATTCAGCCACGACCCAGCCTTTCCTGTCGGGCCGCATGCCGGCTCGTCGCTCGACGCCTACCCGCAGGCGCGCGACCGCTTCTGGAAGCTGCTGCGCGACTACCACGCCACGGCCTACTTCGCCGGCCACGAGCACCTGTACAACCGCCGGGCGATCGACGGCGTGCAGCAGATCATTGCCGGCACCAGCGGCTCGTTCGTCTATAGTGGGTTCGGCGGCGAGTTCTACCACTACCTCGTCGGCGAGGTCGGCGCCGACGCGATCGACATTGTGGTGTACGACCAGGGCGGCCAGGAGCGCGACCGCTTCATGCTGCCTGCGGCCACGCGGTAGCAGCGCGATGGGCAGGCGCGGCTAGCTGGAAGCCAGCGCGGGCTGGGCCTGCTCGGGTAGGCCTAGCGGCACTGCCAGGGCCATACCCTGGCCTACCGCGACGGTCAGCGCGCCAGGTAGCACCTCGAACTCCCATGCTGGGCGCTCTTCCAGCACCTTCAGATCGGCGTTGGCTGGCAGGGGCAGCGCGCTGGTAATACGCACACGCCGGGCGCGCCAATGGCCGACACGTGCGTCGAAGACGCGCCGGCTGTCGGCAATCGCCACAAAATGCTGCTCGAGCTCGCGCTTACTCATACCGTCGTACAGCGCAACGTCGAGCAAACCATCGTCCATCCGGGCGTCGGGCTGGATCAGCATGTTCTTACCAAACAGCGGCGCATTTGAAACCGTGATTACCTGGGTGTGAACAAGCACTGGCGCGCCGTCGTCGCATGTCACATCTACGTCGGCGGCCTGATGGACCAGCGCTGCACCGAGATGCCGCACCAGCCTACCCCAGTAGCCCTTCTCGCCATCTTGCCCTAGCGGCACGGCCAGCGCGCTCAGGCCAACACCCGCACTTTCAAGAAAAAAAGCATCGTCGGGCGAGCCTGGCGCGCGCACCCGGCCCAGGTCGACGCGGCGCGTGGCGCCGACGCCGAGCAGCGCGCAGGCAGGCTCAAGCTCAAGCGGCACGCCAAGCGAGCGCGCGATGTTGTTCATGGTGCCAAGCGGCAGAATGCCAAGCGCAGTATCGCTGCCCACAAGCTCGCCGGCCACATCCTCGATCGTGCCATCGCCAGCTGCGACGATCAGCAGATCGTAGCGCTGCTCAACCGCCTGGCGGGCGAATGCGCGCGCCGCCTTCCCCGATGTCTTTATTCCTACTGTGGCGGAGATACCATAGGTGTGCAAGCAGCCAAGAATGCGATCGAGGCTGTTTCCGAGTTTTTGCACGCCCTTGGCGCGCGGGTTGAAGATCAGCAGCGCCTGGCGCAGCGGTATATCGCCAGCGGCAGACTGATCGCGCGTAGCATGATCGAGCTGCGCACGCCGCGCCAGCGCCGCGTCGAGCTCCTGAAGCTTGCGACTAGCGTTTGCTAGCCGCGCCTGGGCCTTCGCCAGCTTCTTCAGCTGCTTGGCATGTTTACGCCG
The DNA here is from genome assembly GCF_046328425.1 of Kouleothrix sp. Lineage (NCBI taxonomy): Bacteria > Bacillati > Chloroflexota > Chloroflexia > Chloroflexales > Roseiflexaceae > Kouleothrix > Kouleothrix sp. Next base: position 274,659 of record NZ_JAXLWP010000003.1, read on the forward strand.
GAGGTCGGCGCGCTTGCGGGACTGCTTGGCCTTTGCCATAATCGCTCATTTCTTCACGCCGGGCAGCGCGTATATGTGTGTCTGTATCAGCCACCTACAAGAGTGTGAACAAAATCCCGAATTATCGCCGACAAGCTCCGCTGAGCCTGGGCGCCCTCGCTGGCGGCAAGCGCCTGCTGAAAAGCGCGATGCTCAGCTGTGCTACGAACACGCCAGGCAGGCGCTTCGGGCGTAGTGTTCCAGGGCATATCGATGCACGCGAGTGTCGCCTGCGCCGGTGGCACGCCAAGGGGCCGCGCAGGCGCGTGCACAGCGTGAAACCAGCCGTTTGGCTCCCAGTGACGGAATGGCAGCGGCAGGCTCGCGACCCCATAGGCCCGCAGCACATCATAGGTTGCGTTCATGCAGTTGTGCAACACAATATCGTAGGGGCGTGTGCTGAGCCATGCAACGACGCGAAGAGCGCCGGACGGGTTGGCCAGCGGTACTTCCAGGCACTTCAATGTAGTGTAGCGCCGCGCGAGCATTGGCGAATACGGGTCGGCGGTTCGCACCTGCCAGAAGCCCATCGTGCGCGGCCCGGAGCGCAGCCAGTGGTGTGGATTCTCGATCGAACCAACATGGAACGTGCCGTCGCCGCAGTCGATCCCCCAGCCAACGTGGCCAACGCCATCGGCACCGCTCGGCCGAACGAATATCATCGCCTGCATGATTGCCTCCCACGCTTGCTTTCATCGTGCAGAGCAACCATTTCCTCCCCAGTAGGCACCAGTGCACAAAGCGTGCCAGGCTAACGCCAAGGCGCACCGCTTGCGACTACGCCACGGTGCTGTGCGCGCTTGCGCATCCTCACAACCCCTGCTACACTACGCCGCGTTATGACCTCAATTGGCGTTGTAATCGTCTCATTCAACACTCGCGAGCTGCTGCGCGGCTGCCTTGAGTCGCTGCGCGGCTGCGAGCTGCCTCTGCGCGTGGTAGTGGCCGACAATGCCTCGCACGACGGCAGCGCGGCCATGGTGCGCGCGCGCTTTCCCGACGTTGAGCTGATCGCGCTCGATCGCAACCTGGGCTTTGCCGCAGGAACAAACGTGGGCCTGCGGGCGCTCGGCTTCGAGCAGCCAGCGGCCGGCAGCCAGCCAGCCCACGACTACTGCCTGCTGCTTAATCCCGATACTGTTGTGCATCAAGGGGCGATCGAGGCGCTGGCGGCGTTTCTGGCCGCGCACCCGCGGGTTGGCGTGGTCGGGCCGCGGCTGCTCAACCCCGACGGCAGCCTGCAGGCAGCGGCATTTCGCTTCCCAACGCTCATGATGACCGCGCTCGACCTGTTCCCACCCGGCGAGGTGCTGCCAGGCCGGCTGTACAACTCGTGGTGGCACGGCCGCTACCCGCACGAGCGATCGGCCAGCGCGCCTTTCCCGATCGACCACCCGCTGGGCGCCTGCATGCTCACGCGCCGCGCCGTGCTCGATCAGGTAGGCCTGCTTGACGAGCAATTCTTTATGTATGCCGAAGAGGTCGACTGGTGCTACCGCGTGCGCGCGGCCGGCTGGTCGATCTGGCAAGAGCCGCGCGCGCAGGTGACCCACGTCGGCGGCGCGTCTACCAGCCAGTTCCGCTCAAAAATGCAGATCGCGCTGTACAGCAGCCGGATGCGCTTCTTCCGCAAGCACTACTCGCGCGGCTTCGTGCGCGGCCACACCTGGATCGTGCGGGCAGGGATGCTGCGCGCCGCGCTGCGCGCCTGGCGTGAGTTCGCGCGCGGGCGCATGGCCGCCGACGATCTGCGCGCCCGGCTGTGGGCCTACGGCAGAATCTCGCAGCTGTAAGCCCTGCCTGCCTGGCTTCGGGCTATGTGCTCAGGGCTGGGCATTCGGAATTCACAACGCCTATGCTTAGCGTCGCGATTATCGCCAAAGACGAGGCCCGCTACATCGGCGCGGCGATCGATAGCGTGGCCGGGCTGGCCGGCGAGGTGCTGGTGCTGCTCGACGACCGCACGAGCGACGAGACGGCCGCGATCGCTCAGCAGCGCGGCGCGCGTGTGCTCGCCGAGCCCTGGCGCGGCTTCGCGGCCCAGCATAATCGCGCGCTCGGGCTGTGCGCCGGCGAGTGGGTGCTGTTCCTCGACGCCGACGAGCGCGTGACGCCCGAGCTGCGCGCCGAGATCGCGCAGGTTGTGGCGCGCGACGGGCAATCGGCAATCGCCGGCTACTGGATCCCGCGCTACAATCAGTTCTTCGGGCAGGTGCTGCGCGGTGGCGGCTGGTACCCCGATCACCAGCTGCGGCTGCTGCGCCGCGACGCGGCGCACTACGACACCAGCCGGCTCGTGCACGAGTTCGCCGAGGTCAGCGGCCCTACGGCCTACTTGGGCGGCCACCTGCTGCACCTGAATATCGAGCAGCTGAGCGAGCTGTGGCAGAAGCAGCGCGCCTACGCACTTCAGGAAGCGCAGATGCTGTTTCGCGCCGGCCGCCGCGCACGCTGGCGCAACTTTGCCGGCGCGCCGGCGCGCGAGTTCGTGCGGCGCTTCGCGAGGCTGGGCGGCTGGCGCGATGGCCCGATCGGGCTGCTGCTATGTGCAACGCTCGCCTACTTCGAGATCGTCAAGTTCGCGCATCTGAAAGGGCTCGAGCGCGCGGCCCGCTAGCACCGGCGGGCTGCGGCTGAAATGCCATGCCAACCCTCGCGATTATCATCGTTTCGTGGAATACGCGCGAGCTGCTGCGCCGCGCGATCGACAGCGCGCGCGCCTCGCTGGCTGGCTCGGGCATCGGCACGCGCATCGTCGTGGTCGACAACGCCTCGGCCGACGGGACGCCGGCCATGCTGCGCGCCGACTACCCCGAAGTCGAGCTGATTGAGGCGGGCACGAACCTGGGCTTCGCCGGCGGCAACAACCTGGCCCTGCGGCACGTGCTGAGCACCGCGATCGACTACGTCTTTCTGCTGAACCCCGACACCGAGTCGCGCGGCGATGCGCTGCCCATGCTGGTGCGCTACCTCGAGGCGCACCCCGACGTGGCTGTGGTGGGGCCGCGGCTGGTGTACCCCGACGGCAGCGTGCAGCCTTCGCGCCGGCGCTTCCCCACGCGCGGCGTGTACTTCTGGGAAAGCACGCCGCTGGAGCAGCGCTGGCCAGCCAACCCGTGGGCGCGGCGCTACCGCTGCGCCGACACACCCGACGACCGCGAGCAAGACGTCGACTGGCTTGTAGGCGCGGCGCTACTGGTGCGGCGTGCGGCGGTCGAGCGCGCCGGCCTGCTCGACGCGGGCTTCCAGATGTATTCGGAAGAGCTCGAGTGGCAGCGCCGGATTGGCCTGCTGCCCTCAGACATCGGCCGGCGGATCGTCTACCTCCCCACGGCAACGATCGTGCACCACGAGGGAAAGAGCAGCGAGCAGGCGCCGGCGCGGCGCTACCTCAATTTTCAGCGCAGCCGCATCCGCGAGGCGCGTATGGCCTACGGCGCGCGCTTCGCCGGGCTGCTGCGCTGGTTCCTGCGCGCGGCCTACGCCGCCGAGCTTGCGGCCGAGGCGGGCAAATGGCTGCTGGGCCACAAGCGCCCGCTGCGCGCCGGGCGCGTGCGCGTCTACTGGCAGCTGCTGCGCGAGCTGTAGCCCTGGCCGCCGCACCGCACCCAGGTGTGCTATCATAACGCTGCACGACGCCAAACACTTTAGAATCTGTCTGAAAAGGGTGGTTTGGAGGGACTTCGTCCTCCAAATATCCACTTTTTCTGGCGGGCGGCGGCCACATTCGTGGCCGCCACCCGCCAGAAGAAGTGCGAGGGGCATAGCCCCTCGCGCACCTCCTTTTCAAACAGGCTCTTAGGGCTTACGCAGTTGGCGTGCTCTGCTGCAGGCTCAATCTCGCGGCTTGAGGAAGCCGAAGAGCGCAAGTGCGTAACTCCTACGCTTCATCGGAAATGAAGGGGCCTCGTATGACAGAATCAGCACCGGGCCGATCGGGCGCGCTAGGGGCGCTCGCGGGAGTAGTCGCCAGCCTATGCTGCCTAGGGCCGAGCGCCGCGGCCCTGCTGGGCGCGGGCTCGTCGTCGGCGCTGTGGGGGCTGGCGCTGGGGCGTGGGCAGGCGCTCGCGCTGGGCGGCGCGCTGCTGCTGTTGGGAACCGGGCTGGCGCTGCGGCGCGCCCGTGCCTGTGGGCTGCGCGAGCGCTCGCGCTTGCGCCAGCCGGCGCTGCTGCTGGCCTCGGGCGCGCTGAGCTACGCGCTGCTGGGCATCGTGCTGCCGCGCATGGCCCCGCCGGCCGAGCTGACGCCGGCGCAGGCGGCGGCCGCACCAGCTGCCTCAACGCGCCGCCTGACAATGATCATCGAGAAAATGAACTGCCCGCCCTGCGCCTCGCACGTGCAGAACCTGCTGGCGCATAAGCCTTATGTGCGCGCATTTAGCGCCGAATCCGGCAGCGAGCAGGTCACGATCGACTACGACCCGGCGCAGATCGGCGCAAGCGAGCTGGCCGGGCTGTTCCCGCAGCGCTTCGGCATCACGCTTGTGAGCGACGTAGCGCTGGCGCGCTAGCCCTACTCGTAGCGCAGCGCGTCGATCGGGCTCAGGCGCGAGGCACGGATGGCCGGGTACATGCCGAAGATCAGGCCAACCGCCACCGATGTGATCGTCGCCAGCAGCACCGCGCTCAGCTGAACGCGCGCCGTGGCCTCGGCGGCCAGCCGGCGCAGCAGGTAGGTGCCGGCGATCGAGAGCACAAAGCCAAGCGTGATCCCCAGCACGCCACCGCTCAGGCTCAGCACCAGCGCCTCGATCAGAAACTGGCTGCGGATATCGCGGCGGCGCGCGCCCACCGCCTTGCGCAGGCCGATCTCGCGCGTGCGCTCGGTGACGCTCACCAGCATAATGTTCATAATGCCGATGCCGCCCACCAGCAGCGAGATCGCGGCGATCGCGCCTAGAAACGCCGTCAGCGCCCCGGTGATCGTGCCAAATGAGGCGATCAGATCCTCCTGCGTCACCAGCGTGAAATTGCTGTCCTGGTAGCTCAGGTTGTGGCGCTGGCGCAGCAGCGCGGTGGCCTGCTCGATTACCGCGTCGATGCTGCGGTCGTCGACAGCCTGGATGTAGATCACGCTCACCTGCACGCGGTTGATCGTGCCGGGCGGCGGCGGAAACAGCCGCAGCTGTGCGGTCGAAAGCGGCACGAACACCTGGTCGTCCTCGCTTGGGCCGAAGTTGCCGCCCTTGGCCGCCAGCACGCCGATCACCTCGAAGCTCACGTCGTTGATGCGAATGCGCCGGCCGAGCGGGTCTTCGTCGCGAAACAGCGTCGTGCGAACATTCGCGCCCAGCACGGCCACGCGCGAGCGCGCCTCGACGGCCTGCTGGTCGAAAAAGCTGCCCTGCTCGACTTTGGCATTGCGCACGGCCAGATAGTTGCTGGTGACTCCGGCAACGCGCCCGTCGAAGCTCGCGCCGGCATAGGCGATCAGCCCGCCGCGCGTGAGCGTCGCGCACACCGCGGCGGCGGCCGGCAGGTTCAGCGGGTCGGCCAGCGCCGCCACGTCGGCGTTTGTGAGCTCGGGCGGCACGCGGCGGTTCTGCTCGGGATCATTGGTGCCGGCGAAAACAAACACCAGGTTCGAGCCCAACCCCTGCAGCTGGCTGGTTACCAGCGCCTGGATCGCGCCGCCAAGCGCGAGCAGCGTGATCACCGCGCCCACGCCGATGATAATGCCGAGCATGGTCAGGATCGCCCGCAGCTTATTCGACAGCAGGCTTGCGAAGGCGATGCGGATGGATTCGAACAGATTCATATACGACTCGCGCAGTTGGCGCGCTCAGCCTTCGGCAGATCCGTAGGTTTTTCCGCGCTCCGCGCGAAAAAACTTACACAGGAGCATGGCCAAATGTCCTGCTGCCGCATTGAGGGAGCCGAACAGCGCAACTGCGTAAGTTCAATCATAATCGAGCGATCAGATACCAGTTGAACAATCCGCGCTAATCGTTGGTAGGGACACGGTCATCTTCAGAATGCAGCGCCGCACTAGCGGCGCACGCCTGGCGGCGGGCCAAACAGCAGATTCAGCCGCGCGTCGATACCCTCGACATACACGCACGTACGATCGTCGAGGCCCGACGTAATCTCGATCAGCTGCTCGTTACTCAGGCCAGTCGCAACCTCGCGCTGGTCGAGGTCGACACTGGCCGGGCGCTGGTCGGCCGGCAGCAGGCACAGCGCCTGGTCGCGCGGCACATCTACCACCAGGCGCCCGCGGTCGTTGCGCACCGCGCGGCGCGGCGCGACCAGGGCATTCGGCTTGCGCGCCACTTCGATATCGGCATTGGCCGACATGCCCGCGCGCAAGCGTGGCTCCTGGGCGCTGGTTGTCACCCGCACCTGGTACGAGGTCACCGTCGCGCCGGCGCTGGCAAGCGGGCTGATGGTCTCGACGGCGCCAGGCAGCGCTAGGCCGGGCAGCGCGTCGAGCGTCAGCGTCACCGGCTGGCCGGCGGCGATCCGCGATACGTCGATCTCATCGACGGTGACGTCGACGTGGTAGCTCGACAGGTCGGCCAGCACCAGCGGCGCGCGCGTGGCGCTCGGCACTTCGCCGGGCCGCAGGTTTACCTCCGCCACCACCCCGGCGAACGGCGCCGCGAGCGTGGCCTGATCGAGCGCCAGCCTGGCCAGGTCAAGCGCCGCCTGGGCGCTCTCGAGCTGTGCCTCGGCGGCCGCCAGGTCGCTGGTGCTCGGGCCGGCGCGCAGCCGGTCGAGGTTCGCCTCGGCCTGCGCCACCCCAGCCTGGGCCGCTGCAAGCGCGCCGCCGCGCTGATCGCCGCGCAGGCGGTTGAGGTTGGCGCGCGCCGAGGCCACCTGGGCGCGCGCAGCCGCCAGCTGGTCGGCGTCGGCGCCGGCGCGCAGCTTGTCGAGGTTCGCCTGGGCGCCAGCCAGCTGCTGCTCGGCCGTCTGCACGCCGCTGCTCTCGGCCTGGCGCGCGTTTTCGGCCGCCACCAGCGCCTGCTGCACCGACTGCTCGGCGCTGTGCAGGCCGGCCTCGGCCTGGACGTACGCGTCGTAGTAGCGCTGGCGCTGGCCGTCGCTCAGGGTGTTCGGCTTGCTCTTGCCGGGCCTGCTCGAGTCGGGCACTTCGGGGGTGATCGGATCGTTGCCGGTGGCCTGAACATACTGCCAGCTCTGCAGCGCCGTGGAGTAGCGCGATTGCGCCTGCGTCAGCGCGCTGCTCGCCTGCTGCACCTGCAGCTCGGCGCTGGTCTTCGCCGCCGAGAGCTGGCTGCGCTGGGCTTCCAGCGCCAGCTGGGCCTGCTCAACCTGGCCCTGGGCGACGGCCAGGTCGGTGGGTTTCGGGCCACCCTGCAGCCGCGCGAGCTGGGCCTCGGCCTGATCGAGCTGCGCCTCGGCGGCGCGCATATCCGCGTCGGTGACGCTGCCGCGCGTCTGGCGCTGCTGGGCCTCGGCCTGCTGAAGCTGCGCCTCGGCGGCGGCGCGCTCGGCTGCGCTTGCACCGGCGGCCACACGGTCGTAGCTGGCGCGGGCCTGCGCAAACTGAGCCTCGGCCTGGCGCACGCGCAGCGCCAGCTCGCGCGTATCGAGCCGCGCCAGCGCCGCGCCGGCGGCCACACGGTCGCCCACGCGCACCAGCACCGCGTCGACCCGGCCAGGGCTGGCGAAGCCGAGCGTCACCACCTGGGCTGGCTCGAGCTGGCCGCTAGCGTTCACGGTCGCGGTAAGTGTATCGGCATGCGGGAAGATCAAGCTGAAGTTGCGCCGCGCGGGAGCCGCTGCGCTGCGCCACCAGAATACCCCCAGTGCGCACAGCGCCACCGCCAGCACCAGCCCAATACTTGTCAGCCATACGCGGCGCGGCAGCTGGCGGGCGCGAAAGAACGCAGACATTGAAAGCCTCATCGTACGGGGATCGAGGATCGTTCCACAGGGGTATTATACTGGAGGTATTAGCGTCGTGCTAGGCGCCGAGCTCGCGCGCTGGCTCTTCCGGCGATTCAGCCACACCGTGCAGACCGTGCAGAAACTGCATCAGCAGCTGCTCAAACTGCTCGAGCTGGCGGTCGGTGAAGCCCGACAGGATGCGCTCAAGGTCGGCCTGCCGCGCAGACAGCACCCCTTGCACGCGCGCCTTGCCGGCCGGCGTCAGCACCACCTCGATCACCCGGCGATCCTGCGCGCTGCGCACGCGCTCGACGAGGCCATCGACGATCAGCCGATCGACAATGCCGGTGAGCGTGCCGCCCGATTGCTGCGTGGCGTCGGCTAGGTCGCCCATGCGGCACGAGCCACTGTCGTAGATCGCCAACAGCGTGACCATCTGCGGCATCGTCAGGCCGATCTCAGGCCGGGTGAGCGTTTGAATCGCGTGCTTCTGGCCGTGCCATGTCAGCTCGCGAATCATACGATCGATGGTTTCGATTCGTGCAGATTGCGCTGTTCGTTGGGACATGAGATCCTCCCGATCCGGCTGAGGGCAACTAGAATGCAAGATATCCTAGCGCACAAATAACCCGGCGTCAATGAAAGTGACGCAAACCCTTTGCAGCAAGAACAATACCGGCAATTGACAGTTCCTGGCTAGGCTACGTAGCTAGCCCGCAAAACTATTTACGCTTCAGTTTATACGGCGCAATACGCTGTTGACATGTATGCTAGAATACTCGCAAATAACCTAGAAGGATGTCAGGAAAAAACGCCAAGTGGTGCCACAAGCGCCGATCATTCTGCCAAGGAATCGCTGGCTATGGATTGTGCCGAGGCCCGCCGCCTACTCGCCCAGGGCATTACGCCTGGCTCCGCAACCGCCACCCGCGCCGCGCTCGGCTTTCACCTGGCCGGCTGCGCCGGCTGCAGGGCGTATCGCCAGGCCGCCGAACAGGATCTTCTCAGCGCGCTGCTGGCACAGCCTGGCCCCCCAAGCCAGGCCGCGGCGCCAGGTGCGCCCGCACACAGCGCGCCGCAGGCCGCCCGGCCGCGCCACGGCCCGCGCACAGTCGCCGCGCGCGTGCTGTGGTATTCCGGCCTCGGCGCTCTGGCCGCTCTGGGGCTGCTGGCGGCCACGATCGTCGGCTGGGCTGCGCTCGCCAGCTTCACTATTCACCGCAACGTCCAGGCCATGATCATCGCGACGGCCCCGGCCGCAACCGCTACGCCGACAGACGTGCCAGCGCCGTCGCCAACTGCCGCGCCGCCGACCGCCGCCCCTGCTACGCCAACCGCGCCCAAACCAAGCGCCACGCCCGTACCCACCCCGCCGCCGCCCACCGCCACACCCATTCCACCAGCCGCTGGCGCGCCTGCCACCATCTTGCTGCTTGGCAGCGACCAGCGGCCAGGCGAACATGACCCGTCGCGCACCGACGCGATCATCATCGTGCGCGTCGACCCGCAAAAGCACCGCGTCGCCATGCTCTCGCTGCCGCGCGATCTGTGGGTCAGCATTCCGGGCTACGGCGAGACGCGGATCAACGCGGCGCATGTGTGGGGCGAAATCTACAACGATCCCGATGGCGGCATCGGGCTAGCGCGCAAAACGGTTAGCGCGCTGCTGGGCATTCCAATCGACTACACGCTGTACGTCGATTTCCAGGGCTTTATTGGCGCGATCGACGCGCTTGGCGGTGTCGACGTCGATGTCGAAAAAGAGCTGCTCGACGAAAACTTTCCAACCATGGATTATGGCTATACCGTCGCGCACTTCTTACCAGGGCCGCAGCATATGGACGGCGCCACCGCGCTCATGTACAGCCGCATCCGGCATCCCGATAGCGACTTCGCGCGCATGCGCCGCCAGCAGGCGGTGCTGGCCGGCGTGCTGGCAACACTGCGCGGGCGCAATGTGCTTGCGAGCCTCAAGCAGCTCGAAGACCTCACAACCGCGCTGCGCGGATACGTCACAACCGATATACCCGAAGCCCGCCTGCTTGGGCTCGGTTGGGCGCTGCGCGACTTCGTGCCGGCGCAGATCGAGCATTATCAGCTCGATAGCGACATGCTCAGCTTTGGCGTAGGCGACGACCGCTGGGCCGAGGTAGCCATCCCTGGCGCCCTTGAGCAGCTTGCGCGCCAGCTGATCGGCCCATAACCGCTTTTCAATTATTTACGATTACTAAGCAAGCCGGTGTCGATTTTGTAAATAAAATCGGCACCGTTTTTTGTGCTACAGCTTACAATAATCGGCATTTTACGGCATAAAGAAGCCAAGAAACGCCATATATTGACAATTTGTGAAAAATCTATTAGTATGGCGAATGTACCTAGCTTGTGTCAGTGCTGTTGTAGTTGTATGTAGGCCAGCTTGCGCGGCGCCGACGGCCGGCGCCAGGCGGCGGCGCACCAGCACAGTGCCGAAGATTGCAAAACTGTTATCTTCCTGGCGTGGGATTCAAGCGAGGCAATGGTTTGGGAGGCTGAGCTGATACGGTAGTTTAGCCGATTGTAATGCAGCGGTAGTACTATTTCAATGAAGCAAGCCTGAGATCTTGCTGATGGTTTGCAAATTTTAACGAGTTATGCTAAACTCGCCAGTAATCCCAAGAAGTCGATCTTCGTACATATGCCCTGTCGTTCTTGAAACGTCTATGTCTGCGCGTATGTATGCGGCCTGGGTGTCGCGAAGATCACAGAGTGAGGAGTCGCTCCATGATCGAGCATAGTCATCTGCCAATGTCATCGCCCGAGCCAGGCGATCTGCGCCAGCTTCAGCAGCGCGCGAATCGCCAGAGCCAGCGGTATCGTCAATCGGCGCAGGCACGCTTGGCGCAATGGCAACTCCAGGGCACGCTCGGCTCCCCGGTTCGGTCTCTATCTCGGCTCCCCGCTCGGTTTCTTCTCCACGCGATCGTGGCGCTGGTACTGCCCGTCGCTGTGTTCCTGAGCCAGTTTCCCACCACGGCGCTCCCCTTGATCAGCAGCCAGCCGGCCATGGTGCCTGCTAGCGGCGATATTGTCGTGCCAGGCGCGCCGCTTAACCTCGACGCTCCGGCGATCGAGGGCGATGCGCCGCTGGAAGACAATGGCGATATTCCCGTGCCGCTGTCGCTGGTGTCGCGCACCGAGGCGATGGCTCCGGTGGTGGTGGAAGCCTCGATCGCCGGCGAGCGGATCAATCTGCGCAATGGCCCCGGCACCGAGTACGACGCGATCGGCCGCATCTCGGGCGGTACGCCGGTGCAGGTGATCGGCCGCTACCACGAGGGCAACTGGTTTCAGGTGCGCGAGCGCGCCGGCAAGCCGGTGTTCTGGGTTTCGGGCGAGCTGCTGAACCTACCCGAAGGCTCTGCCGATACGCTATTCGAGGTCCAGGCCGACCAGATCCCGCCGCCGCCGCCGCCCAAAGTCGCCACCGTGAGTGAGACTGGGCTGCAGCTGCGCGATGGCCCCGGCACCAATTATGTCTCGATGGCCAAGCTCGACGCCGGCGCGCAGCTTGAGCTGCTTGAGCGCTACCAGGATTGGTTCCACGTCGGTATCCCCGGCGGCACCGATGGCTGGGTCAAAGGCGAATTCCTGGGCATCCAGCCCGGCATTGTCGAGCGCCTGCTGGCCGCCGAGAGCGTGCCCGACCCGAACCCGGCGCTGGTTGGCCTGATCGCCGAGAACGCAGTGAACCTGCGCAAAGGCCCCGACTCGAAGTATCAGAAGATCGGCGGCGTCAATGCCGGCCTGAAGGTCGACCTCGTCGGCAAGTTCAACGATTGGCTGCAGATCAAGCTTGGCGACGGCACGAAAGCCTGGATATTCAACGATTTCCTCAACGTTACCGAGCGCGTGATCCGGCGCGTGCCTGTCTCGAAAGATTTCCCGGCGCTGCCGGTGGCTCCACGCGCCGCGCGCAGTAATGGCCGCAACGTCGATCTCTCGAACATCCCGGCCAGCGGCGATGTGGCCAGCTACGCGCTCCAGTTCACCGGCGCGCGCTATGTGTACGGCGGCACCAGCCCGCGCGGCTTCGACTGCAGCGGCCTGACGAGCTTTGTATATGGCAAGTTTGGCGTGAGCCTGCCGCACACGGCAGCTGGCCAATTTAACACGCGCTATGGCGCCGCGATTAGCTCGATGGACAACCTCAAAGCCGGCGATCTGGTGTTCTTCGCCGGCACCGGCGGGCACCGCGGCATCGGCCACGTAGCCATTTTCATCGGCGGCGGGCGCATCGTCCACGCCATGACGCCACGCTACGGCGTGCAGGTCTCAAACCTATACGACGACTACTGGGTGCGCCACTACGCCGGCGCAATTCGCCCGAACCGCTAATACCCCTTTCTCAATGTGCCACAGGGAGCGTGTGAGATATTCCTCACCTACGCTCCCTGTTTATTTATAACCCTTGCACGGAGGGGTCGGAGGCGTTTTCGCAGCCCCCGGTCCTTTTTTGGCAGGTCGCCGTGTTGGTGGCAGCGACCCGCCAAAACTGAAGCACAGAAGACAGCGAGTAGCTTGCTACCGTAGGCAGAGGCAGCCCATAGCGCAGGCGACCGCGCGCCGTGTGTTATTGTCGCGAGTTACGCGGTGGGGGTTCGGGGGCGGCGCCGCCTGCTGGCTGGTCGCGGCCACTGCGGTGGCCGCGATAATTAAAGGAAAGCGTGACCGATCTTGGAGGGCTTGCGCCCTCCAAGCCTCCCACGCGAGAGGACACCGCGTAACTTGTGTTATTGACGCGCGCAGGTAGTGCTATAATCAGGCGCTTCGACAAACCGTGAACATAAGGAAGTGTGATGAAAGGCTTAGTTCTCAGCGGCGGCAAAGGCACGCGCCTGCGGCCGATCACCTATACGAGCGCCAAGCAGCTGGTGCCAGTTGCGAATAAGCCGGTGCTGTTTCGCGTGATCGAGGCGATCCGCGATGCTGGTATCGACGAGATCGGTATTGTTATTGGCGATACTGGCCCGGAAGTGCGCGCCGCCGTGGGCGATGGCAAGCGCTTTGGCGTGAGGATCGAGTACATCCCGCAGGACGCGCCGCTCGGGCTGGCGCACGCGGTGAAGATCTCGCGCGACTTCATTGGCGACGAGCGCTTTGTGATGTTCCTCGGCGATAACTGCATCCAGGGCGGTATATCGTCGCTGATCGAGCAGTTCGGCAAAAGTGAGTACAATGCCCAGATCGTGCTCAAGCAGGTTACAAACCCGCAGCAGTATGGTGTAGCCGAGCTCGACGAGCGCGGCCGGATCATCCGGCTCACCGAGAAGCCGCGCACGCCGCGCTCCGACCTGGCGCTGGTAGGCATCTACCTGTTCGACCCAAGTATCTGGCAGGCCGTCGACACAATCAAGCCCTCGTGGCGCGGCGAGCTCGAGATCACCGACGCGATCCAGTGGCTCGTGGAGCATGACAAGAACGTCTACCCCTATATCCACGAGGGCTGGTGGATCGACACTGGCAAAAAAGACGATATGCTCGAAGCCAACCGGCTGATCCTCGAAGAAATGGCCGCCGCAAACGAGGGTTATGTCGACCGCGATTCGCAGATCATCGGCAAGGTCATCATCGAGAAAGGCGCCGAGATCATCAACAGCACCATTCGCGGCCCCGCGATCATCGGCGAGCATACGCGCATCGTGAATGCGTACGTTGGGCCGTTCACCTCGGTATATCACCACTGCACAATTGAGAGCAGCGAGATCGAGCACTCGATTGTACTGGAGCATAGCACCATTCTCGATCTGCCCAACCGGCTCGAAGATAGCCTGATCGGCCGCCATGTCGAGGTGCATCGCTCGCCGTTTAAGCCACGCGCCTACCGGATGGTGCTGGGCGATCACAGCAATGTCGGGGTGCTCTGATACCGGCTCCGCTTGCCCGCTTTCTTGCTGTGATGCGCTGTTCGCCTGATCACGTATAGATTGCGTTGCACTGTCTACGAAATCACCCAAATTTGCTATGATGCCCTGCCCAGCTTCGCCGGGCAGGGCATCACAGCAAGAACGTGCTCAGATGCGGATCTTATGAGGAGATAAGCTGGTAGCGCCCGTGGCCGAACACGGCGGCCTTGCCGACGTGAACCAGCGCGCCGAGAAGCAGAAACTCGCGAAATGGCGCAAGCTCGCCGCAATAGGATATCTCGCCAACAAAGCCCCCAAGCTCGACACGCTGGTGCTGGCGCCCGGAGTAGCGACCCCAATCGACCCACGCCAGGCTCGCGCCACTCATCTCGACCCGCTCGGCGGCGGCGATCAGCGCGCGCGGGTCGCCTGGCCAGGCAGCGCCGCAGTGAAACTGCGCCAGGGTAGAGATCCGGCGCAGCAGCGCGCGCAGCAGCACGTGGAACGGCGGCTGCGCCACAAATGCCTGCTGGTACTTCAGGCGGGTGGGCGTGAGAAAGCGCAGTGTCAGCGCGTCGTCGGGCAGAAGAGCGGCTTGTGCCGCAGCCTCGGCCCAGCTGACGCTCAGGTCGGGGCCACCCAGCCGCACATCCACGCCATCGTAGACGAGCGACTGCTCGCCGCTCCACGGGTGCAGGGCGCTGATGCGCTGGAGCGCATAGCGGCCGGCGGGATGGCCGATCCCGGTGCGCCCAAGCTCCTGGAAGGCCAGCAGAAAATACGGCAGGTAGCCGATCGCCCGGCCAACCAGCACCAGCTCGAAGCCAAGCCGATCGCCCGCGCGGTACACGCGCGGCGCGCCGGATGGCGCCTCGATCACAAACGGGGGCGCGATCTCGTGGAGGTGGTGAAACTGCGGCCCCTCGGCGGGCGCGGTACTCTCGAAGATATAGCCGTATGGGCAGCTGTTGCCGCGCGCGCACGGCGTACAGGCGCGCCAATCGAGTTGAAAGCAGGCGATCTGCTTGAATGAGTGCCCGAAGCCACCACGAAACGTACTGCCCTGGTATGCGGGCAGGTGCAGCTGGTCTACCGCCTCGAGATCGAAGCGATAGCGCGCGACGCGAAATGACTCGACCATCGTGAGCATCCTTGGGCGCCGGCTGCATGGCCGGCGCGCTCGTCCCCTTTCGGCGGGGCAATGTGAACGGTTACATACTCGCCAAGTACTGGCTTGTACCAAGGCAATCCCCTGTTGGCGGGGCTACGGTGGCGTGCGCTACATCGGCGGCCTCCTTTCACAATCGGCCTGCGGCAGCACCACGAAAAGTACGCTCTGCGCGGGCAAAAACGCCGACCGCGTACGTCGTGCTGTTTGCACGAGCTGTGTGGGCTAGTTCGCCTCAGGTGCCTGGTATCGGCAGCGCGGCGGCCACGGCAAAGGCGTAGCCATACTGCACAATTGGCAGATCGCGCAGCTCGGCGATCTGCTCGACCAGGCGGCCATACCAGGGCCGGGCCGGGGTTGCACGAAAGTACGATCCGGCCGCCAGCATGAGCAGCGGAAGCTTAAACGGGTTCGCGCTGGCCGCCAACTCCTCGCCGAGCCTGCCGTATTTCACCAGCGTCGCATAGCTGCCATCGGTGGGATCGTGGCGCGCGGGCACCCAATTCGACAAGCTAATAAAGCTGTTTGCTCGCGGCGGGGCCTCGTCGAAGCCGGGCCAGGCCTCCCAATCAATCAGCTCGAACTGGCCGTAGCCGGCCGATTTGCCCGCGCCATACCCGCCAAGCGCGAGCTGCTCAAGCCAGCCGCGCGCGCGCGTGGCCCAGGCGCTATCGGCGGCGCGCACATACAGGCAGATATCAAGGCCCTGCCGGCCATCGAGCTGCGGCTCGGCGAGCGCCAGCTCTTCGACGCGATAGCCCTGGCTGGCGGGCGCGTCGCCGGGCCAGGCGCCGTTCAGCCGGCTGGCGCTGCCCTTCAGCACTACACGGCCCTGCGCAAACGCCGGCTTTTCAAACGCGGCCACTCGCTCGCCCCGGCGCAGCGCCTCGAAAGCCGCCTCGCGCACCAGCGAGGGCGCGCCAAAACCAATCGGGCCGGGCAGCCAGCCCACCGGGAAGCCATCGGAGAACAGCAGCGGCGGCGCGCCGGCACGGTAGTGCGCCAGCAGCTCGGCCAGGCCAGCCTCGCCCTGATCGTAGCGCACCTGCCAGCACAGCTGGCCGAACAGCGTATCGGCCAACCAGGGTGTACGCGCTGCCGAGCGCGGCCGGATTCGAGCCCGAAAGGTGTTCATGTGACTGTATAATCGAGACGCACCTGGCCGTAGCCGCGGCTGCCCGATGCGCCAAGGTAATCTTGCTCGAGCAGCTTCAGCCCCTCTTCGAGCAGCCCGATGATCGCCGTCTCGTCGTCGTCGTGAAAGATCCGCACCGCGATCGTGAACAGAAAGGTGGTTCCGGCCGGCACCCGCTCTTGCACGCGCGGGCTGGAGGCCACGCCGGTGGTGCGCGTGATCATATTCTCAGTCTTCACCTCGGTGAAAAACAGGCCCTTGCTGGCGCGCGCGTCTTGCAGCTGCTGGCGCGCCTGGCTCGTCAGCTGCGCGTCGCGAAACAGCGCGCGGGTGGGGCCTTGCTCGTGGCGCGGATTCTTGTGCGGCCCAAACACCCGGCAGATCATGCAGCGGCCGCACTGGCATGGCTCGCCGTCGTCGCGCGCGGTCTGGCCCTTGGGCTGGTTGCGGCTGTCGCGCCGATCGTGACGGTACTCGAGCAGCGAGCGCAGCTTGCCTTTGAGCGACGAGCCGGGGATGTACGGCTCATCGCTGATCGGGTGGCGAATGATCGTATTTTCGAGGCCACCGATCTCGATATGCTCATTCGACCCGCCGATGCGCAGGCCGGTTTCGCAGTAGATCGTGCCGCTGATCGTTCGGTATCGCGCCAGAGTACTGGCCATTGGGCTGGCTCCTTTCGGCTTACCGCGCGGGCTTATTGATCGCGAAAGTAGTACACAAAGTAGGCGAATACGCTCTCGAAATGCGGAATAAAGCCATTCTGAAAGCTCTCGGGGTCGGCCACCGACAGCTCGATGTTCCGGTTGATGAACTGCTGGAATGGCTCGGGCGCGGCTTTGCGGCCCACCTGGTAGGCGATGTCGCGCTTGAAGCTGTAGATATCGGCCACCAGCGCCGGGCAGCTATGGTCGCGGGCATAGCGCGCGTAGATGCCGTGTATCCGGCTGAGTGCCCGGCGCAGCTGCAAGCCCTTCACGCCGGCCATGCCGAGCGTACGAGCTACGCCGATCGCCAGGCTGTCGAGCAGCTCGGGCCGGATCGAGCGCCGGCCATCGCGGATCTCGAAATAGCCATCGCGCAGGTAGCTGTCGTCGAAGCGCGAGGGCGCAAAGGCTTCGCGGGCAGGCGGCTGCGCCTGGCCCACGGCGCGCTCGCTCAGCACGCCAGCCTGCGCCTCGCCGGGCCGCTGGAGGTTCTCGGCCTGGAGGCCACGCTCGGTGCGGCGTATCGTGAAGCTGATCGGCTCGCCCTGCACCAGCAGGCCCAGGCCGGCCCGCTCGACCGACGTGCGCGACACGAAAACATCTTCGCCCGCGCGCCGATCGATGAATCCAAAGCCGCGATCAGGGTTATACATTTTCACTGTGCCCTGTTCTCGTTCACTGGTCATGGCAATCTCCTTCATGAGCGCCGCACCGCGTCATTCTTCGCGCCGCAGCAGCAGCAGGTAGGTGGCGATCGGCCCGAGGTAGCGCATAGCCGGGCTGTCGCTCTGGCCGTGAAGCGATTGGATCAGTTCGTCGGCCCACTGGTAGATCTCGGCATCGCCGCGCCGCAGCGCCTGGCTGATGCTATACACAAACATGGCTTTGTAGCGCAGCCCCTCGACGCGTTGTTCTTCGCGCCAGAGCCTCTGAAGCCGCCCGTACTCGGCCAGGTCGCGCAGCAGCTGGGCGCTAAGCGTCTGGCCGTGCTGGTGCAGGCGGGCAATCTCGTCGAGCACGCCCATCGCCACCGGCCAGGGCAGCGTTTCGCCCAGCAGCGCCAGCCGATCGCCCATGCTGGCGCCTGCCGCAGCCACAGCCGCCGCGCGCGCCGGCGGGTAGCCGGGCCGGCTGAACAGCACCCCGGCCGAGCAGCTTATACCGGGATGCTGCCCAGTACGGCGGCCGAGCGAGGCGCGCAGATCGATCGCCAGCGGGGCGGCCTGGCTCCACGGCCCTGCCAGCAACACGCTGTCGCCCAGATCCAGCGCCGCGAACGGCGCGTAGCCCGCTGTGGCAAGCAGGCGCCGCGGCCCTGCCGCGCGGAACAGCTCGAGCTCGCGCTGCAGCGCCAGCACGTGCACGGCGCTGTCGCGGCGCAGCCGCCCCGGCAGCGCGCCGGCACCGTCGATCGCAAGCTGCACGTAGCCAAGCAGCGCGTGGCCCTGCGCCTGCCTGGCGATATCGGCCAGGCGCAGCGTAGCCCCGTCGTCGCCAACTGGCACGCGGCCGGCGCTGTAGCAAAATGTGCCGGGTAGCGCGGCGAGCTCGTCGATGCTCGGGTCGTCGAGCTTCACCACGAGGTATGGCTGGCCCAATGCATGCGCTTCGATCGCCGGCAGCGGCCGAAACGCGCGGCCTGGCATAAGCTCGGCGGCATCGCGAACCTCGCGATTGTAGAATGCCAGGTAGCGCGCGCGCAGCGCCTCGCCGCCCAGGCGCTCATCGCGCGCGCACTGGGGGCACAGCTTGGCCGCCTGGCTGGCGGGCAGCCGGCCACACGCCGCGCATGGCGCGCGCCTGGCGAAGCTGCGCTCGCGAAACACAAACGCATCTTCGCGCCAGCCCTCGCCACCGATCAGCGCGCCGCACCCCGGCCGGCCAATCGCGCGCTCGAGCGCGGCGTGCAGCTTTTCGATCACCTGGCCGAAGCCAGCCTGGCCGCGCGCACTGGGCTGAAACTGCGCCTCGCCCAGATCCTGCCGCGCCAGAGCAAACGCAAGCGCGCCGGCGCTAGCGCCGTGCAGCCACAGGTCGATCTCGCCCGCGAACGCAGCCAGGGCCGCGTTGGTCGCGGGCGTATTCGGCGCCAGCACGTACAATCGGCCGGCATCCCAGCTCACGACATTGCCGTACGGCAGCTCCAGGCGCTCGGCCAGCGCGTGGCCGAGCGCCTCGCGCAGCGCGCGCAGATACAGCGATCGGCCGTGCAGGCGCGCCAGGTCGGCGTGCTGATGCGCCACCGCCAGGCAGTACTCGCGTGCGCCCACGAGCGTGCCAGCCAGCAGGCAGAAAGGCTCGGCCGTGCCAGGATCGGGCATATGCGCCAGGCAGGCTGCCACCGCCGCAGTCAGCCGCGCATGATCGCAGAATGCGATGTCGCCCTGATGCACCGGCAGGCTGGCGCCGTAGCGATCGATCCAGGCCAGCAGGTGCGCGTGCGTCGCCGCGAAGTGCGTCAGGTCGACCGTCGCGGCCAGGCGGTCGAGTGCGTCAAACATCGATTCAAGGTACGCGCCGCGCGGCTGCGGGCCAGGCACAACGGCAGCGGCCAGGTCATCTTCCCACAGCTCGGCTGGGGGCAGCGGCGCCAGCGCATGCCAGGCCAGCGGCGCCTCGACCGCGCCGGCGGCAATGTGCGCAAAGACCGAGCACAGCGGCCCGGTGGCGTCGAGCGCGTAGCCATCGCCAAGCGCCAGAGCGCAGCGCTCGGCACGCCGCAGCAGCGCCAGGTCGCCTGGGTCGGCC
Source organism: Kouleothrix sp. (assembly GCF_046328425.1). NCBI lineage: Bacteria > Bacillati > Chloroflexota > Chloroflexia > Chloroflexales > Roseiflexaceae > Kouleothrix > Kouleothrix sp. Next base: position 294,192 of record NZ_JAXLWP010000003.1, read on the forward strand.
AGGCGCGCCAGCGCCAGCACCCGGCCGGCGCCAGCCAGCGTGTGGCCGGCCTGAGCCGCCAGCGCAGGCAGATCGTGCAGGAGCCCCGCGAGAGCGAGGCGTTGTACGCGTTCGGGTATCACCGGCTTGGGCCCGATCGTTCGCTTAACCAATCTTAAGAATTTGTACTCGCATGTAGAACGGAGCAGCGGCGATTTTTAGGAGTTGTTGGCCGACGAATTTCCGAGGTTGCGGATTTTCTGAGAACCTGTTTGAAACGGGGAAGTGCGAGGGACTTCGTCCCTCCAAACCACCCTTTTCAGACAGCTTCTGAGCATGCAGCTCAAACAATGCTACAATTGCGCTATCTCCCGACCGACGCACACTGAAAGGAACGCTATGCCAACCGCAGCCGAACGCCAGGCGCTGATCGCCAAGATCCGCGCGCTGCCCGAGCAGATCGCCGCCATCTGCGCCGAGCTGAGCGATGTGCAGCTCACCACCCGCTTCCTCGCCGGCGAGTGGAGCGTCGCGCAAAACGTGCACCACCTGGCCGACTCGCACATGAACGCGTATGTGCGCTGCAAGCTGATCGCCACCGAGGATCATCCCACTCTCAAGCCCTACGACCAGGATCGCTGGGCCGAGCTGTCCGACGCGCAGGGCGCCGACGTCAGCGCCTCGCTGGCGCTGCTGCGCGCGCTGCACGCGCGCTGGGTCGCCTTCTGGGAAGCACTGCCCGGCGACGCCTGGCCGCGCGCCGGCCTGCATCCCGAAAACGGTGAAGTATCGCTCGACGACCAGCTCAGGCTGTATGCCGCGCACGGCGAGGGGCATATCGACCAGATCCGGCGCACGCTAGCTGCGCAGCCATAGCCCCTGCCCAAAAGTTTGCTATAATCGGCGCATATGCAGCTGACTACCAAAACCATTGTGTTTCTCGCCGCCGCAGCCGCGCTGCTGCCACTGCTGGGGCTGGCGGCCTGGCTGTGGCAGCGCTTCTACCGCGAAGACGAAAGCAACAACGCCAGGCGCGTGCTGAAGAACAGCGCTCTGCCAATCGCCGCCACGCTGCTGAACAAGCTCATCGATTTCGGCTTCGCCGCCGTGACGCTGCGCGCGCTTGGCCAGGCCGGCAATGGCGCATACAGCATTGTCGCCACCATCGCCAGCCTATACTTCGTCACGATCACCAACTGGGGCCTGAACGACCTGACCGTGCGCGAGGTAGCCGCCGACCACAGCCGCGCCACACGGCTGTTCAGCACCACGCTGCTGCTGCGCTGGCTGCTGACGCTGCTGGTCGCGCCGATCGCGGCCGCGATTGTGGCCACCTACCAGCTGATCGGCAACCCGCTGAGCGATCCGTCGGTGGTGGCGCTGGCGATCCTGGTGCTACACCTGCTGCCCGCCGCGCTGGCGGCGGCCTGCTCGGCCTCGTTTCAGGCCTTCCAGCGCATGGAGATCCCAGCCTCGATCGCGCTGGCCAGCAATGTGCTCAAGGTGCTGATCGGCACGTTCATGCTTGCCGCCATCCCCGATGTCGGCGGGCGCGTGATCGGCCTGGCGGCGCTGGCGCTGCTGGTCACCACCTTCAACGCGGCGCTGTTCTTTGCGCTTCAGCAGCGGATGCTTTTTCGCTTCAGGCTGGCGTGGGATTGGGCCGAGGCGCGCGCGCTACTGCGCGAAGCTTTCCCGCTCATGCTCAACAGCCTGCTGCTGGGCGTGTTCTTCAAGTTCGACTCGCTGATCTTGCGCGGCTACAGCAACGACACAGTGGTTGGCGCCTACGACGCGGCCTATAAGTGGATCGGCATGACCCAGATCGTGCCGCCGTACTTTGTGGCGGCGCTATTCCCGCTGCTGGCGCGCCACGCCGTGCACGATCGCGCGGCGCTGCAGCGGCTCTATCGCCAGGCCGCCGCGCTGCTGCAGCTGCTGGCCTGGCCGCTGACCGTCGGCATGATGGTGCTGGCGCCGCAGCTCATCCTGCTGCTGAGCGGCCCCAGCTTCGTGCCGGCCGCGTCCACTGCGCTGGCGATACTGATCTGGTATCTGCCACTGTCGTACTTCAATGGCGTCTCGCAGTATGTGCTGATTGCGCTAGGCCGCCAGCGCTCGATCTCGATCGCGTTCGGCATCGCGGCGGCGGCCAACGTGGTGCTGAACTTCGTGCTGATCGCCCGCGACCCGATCAACGGCTACCTCTACGCGGCGGCCGTCACCGTCGCCACCGAGGTGGTGCTGCTGCTGCCGTTCTTACCGATTCTGCGCCGCGAGGGCGTGCTGCCGCCGCTGCTGGCGCTGGCGTGGCGCCCGGCACTCGCGGCGCTGCTGATGGGCGCGGCGATGCTGGGCGTGTACAATCTGGGGCCAGCCGGCTTGCTGGCCGCGATCGTGGCCGCGCCGGTGTACCTGGGCGTGCTCGCCGGGCTAGGCGCGTTTGGCGCCGAAGAGCGCGCGCTGCTGCGCCGCGCCCTCGGCCGGGCCTAACGCAACACCAAAGTGTGGCCGCAGAACCCCGCCCGATGGTCGAGCCGCGCGCGCCGACTATGCTATACTGTGGTATGAGCGAACGACGATCATCCGTATATGCGCGCACGGTCCTGTCGCTGCGCCGGCTCGTCTGGCCGGTGGTGCGGCAGGTGCTTGGCTGGCTGTTCATCATCCTGGGAGTGCTCGGGCTGGTGCTGCCGGTGCTGCAAGGCGTACTGTTTCTGGTAATCGGCGTGGCGCTGGTCGGCCGCCGCAACTGGCTCATTCGCCGCTCGGCGGTGGCGATCAAGCGCGGGCTGCGCCGCTGGGCGCACGCGCGCCAGCCGCTGATTGCGCGGGCCGGCCAGGTAGCGCTGCGGGCGCAGCATGAGTGCTCGCGCCAGAGCCGCCGCCTGGCCGCGCGCACATGGTTCAGCGCCCCGCCCGCCGAACCGCATCGCCGCTATAGCTACCGCGGCGAGCCAAACGAATAGCGCAGCACGCTGCGTCGGTGGGATGCAAGGCCGACACACATAGCCTAAACCGCCGGACAGCGCAGTCTGGCACGAGCGAACCGCACTCGACGAGGAGGATCCCGATGGCACCTGAAGCCGAGAATTCTTTTGCCCATGCCCAGCGGCAGTTCGATATCGCTGCCGACATGCTCGACCTCAGCAGCGGCCTGCGCCGCATCCTACGCGTGCCCCAGCGCGAGCTGACCGTCAACTTCCCGGTGAAGATGGACGACGGCAGCATCGAGGTATTTACCGGCTTTCGGGTGCAGCACAACATCACTCGCGGCCCGGCCAAAGGCGGCATTCGCTACCACCCCGATGTCACCATCGACGAAGTGCGCGCGCTGGCCATGTGGATGACTTGGAAGTGCAATACCGTCAATATCCCCTATGGCGGGGCCAAGGGCGCGGTGATCTGCGACCCCAAGCGCCTGTCGATGAACGAGCTCGAACGCCTGACCCGCCGCTACACCAGCGAGATCTCGCTGCTGATCGGCCCCGACCGCGACATTCCCGCGCCTGATGTTGGCACCACTGCCCAGGAAATGGCCTGGATCATGGATACCTACTCGATGCAGACCGGCCACACCGTCCCGGCGGTGGTCACCGGCAAGCCGATCAACGTCGGCGGCTCGCAGGGCCGGGTCGAGGCGCCCGGGCTCGGGCTGGTGTACGTGCTGCGCGAGTCGTCGCGCGCGCTGAGCCTCGACATCACCGGCGCCAAAGTGGTGATCCAGGGCTTCGGCCAGGTCGGCAGTGTGTGCGCACGCGTGCTCGACGAGCTGGGCGCGCAGGTGGTGGCAGTCAGCGACAGCCAAGGTGGCATCTACAACCCGCACGGCCTGCCGATCAGCGATGTGCTGGCGTATAAGCATCGCACCGGCGCGCTGCGCGATTTCGCCGAGGCCGATAACGTCACCAACGCCGAGCTGCTCGAGCTGCCCTGCGATATCCTCATCCCCGCCGCGCTCGAAAATCAGATCACCGAGGCCAATGCCAACAAGATCAAGGCGCGCGTGATCGGCGAAGCCGCCAACGGCCCGGTCACACCCGCGGCCGACGCAGTCCTCTACGACAACGGCGTGTTCGTGATCCCCGACATCCTGGCTGGCGCGGGCGGCGTGACGGTGAGCTACTTCGAGTGGGTGCAGGGCTTGCAGGAATTCTTCTGGACCGAGCGCGAGGTCAATGCTCAGCTCGAGCGCGTGATGGTCAACGCCTTCCAGAATGTGCTGCGCAAGGCTCACGAGCGCCGCCTGTCAATGCGTACGGCCGCGTACCTGCTGGCGGTCGAGCGCGTGGCCCAGTCGACGCTGACGCGCGGCATTTACCCGTAGCGGCGGCCTCCGTGCACCAGCACAATGCCTCCTAAGCGCGCCAGGCTGGGCGACTTCGGCGAGCAGGCGGCCGCGACCTACCTGCTGCGGCGCGGCTACACCCTGGTGGCGCGCAAGTGGCGCTGCGCCCACGGCGAGCTCGACCTGGTGATGCACGAGGGGCCAGTGCTGGTGTTCGTTGAGGTGCGGGCGCGCCAGGGTGCTGAGCCTGGGCTGGCCGAGCAGTCGATCGGCCCTGCCAAACAGGTGCGCCTGGCCGCCCTGGCCTACGCCTTTCTTGAAGCGCACGCGATCGACCAGAGCCACCCCTGGCGCATTGATGTGGTGGCCATCGATCTCGACCGCGCCGGGCGCGTGGCGCGTATCAACCATATCCGCGACGCGGTCGAAGAGGCCTGAGCGTGGCCGGCTATGCCACATCCGGCCGATCGCTTGCTGCATGTGGGGCTTCGGGGCGGCTTCGCCGCCTCCGAAATTTCGCGTTGCAATGCCCTGACCGGCGAAGCCGGGCAGGGCATTACGCAGCGATCAAACGGGGTAGGTATTAGCCGTTGCGCGGCTCCCACACCTCTTCCAGCACGCAGTTCCAGGGGAACTTGAACTCATCGGCGGCGTCGTAGACGTGCGACTGCAGATTCACCACGATCACCTCCGGCGGCGTCAGCGCTTTCCAGCCGTGCATGATCATCGGCGGAATCTTGATCAGCCGCGGGCGCTGCGAGCCGAGAAAGATCGCGTTCACGTGCCCAAATGTCGGCGAGTCGGGCCGGATGTCGACCAACGACACCTGCAGCTTGCCGCGCGTTACAGTGAACTGGTCGGTATGAATGTCGTGCAGGTGCCAGCATTTCACCACGCCATGGTCGGTGGCGCTCTGGTACACGTGCGCCGGCATCACCAGGTTCTCGGCCTCGATCCACGGCCGGCTCCACAGCTCGATCACGTCGCCGCGGCCGTCGAGGTTCACGCGCAGATCCTTGACAATCACGCCCTCGATCGTCGGCACGCGCGATGCCGGCTGTATCTGGTAGCGAATACTGCGTAGCCACTCGATCGTCACATCGGCGGCGTGCTTAGGCGTGCTGTCGCTCTGGGTAGCGCTCATGGCTGTCGTATCTCCTTGGGCCAGCGATTGGATATCTTCTTGCTGGCGCGCATTATAGCAGAGAACCGGGCATCAAAAACCGAGAGCCGGGCGCCGCGAGGCGCGCCCGGCTCTCGGTTTTCGGTTCGCCGCGTGCGCTATACCAGCAGGCTCATCGGCGCCTCGAGCAGCTTGCGCAGCTCGGCCAGGTACTGCGCCGCCACCGCACCATCGACAATCCGGTGGTCGGCGCTGAGGGTCACATTCATCACCTCGCCCACCACGATCTGGCCGCCGCGCACCACCGGCACCTGGCGCACCGCGCCAACCGCCAGCGAGGCCGCCTGCGGCGCGGTGATGATCGAGCCAAACTCGACCACGCCATACATGCCCAGGTTGGTCACTTGGAAGGTCGCGCCCTCGAGCTCGTTCTGCTTGATCTTGCCCTCGCGCGCGCGGCCGGCCATGTCTTTCACTTCGGCGGCGATCGTGCCGATGCTCTTTTTGTCGGCGTCCTTGATCACCGGCGCGATCAGGCCATCGTCCAGCGCCACCGCCACGCTCACGTGCACGCCGCTGTGCTTCACAATCCCGGCCTGGCCATCGCCGGTGGTGGCGAAGCTGGTATTCACCGCCGGCAGCTTCACCAGCGCCTTCGCGGCAGCCTTCACCACCAGGTCGTTCACCGACACCTTGACATCGGCCGCCCCGCTGTCGTTGATCTGTTTGCGCAGCTGCATGGCCGCGCCCATGTCGATCTCGACCGTGACGTAGATATGCGGCACGCCCGGCTTCGACTCGCTCATTGCCCGCGCGATCGCGCGGCGCATGCGCCCAAGCGGCTCGGCGGCTGCGTTTGGCGCGGGCGCCTGTGGCTGCGGCGCCGGGGCCGCTGGCGCTGGTGCTGGCACGGGCGCCTGTGGCTGCGGCGCCGGGGCCGGCGCGCTGGCGGGCTGGAAGCTCTCGACATTCTCCTTGATGATCCGGCCGCCCGGCCCGGTGCCCTGCACCTGGCGCAGGTCGATCCCGCGCTCGGCCGCCAGCCGGCGCGCCAGCGGCGAGGCCTTGATATGCTCGTCGCCCTGGCCATTCGCTGGCGCGGCCTGCGGCTGTGGCGCGTTCGGCGCAGGCGCCTGCTGGGCCTCGGCGCGCGCCTCAGCGGTGTTACGCGCTACTGCTTCGGCGCCACCCTCCTCGGCCGGGGTCTGCTGGTCGCCGGCCGGCGGTGCGGCCTCGGCCGGGGCCGCGCCCTCGCCGATCAGCGCGATCACCTGGCCAATCGGCACCACCTTGCCCTCTTCGACCAGGATCTTCTGCAGCGTGCCGCTCTCGAACGATTGCAGCTCCATTGTCGCCTTGTCGGTCTCGATCTCGGCGATAATATCGCCATTCTCGATCCTGTCGCCCGGCTTCTTCAGCCAGCGGCCAACCGACCCCTCCGACATTGTGTCGCTCAGGCGCGGCATGGTTACTTCTGCCATCGTTTGCCTCCTTCCAGCGAGCGATAGATCGCATTGATCAGATCTTGCGCGCCCGGCTTGGATGCTTGCGATAGCTTGGCGGCATACGGGAGCGGGACCTCCACGCCGGCCACCCGCAGCACCGGCGCGTCGAGGTAGTCGAACGCGCCCTCCTGGATGGTCGCGGCGATCTCGGCGCCAATGCCATACGAGTACCAGTCTTCCTCGATCACCACCGCCCGGCTGGTCTTCTTCACCGAATTGACGATCGTCTCACGGTCGAGCGGCCGCAGCGAGCGCAGGTCGACCACCTCGACGCTGATGCCTTCTTTTTCGAGGTTCTGGGCTACCTGCATCGCCACAACGGTCATGCGCGAGTAGGCCACCACCGTAATATCGGTGCCCTCGCGCTTCACCTCGGCCTTGCCAATCGGCAGGGTGTAGTCTTCGTCTTGCGGAACTTCGCCCTTGGTATCGTACAGCGCCAGGCTCTCGATAAAGATCACCGGGTCGTCGTCGCGGATGGCGGCGCGCAGCAGCCCCTTGGCGTCGTAGGGCGTTGAAGGCGCCACCACCTTAAGGCCCGGGCAGTAGGCGAACCAGTTCTCGAAGCTCTGCGAGTGCGTGGCAGCCAGCTGGCCCACGCCGCCCGAAGGCGTGCGAACCACCAGCGGCACGCGTGCCTGCCCGCCGAACATATAGTGGATCTTCGAGGCATGGTTCACGATCTGGTCGATCGCCACCAGGATGAAGTTGATCGTCATGATCTCGACCACCGGGCGCATGCCCAGCATCGCCGCGCCAACGGCCAGGCCCACGAAGCCTTCTTCGGCGATCGGCGTATCGACCACGCGCTGCTTGCCGAACTCGCTCTGCAACCCCTCGGTGATCCGGTACGAGCCCTGGAACTTGCCGATCTCCTCGCCCATCAGCACGACGCGCTCATCGCGCGCCAGCTCTTCACCCAGGGTGTCGTTGAGCGCCTGGCGGTAGGTTATCACTGGCATACGTTATCGCCCTCCTTGCGCCTGCCGGGCGATCGCCAGCGCTTCCTCGCGGCCGGGCGTGTTTGGCACGGGCGTGGCATACATATAGTCGAACAGGTCTTCGATCTTGGGGTCGGGGCTCTTGTCGGCGAAATCGATCGCCTCCTGCACCTCGCGCTCGACGCGCGTGGCCGTCTCTTTCAGCCAGGCGTCGTCGGCGATCTTGGCGTCGCTCAGCTGGCGCGCGAACATCGACACCGGATCCTGCGCGCGGCCCTGCTTCACTTCCTCAGGGTCGCGGTAGCGGTCGGCGTCGATCACCGAGTGGCCGCGGAAGCGAAAGCTCACCGCCTCGAGAATCGCCGGCTGCTTCTCGTTCTCGGCGCGCTCGCGCAGCCGCCGGGCCGCGTCGCGTATCGCCAGCACATCGCGGCCATCCACGCGCTCGCCGTGCATGCGGAACGCCGCGCCGCGCTTGTAGAGATCCGGCTCGGCCGCGCCTTCCTCGACGGTTGTGCCCATGCCGTAGCCGTTATTGACGATCAGGTAGATCACCGGCAGCTTCCACAGCGCCGCCAGGTTGAGCGACTCGTGCCACGCGCCGATGTTCGTAGTCGCGTCGCCCATCTGGCACACCACGACGCCAGGGCGGTTCTGCTGCTTCAGCGCGTAGGCCGCGCCGGTTGCTAGCGGCAGCTGCCCACCGACGATCGCGTAGCCGCCCATGAAGTGGGTGCCTGCATCGAACAGGTGCATCGAGCCGCCGCGCCCGCGCGACACGCCCGTCTCTTTGCCGAACAGCTCGGCCATCACCGGCCCCGGCTCAATGCCGCGCGCGATGATATAGCCGTGCTCGCGGTAGTTTGTGAAAATGTAGTCGTCGGCCGTCAGCGCCGCCATCAGGCCCACGATCGTCGCCTCTTCGCCCAGGTTGAGGTGGCAGTAGCCGCCAATCTTGGCCTTGGTGTACATCTCGCCGGCGCGCTCCTCGAAGCGCCGGAGCAGCAGCATCTGGTAGTAGTAGTGCTTCAGCTGCTCCGGGTCCTCGCCCGAAAGGTCGCGCCGTACCTCCTCGGCGCCATCAACCGGCTGTTTGGCTTGTTTCGCCATGGTTCCTCGCTCCTTAACACTGCGTCAGGCGCGCACCGGTACGCAGCGGGGCGCCTCCATCCCACTGCTGCGTCGGCTGCGCGTTATTCGCTCCTACATCCCCGGGTGCATCGTCTCGTGGGTGAAGACGCTCTGAGGCGCGTGGCAGCGCGGGCACTGCTCGGGCGCCTGTGGCCCACGAACGACCTCGCCACACACCGGGCACACCCAGCGCATGGCGATCTGCTTGATCAGATCCGACCGGCTCACAATACCGACGAGCCGATCGCCTCGCAGCACCGGCACACGCCGAATGCGCCGGTTAGCCAGCAGGTGCGCCACCTCTTCGACATTGGTATCTTCGGTGACGCTGATCACGCCGCGGCTCATAATGTCGGCCACGGTATGCCCTTCTTTCGAGATAAAGTCGTACTCTGTCGCCAGGCCCACCAGCGAGCCAGCGTCGTTCACCACCGGCAGGCCGCTAATGCGGTGGCGCGCTAGCACGCGGGCGGCATCTTCGATGGTGCTGGTCTCCAGCACGCTAATCACGTCGGCGGTCATAATCTCGCGAACTTGCATGGCTCTAGCTCCTATAACGCTCGACACAGCTGCGAATTACGCGGTTCATTGATTTAGCGCCGGCCCTGGGCCGGACGCTCGCCCTGGATCACACGCACCAGCTCGGGCAGGCTCAGGCGCGAGGCCACCCGCGGCGGCGCCTTCGGGCTGCCGCACAGCAACAGCCGCGTGCTCGGGTGCAAATACCAATCGGCATCGCCATCGACCAATTGCAGCGCCTGGAACACCGGCGTCAGATCGACCTTCGACCGCGCCTGCGCTGCCACGCCCATCCAGCCGTGGCCGTCGCGGTAGGCGTATAGCACTGCGCCATGCCGGTATGCGAGCTTGCTCGAGCCGCCGTCTTCGCTCTCCATAGCAATTCCCAAACCCCAGCGCGTATCGAACTCGAGCCGCCGCGCAAACGCCTGCTCAAGGCGTATCTGGCGGATCTCATGCTCGTACCAGGCGTCCAGGTTGGGTAGCATCGCGTAGGCAACGTGGCGCGGCCGGTTGGGGAACAGCAGGTTATAGCCGGTGATCAGCGCATTGATGTTGAAAAAGCCCTGCTCGCTAGCTGGCGCCAGGGCGTTGTCGATCTGGCAGACCTGGCGCACCATTCGTTCGAGCGCTTGGTCGTAGGGGGCAAGCGCGCGGCGCACCAGCTCGGCCGAGCACAGGTTCTGCACCTTGCGCTGGTGATGGTCAAAACGGCCACCACCAGTGTCAACATGCACGATGCGTGGGTTGGCATCGGCCGGCAAGCTCTGCCAGGTGCTGCCGGCCGGCACAAACTCGAGCTCGGCATCGCCGGCATCGGCGAATCGCATCAGGATCCAAATCGCGGTGACACAATCGAGATCCGGCGCCAGATGCCCAACGATCGTCATCGGCTGCGCCAACGAAACTGCGCTCGCTTTCCAGGTTCTGTGCCGCGGGAAGCCAGGTGCTTGCCGTGCCACGTCGCGGGTGTGCACAACCATACGCCGCGCGAAATCGGATGGTTAGCACATCGTCATTCTGCTATCAGACGCTGAATCCAGCCGGGAAGTATAGCAGAAAGGCAGAGGCTCTGCAACCGCCAAAAACACACGGGGTGTGACGGAAAGTCTTGCAGGTGGTAGGATGAGGTCGCGACACATTTTCTCTAGGAGCGATGCGATGAGCCACCCGCTTGACGAGCACACCTGGCATCGGATGACTGAGGAGATTCTGGCTGGGATGCGCGAATGGCGCCAGGCCCATCCCAAAGCCACGCTCCGCGAAATCGAGGACGAACTGGATACCCGCTGGGCGCGCGTCCGAGCGCGTATGCTCGAAGCTATGGCGCTCGCCAGTGCGGCCGCCAATTGGACTGCTGCACCGGCGGAGCAGCAGCCGACTTGCCCGGATTGTGGCCAACCGCTCCGCCTCCGTGGCACTGACACACGCACACTCCAAACACACGGCGGCCAATCCTTGAACCTGGCGCGTTCCTACGGCACCTGCCCTGCCTGCGGCACGGGCCTTTTCCCCCCTCGATGACGAGTTGGGCGTTTGTTCGCGCTCTCGACCATCCCGCTGCCAATCGGCCACCCGTCCGCGATGAACTGCGGGTACTGCATCTGCGCCTCTCGGCTTTCGAGATAGGCCAGGCAACTGGCCAGTTCGGTGGTGCTCGGCACTGTCGCGATCAGCGTCCGAAGCAGCGGCAGCACCGAGGCCGGGCCATCGTGTTTGAGCGCGTGACGCAGTTCCGCCACCCGAGCCGGTGTGAGAAGTGCGCCGTCTCTGCCAGCCGTTTGGCCGATCTCTGTCAGATATTCCGCCGCGTGGGCAAAGTCGAGGATGCGCACCGCGTCGGGGTAGTGCAGATCCACGAATGACTGACACCAGACCGCTCCGTCAACCACTGCGCCGACCTGTCGTGCGCCTTCAAGCCCGCGCCGGTGCAATTCAAGGGTCGCCAGCTCGCCAAAGCTCGTACTGTCGGTGCGGCGCGAGAAATAGGACAGGGTGGTCGTGTGCACACCTGGGCCATCGGCGGTGTTCTGGGCCGGCTGTACCTCGCCAACCGCGAGTGTGCGCACTTCGGTCCATTGGCCGTGAACGAGCGGCACCATGGCGCCATCGACGCTGAGCAGCAGGCGGTTCGGCGCGCAGGGTGGCGCGGGCTGCTCACGCAGGATGCGTTCCGCTTCGGTGGTCTCGTAGGCGACCAGCATCGCACCAGCCGCTTCCGTGCGCGCTCGCGCAGTATCGGGATGGATCTGGGCACCGGTAAAGAAGGCCAGCTCGCGAGCGGCTTTCGCGAATGAGGGGATATGGGTGCTGAGCCGAACCAGCGCTTCGTGCAGTCGTGGGGTCAGAGAGCCGGGCAGCAAGCCCAGTTCTTCATCGAGGGGGAAAAAGGCCCGCGCCACAGGCGGGGCAACTTCCGTACTGGCGATTGAGCGTGAGCGTTTGACCACCGTGGGTCTGGAGTGTGCGCGTGTCAGCGCCACGGAGGTGGAGTGGCTGACCGCAATCCGGGCAAGACGGCTGCTGACCCTCCGGTGCGGCGGTCCAGTTGGCGGCAGCACTCGCGAGTGCCATAGCTTCGAGCATCCGCGCTCGGACGCGCGCCCAGCGAGTATCCAGTTCGTCCTCGAGTTCGCGGAGCGTGGCTTTCGGATGCGCCAGGCGCCAGTCGCGCATCCCAGCCAGAATCTCCTCCGTCATCCGATGCCAGGTGTGTTCGTCAAGCGGGTGGCTCATCATATCGCTCCTGCAGAAATTGAGTCGCGACCTCATCCTACCACGTGCAAGACTTTCCGTCACACCCAAACACACGCCCCCGCCTCCTGGTTGGGAAGCGAGGGCATGCTTGCAGGTAGTGGCTGCAGGCCTACTGGCTACGCGCCAGCGCGATCTTCAGCACTTCCTCCATCGACGACACCGGTATAAGCTGCAGATCGTCGCGCACTTTCTGCGGCAGCTCGCTGATGTCTTTGGCATTGTCCTTCGGCAGAATAAACGTCTTGATGCCGGCGCGATGCGCTGCTAGCGTCTTCTCCTTCAGGCCGCCAATCGGCAGTACCTTGCCGCGCAGCGTTACCTCGCCGGTCATCGCCACATCGCGCCGCACCGGCCGCCCGGTCATCGCCGAGATCAGCGCAGTCGTCAGCGTGATGCCGGCCGAGGGGCCATCCTTCGGCACCGCGCCTTCCGGCACGTGCACGTGGATGTTGTGCTCCTCGAAGTAGTTCGGGTCGATCCCGAGCTGGTCGGCGCGGTAGCGCGCGTACGAGAGCGCCGCCTGCGCTGACTCCTTCATCACGTCGCCGAGCTGCCCGGTGAGCTGGAGCGCGCCTTTGCCGCGCACCGGCAACACCTCGATCGACAGCGTGTCACCGCCGGTTGGCGACCAGTACACACCAGTGGCAACGCCGATCTCGTCTTTCTCCTCGGCCAGGCCGAACGAGAATCGCTCCGGGCCAAGGTAGGTCACAATGTCGCCCTCGTCGATCACGTACTGCTGGGCTGCTGCCTCGCTCGCGGGTGCCTCTACGCCATCGGCCGATTGTGCCTTGGCCGCATCGCCGGCTGCCGCGACCTTGCGCGCCACCTTGCGGCACAGGCTCGCCAGCTCGCGCTCGAGGTTGCGCACGCCCGCTTCGCGCGTATACTCGCGGATGAGCTTTAGCACCGCTGCGTTGGTGATCTGCAGCTGCTCGGTCGTAAGCCCGTGGAACTCGCGCTGCTTACGTACCAGAAAGCCCTGCGCGATCCCGAGTTTCTCGTCCTCGGTGTAGCCGCCGATCTCGATTACCTCCATGCGGTCGCGCAGCGGCCCAGGGATCGGGTCGAGCTGGTTGGCAGTGGCAATAAACACCACCTGCGAAAGATCGTACGGGATCTCCAGGTAGTGATCCGAAAACGTATTGTTCTGCTCCGGGTCGAGCACCTCGAGCAGCGCCGAAGTCGGGTCGCCGCGAAAGTCCTGCCCGATCTTGTCGACTTCGTCGAGGATATAGACCGGGTAGCGCGACTTCGCCGTCTTCATACCCTGAATGATCCGGCCGGGCATCGCGCCGATATAGGTACGCCGGTGGCCACGGATCTCGGCCTCGTCGCGGATGCCGCCCAGGCTGGTGCGCACAAAGGCGCGGCCCAGCGCCCGCGCGATCGAGCGCCCCAGGCTGGTCTTCCCAACGCCGGGCGGGCCGACCAGGCACAAGATCGGGCTGCGCATCTTGCTGCCGGCCAGCTTGCGCACCGCCAGGTATTCCAGCAGGCGCTCCTTCACCTTCTCGAGCCCATAGTGGTCTTCGTCGAGCACCGCCTGGGCCTGGCTGATGCTGATCTCGGGCATGTCCTCTTCCGACCAAGGCAGGGAGATGATCCAATCCAGGTAGGTGCGGATCACGCCCGACTCGGGGCTGTTCATGCCTTGCTGGGCCAGCCGCTTCAGCTCGTGTGTGGCCTGCTCTTTTACATACTCGGGCGCTTTCAGCTCGGCGATCTTGCGCTTCAGCTCGTCGATCGGGTCGTCGCTATCTTCATCCTCGCCAAGCTCGCGGCGGATCACGCGCATTTGCTCGCGCAGAAAATACTCGCGCTGGCTCTGATCCAGCATCTCTTTGGTATCCTGCTGGATCTTCTGACGCAGCTTCAGCAGCTCGAGCTGGCGCGCCAGCAGCATATACGCCTTGCGCAGCCGCTCGATCGGGTCGATCTCGTTCAGAATATCAAGGCGCTCGCTGAACTCAAACGCTGGCGCGTAGGTCACGATATCGGCCAGGTGGCCAGGCTTGTCGATCCGGTGCACGAACGCCACGGCGTCCTGCGGCACCTCGCCCAGGTGATCGACCAGCTCGTCCATCTGCTGCTTGACCGTGTCCATCAGCGCCTCGACCTCCATACCGGTCGGCTCGGTTTCGACGATCGGCGTGCAGCGTACCCGGTAGAACGGCTCCGCCTGCACAATCGCCTCGATCCGCGCGCGCTGCGAACCCTGCAGAATAATGCGGAATGTATCGTCGGGCAGCTTGATCAGCTCTTCCAGCTGCGCGATCACCCCAATTGGCGGGAGCTGGTTGGGCTGCCCGCTTTTATAATTCTCGATCTCTTCGGCCGAGACAAAGATCAGCAGCACTTCCTGATCATCACCCCATGCCTGCTCCATCGCCCGCGATGATTTTCCAAAAGGCACCTGGAGCGGCACCGACATCCGCGGAACAATGACCATCTCCCCAAGCACTACCAGCGGAAGGTCGCGCTCGACCGGCTCGGCGCGGCCAGGGCTGGGCATTGCTGGCTCTCGCTCGGAGAGTTCTCGGTTCTTACTCATCGTGTATCCTCGCTTGTCAGGCTATCTGACCGGGTGAGTGCGCTCTATGCAAAACGTTTGATCTTTGCTTTAAAGGGCTTAAGTTTAGCTTCATACACTACGCATGGTACCACATCTTTGCTAGCTTTGAGATGAGCGCTGGCTGAAAACAGCGCTCCCGCGCCTCGCGCACCTTGAGCGGTTTCACTGTTACACCGATTATTAACCTTCTCAGGTTCGGCCGGCACGAAATTGGCTATGCGCTATGCATGCCAAACGGCGGCTCGGCCGCTTCAATCGTATGCAGCATCGCGGCCAACACTGCGTCGAGCAGGCGCTGAAGCTCGTGGAGATCTTCGGGCCGAATATGCTCCAGCGCGGCGCGCAGCTCATCGCGCCGCGTATGCTCGATCGCCCGTAGCAGCTCGCGGCCGCGCTCGGTGACGCTCACCACCACCTGCCGCCGATCGCCCTCGGGCCGGCCGCGCTCGACCAGCCGCTTTTCGAGCAGCCGGTCGACCACGCCGGTGAGCGAGGCAGCCGATTGGTGCGTGGCGCGCGCCAGATCCGACATCTTGCACTCGCCATGGCAGTAGTTCAGGTGTAACAGTGTATGATACTGCGGTATCGTCAAGTCGAAACGCGCGTGAGCCAGCAGCTGCATGAACTGACGCTGCCCTAGCCAGCCAATCTGGATGATCGCCCGCTCGATCTGCTCGAAGGGATCGCTGCCCTGTGTGCCCATGCGCCTGCCCTTTTCGCTGAACATATATCCTGTAAATATTTAATATCATTAAGTATATCACGAGCAGGCAGCCGCGTCAAATCAATTCAGGAAATAATTTTGTGAATAGAAATATATTACAACCCCGCCACTATTCCGCTACTATCTTGTGAGCCACAGCGGATCGGCTGAAGAGTATCATTCTAGCATTGCGACAACACATCCTCGCAGCAATGCGCCGAGGCATATCATGACATTCCGCTCGATCCTGATTGTTGATGATGAAGAGAACCAGCGCTTCCTGGTGGCCCAGGCCCTACGCACGCTCGCCTGCGACTGGCTGATCGCAACAGCCGCCTCCGGCCACGAAGCGCTCGAGGCTATCGGCGAGCACACCCCCGACCTGATTATCACCGACTATAACATGCCGGCGATGAACGGCCTCGAGCTGATCTCACAAGTGCGGCACCGCCATATCGCGGCGCGGATCATTCTGATGACCGCCTACAGCTCGCCGGAATTATACGCGGCCGCGCAGCGATTGCAGGTCGATCATTACGTAACGAAGCCAGTGAAGGTCACGCATCTCCGCCGGCTGGCCACGACCACGCTCGAAGAGCGCTGAGCCGCAGCGTCAATGCCACGGAGGCGCGTCCGCCCTAGCGGTCATCGCCCGACCTGAGCGGCAGGCGCCCGAGCACATACAGGATCAGCCAGATCATCAGCGTGCTGCCCACCGCCAGCACGTAGCGCTCGAGCCCTACCGCAATGCCGATCGCGGCGGTTACCAATATCGACGCCGCAGTGGTCAGGCCCTGCACGCGGTCGCGCTTGCCCGAGACAAAGATCGTGCCGGCGCCTAGAAAGCTTATGCCCGTAACAATCGCTTCAACAGTGTTCAGCGGCTCAATTTGAAGGCGAAAGTTGCCAGGCGGCGCCGGCGGGGCCAGCGGCTGATACTCCAGAATAAACAGGTCGGTAAATGATACAAACAGCGTGGCGCCAACCGCAACCAGCATATGCGTGCGCAGGCCGGCATCTTTGCCGTGCATCTCGCGCTCGTAGCCAATCAGGCCGCTGAGAAGCGCCGCGACAAACACGCGCAGCAAAATCCATAGCTCGATCTCCATTTACCGCTCCTCCACAGACAAGCCACCAGGGCGCCAAAACGGCAGCCTGGTGGCTTGTTCAGCAAGTAGCGTGCGCCGGGGGTTGCGTGGCTATGCTTTGAAGTGCACGATCCGCAGAAAGCTATCGGCCTTGAGCGACGCGCCGCCAACCAGCGCGCCGTCGATGTCTGGCTGGCGCATCAGCTCGTCGACGTTATCGGGCTTGACGCTGCCGCCGTACTGGATGCGGATTGTATCGGCGATTTCGCGGTCGTACAGCTCGGCCAGCGTGCCGCGGATGGTTGCGTGCATCGCCTGGGCATCGGCGGGCGTGGCGGTATCGCCGGTGCCAATCGCCCACACCGGCTCGTAGGCGATCACACAGTTGCCGAGCGCGCCAGCTTCGACCCCAGCCAGCCCTGCGCGCACCTGGCTTACCACCACCGCCTCGGCCTCGCCGGCGTCGCGCTGCGGCTTGGTTTCGCCCACACACAAGATCGGGCGCAGGCCACTGCCGAGCACCGCGTGCAGCTTGCGATTGATCAGCGCGTCGCCCTCGCCGAACACGTGGCGGCGCTCGCTATGCCCAACAATCACATAGCGGCAGCCAACATCGGCCAGCATGCCCGGTGCGATCGCGCCGGTAAAGGCGCCCTGCGGCTCGGGGTAGACATCCTGCGCGCCCAGCGCAATCGGCGTCTCTTGCAGCAGCGAGCTTAGCGCGTGCAGCGCCGTATAGGGCGGGCATACCAGCACCTCGCGGTCGGATGTGTCGCCGAGATCGCGCAGCAACGCCTCGACCAAATCCACCGCTTCGCCAATCGTCTTGTACATCTTCCAATTCCCAGCAAGCAGGGGAATACGCATGATTTCACTCCTTTTCAAGCCACATAGAACAGGCCGCGTGTGCCTACTGTACCGCATCTCGCGCAATTCGTGGCAGGCGAAATCTCACCGTGGCGTTAGAATCCGACAATTTGTGCGCCAGGCGCAGAGTGGGGCGGCGGCATAGACCCGAGCAGGCTTCGATATGACACTGTACGGGCGCGATCTATCGCGCCCGTACGCCTTTGGGGCAATGAGCTGGAACGCTGGCTTGAACCGTGCCTACCGAAAAAAGCGCAGCAGTGTGACAATCGTCGATTCGCTACCGAGCACGAACGTGAGCAGAATGCCAATCGCCACGGTGATGCCGAATACTAGCGGGCTCCAGTTGAGCACTTTGGCGCCGTCGAACGGGCCGGCCGGGATCATATTGAACAGCCCCAGCCAGGCATTCAAGCTAAAGCCAATAAAGCAGATATCGATGACAATGCGCGGCACGCTTACCTGCGCAACCACAATGCCTATCAGGGCAATAAAGAACAGCAGCGACAGCACCAGGTTTGTGGCCGGGCCTGCCAGGGCGATCAGGCCACCCTGGCGGGTGGTGAGATAGCCACGGTGCCACACCGCCCCTGGCGCGGCGATAAAGAAGCCAGCGAAGGCGATCACGATCGACAGCAGCAGCCAGCCGTTGTTCGCCACGAAATGCGCCTCGGCGCCATAGCGGCGCGCCACCACCCGGTGCGCCAGCTCGTGCAGCACAAAGCCCAGGCCACACACCACCGCCGATACCAAGAGGTTCGAGATGAACCCGGTGCTCAGCAGGTTTCCGGCGCCGGTGCGTAGCACTGCGTACGCTAGCGTAGTGCCGGCCCAGGCCTTCAGCAGCTCGAAATTGTCGTTGGCCTGGCCGCGAAAGATCGCTTCGTCGGGGGTTTGAAACAGACGATTCACAATTGTTCGCTTTCCTGCATGCTGTCAACCATCGGCGTGCCCGCTAGGCTGCCAGGCGTGCTCGCCAATCAGCGGCACGAAGCGCACCTCGCCCAGGCGCTCGGCCTGCGTCTGGTGATCGCGGCGCGTCAGCCGCAGCAGCAGCTGCGCGTCGCGCCCACCAACCGGGATCACCAGCCGGCCACCTTCGCCCAGCTGGTCGCGTAGCGGGCGCGGCACCCACGGCGCCGCAGCCGACACGGCGATGCCATCAAAGGGCGCGTACTCGGGCAGCCCGGCCGTGCCATCGGCGGCGATCACGTGTACATTCGTATAGCCAAGCTCGCGCAGCCGCCGCTCGGCGCTCTCGGCCAGCGCGGGCTTACGCTCGACAGCATACACCTCGCCAGCCAGCAAGCTCAGCACTGCGGCCGCGTACCCCGACCCCGCGCCAATCTCGAGCACGCGCTCGCTGCGGTTCAGCAGCAGCGCCTGCGCCATGAGCGCCACGATAAACGGCTGTGAGATCGTCTGGCCCTCAAGGATCGGCAGCGCGTGATCGCCATACGCCTGGTCGCGCGTCTCTTCGGGCACGAATAAATGGCGCGGCACGCTGGCCATCGCGTCGAGCACGCTCTGATCGTGTATCCCGCGCCGCTCGAGCTGGTTGCGCACCATGGTGTAGCGTTCGTGTTTTGAGTCCATATCACTCCTCCGCTGCCGGTATTATACCGCAGTCGGCAGAATACGGCTGGCTGTCGTACAGCCTCGGTGACAAAGTAGCGCTGGCCGAAGTCAATCACACCATGCGCGGCAGGCCGGCCGCCCTGGTAACAATCTGGTATGGTGCAGTTGCTAGACTCTCTCCAGTTAATAGCTCGACACAGCAGCGCCGCCACGCAGCGGCCAAGCAGGAAGCAGAACAATGTTGCACAACGTCTCAGATGCCGAGTTGGTTGTTCGTGCGAAAGAGGGTGATCACGGTGCGTTCACGCAGATCTACGAGCGCTACGCGCCGGCGATCTACCGCTACATCTACTTCCGCATCGGCGAGGTCGAGCTCGCCGAAGATCTCCAGGCCGAGGTCTTCTTACGAATGCTTGAGGGGATTCACCGGTATGAAGATCGTGGCTGGCCCATCTCGGCGTGGCTGTATCGCATCGCGCGCGACCGAACGATCGACGTTATGCGGCGGCGGCGCAACCGCCAGCAGGTTCCGCTCGATTCCTGGGGCGGCTGGTGCGATGGCCCTGAAATCAGCGTTGGCGCACAGCTAGAGTACGAGGAGCTGACCAGCACGCTGGATGACCTGACGGCCGAGCAGCGCCAGGTGATTCAGATGCGCTTTCTTGCCGAGATGTCGATCCAAGAGGTCGCGCAGAAGCTGGGCCGTACCGAAGGCTCGGTGAAAGCGCTCCAGCATCGCGGCCTCCAATCGCTAGCCCGCCGGCTGCAAACAACCGCCGTAACCGCATAGCAATATTTGGCCCGACGCAGCCGCTCGCCAGTAAGCCTGGCGGGCGGCTTGTTGTATGCGCGCTAGCCGAACCGGCCGGTCACATATTGTTCGGTGCGGGTATCGCGTGGCGACACAAACAGCTGGTTGCCGGGGCCATACTCAACGCATGAGCCGTTGAGGAAAAAAGCCGCCGCGTCGGCCACGCGCGCGGCCTGCTGGATGCTATGCGGCACGATCACGATCGTGTAGTTCGCTTTGAGATCGAGCAGCATATCCTCGATCTTGCCGGTCGAGATCGGGTCGAGCGCGGCAGTTGGCGCGTCGAGCAGCAACACCTCGGGGCCAAGCGCGAGCGCGCGCGCGATGCTCAGGCGCTGCTGCTGGCCTCCCGAAAGGTTCAACCCCGAGCTATCCAGCCGATCCTTTACCTCGTCCCACAGAGTCGCCGCGCGGAGTGATCGCTCGACCGCCTCATCGAGTTGGCGGCGTTCGCGCTTGCCGGACAGCCGCAGCCCATAGCTCACATTATCGTAGATCGACATTGGCAGTGCCACCGGCTGCGCGAACACCATCGCGGCGCGGCGGCGCAAGGCCGGCAGGTCGACGCCGGGCACGAACAGGCTGGTGCCATCCATGCGGATATCGCCGCTGTGGCGTTCGTTGGGCTCGAGCTCGGCCATACGGTTGATCGAGCGCAGGAAACCGCTCTTACCGCTGCCGGCCGGCCCAAACACCGCCAGCACGGCATTGCGCGCAACCGAGAGCGTAATGTCGTTCAGCACGGTATCGCGGCCATATGCCAGCGTATAATGATCAAATTCGATTTTGCTATCCATAGCGCCTTTACACTTACCGCCGCACTTGGCGGCGCACCAGGCGGGTAATCAGCGAGCTGGCGATGATATTGATCAGCAGCACCGTCACAATCAGCACTGCGCCGGTAGCGTAGGCTTTTTCGAGCGAAATGCCCTCGACTGCCAGGATGTAGAAGTGCACTGCCATGGTGCGCACGGGCGAGAACGCCGACTTAGGCAGATTAAGCGCGGTGCCGGCGGTAAAAATCACCGCAGCGGTCTCGCTGACGGCGCGGCCAAACGCCAGGATGACGCCTGTGACAATGCCGGGCAGCGCGCTTGGCAGCACCGCCGTGGTGACCATTTGCCAACGCGTGGCGCCCAGGCTATAGCTGACATTGCGGTAGCTCTGGGGCACGGTTCGGATCGCCTCTTCGGTGGTGCGGATGATTGTCGGCAGCACCATGAGCGCCAGTGTCAGGCCGCCCGCGAGGATCGACCAGCCCATTTGCAGGTAGGTAACGAAGAAGATAAAACCGAACAGGCCGAAGATGATCGAGGGCACACCGGCCAGCGACTCGGTGCCAAAGCGGATCGCGCGCGTCAGCAGGCTTTCGTGGGTATATTCGGTGAGGTAGATCGCCGCGCCGACGCCGAGTGGTGTCGCGATCAGCAGCGACACCGCGCCAAGCACAATAGTGCCGACAATCGTGGGGAAGATACCGCCGTCGCGGCCGAGATTCTCGGGCGAGCCGCTCAGGAAGCCCCAGCTGATCGAGGGCAGGCCACGGATCATAATCAGGCCGACGACAAGCGCCAGCACGGCCAGCGTCAGCACGGCGGCTGCCCAGATGCAGCCAAAGGCGATGCGTTGAGTGCGCGCAGTGGTCATGCACTTCTCCGGCTGGTAGCGGGGCGCCGCACAAATGTGGTGGCGAGCGCGTTTAAGATCATGATAAAAATAAACAGCACAACGCCGGTGCCAAACAGGGCCTGGCGATGATCGCCGCCGGCGTAGGCCATTTCGAGGCCGATGTTGCTGGTGAGCGTGGTGGCCGGCTGGAGCGGCGAAACCGGAATATTCAGCGAGTTGCCGATCATCATGATCACGGCCATGGTTTCGCCGAGCGCGCGGCCCATGCCCAGGATCACGCCAGCGATAATGCCCGAGCGCGCGGCAGGCAGGATCACACCGATGATCACCTGCCAGTGCGACGAGCCCAGCGCCACCGCGCCCTCGCGAATAGCCAGCGGCACTGCGCGCATAGCATCTTCGGAGATTGCGATTATCGTGGGCAATATCATGAAGCCAAGAATGATCGCGCCGGTAAGCACGCTCAGGCCCGGCCCGCCCAGCGTCGCACGGATCAGCGGCGCCAGCAGCGTGAGGCCGATAAAGCCATAGATCACCGAGGGAATACCGGCCAGCAGCTGGATCGCCGGGCGCATCAGCACTGCGAGGCGCGGCGGCGCCAGCTCGACCATGAAGACCGCCACGGCCAGGCCAAGCGGAACGCCTATCAGCAGCGAGCCAAACGTGAGCCACAGCGAGCCGACGATCATCGGCAGAATGCCAAACTTCGGCACTTTCGCGGTTGGATTCCACTCGGTGCCGCTGAGGAACTGCCACAGGCCAACTTTTGCAATCAGCGGCACGCCGGCCTGAAAGATGAAATAGGTGATCAGGCCCAGCGCGATCAGCGCGCCAAGGGCTGTGGCGAGCAGCAGAACGCCAATGCCGCGCTCTTTCATCGCGATGCCGCTCCTTTCACCAGGCCGAGCTTTTGCAGCTCTTGCTGGCCTTCATCGCTCATAACAAACTTGACGTATTGTTCGGCCAGCGGGCTGAAGGTATGATTTTTCTGCCAGATAAATAAAAACGGCCGGACAAACTTGTAGCTACCGGCCTCGACATGCGCCACCGACGGCGCTACATTGTCGATCGTCAATGGCTTGACGCTTGAGTCGACGATGCCGAGCGAAATATAGCCGATGGCATTGGGATCCTCGGCCACGACCTGCCGGATGGCGCCGTTCGAGCCTTGGCGCAGCGCGCTGGTGGTAACCTGCTTGCCTTTCATCACCAACTCGTCGAACGCGCTGAAGGTGCCTGACCCAGCTTCGCGGATCACGAGGTTGATCGGCTCATCCGGGCCGCCAAACGCCTTCCAGGTGCGAATCTTGCCGGAAAAGATATCTTGCACCTGCGCAAGGCTCAGCTGGGAAACCGGGTTGTCGGGATGCACGATCACGGCCAGCGCGTCACGGGCGATCACCAGCTCGTCGAGCTTGGCGGCCTCTTCGGGCTTGAGCTGGCGCGACGACATGCCGATCTCGGCCACGCCGTCGATGGCGGCCTGGATGCCTGCGCCCGAGCCGAGCGATTGGATATTGATCGCCGTGCCGACGTGGGCGCGCTGGTACATTTCGGCAAGGTGCTCGGCGAACGGCGCGACCGAAGTCGAGCCGGTAACCGTCAGGCCCGACTGATCTTGGCCGCAGGCGGTGAGCAGCAGCAGCGCCAGCCACAGCAAATACCGCCAGCGTACCGACGGGCGTCGGGGCGTGGCGGCGTATGGCGGCAACGAGCAAACGATGTGCATCAAATGGTTGTCTCTGGTATATTAAGCAATTATTAAAAGCGTGCGTATTATACCATGTTCTTACAGGCAGGCACCGGCGGTGGAGCGTCACATCGCGCCCACCGCGCCGGCAGGCGGGGCGATCGTCCATGCTGCAGCGCGCTGCGGGGCACGGCTCTGGAGGAGCGTACACGGATGAGTCTTGACATGGATCCAACCGCATTCGAGGGGCCGGATCTCGACGCGCTGATCAGCGCGGCCGGCGGCGTGGTATACCGGCGCAACGCCCGCGGCCAGATCGAGATCTTGCTGATCAAGAAACAGGGCGGCTTCTGGACGCTACCAAAGGGCCGGATCAAGCCAGGCGAAGAAGAGCGCTTAGCCGTAGCCCGCGAGGTAGCCGAAGAAACCAGCATTACGGGCGAAGTTGAGCAGCTGGTGGGCCAAGTCGTTTATACTATTCAGAAGGCTGGGCGGCCGCGCCGCAAAAGTGTGACGTACTACCTGGTTCGGGCGGTTTCGGGCCGGCCGCGGCCGCAGGCAAAAGAGCGCATCGTGCGCACGCGCTGGTTTCCGCTCACGGCAGCGCTGCGGCGCATCCGGCGCAAGCGCGTGCGCAACATTGTGCGCGATGCGCGGGCGCTGTTGCTGGGCGGGCCAGAGGCAAAGCAGAGCTAATATCGCATGCGCCTGATCATTCTGCAGCTGGTTCGGCTGTTCTACCCGCGCATCGAGGTGCGCGGGCTTGATCGGCTGCCCACCGGGCAGCCGATGCTCATGGTTGCGAACCATCCCAATGGCCTGCTCGACGCGCTGGTGCTGATGATTGGGCTGCGCCAGCATGTGGCGTTTCTGGCGAAAAGCACGTTTTTCGCCAACCCGGTGGGCCGCGTGCTCATGGCGGCGTTTGGCGCACTGCCGGTGTATCGCCCGCGCGACGAGGGGCTGGCGGGCGGGGCGCAGGGCGACCGCAGCAGCCGCAACGAGGCAACCTTCGCGCGCTGCCGCGAGCTGCTGCAGCGTAATCACCCGCTCGCGCTGTTTCCCGAAGGCACGACGCACTCGCATACCACAATGCTGCCGCTGCGCACTGGCGCGGCGCGGATCGCGCTAAGCGCCGAGGCCGAAACCGGCTGGGCGATCGATCTGCGGGTGGTGCCGGTAGGACTGTGGTACCAGGACAAAGCACGCTTTCGCTCGGCGGCGCTGGTGGTGGTAGGGCGGCCATTTACGATCGACGATCTGGCAGCGCTGTACGCCAGCGACCCGCACGGCGCCGCCGACCGCCTGACCGAGCGGATCGACATGTATCTCGACGAGGTGGTGCTGCAGGCCGAGAATGCCGAGCTGCTGAAGGGCCTGCCGCTGGTGGCGGCCTGGACAGCGCCACACGAGCCGCAGACGCTTGAGGAGCAGCACGCCCGCACTGCCGCGCTGCTAGCGGCATACCAGCGCCTGCGGGCAACCGACCCAGCCAGGCTCGCGGCGCTCGAGCAACAGGCGCGGCGCTACGCGCGGGTGCTGCGCACCTTCGGCATAACCGATCCGTGGGATCTCGAGCTGAGCGCAGTGCGGCGCGGGCGCCTGTTTGGGCTGGGGCTACTGCTGCTGGCGCTGTTGGCGCCAGCGCTCGCCGGATTCGTGCTGAGCTACGCGACCTACCGGCTAGCGGCGCCGCTGACGCCGGTGCTGCTGGGCAAATTCGAAGAGACAACCAGCACCGGCAAGCTGATCATCGGCACCGTGCTGGTGGTGCTTGGCTGGGTCATTGCGGCGCTGATCGCCGGATGGCTGGTGAGCGGCTGGTGGGGGCTGGCGCTGCTGATAGCCGCGCCGGCGCTGGCCTATGCCGCGCTGCGCTGGGGCGAGTTCTGGCGCGAGTTCCGCGAGGCGCTGGGCTACACCTGGCTGACGCTGCGGCACCGCGCGCTGGTGCGCGAGCTGGTGGCGCGGCGCACGGCGCTAGCCGAGCAGGTAGGCAGGGCCGTGCAGGCGGCGCAGAACTGAGACTTACAGGCCATATCACCACCATACACGGCACGGTAGTACAGGCATGGGTTCAAGCCATAGCATGAAGGACCGTGATGCCCGAGTACCATCTACGAATCAAGGAGCTGCCGGCCGGCGCGCAGCCGCGCGAGCGCCTGCGCGACCTGGGCGCGCAGGCGCTAAGCGACGCCGAATTGCTGGCGATCGTGCTGCGCGTAGGCGTGCCCGGCACGAACGTACTGCTGCTGGCGCAGCAACTGCTGGTGGAACAGGGCGGCTGGCCGGGGCTGCTGCGCTGCGACTACGGCGAGCTGTGCCGGCGGCACGGCATCGGCGAAGCCAAAGCCGCCACGCTGAAAGCCGCGCTGGAGATCGGGCGGCGCCTGCTGCTGGCCGACCCGGCCGAGCGTTTGCAGATCAAAAACCCCACCGACGCCGCGCAGCTGCTCATGCTCGAAATGGGCCACCTCGACCAGGAGCACCTGCGAACCGTGCTGCTCGACACGAAAAACCGCGTCCAGGCGGTATCGACTGTCTATGTCGGCAGCCTGAATGCCTCGCTGGTGCGCGTGGGCGAGGTGTTCAAGGCAGCGCTGCGGCACAACAGCGCCGCGCTGATTGTTGCGCACAACCACCCATCGGGCGACCCAACGCCCAGCCCCGAGGATGTGCTGGTAACGCGCGAGATCGTTTCTGCCGGCAAGCTCCTCGATGTCGAAGTGCTCGACCACCTTGTGATCGGGCAGGGCCGCTTCGTGAGCATGCGCGAGCGCGGGCTTGGCTTCAGCCGCTAGTTTTGCACCACCGGCAGGTAATCGAAGAACAGGTCGATCGCGGCGACCCGCAGGCGGCTCAGGTGGCTCAGGCGCGCGATAAAGCGCAGGCTCTGCGGGTCGCCGCCGGATGCGATGCCAGTGAAATCCCAGCGCTGATGCTGCTCGTCGTAGAAGAACAGCATGAGCTTGTTCGCGTCGGCGCCGCTGAGATCCTGGGGCGTATAGCTCAGCTCGGCGGTTATCTGCTTGGTGCCGTTGAAGCTGCGCAGCTCCTGGCCGCCGGCCGCTGCGGTTACTTCAAAGCCGAGCTGGGTCGGCTGGCCAGGCGGGGCGGTATCGAACACGCGCGGCGCGACCAGCAGGTCGACTGGCTGGCTGAAGGTATTAAGCGGTACGGTGATCGTCACCAGGCTGGTCGTGCCGACAATATCGTTCAGCGCGCCAGCGCCAATCGCCGCCTCGACCTGACCCTGCGCATTTGGCGCCACGATCGCGCGGCCAGCCGGCGCCTTCGTGAACGGCTCAACGTTCACCAGCCCCTGCCCACAAATCAGCTCGGCGGGCGACGACCCCGGCGCTGGCGCGGCCGAGTTCTGGCAGGTGAGCGAGTCGTTGGATAGGATCTGCGGCCCGCCCGCGTCGTTCCACCACTGCCACCCAGCCTCAAGCTGCCCGCTGCTGATATTGAGCGCCTTGAGGCCAATGCCGTTGCTCACAAAGCTGTTGTAGCTCAGCCCAAGCACCGACTGGCCCGCAGGCTTGCCATTGACGCGCAGCCCGAGCAAATTGCCGGTGATCAGGTTATTGCGCATGGTCAGGCGCACGCTATTGCCGAGCGTGTAGTCGGCGCTGACGCCAACCGTATTGGCGCGCAGCAGGCTTTCGAGCAGATCGACGCGGCGCGGCGCGGCGCCTGGCGCAAGCGTGGAGGTGGGAGTGATCGACAGGCCAGACAGGCCGTTCTCAAGTGTCACCGACTGCAGCAGAATGTCGCCGGCGGGCTGGACGACTTCGAGGCCGGCCCAATCGTCGCCGGCGGCGTGCAGCCAGATCTGGCGCGCGTGGGTGCCGCGCGCCTGCAGGCCGCCGTCGATGCGCAGGCCCGTGGCTTTGAGAAACTGCACCTCGACGCCAGGCTCGATCGTGAGCGTGGCGGCGGCAGCGACGGCAATCGGCGCTGTGACCAGGTACGGGCTGTTAGCCAGCGTCCAGGTCGTGCTGGTGGTAATGTTTGAGCTAATCAGCGTCTTCGGCGAGTTGACGGCCACAGCCGGCGTGACGGCAAGCCCGGCTGCTGCGAGCAGCCCGGCGAGCATGGCCAGGCAGGCGATGATCCGAAGCAGGGGCATGGGATGCGGTTTGTTCATTGTCGTCCCCACGCGAGCGATTATAAGCCGGTATTAGAGGAAACGTACGATCCAAATGGGAAGGGCACGTAGATAACAAAAATGTCATTTGGCTAGGCTATTCGAGCGGTATTGCCACCTCGACGCGCGTACCGCTGCCGCTGCCGCTATGCATGCGCATGGTGCCGCGCAGCATATGGGCGCGCTCTTGCATGCCAATCAGCCCAAAACCACGCCGCTCGGACGGCGTGCCGGCCGACGCCTGAGCCGCATCAAAGCCGCGGCCATCGTCGGCGATCACCAGCAACACCTGGCTACCGCTCAGCTGGAGCGACAGCGCGACGTGTGCGGCCTGGGCGTGGCGGCGTACATTCACCAGGGCCTCCTGGGCGATGCGATACAGCGCCTCTTCGACGCGGGCGGGCAGGCGCGGGCTGATCGGCGGCAGATCGGCCCGAATGGCGATCTGCGTCTCGCCGGCGAAGCGTTGGGCCAGCTCGGCCAGCGCGGCGGGCAGCGCCTGGCGCTCGAGTGGGCCGGCGCGCAGATCGAGCACCGAGCGGCGGGCTTCGTCGAGGCTCTCGCGCGTACGTTCGAGCGCCTGGCGGATGCGGGCGCGGGCGCGCTCGGGGGCGCTCGCGAGCAAGGCATCGGCCGCCTCGAGCTGCAGCGCAATGCCGGTTAGCTCCTGGGCCAGCGTATCGTGCACCTCGCGCGCCAGGCGATTGCGCTCTTCGACCAGGGCCACGCGCATGGCCTGCTCGGCCAGCTGGGTGCGCTCTATCGCCGTGGCGATCTGATGACCGATCGCCGACAGGATCTCGATATCTTGCGGCGTAAAAACATCCCACTGCGGCGTGGCAACGTTCATGATTCCAAGCATGCGCTCGCCTTTCACGAGCGGCACGCTGGCGTGGTAGGCCAGGCCCTGGCGGTCGCCAGCGGCGCCGCGCAGCCGGCTGCATTCGACGACCTGGGCGCCGGTGTGCAGCGAGCCGGCGCATGCGAGCTTCTGGCACTCGCACTCACCCTCCCAGGCCGGCCCAGGAAAAGCAAGCGCAGGCGGAAGCTCGTGCGATGTAGCCAGCGCGAAGGCCAGCTGCTCGTCGGCAAGGAACAGCCAGCCGGTGTGGAGCTGCAGCAGCTCGATCACCAACGGCATAGTACCAGCAAGAGTTTGGCGCAGGCTTACGCCATTATTGAGCGTTTCGGCGATCACCTTGAGCGTGGCAAAATAGCGCACCTGGCGGTCACGCTGCTGCTCGCGGCGCTGGATATCGCTCATTGCTTGGCCTCGGCAATTAAAATGGATGTCTATTGTACCATGCGGCGCGTGCGCGGATATCGGCGGCTTTGACGTCGCCCTGAGCACCCCTACCCTTGGCCGGGGCATCATCTGCGTAGGAGCTATGCACGTGCGTTAGAAGTTGGCTGAAAAGGGTGGTTTGGAGGGACGCAGTCCCTCTAAATATCCACTTTTTCTGGCGGGTGGCGGCCACGAACGTGGCCGCCACCCGCCAGAAGGAAGTGCGAGGGGCTATGCCCCTCGCCCCCCTTTCAAACAGGCTCTAAGGACAAGGGCAAAGAGCGCCGGGCCTAGCCGAATACGACACAGGCTCGCAGCGCGGGCGCAAGAAACAGCACAAGATGCAGCGCCGATCAGCAAACAAGGGGGATAATAACGAGGGGCCAAAAAAAGAAAGGCGGCAAGATCGGCGGCAACCAGCGAATTGGGGGAAATCCGCCGGCCGCCGGCCGATGCGATAGCAGCACGCCAAGTATACACCGCCGCGCACACCGAGACCTGACATTTCTTGACAGATCACGATCAGAATTCGGCCCGAATTGCCCGTTTACTTCCATAGGCAGCCTACGCCGACAATCGACACTTCGACCTGCGCACGCGGGAGGCTCTATGCAGGCAGGCCCAGGCACCCCCTCCATCGGCTTCGCCAATTTCGGCGAGATGTTGCGCTACTTGCGGCGCCGGGCGCGGCTTCAGCAGCGCGACCTAGCCATTGCCGTCGGGTACAGCGAAAGCCAGATCAGCCGGCTCGAGCAGAATCAGCGCCTACCGGACATGAGCACGCTAGCGGCGCTGTTCGTGCCCGCGCTCGGCCTCGAGACCGAGCCCGCCCTGGCCGAGCGCCTTCTCGAGCTGGCTGCCGTGGCGCGCGGCGAGGCGCCGGCCAGCAGCGCACCGCGCGCCAGGCCGCCGGCGGCTGCGGCGCACATCCCAACCCCGCTCACGCCGCTGATCGACCGGGTACGCGAGACCGAGCAGCTGTGCGCGGCGCTCGCGCGCGACGACCTGCGTCTGCTCACGCTGGTGGGGCCGCCGGGGATCGGCAAGACACGCCTGGCGCTACACGCGGCTGCCAGCTCGGGCCAGCTTTTCGCCGACGGCATGTACTTCATCGCGCTGGCGCCGATCTGCGACCCCGCGCTGGTGCTGCCGACGATCGCACAGGCGCTGGCGCTCGGCCACACCGACGATCGCCCGTTGCTCGATATGCTGAGCGACGCGCTGTACAACCGGCGCATCCTGCTCATCCTCGACAACTTCGAGCAGGTGCTGGCGGCCGCGCCACTGGTAGCCGATCTGCTGAAGGCTGCGCCGCAGGTCAAGGCGCTGGTGACGAGCCGCGCCGCGCTGCAGCTTTCGGGCGAGCACCTGTTTGCGGTGCCAGCGCTGGCGCTACCCGCACCACAAGCCAGCGCAACGCCGGCGCAGCTAGCCGAATACGCAGCGGTGCAGCTGTTTGTCACCAGGGCCGAGGCGGTTGATACTAGCTTCGAGCGCAGCGAGGAAAACCTGCGCGCGATTGCGGCGATCTGTGCGAACCTCGATGGGCTACCGCTCGCGATCGAGCTAGCGGCGGCGCGCAGCCGGCTGTTTAGCCCGGTGTCGCTACTCAAACGGCTCCACAATGCCTCGGGCGCACGAGCGCTCCACATTCTGATCGATGGCCCGCGCGACCTGCCATCGCACCAGCAAACCCTGCGCGGCACGCTCGACTGGAGCTACGCGCTGCTGCACGCCGAGGAGCGCGCGCTGCTGGCGCGGATGGTGGTGTTCGCGGGTGGCTGCACCGCCGAAGCCGCCGCAGTGGTGTGCAGCCAGCCTGCCTGTGGCATCGACGAAAGCGCGGTACTGGCCGGCCTGCAGGCGCTTGTCAACCAGAGCCTGCTGAATTGCGACACCAGCGCGGATGGTCAACCGCGCTTCGGCATGCTCGAGACAATACGCGAGTACGCCCGCGAGCAGCTTGACACCGGCACCTTTGCCGAAACAGCCAAGCGCCACGCCGGCTACTACCTGGAGCTGGCGCGCGCGGCGATGCCCGCGCTCAGCGGAGCCGAGCAGGAGCGCTGGTTCCGGCAGATCGAGACTGAGTTCGCCAACCTGCGGGCGGCGCTGGCCTGGTTCGCGGCCGAAGATCCAGCCGGCGGCATCGAGCTGATCGTCTGCTTGCGCCAGTTCTGGCCAATGCGTGGCTACCTGCCGGAAGGCCGCGCGCAGATCGAAGCGCTGATGGCCGATGCACGCAGCGCCGCGATCCCGCTGCCGACGCGCGCGCGCGGCCTGGCGACCGCTGGGTTTCTGGCGTATCAGCAGGGCGACTTGCCCGAAGCCCGCGCGCGATCCGAGGCGGCGCTGGGGATCAGCCAGCTGCTTGGCGATCGGCGGGGCATGGTCGACGCGCGCTTGAATTTAGGCAGCGTCGCATTCTACCAGAATGATTATGCCACGGCGAAGGCGCTGTACGCCGAGTGCCTGGAAACGTACCGCGGGCTTGGCGCGCTGCCCGAGGCCGCGTCGGTGCTGAAGAATATCGGCCTGGTGGCGAAAGACCAGGGCGAGTTTGCTCAGGCGATCGACTGCTTCACCGAGAGCCTGGCGATCTACCGCGCCTTGGGAAACCAGCACGGCGTAGCGCAGGCGCTGTTTAACTTGGCGGTGGTGGCCTACTGGCAAAGCGACTTCGCGCGCTCGAGCGAGCTTTCAGAGCAGAGCGTAGCCGCGTACCGCGAGCTTGGCGACCGAATGGGCACGGCCTACGCGCTCGACACACTGGGCATGGCGATGTCGCGGCAGGGCGATCAGCAGCGCGCGCGCGTGCTGCTGGACGAGAGCATGCGGCTGATACGCGAGGTTGGCGACCGCATGGGCGTCGCGCTGCTGCTTACCGATATGGGCGAGGCAGCGCGCGCGCGCGGCGACATGGCGATGGCGCGGCAGCTTTTTGGCGAGGGGCTGGTGCTATCGGCGCAGGTTGGCGACAAGCGGCGTATGGCTTTTTGCCTTGAGGGCCTGGCGCAGACGCTCGAGGCCACGCGCGGCCCCAAGGCCGCGCGGCTGCTGGGTGCGGCCGAGGCGCTGCGCGAAGCGATTGGCGCGCCGCTGCCGCCTTCCGAGCGGCCCGGCTACATGCAGGCGGTTGAAAAAGTGCGCCAGCGCTGCCGCAACGACGCAATTTTTGCCGGGGCCTGGGCCACCGGCCGCAGCGCAGCGCTCGAGAGTGTGCTGGCCGACGCGATCGAGCACCTGCCGCCGATGCGCAGTGTGTAGCGGCCGCCCTAGCGCTCGGTGGCAATCCAGAAGCGCCGGCCATCGCTGGCCCAGCTGATCGTACCATCGACACGTTCGTGGTACAGCCGTGTGCCGGCCGGGGCACGCTCGGCGAAACTCAGCTCGGCCGGCTGCTCGGCCTGGCTGCCATCGGTGAAGACGATCGCACGCGGGCGAAGCGTGGCCACCAGCCCGACGCGCGGGTCGTGCTCCCAGGGGAAGGCCAGGAGATCGACGGAGCGCGCGGCCAGCCCGGCAGGCAGCTCGTCGAGACCACTTTGATCGAACACAACGCTGGTCGCTCCGTACTCAAGCCGCAGCAGCAAGCCACGCTCGGCGTCGGCGGCCAGCACCCTCAGCAGCGCACCGCCCAGCCCAAGCCGCTCGCCCGCCCGCGCGACGCGCACGGGTGTGCCCTCGGCCAGCGCCAGGCGCCGCCACTCGTCGAGGGCCGCGCCGCGCCCAGCCGCGGGCGGCAGAAGCGCGAGGTTGGCATGGTAGCGCGCCAGCGCGGCCACCTGGCCCGGCAGGCGCGCGGCGTCGGCGCCGGTGAGCACAACCGCGTCGAGCGTACGGCGCCAGAATGGCAGCTGGCGGCCGAGCGCCGCAGCCAGGGCTGCCGGGTCGGAGCCGCCATCGATCAGCACATAGCCGCCGGCGGGCGTCTGGATCAGCGCCGCGTCGCCCTGAGTTTCGAGAAAGATCACATGGAGGGCGCCATCGGGGCGGGCGCGCCAGGCGAGCGCGGCCAGAAGCAGCGCGAGCAGCAGCGCCTGTGCCAGCAGCCGGCGCGCGGGCGAGGTAGGCGGAGTGGCGGGCATACGCGGGGCGTACCTTTCAGCTAAAAGCACACGCGCCAGGCGCGGGGCGAGCGCGGAAGCCCAGCTAGTGTAGCGCACGGCCGTTACCGGCACGGATTATGCTATGCGAAGGGTGATCAACATGCGGAAAGGCGCGTAGGCGACGACGCGAGCGCCCGGCAGCCCAGCGCGCACGGCCAGCGCGCGCGCCTCGGCCAGCGTGTAGGCGCGCAGCACCGAGAGCGGGCCATCGTGGCGGGCCATGGCATGCCAGGGGCCAAGCGCCAGCAGGCGCGCGCCCCAGTAGGCCGGCCGGGCGCGGCGCAGGTCGTTCACCACCACGCCATGGCGCGAGACTCGCGCCAGCTCGCGCAGCAGCGCTGCGGCGGCCTCGGGATCGAAGTGGTGCAGCGCGAGCGCGCAGGTCGTGAAATCGACGGCGCGGTCGGGCAGCGGAATAGCCAGCGCGTCGTGGCGGATGAGCGGGAAGGCAGCGCCGGCAGAGCGGGCCAGCCGCAGCACTTCGGCCAGCCGGTCGGAGGCGAACGGCCGCAGATTGTAGCCACGGCGGCCGGCAGCGCGTGCGAGGTAGCGCGGCCCGACCGCGCCGCCGGTGGCGACGTCGAGCAGGGTGATCGGGGCGCTAGGCGGCAGCTGCCGAAGCATGGGCCAGAGGCCGCGCCAGGTGAGCGCGCTGCTGCCCAGAAGTCGGTCGAGGTCGCGCAGGTCGCGCAGGTTCTCGGCCAGCGCGCCGAGGTTGGGCGCGGGCAAATCAAGCAGTTCAGCGTCAGCGCTACGGGGCAATGGTTGCAATAGATTCATTGGGTGGTTCACACTTTTTTACAAGCAATTTTACGATGTATGCGGTATACTTAGCCGGTTAGCCAAGCTAAGGCTGCGCGACGTGCATGCTCTCCTGGGCTGTGGGCGCTCGCGAGCGCCGCTGCCTTACACGGTAGCAGCGCCGAGCAGGTGAAGAATGCCGCTTCGCTCGATCGGCAGTACTACGGTTCGGCCTAACGGATGTCTGCAGCAGCCCGGCATGGATCTGTTGCTGAATAGCTGCCGCACATTTTGTGTGAGCAAAGGAGCATAGCATGCATATCAAGTTATTCGTCGGAAATCTCTCGTGGAACGTCGACGACGTTCAGCTCGAGCAGATCTTCAGCGAGTATGGCGAAGTGACGAGCGCGCGGGTCGTGACGGATCGCGACACCGGGCGTTCGCGCGGCTTCGGCTTTGTCGAGATTGACGCGTCGGACGTCGCCGCAGTGATCAGCGCCACAAACGGCCGCGATGTCGACGGGCGGCAGATTCGCGTAAATGAGGCCGAAGACAAGCGCGACGCGGGTGGCCGGGGCGGCAGCCGCGGCGGGTCGCGTGGCCGCTACTAGCCTGCCCAAACCGCTGGTGGCGTTACTAGCCCCCCTTTCCCTGAACGGAAAGGGGGGTTGCTTGTTGGCTGGGGCAGCCGAGTAGCGCCAAACTACTGAACGATCCCTTTGGTGACCTGCATGAAGATATCTTCGAGGTCGCTCGACTGCTCGGCGAAGCGCGTGACGACCACGCCAGCGCCGACGAGCGCGGCCAGCAGATCGCCCAGGCCGCGCTCGTCGCCGGTGTAGTCGAGCAGCAGGGTATACGCGCCGTGGGACGGCTCGGCCTCGGCCTGGGCGGGCGGCTGCTCGGCCTGGGCAGGCGCGTCGCGGCGCACGCTCAGAACATCGGGGCGCGGGCGCAGCAGCGCCTCGGCCTGCTCGGCGCCGTCCAGTACGCGGATCTCGATCGTGCGGTGGGGCTGAAGCGAGCGCATGATCGTCTGGACATCGCCGGCGGCCAGCAGCTTGCCGCGCTCGATGATCGCGATGTGGGTGCACATCTCGGCCAGCTCGGTGAGGATGTGCGAGCTAATCATCACGGTTTTGCCGAGCGCGCGCAGCTCTTTCAGCAGCTCGCGCAGCTCGATCCGCGCGCGCGGATCGAGCCCGCTGGCCGGCTCGTCGAGGATCAGCAGCGAGGGGTCGTGGATCATAGTGCGCGCCAGGCTCAGGCGCTGCTTCATGCCGCGCGAGAGGCCCATGACGAAATCGTCGCGCTTGTGGCCGAGATCGACCAGGGCGAGCAGCTCGTCGATCATGCCGGCGCGGCGGCCAGGCGCAATGCCATAGGCGCGCCCGAAGAAATCGAGGTACTCCCACACCTTCATGTTGTCGTAGACGCCGAAGAAATCGGGCATGAAGCCGACGACCTTGCGCACCTCGAGCGGCTCGCGCAGCACCGAGCGACCCGCGACCCATGCCTCGCCGCTGGTAGGCGCCAGAAGGGTGGTGAGGATGCGCATGGTAGTGGTTTTACCGGCGCCGTTCGGCCCAATAAAACCGAAGATCGCGCCCTGCGGGATCTCGAGGCTCAGGCGGTCGAGCGCCAGCGTCGCGCCGTAGCGCTGTGTCAGGTCGCGCGTCTCTACGATTGCGCCCATGCTGTCTCCTCTGGCGGTGCGATGGGTGTAGTGTACCATGTTTTGCCGCGCCACTCAGCCGGGCTGGTGCAGCCGCAGCACCGCGTAGATCGCCTGGTTGGCCGGGGTGGCCACGCCTGCCGCGCGGCCAAGGCGCACCACCGCGCCATTGAGCGCCTCGATCTCGAGCTGCGCGCCGCGCTCGAGATCGCGTAGCATCGACGATTTCGCATCATAGGGGAAGCGCTCGGCGGTAGCCATGGCCGCGGCCACCGGATCGGCGTCGAAGCGCACGCCGCGCGCCAGCGCCAGCGCCCGCACCTCGGCCATGACGTCGTGCAGCAGCGCGCGGGCCTCGGCGTCGGCCAGCAGCGCGCCAAGCGGGCGGCGCGCCAGGGCGGTGCAGCCGCCCATGGCGCAGATAAAGCAGAACTTGCCCCACAGCGCGCCGAGCACATTCTCGCTGGCGACTGTATCGATGCCGGCGTCGGCGAGCGCGGCGGCCAGGGCCAGCACGCGCGGCGAGCGCGTGCCGTCGCGCTCGCCCAGCACGACGCGCTGGAGCGCCGAGCCCTGCACGATGACGCCCGGCTCGCGCACCGACACCTCGGAGTAGACCAGGCCGGGCAGCACCGCCGCGCCAAACGCGGCGGCGGCTTGGTCGGGCGCCTCGACGCCATTCTGCAGCGTCAGCACCGTGGTGGCGGGCCCTACCAGCGGGCGCATCTGCTCAAGGGCGGCGGGCAGATCGTAGGCCTTGACGCACACCAGGGCGAAGTCGACCGGCCCGATCTCGGCCGGGTCGTCGGTGGCATCGGCAGGCGCCACCACAAACCCGCCGCCGAGCGCCTCGACGCGCAGGCCACGGGCGCGAATAGCCCGCAGGTGCGCGCCACGCGCCAGAAACGCCACGGCATTGCCCGCCTGGGCCAGCCGGCCGCCGATATAGCCGCCCACGCCGCCCGCGCCCACAATCGCTATGTTCATACGGCTGCTCCATGAGACCGGCCGCGTGTGGCGCGGCCGCTACAGCGAGGCATTTACGAAAATCGCGTCGAGCTACGTTTATCATATAATACTGCGATGCAGGAATCCATCGCGTTTTTGCCCATAACAGCAAAGCAAGAAAAGCGTTCTTTGCGGGCGGCGGAGCCGCCCCAGCCTCCACCGAACGGTGACATTCGGCAAACCTGCCTTAGCCACATATTGTAGCAGCTGCGCGCCCACCACACCGCGTCATCGCAACCCACGCGATACCCGACGTACCAGTGTATGTCGCCCGATACAGCAGAAGAGGTTTGAAATGAACATGCACACCCGCCGCATGTGGCTGCTGTTGCTCGTGCTGCTGCTGGCGATCCAGCCAGCCGGCGCGCAGGCGCGGCGCGGCCTGCCGGCCCATGGCCAGAAGTTCGGCAGTGCGACGGCGGCAAAGCCATGCGCCGGCGCCACGGCCTGCCCGCGCGAGCTGGTAGCGCCGCTGCCGAACACAACTTCAGCCGAGATCAACGGCGCGCCCTTCCGTATCATCGGCTACAGCGACGGCAGCGTAGCGGTATACCGCGATGGCGTGCAGCAGTTCTACGGCGGGCGCGCCAGCGGCGTATACCTGTGGGCCGCCGGGCTGGCGTGGGGGCCACGCGTGCCGTTCAATAACACCGCGCCGGTACCCTACAATGAGCTAGGCATCAGCGGGCCAACCGGCGACGGCAGCGACGCGAACCCGTGGCAGCTCAGCACCACGCTCGCGGCGCCCGACGCCCAGCTGCAGATCGAGCAGCGCATCAGCTATGTGAACGGCAGCAGCTTCATCGGGTACGAGTGGGTGGTGCGCAACACCGGCGCGGCACAGCAGAGCTACGCGCTGTTCCACGCCGCCGACCTGTACCTGAACGGCGACGACCGAGGCACCGGCTACTACAACCCCGACACCGGCGCGATCGGCGGGCGCAACCGCGCACAAGATCAGTTCGAGCTGTTTGTGCCGGCCACCCCGGCCAGCGCCTACCAGGAAGCCGGCTATAGCACGATCTGGCGGGCGATCTCGGCCGGCGGCGCGCCCGGCCCTGGCTTCGACAACACCACCGTGCCCGACTACCTGGACAACGGCGCCGGCCTCGAGTGGGCCGGGCGCGCGCTGGCCCCGGGCGACAGCGAGAGCATCCGCGATTACCTGAGCTTTGCCGACAGCGCGATCAACCCGACGCTTACCGCCGACCCCGATCGCTCGACGCTCGAAGCCGCGCCGGCCGAGGTGCTGGCCGACGGCCGCGCCAGCGCCACGCTGACCGTCACGCTGCTCGACAGCCAGGGCCGGCCGGTGCCGGGCAAGCAGGTGGAGCTGCGCTCGGATCGCGCCGACGACCACGTGACCCAGCCGGGCGTGCCAACCGACGCGCACGGCCAGGCCATCGCGCAGATTCGCTCGGGCACGCTCGGCCAGGCGACGATCACGGCCAGCGATCTGTCCGACCAGATCCAGCTAAGCAGCCCAGCGCTGGTGAGCTTTGCCGAGCCGCCCGCCAGCGACTTTGCCGAGGCCGTGCGCGCGTTCACCGCGTCGGGCCAGGAGGATGAAGCTCACAGCGCCAGCAACACCGCCCAGGTGGCGCAGGCCGGGCGCTATTTCACCGTGCAGCTCGGCGGCGACATTGTCAGCACGATCGTGGGAACATTCCTCGACGGCTGGTCGCTTGGCAGCGCGATCGGCGGGTTCAGCTCGTCGCTCGCCAGCAAAAGCATCAGCCAGATGAACGCGCCCGGCTACAAAGCCGCGCTCAACGCATCGTGGCAGGGCTACACCAAGAATGGCTCGGCCGAGCGGCAGTTCCTCAAGCCGATCTACGACAGCATGCACAACGGCCGCGAGCTGACCGGCCCGGTGCTCGACCAGGTGATGAAATCGGGCGGCAAATTCGCAATAACAAAGCTCGCCAAGAAACTAGCCCCCCAGCTCGCGGGCGCAACCGAGCGCCAGATCCTTGAATTTCTGCTGAGCAACACCGGCGACCCGTTTGGCGAATATGGGCAGGTGATGCAAGACTTGGCCGACTCGTACAGCGCCGAGCTGGCGGCCCCGCGCGACGAGCTGCTGGCGGCGCTGCCGGGCCTAGGCCTGACGCCTGAGGAAGAGGCGAGCTACAAGGCCGACATGCGCGCGCGCCAGCAAGCCAACCTGGCGCTGGCCGAGCGGATTGCCTCTCAGACCGCATACATGCAAACGGCGCGCGCCGACCGCGAGGCCCAGCAAGCCAACTTCTGCCACCAGTGGTGTCCATTTCTCATCAAGAACGGCGCGGTGATTGGCGCCACGCTGATCTGGGATGGGCCGGGCTACTATGTCGCGAACCTGCTGGGCGAAGGCGCGATGTTCGCATGGAATCGCTGGCAGGACGTGAAAAAGCTGCGCCAGGACAGCCGGATCGTGTTCGACAGCCTGGCGTTCATGAACGGCGCCGAGGCCGCGCTGACGCTGCAGCGGATCAACCAGAACACCATGAACGGGCTGTACCTGGTGAAGACGCGCGACGCAGCGGTGCCACCGCAGATCTCGCTTGGGCCGCCGGCGCAGTACAGCGTGGGCGAGTGCCGCAGCTGGCTGGGAACCAAGTTCGTGGAAGACGGCGCCTACACTGTGGTAGATGTGTACAACAACACCGGCGAAGACGTGACGCTGGAGGCCTGGGCCACCTACCAGCACAAGCCGGGCTGGTTCAGCAAGCCAGTGCCGCTGTACCGCGAGGCGCCGGGCATCACGCTGGCGCCGCAGCAGGCCGGCCGGCTGCGCTTCGACTACCGCCAGGGCGGCGAGGGCGACGCGCCGATCGACCCATCGGCGGTGCCGATCACGATTATCGGCAGCACCTCGACCGGCACATACCTCGTGGGCACGCTCGACGCCCAGTACGCGCATCCACAGCGTATCGACGCGGCCGGCAACCCGGTGAGCTGCCTGGCCGGCGCGCCGCCGCACGGGCCGGCCGCCGCGAGCGAGCAGGCCGCCGCAACCGTGAGCTTCCCGCTGCGCTCGTCGATCGCCCAGGCTAGCGGCAGCGATCAGGAGCTGCTAACCGTGTTCGTGGAGAATCCGCTCACCACCGCGCTGCAGGCGGCGATTGCCCAGCCTATTCCTGACGGCATGGCGGTTGTGGATGCCGGCGGCGGGAGTGTGGTCGACGGGCGGATCGAGTGGGCGCAGACGCTCGGGCCGGGCCAGCCCGCGCTCTTCACGGCGGCGCTGCAGCCCATGCAGGCCGGCACCGGCGGCATGCTGCCAGGCGCGCAGCTGACGTTCACCGACCCCGACACCGCCGAGGCGGCGCAGTTCGGCGTACCCGACCGTACACTGCCGCCGCCGATCGCCGCCGACCTCGACGCGGCCATCCCCGACAGCGCCGCCGCCAGCGGGCCGATCGACATTGCCGTGCAGCTGCACAGCCGGCAGAGCAGCAGCGCGCTCAGCGGCACGCTTCAGCTCGAGCTGCGCGCCCTCGACGAAAGCGTGCTTGCGCGGATCGACCAGCCGATCGGGCTGGCGCCCGGCGCCGACAGCCAGCTGACGCTCAGCCTGAGCGCGCCGGCCACACCTGGCAGCTACATGGTCGTCGGCACGCTGGCGGGCGTACCAGGCGCGCCGCGTGGCTTCGCCGGCCTGGTCGAGGTTCAAGCCAGCGCGCCTGCGCCACAGCCGGCGATCACATTTGTGTCGCACCGCGACGGCAACGACGAGATCTACCGCATGAACCCGGACGGCGGCAACCAGCAGCGCCTGACGAACAGCGCCAGCGCCGAAGGCTGGCCGGGGATGTCGGCCGACGCCCGCCAGATCACCTTCTGGTCGGCGCGCGACGGCAACAACGAGATCTACGTGATGGACGCCGACGGCGCCAACCAGCGCCGGCTGACTTTCAACAGCGCCAACGACGAAGCGCCGGCATGGTCGCCCGATGGCCGCTCGATCGCGTTTATGTCGGCGCGCGACGGCAACAACGAGATCTACGTGATGGACGCCGACGGCGCCAACCAGCGCCGGCTGACCTTCAACAGCGCCGACGACAACGCCCCGGTGTGGTCGCCTGACGGCGGCTCGATCGCGTTTCGCTCGCGGCGCGACGGCAACGACGAGATCTACGTGATGGATGCGAATGGCGGCAACCAGCGCCGGCTGACCTTCAACAGCGCCGACGACCGCGCGCCGGCATGGTCGCCCGACAGCGGCTCGATCGCGTTTCACTCGCGGCGTGACGGCAACTGGGAGATCTACGTGATGGATGCGAATGGCGCCAACCCGCGCCGGCTGACCACCGGCGCGGCATCCGACCAGACGCCGACGTGGTCGCCCGATGGCCGCCAGATTGCGTTCATGTCCGATCGCGACGGCAACCAAGAGATCTACGTAATGGACGCAAGTGGCGCGAGCCAGCAGCGCCTGACCTTCACCGCCGCCAACGATCACTCGCCAGGATGGTGGTCGCGGTAGGCGCGGCCTATAGGCTTTCGCCGGCCGGTGGCACATCGGCCAGCGCCACACGCCGCTCGGCGCGTGTCGCAAGATCGCGCCAGAGCAGCTCCTCGGTCGCAGCGTCGGCGGCAGACACCAGCACGAGGGCGGCAACCCCACGCCGCGCGCCGTCGCGCTGGTTGGCGGCGGCGCTGCGCGCGCGCACATCGGCGGCGGCGATGTAGCCGCGCGCGCGCAGCGCCTGGGCCACATGGAGCGCGTATGGGTAGGCAGTGTCGTCAGCGGCCGACACCAGCAGCTCGGGCGTGCGCGGCGGCGCGGCGGGGCGCGCGGCGGCCACGACCCGCTCGAGGCCATAGGCGAAGCCGACGGCGGGCGTCGGTTGGCGGCCGCCCAGCGCGGTCACAAGGTCGTCGTAGCGGCCGCCGCCGCAGAGCTGCAGCTCATCGGCATCGTAAATTTCGAAGATCAGGCCGGTGTAGTAATGCAGCCCGCGGCCCAGGCCAAAATCGAGCGCGATGCGATCGGCCGGCAGGCGGTGGGCGCCGAGCAGATCGACGATCGCGCGCAGCTCGGACAGCAGCGCGGTGGGCAGATCGAACTCGCGCAGCAGCGCCTCGGCCTGCTCGAACGCGGCGGCCGGCGCGGCCTGGATGGCGCAGAGGCGCTCGAGCAGCGCGAGGGCGCGCTCGATCTGCGGCTGTGGGTCGGCGCGGCGCAGCTTGCGCACCAAGCGGCCGACGATCGCGGCCGGGGCGCGCGTGCCGAACTCGAGGTTCACGCCAATCGCGCCCAGCGAGCCAAGCAGCAGCGCCTCGGCCTGGGCATCGCTGAGCCCCGCGAGCAGCGCGGCGTCGAACGGCAGCGGGCTCTGCGCGGCGTCGAGGCGCTCGCGCACCGCGTCCACACCGCGCTCGCGCATACGCTCGAGGCTCCAGGCCAGCAGGCCCTGGGTGCGCTCGGCCAGGCCCAGGCTGCGCAGCACCTGGCGCACCAGCCCGATGTGGCCGACCCGCACGCGGTAGCCCTCAACGCCGGCGGCATCGAGGCCGGCGCACGCCAGCGCCAGGCACTCGGCGTCGGCGCGCGGCGCGGGGCCGCCGATCAGC
Source organism: Kouleothrix sp. (assembly GCF_046328425.1). Lineage (NCBI taxonomy): Bacteria > Bacillati > Chloroflexota > Chloroflexia > Chloroflexales > Roseiflexaceae > Kouleothrix > Kouleothrix sp. Next base: position 335,906 of record NZ_JAXLWP010000003.1, read on the forward strand.
TCGACGCCTACCTGGGTGAACTGGCGGTAGGTGGCGCGCTGCGGGCGCTCGTTGCGGAACACCGGCCCGGCGTAGCGCAGCCGCAGCGGCAGCGGCTGGCCCTGCAGCTTGCCGACATACGCCCGCAGCACCGAGGCCGTCCACTCGGGGCGCAGCGCCAGCTCGCGGCCGTTGAAGCTAAACTCGTAGACCTTGCCGACAAGCTCTTCGCCAAGCTTGCGGCCGTATAGGTCGCGCTGCTCGATGATCGGCAGGTCGATCGGCTGGTAGCCGTAGCTCGCCAGCGCCTGCTCGAGCCGCGCCGACACAGCCAGCTGCGGCGCCAGCTCGGCCGGCGGCACGTCGCGCATGCCGCGCACCGGGTCGATGGTGGTGCTATTGCTCATATGCCCTTGTTCTTTGCGGTAGGCTTCGATGCGTCGCCGGCATTGTACTCGATCTTGCGAGTGCCGCTGGTTTTGGCGGGCGAGCACGCGCGCTCACACCAGCGCCGTTTGCTCCCTTTCGTTTTGGTATGTCCTGCCCGGCTTCACCGCGCAGGATATACCAAGAGATTTCGGGGCGGCGAAGCCGCGCCCGAACCCCGCCTTAGGGCAAGTGAGCAGCCGAATTTGGTATCATAACAAGAGCGGCTGGCGCCAATCAGGCGTTTTCGAGCAGCGCGGCAATGGCCTCGGCCTGCGTGGAGCCAGCGGCAAGCGCGCCAACTGCGCTGGCAACGTAGGCCTCGGCGGCACGCCAGGCGGCGACATACGCCTCGACCTGGCTGAGGCCAGCCGCCGCGCCTGCAAGCTCGTGCGCGGCGGCGCGCAGGGCTGTGGCTGGCGCGCCCGGCTGGGCGGCAGCGGCGGCGTGGTTCAGCAGCGCGGCGCGGGCGCGCAACAGGGTGGCAAGGTAGGCGCGGATGAAATCGGGCAGCGCGCGGCCGGGCGGCAGCGCGATGTAGCAGTCGGTCTGGCCGAGGTCGTCGTCGGCGAGGTACGGCAGGGTCAGGTGCGCGGCATCGGAGTCCAGCTGCGCGGGAAGCGGCGCGCCGTTGAGCAGCAGCCGGTAGGCGGCTATCTCGGGCCAGGGCTGGCTGGCGCGCAGCTGAAAGCGGCCATTCTGCGCGGCAGTGGCGATCAAGAAGTGCTGATCGGCCACGATCGCGGCCGCGCCGCCGCTGAAGGCCAGGCTTGTCTGCAGGCCGCGTACGCGCCATCCGGCTTCGGCGCCGTCGCCGTCGATCGCCGCGCCGAGCACCTCGTCGCCATGCAGCAGGATCGCGCCGGAGCGCGCGGCCGCAATGCTGGCATGCAGGTGCAGCACCGCGCCGTCGGGCGCGCGGTAGGTCAGCATACCGCTGTAGAATTGCGCGCCGCGATTGTGCGCGAACAGATAGCTGTAGCGCGAGCCGTGGCACAGCCGCAACGAGAGGCCGCGGTCGCTGGCCCAGCTGTAGCGCGGCCGTCCGCCCAGCGCCTCAAGCATCTCGTGCAGCGGCTCGGCGGCCGGCGCGTGTGGCAGGCGCGGTTTGTAGAAAAACTCCTCGGCGGGAAGCTCGCCAGGGTGCGCCAGCAGCGCGATATTATTGGCCTGTGCCAGCGGCGCGGCGTCCGGCTGATGCGTGAGGTGCGCGGGTACGAGCGCCAGGGTGTAGCGCGCGAGCCGCGCGGGCGTGGCTGCGGCGATGTCGATCAGGTCGAAGGCGATGTCGTCGCGCTCAAGCGCGTGCGCAAGCGCCAGCAGCGCGGCGTCGGGCGGGGTGCCGGCCAGCAATGCCAGGTCGGCTGGCGCGCGTGCTGCGGCGAAATCGGCAGCGGCGGCGCCAACCAGCAGCCGCGCCATCTTGGCGCGCCAGAACGCCGGGCGCGCGCCGCCATCGCGCCGCAGCAGCGCCGCCAGGGCTCGGCCGGCACGAGAGCCACGCTTCGCCAGCCAGCAGCGGCGGGGTCGGCGGCGCGGCGGGCATGCCCGCCGGCAGCAGCTCGATCGGGGCGGCCCAGCTGGCGGCGCGCAGATCCTCGGCGATTGCCGCGTCGGCCGGGCTAAGCCAGAGCGCGGCAATCGAGCCGCGCGGCGCCTGGTAGGGCGCGAGGTCGTGGGCCAGCGCGGCAAGCCAGCCCCGCAGCCGATCGGCCGGCAGGCCGCAGCCGGCCAGCGGCTCCAGCCGCAGCACCAGTGCCAGGCCCGCGCTGGCGCAGGCCTGCGCCAGCGCCGGCAGGCGCAGCCGGGCGGCGCTGCTGCCGAGCAGATCGAGGCCGCCGTCGGGCAGCGCGTGGCGCGCCAGATCGAGCGGCGCGACAATCGTATCGGCGCCGAGCTGGCCTGCGCGCAGCAGCGCGAGCGGCCATACGTCGCAGGGGATGTCGAAGTAGCACAGCGTCGCGGCGCGCAACGGCAGGCTAGCAGGCCAATCGCTTGCGGTCATTGAGATCGTGAGAGGCCGAACGGCCCGATACGCGCCGGCCGGCAGAGCATCTGATAGGGCGATCCTTCACAGATTGCACAGATTGCACAGATTGCACAGATGATGATCGTGTCTATGCCAACGCTCGGCGTGGTTGTACAGCCTGTATCTGATCGCTCTATGAATACCAGGACTATACCATAAAACATGTGGAAATATCGTTATCTGCATGCCAATGCCGGATGACAGTTTCTGCAGATCGCGGGGGCGGCTTGCGAGTATAATGAAAAAGGCCCACGCGGCGGGCCGCGTAGCTTGTGCATGAGTAGAACAGCGTTTTCACCGGCCGCGCGGCCGGCGCGCCCATAACTGTAATGGAGGAAGCAATGCAGGTAAACCCTGGGATTTTCAAAGCCTACGACATCCGTGGTATCTACCCGACTGATCTGAACGAAGCCGCGGCCTACGCGATTGGGCGGGCATTCGTCACATTCCTCAAAGCCGACACCGTGCTGGTAGGGCGCGATATGCGCACCTCGGGGCCGCAGATCTTCGACGCCGTGACGCGCGGCATTATGGACCAGGGCGCCGATGTGGTGAACATCGGCATGGTCAGCACCGACCAGTACTACTTCGCCTGCGCGCAGACGAAGCTGCCGGGCATGATGGTGACGGCCTCGCACAATCCGAAGCAGTATAACGGCTTCAAGATGGTGCGCCAGATGCCGTACCTGCTGAGCGGCGACCAGGGCATCCAGGATCTGCGCCGGATCGTCGAGACCGACGACTTCGCGCCGGCCGGGCGCCACGGCAGCATGCGCGAGCTCGACCTTTCCGAGCAGTTCATCGAAGCAGTGCTGGGGCTGATCGACGTCGAGGCGCTGAAGAGCCGGCCGATCAAGGTGGTGGCCGACACCGGCAATGGCATGGTCGGCCCGATCCTCAAGCGCGTCTACGCGCGCCTGCCCGTCGAGCTGACCGGCCTGTACCTCGACCCCGACGGCACGCTGCCGAACCACGGGCTCGACCCGCTGCAGCCCGAGAATCGCGCCGAGCTTGAGCAGCGGGTGCTGAGCGAGGGCGCCGACGCAGGCTTCGCCTTCGACGGCGACGGCGACCGCTTCTTCACGATCGACGATCGCGGGCAGTTCGTGGCCGGCGACTACATGACCGCGCTGCTGGGCCGCTACCTGCTGGAGAAGAAGCCGGGCAGCAAGATCGTGTACGACGTGCGCGCCTCGTGGGCGGTGCCCGATCTGATCAGCGCGGCCGGCGGCACGCCGCTGATCGAGCGGGTGGGCCACGCGTTCATCAAGCGGCGCATGGCCTCGGAGCAGGTATTATTTGGCGGCGAGGTTTCAGGGCACTACTACTTCCAGGATTTCAACTACGCCGACTCCGGGCTGATCCCGTCGCTGCTGATCATGGAGATGCTGGCGAAGAGCGGCAAGAAGATGTCGGAGCTGCTGACGCCGCTCGAGGGCAAGTATTTCATCTCGGGCGAGATCAACTCGACTGTTGCCGACGGCAAGGCCAAGATGGCCGAACTGGCCGAGCGCTACGCCGACGGCGCGATCGAGCGGCTCGACGGCGTGTCGGTGAGCTACGACACCTGGCACTTCAACGTGCGCGGCTCGAACACCGAGCCGCTGCTGCGGCTGAACCTCGAGTCGGTGGCCAGCCAGGCCGAGATGGAGCAGAGGCGCGACGAGGTGCTGGCGATCATTCGCGGCTAGCGCCACATCCAGCCGGCAACGCACGACGAAGGACGAATCGGCCAGATTCGTCCTTCGCCTTTTTCGCCTCGGGGGCGCCGCGCGCCTACGACTCGGCGATCGTGATCTTCACGATCTGCTCGCCGGGGGTAGTGGGGTTCTGGTCGGGGTCGCGCAGCGGGATGCCGTTGACGATATCCTGGCCCTGCTCGACCTGGCCGAAGATTGTGTACTTGCCGTCGAGGTAGTCGGCCGGGGCAGTGGTGATAAAGAACTGCGAGCCGCCGCTGTTCGGCCGGCCGGTGTTGGCCATGGCCAGCAGGCCGGGCTTATCGAACTTCACCTGGGTAGTAAACTCGTCGGGCACGGTGTAGCCTGGCCCGCCCGTGCCGGTGCCGGTCGGGTCGCCGCCCTGGGCCATGAAGTTCTGCAGCACGCGGTGCCATGTCACGCCGTTGTAGAAGCCCTCTTTCGAGAGAAACACAAAGCTGTTGACCGTCTGCGGCGCCAGGTCGGGGCGCAGCTTCACCACAATATCGCCGCGCGGCGTGGTGATGGTGGCGGTGTAGCTCTTCTTAGGGTCGATCGCCAGAGGCGGGGCGCCCTGGGCCTTGTACTTATCGTTGCGCGCGGCCACGTCGGCCGCAGCGGCCCCGGCGGTGGGCGCGGCCGCGAATGGCGCGGCGGTGGGCGCCACCGCAGCCGTGCCGCCGCGATTGCCCACTAGCATCAGGATCAGGCCGAGCAGCAGCACCACCACTGCGGCGGCCGAAAGAATAGCGGGCAGCGAGTTCTGGCGCGGCGGCGGCGCGCCACCGGGCCGGGATTGCTTTGACTGGCTCACGAGCAACACTCCTCTTGCAAGCGTAGATTGGCTGGTGCGGCGATATGCCAGCGGCTATTATACTCGATCGCCTCCGGCGACAAGCTAAAGATCTGCTGAGAAGCACGCGCGAGCCAGGCCATTTGACACAGCACCAGGAGATTGGGTATGATCTGCGGGCGAATGCGCACCAAGCACAGCTCTGCCAAAGGCCCACATGAACGATAACGATACCACCAGCAGCCGCAAGCTCGATCACGTGCGGATCGTGCTCGACGAGGACGTGGCCGCCAAGGGTGTGTACACCGGCTTCGCGAGCTACCGCCTGCCGCACGAGGCCGCCCCCGAGATCGACCTGGCCGAGGTGGACATGTCGGCCACGTTCCTAGGCAAGCGGCTGCGCGCGCCGCTGCTGATCAGCTCGATGACTGGCGGCGCGCACGATGTCGAGCGGATCAACCTGGCGCTGGCCGAGGCCGCCGAGGCGCTCGGGCTGGCGATGGGGGTTGGCTCGCAGCGCTCGGCGATCGCCGACGCCAGGCTGGCCTACACCTACCAGGTGCGCCAAGTGGCGCCGACGATCCCGCTGCTGGCGAACCTCGGCGCGGTGCAGCTGAACTACGGCTACGGCGCCGACGAGTGCCGCCGCGCGGTCGAGATGATCGAGGCCGACGCGCTGATCCTGCACTTCAACCCGCTGCAAGAGGCAGTGCAGCCCGAGGGCAACACCAATTTCAAGGGGCTGCTGCGCAAGATCGAGCAGGTGTGCCGCGCGCTCGACGTGCCGGTGATCGCCAAGGAGGTAGGCAACGGCATCGGCGCGGCCACGGCGCGGCGCCTCGTCGACGCGGGAGTGTGGGGCATCGATGTGGCCGGCGCGGGCGGCACCAGCTGGAGCGAGGTCGAGCGCTTCCGCCACAGCAGCGCGGCCGGCGTGCGCGTCGCAAGCGCCTTCGCCGGCTGGGGCCTGCCAACCACCGAGGCGATCTGCCAGGTGCGCGCGGCTCTGCCCACCACCACCCTGATCGGCAGCGGCGGCGTGCGCAGCGGCGTCGATATTGCTAAGGCGATCGCGCTGGGCGCCGATCTGTGCGGCACCGCCAAGCCCGCCCTCGGCCCCGCCGCCGACGCCGGCGGCACCGGCACGGTGATCGCCGGGCTGCAGGCATTTATCGACGAGCTGCGGATCGCCATGTTCTGCAGCGGCTGCGCCGACCTGCGGGCGCTGCGCAGGCTGAAGCTGGAGCAACTATGAACAGCCGCCAGCCCGCCGACCGATCGCTGCCGGCTGCCGGCAGCCAAATGCCATGCATGTAACCCACCTGTCGCTGCGCGATTTCCGCTCCTACGACCGGCTTGAGCTGAGCCTCGAGCCGGGAACGACGCTGTTCTACGGGCCGAACGCCGCCGGCAAAACCACCATCCTCGAGGCGCTGTTCTACTTGGCCACCACCCGCTCGCCGCGCGCCGGGGCCGATCGCGAGCTGGTGCGCTGGGATGCGCAGGGCGACATCGGCACGCCGCCATTCGCGCGGCTGCTGTGCGAGCTGAAGCGCAGCGACGGCAAGGTGCGGCTCGAGGTGATCGTGCAGCGCCGCGCCGACGAGGCCAGCAGCACGGTGGCCGGCCCGCCGGCCAGCGGCGCCTCGCTGAAAACCGTGCGCGTCGACCGCAAGGCAGTGCGCGCGCTCGACCTGGTGGGCAACCTGCGGGTGGTGCTGTTCACCCCGGCCGACCTGGCGCTCGTGACTGGCGCCCCGGCCGAGCGCCGCCGCTACCTCGACGTGACGCTCTCGCAGCTCAACGGCCGGTATGTGCGCACGCTCTCGCACTACCAGAAGGTGGTGCAGCAGCGCAATAGCCTGCTGCGCGCCTGGCGCGAGCGCCGCCGGCCACAGCGCGGCGCCGAAGACGAGCTGGCCTTCTGGGATCGCGAGCTGACGCTCGCCGGCGCGTATGTGCTGCGCGAGCGCATGCTGGCGGTGCACGAGCTGAACGGCCTGATCGGGCCAATCTTCCGCAGGGTGACCGCCGGCGACACCCCCCTGATCGCCACCTACCAGAGCAGCGTGGCCGGCCTGGGCGATATTGGCGACGAGCGCGCGATCGAGGCGGCCTTTCTGGCGCACCTCGGGCGCCTGCGCGACGAGGAGATCGGCCGTGGGCAAACGCTGATCGGGCCGCACCGCGACGACCTGCTGCTGGCCATGGGCAACATTGGCGTTGGCACCTACGGCTCGCGCGGCCAGCAGCGCAGCGCTACGCTGGCGCTGAAGCTGGGCGAGGCCGAGCTGATGCACGCCCGCGCCGGCGACGCGCCGGTGCTGCTGCTCGACGACTTGCTCTCGGAGCTGGACGCCGAGCGCCGCGCCCACCTGCTTGGCACGCTCGCGCGCCCCGACCAACAGACGCTGGTGACGGCCACGGGCATGGAGGATTTCGACGCGGCATTTCTGGCGCGCGCCAAAAAGATCCGCGTCGACAACGGGCGGCTGTACCCTTCGTAATATCACACCGCCTGATCACATGCGTTATAGTGGGGTTTGGGGGCGGCTTCGCCGGGCAGGGCATCGCAAAACAATTGAAAGGAAACACATTCAGTGGCAAGCATCTCGCAAAGCCAGCGCCAGTTTCTGCGCAGGCTCGCGCACGATCTGAAGCCGATCGTGCATATCGGCAAAAACGGCCTGAGCGACAGCCTGTTCGAGTCGGCCGGAATCGCGATCGACACCCACGAGCTGATCAAGGTCAAGTTCAACGACCTGAAAGACGAGAGGCGCGAGTTGGCCGAGGAACTGGCCGGCCATCTGCGCGCCGAGCTGGTCGGCGTGATCGGCAATATCGCGATCATCTACCGCCGCCAGCCCGACGCCGAGCGCCGCAAGATCGACCTGCCGCGCGAGTAGCCGCCGGCGCTACTTCGGCAGGCTGCCGGTGGCGCGCATCATCCAGCGCATGCAGGTGTGGCCGAAGTCGACCGGCTGGCAGTACATCATCGGGCAGGCGCCGGCGATCAGCGTGATGCCGTGCTCGTAGCAGAATACCGCCGCCTCGGGCGAGGCGCTGGTGCCGCCGTGGATCATCGACTCGTGCATCCACACCCGCGCGACGCCGACCGCCGCGCACTGGCGCACCAGCGCTTCGGTTAGCGCCGGGCGGGTGGCGATCACCACGCCGTCGACGCCGCCAGGGATGGCCTGCACCGTCGGGTAGCACGCGTCGCCCTCGAACACCGGCGCGCTGGTGCTTATACCAAACACCTCGTAGCCTGCAGCCTTGAGCTTGCGATAGATCATGTTGCCGGGCGTCGCGCGCGCGGCCGAGATGCCGGCGACGGCGATCCGCCGCTGCGCCAGAAAGTCGCTGATCTTGGCACCAAGCGTCTGCGGCGCGGCTGTTTCGGTAGCCATAGCACTGCTCCTCCCTCGCCGGCCGCGCACCTAAAAGAGCCCCGGAGATTCGGCAAGCGACACGCGCGGCCGGCCAAGACCGACTGGGCGCAGCATAGCACGGCCCGGCGCAGTGCACGGGAACAGCTTCGCTCCTCGGCGTAAAGAAAACTTCACAGCCGCGCGAAACCGCAGCATTCGCTTGATTACTTATACTTTGGTGGAGGTGCGGCTTCGCCACCCCAAACTTTGATAGGTTGCACGACGTGGCGAAGCCACGTCGTGCAACACAATCGATACGTGATCAAGCGAACAGCGTATTAGCCGAGAAACGCCTCTTGCAGCCCGCCGTCGACCGTCAGGATCTGCCCGGTTGTCTGGCGCAGTCGCTGCGTCAGCAGCAGAAAGATCGCCTCGGCCTGGTCGGCCGGGGTGATCGGCCGCTTCAGCAAGGTGCGGTCGGCGTAGAACTGCGCCAGCTTGCCGCGCAATCGCTCGGTCGCCTCGTCCTCGCTGTACGCGATTCCGTACTTCGCCAGCGAGCTCATCACGCGCTCGCGCGGGAACATGGTGCTGCCCTCGACCACCGTCGCCGGGGCCACGCCGTTCACCCGCACCAGTGGCGCCAGCTCCACCGCCAGCTCGCGCACCAGGTGGTTGGCGGCGGCCTTGCTGGTATCGTAGGCCAGGCTGCCCTTCTTCGCCACCACCGCGTTCACCGAGGTTGTCAGCACCAGGCTGGCCGGCAGCCCCTGCGAGCGCCACAGCGCCGCCGCCTCGTCGGCCACGAGGTACAGCCCGGTCACATTGATCGCGAACGTCTGCGCCCACTTCTCATCGGGGATGCGCCCGGCCGTATCCGGCGCAACGAACACGCCCGCCGTCACCGCCACTGCGTCGAGGCCGCCATACGCCAGCACCGCCTGCTCGAGCATCGCGCGGATGCTGCCCCGGTCGGTGATGTCGGCGTGCAGCCCGATCGCCGGCCCGCAGCCAGAGATCCCGCTGCCGGCCACGCCGATGCCCTGCCCGTGCTTCTCGATGATCGCGCGAGCCGTGGCCTCCGCGCCGGCCGTGTCGCGGTCGACGCACACGATGTGCGCGCCCTCGCGCGCCAGCCGCAGCGCCGCCTCGCGGCCAATGCCATTCCCGCCGCCCACCACGGCGATCACCTGGCGCGCCAGCTCCTGCTCGGGCGGCTGGCGCTGCAGCTTGGCCTCTTCGAGCAGCCAGTATTCGATGTCGAACGCCTCTTGCAGCGGCAGCGCCGTGTACTCGTCGATCGCCTCAGCGCCGCGCATCACCTCCACGGCGCAGTTGTAGAACTCGGCCGTCACGCGCGATTCGCTCTTGTCTTTGCCCCAGGCGATCATGCCCAGGCCGGGGATGAGGATCACCGTCGGGTTCGGATCGCGCATGGCCGGCGAGTCGGCGTGCATGTGCGCCTGGTAGTAGGCCGCGTAGTCTTGGCGATACTGCGCCAGCCCGGCGGCGAGCTTCTGCTTGAGCGCGTCCACGTCCTCGGCCTGCGGGTTCCAGTCGACATACAGCGGCTTGATCTTGGTGCGCAGGAAGTGGTCGGGGCACGAGGTGCCCAGCGCGGCGAGGCGCGCGGCGTCGTGGCTGTTCACGAAGCGCAGGATGGTCGCGTCGTCCTGCACGGTGCCGACGACGCGCTTGTTCTGGCTGATCTGGCCGCGCAGCCAGGGCAGAAGCGTGGCGAGCAGCGCGCGGCGCGGCGCCTCGTCGAGCGGCTGGTACTGCTGGCCGCCAAACGTCGCCTCGCCCTTGTCGTGGGCCTCGATATAGCGCGCGGCGCGCTCGATCAGGTCGAGCGTCAGCTCGTAGCAGGCTTTGTCGTCGTCGGCCCAGTTGATCAGGCCGTGGCTGCCGAGGATCACGCCAGAGGCGTGCGGGTGCTCGGCGCAGATGCGCTCGAGGATCAGGCCGAGGTCGAAGCCGGGGCGCTGCCAGGGCGTCCAGATCACCGCGTCGCCATAGATCTCGCGCGTGAGCCGCTCGGAGTTCTTCGCGGCGGCGATGGCGATCACCGCGTTGGGGTGCATATGGTCGACATGGCGAGACGGCACGAAGCCATGCAGCGGGGTGTCGATCGAGGAGGGGCGCGGGTTGAGGTTGAAGGTGCAGTGGCGGTACAGGTCGACGATCGCGTCTTCGATCGGCGTCTTGGGGCCGCGCACCGGCGCGTGGTGGTAGTGCTGCTGCAAGCCGCGCAGCTTGTCGAGATACAGCGACGAGAAGTTTTCGCGCTTGGCGGTGCGCAGGTCGCCGCCAGAGCCCTTGACCCACAGCACCTCGGCCGGCTGGCCGCTCAGCGGGTCGGTCTCGACGATCTTCGAGGATGTGTTGCCGCCGCCGGTGTTGGTGATGCGCTGGTCGCTGCCGAGGAGGTTCGAGCGGTAGACCAGGCGGCCGACGGGGTCGAGCGCGTCGGCGATGGCGTCGTCCCAGGCGTAGCGCACATGCTGAAATGCTAATTGATCGAGTGCCATAACGTTCTCCTATTGGCGGTAAGCAGCTTTGAGCGGGCGCGATCACGGCGCACGGCCGGCGACGCGGAGCACGCCAATGTTTTCGAAACTCGCATCGGCATAGTATACGACAAGCCGATGCTGGCAGGGTGCCGGCATGCCCGCCGAGCCGCGCTTTCGCGAGCCTGCATCAGCGCGCGGCGAGCGCCTGCTCAAGCGCGGCAAGCACCTGGCCGGCGTTCGGCAGCCTGGCCAGTGCCTCGCGCAGCGCCAGGTTGCTCTGGCGCGGCAGCGCCGAGCGAATAAAGCTGCTACGCTGCCCGGCGAGCGCGTCTGCCAGCATCGCCCACGCGCCTGCGTCGTCGATGAACTCGCCCACCAGGCTGTCGAGCCGCAGTGGCGGGCGCGCGTCGGGGTCGTGGTAGCGGTACTGCCAGCGGTGCGTGCCGGCGCCCACCTCGATCGGCGCGCCGTCGGCGCCGGGCAGGCTCACGCTGGCGCTGGTGTTCGGCGGTATCACGGCGGTGACGGTGATGAGGCCATCGGCGATCGACCAGGCGCACTCGGCCAGGCCGTAGGGCGTGCGGTGGCTGGCGCGCGCGCTGCTGAGGCCGCCGCCCGGCCGAGGCGCGATTGCTATCTGCCGGTAGCCCGGCGCGGCCGGCGCGAGGCCGCCCACGGTGCGGTGAAGCCAGTCGGCCACCGCGCCGAGGGCGTAGTGGTTGAACGAGGTCATCTCGCCGGGGTTGACCGAGCCATCGGGCAGCAGGCTGTCCCAGCGCTCCCAGATCGTCGTCGCGCCCATCGTCACCGGGTACAGCCAGGCCGGGCACTCGCGCTGCATCAGCAGGCGGTAGGCGGCGCGGTGCTGGCCGGCATCGCACAGCGCGTCGCAGATCAGCGGCGTGCCAACAAAGCCGGTGCTGATCTGGTAGCCGCCGGCGCGCAGCAGCGCCACCAGGCGCTCGGCGGCGTGCTGGCGCTGCGCCGGCTCGGGCAGCAGCCCGAAATGCAGCGCCAGCGCGTAGGCAGTGGCGGCGTCGTTAAGCACCCGGCCGGCTGGCGTCACATACTCGCGGGCGAAGGCTGCCCGCACCTCGGCGGCAAGGCCCAGGTAGCGCGCGGCGTCGTCGGGCTGGCCCAGCAGGCCGGCGGCGCGGCCCACCAGCTCGGCCGAGCGCGCGAAGTAGGCCGTGGCCACCAGCGCGGCGTCGGTGCGCGCGTCGCCCGGCCGCTCGGGCGGCGCGCTGGGGTCGAGCCAGTCGCCGAACTGCGGGCCGCGATCCCACAGCCGTCGCGCGCCCGCGATCGCCTCGACCGTATCGACCCAGGCGCGCATGCTTGCGAACTGCGCGCGCAGAATCTCGATATCGCCGAAGCGCTCGTACAGCACCCACGGCACAATCACGGCCGCGTCGCCCCAGGCCGCCGCAGCAAACGGGTGCTCAAGCGCGTTGGGCACCACAACCGGCACCAGGCCGCCCAGCTCACGCTGCTCGGCCGCCAGGTCGGCCAGCCACGATTGCAGAAAGCCGGCGCAGTTGTACAGAAACGTGGCCGACGGCGCGAACACCTGGATATCGCCCGTCCAGCCTAGGCGCTCGTCGCGCTGCGGGCAGTCGGTCGGGATATCGAAGAAGTTGCCGCGCATGCTCCACACGACGTTCTCGTGGAGCCGGTTGAGCAGCGGGTCGGAGCATTCGAACCAGCCGGTGCGCTCTATGTCGGAGTGGCACACCAGCGCGCGCACATCCTCGGCGCGCAGCTCGCCGGGCCAGCCGTCTATTTCGGCGTAGCGGAAGCCGTGGAAGGTAAAGCGCGGTTCCCAGGTTTCCACACCCTCGCCGCGCAGAGTATAGCGGTCGGTCGCCTCGGCGCTGCGCAGTGGCCGCGTGCCGAGCTCGCCGTGCTCCAGCACCTCGGCGTGGCGTAGCGTGATCGTCTGCCCCGCCGGGCCGCTCGCGCTGATACGCAGCCGGCCCACCAGGTTCTGGCCGAAGTCGAGCAGCGTGCGGCCCGTGGGCGAGCTGAAGATCGCCACCGGCGCGAGCGCTTCGATCCGCCGCACCGGCGGGCCTGCCGGCGCCACCAGGGTCGCGAGGTCGCGATCGAGCAGGCGCACCCCCGGCCAGCCGCGGTCGTCGAAGTCCGGCTGCGACCAGCCAGGCTGCTCCAGGCGCGCGTCGTAGGTTTCGCCGTCGTAGATGCTGCTGGCGCGGATTGGGCCGCGTGTGGCGCGCCAGCTTTCGTCGCTGACGACACGCTCGGCTGTGCCGTCGGCGTAGCGGATCTCGAGCTGCGCCAGCAGCGCCAGGCGGCTGCCATACAGGCTGCGGCGGCTCTCCCAGGTGAGCCGGCCGCGATACCAGCCCTCGCCCAGCGTCGCGCCAAGCGCGTTGCGGCCGGCGCGCAGCATGTCGGTCACGTCGAACGTCTGGTAGCGCAGCCGGTGATCGTAGCTCGTCCAGCCTGGGTCGAGCAGGTGATCGCCGACAACGGCGCCATTGATCTCGGCCTCGAAAACCCCAAGCGCGGTGATATAGAGCCGGGCCTGCGCCACGCCCGGCCGCACGTCAAACTCGCGGCGCAGCAGCGGGCACGGCTGCGACACGCTGGTGTCTTCGTCCCAGCCGGGCGTAATAAAGCGCGCCGACCAGTCGTCTACGCCGAGCAGCCCGGCCTCGGCCGGCGCCGGCGCGCTCCAATCCGATGCGCTGCCGTCGGCGCCCCACACGCGCACCCGCACGCCGAGGCGCTCGCGCGAGGCAAGCGGCGCGAACGGCCAGGCAACCAGCGCCGACTCGCCCGACGCGATTTTGCCGGTGGCGGCGCGGGCTGTGCCATCGTGGCCGAGCGCCTCGAGCGCATAGGCGGCCTGGCGCCAGCCGGCGGCGACCGGCGCCGCCACTTCCCACGAGAGCCGTGGGCACGCCACGCCAATACCCAGCGCCTCCTGGCGATGCTCGAACGCAATCGCCCTCACGGCCACGCTATCCGCCCGACCGCGAGCCGCTTGATCGGTTTCATCCGGCATGCGCGTTCCTTTATCGGCCAGCGCATGGCACCAGACAGTACGCATCGTACGGCATAAGCCGCCTGTGCCAAGGCCTACGGCCGAGCTAGATTTTGTTGAAATTTGTTGAAATTTGGTGGAATAATGTGGAAAATCCTAACATAACCGCGATCAGTTGTCAATATCGACAAATCTCGCGCAAATGGCGCGCCGCAGTGTAACGCACATGCCGCCGCGCGCATCGAATGAGCAAACGAGGCAGGCGCACGCCCAGCAGCTATCGACAGCGCGGGCACAGTCGTTTAGAATACCAGCGTGGAGCGCGATTGCGCTGCCGTTGGATGCCGGCGACTGGACAAAGCGAGGGGCGCGTGCCTGGGCCAACCATTGATGTCACCCTTTACGACGGCGAAGCAGCGCTGCTCGACGGGCTGCGCGCGGGCGATCCCGACGCGTGCACCTGCCTGGTCAAGCGCTACGCGCCGCTGGTTTATGCCAAAGCGCTGCGCATTCTAGCCGACGCCGACGAGGCCGAGAATGTGCTGCAGCTAACGTTTATCAAGGCGTGCGCGAAGTTCGGCAGCTTCGAGGGCCGCAGCGGCCTAGGCACCTGGCTGTATCGGATCGCCACCAACGAGGCGCTGATGCAGCTACGGCAGCGCCACGCCGCGCAGACATCGCTCGACGGGCTCGACGAGCGCATCCAGCCGTCCGAGCTGCCGCAGAATCTGCACGCCTGGCCGATCGACCCGGCGCGTGTAGCGCTGAACGACGAGCTGCACGCCCAGCTCGAGCGCGCGCTCGCGGCCCTGCCGCCAAGCCTGCGCGCGGTGTTTGTGCTGCGCGAAGTCGAGGGGCTCAGCACCGAAGACGCGGCGGCCGCGCTCGGCCTGGGCACGAGCGCCGTAAAGGTGCGGCTGCACCGCGCGCGGCTGCGGCTGCGCGAGCTGCTGGCGGGCTACCTTGCGGAAGGAGAGCAGGTATGAGCAAACCGCACACCCACGACGACGTCGCGCGCTGCCAAGAGCTGCTCGGGCAGCTGAACGAGTATGTCGACGGCGAACTGGCTGCCGAGCTGTGCCGCGACCTCGAAGAGCATATGGCCGGCTGCGCCGACTGCCGCGTGGTATTCGACACGCTGGCCAAGACGATCACGCTGTATCACCAGCTCGACGCGACGCCCATTGCGCTGCCGGCCGACGTCGAAGAGCGCCTGCTGCGCCGGCTCAGCCTGGGCGCGCCCTAGCCGCACAGGGAGCACGCCAACGCCAAAGCCCCAGGCATAACTGCCTGGGGCTTTTTGCTGGAGCCGGTGGTCGGGGTCGAACCGACGACCTGCTGTTTACGAAACGGATTAGCCATTTTTTCGATAGCTATCTCACGTCGCCAGGCGCGATAATTTGGCGTCCTGATACACAGGCAACACATCGCCAATCAATCGCCAGCTATCACTCCCAAACAACGTTCTACCCACACTTCTACCCACAGCCACCGGCCGGGGGTGTGCGATGAGCCATCCCCACCTTACTGCTACAGCCCACATCATCACCGACGCCGAGCGGGTGCTACGGCTGCTGATCGAAACCTCCGACAAGCCAGGCGCGCTTGAGATCGTCCCTGGCCGCACGCGCCTCGATGCTGAGGGTGCACCGACACACGATATTGAAATGCTCATGTGGACCAAAGACATGAGCGACGAGCAGCGCGCCAGCCTCCCTCACAAACGCAAGTTCCTCTTTGTAGACCCGACACAACCTACCACCATCGCAGCAGCGCTGCACTATGCGCGGGATATGCGCGATCGATATGGCAACGTCTATTTCGGGCGCTGCCTGTACGAGCCTGACCACAAAGGCAAGTACCGCCGTGATCAGCGCTTCGCCATCCCTAATCGGCTGGTGTTCGTTGACGATGTGAAGCCCGAGGACGGCCACGACTTTGCCATCTATATTCAGACCAGCGAGACTAGCGGCCACGCCTATAAAGTGCTCGATCGGTCGCTTAACGCCGTGCAGTACGCCGACACGGCGCGGCGCCTAGCTGCGCACTATGGCGGCGATGCAAGCGGCGTTGACTATGTGCAGCTCGGCCGATGGCCAAACACTATCAACACCAAAGGGCAGGCCGGGTGCGAGGGCTACCGCGTACGTTTGATGCGGTTTATGCCCGAGCAGGTAGAAACCCTTGAGGCAATCCGGGCGGCTTACCCTCAGCCCGAGAGCCTTGGGGGGAGTACACACGCGCCCCGCCATAGCGGGGCAGCGCCAGGCGATTGGCGCGGCCTGCCTGACGGTCTCGCGCTCATTACGAGCGGCCGATGGCGCTGGATGTGCGAGCATCGCCCGCAGATCAAAATGCTGCTTATCAAGCACGAGCCGGTGATCACCTACCGCAAGACTGGCCAGGCTGACACCACGCCGAGTGCGCAGCGCGCCGCCCTCGTGTCGAACTTGCTGCAGCTGCACTGCCCGCCGCCACTGGCCGAGATTCGCGCGGTAGCGCTGGCGTTGAAACCGCATATTGGCGCTGATTTGACAGATGAGCAATATCGCGCAGCAATCGACCGCGAGATTGTCACCTACCTGCACACGCACTACACCGCCAAAGGTAAGGACTACTGCCCGACGCCTACCATTGGCATTAAGGCTGCGCCGGCTGAGCCTCGGCCACGAGGGCGGCCTTACACGGCCGAACAGAGCCGCGCTGCACAGCTCGATCGGCTGCGCACTATCCTCCTGAGCTTGCCTACCAATGACTACGGCGTAATTACACCGAGCGCAACGGCGATCGCAGCCGAACTGGGCAAGTCGGCCAGGATGGTGCGCAACTATCTGCACGATCTGGCAGAGCGGGAGGAAATTAACTTTGCAGCCAGCGGCAAGGGCCGGCAGCTTTCAATCATCCTGCTCGATCGCTTTGGGAAACCAAAGCAGCCCGAGCGCGAGAAGGAAATTAAATCAGCACCAGATCAGCCGATCGAAGCGCCAATTTTGCGCATTGCAACGGCCGAAGCGCCTATAGCGCCACTCTTGCCCCATGAGAGTACAGGAGATCAGGGGGTGTATGTACCTCCCCCTACGCGCGAGGCAGTTTCCGACTTCCAACCGACCGAGCAGGCGCTGACGCCGGCGGAAGCGATTGCTGAAGCATTCGACGCGCTCGATGGCTGCAAGCAGGTGACGCTCTCACGCATCCGGCGCTACCTTGCGGCAAATTACCCATCACTCGCCATCTATCCGGCTCGGCTGGTGCGGCTGGTGGCCGAAGAGCGCACACGACGCCGCTATGCTAAGTCCGACGCACGCGAGGCCCGCAAGGCATCCAAGATGGGGCTTGCAGCCTTGCAGCGTCGATCGCGGGCGCTTGCGGCACAGGTAGCCGCGATTGAACGCACGCTGAAAACCGGCATTGAGCTACCGCAGGTGCTTGAGTTCGAGTATAACGGCAAGACCTACAAAACTCGAGCGCCAAAGACTCCAACCTTGCGCTACGCAGGCTATATCCGACATCTGGCCGGTATCTACGCCGCAGAAGAAGCGCGACGGCAGCCTGAGATAGAACTGACAACCCACGAGCTTTGGGCACAGGTTGACAAGCAGGCATACGCAGAGGCGCGGAAGCACATCAAGATGACCCGGCGCGGCCCGATTGTAGTGAATATGCCGGAGCCTAAACCTGGAGCAGAGCCTGAGGCATCACTCGCGGATTCGCTTATCGCACGCCTGCGCGCCCGGCAGGCTGCGCAGCAGGTGGCGCTATGAAGCGGCACAGCTTCAGCAGCCCGATTACCGCTGTATTTCGTGATGTATTTCTCATTACACTATAATCAAACATCCATTGACAAGTCGTTGACGTGATGTTACCATAGTGCATGAAATCCCCCCTGTTCCTTTCGAGGGCAGGGCGCGAAGCGGCAGTCCTAGGACTGCCGCTTCTGCATTCTAGGAGTGTCTGTGAGAGTAAACATCTATGTTGATGGCTTCAATCTATATTATGGAGCCGTGAAATCAACGCCATATAAATGGCTAAACATAGCTCAAATGTGTCAGTTAATGCTACCAAAACATACTATCCAAGATATAAAGTATTTTACGGCACGTATTACAGCTCGACCCAATGACCAAAGCCAGCCACAGCGACAAGCTACCTTTCTTCGAGCACTTAGTACACTTCCCAACTTGACCATTATTTATGGACACTTCCTTACAAATGAGGTTTGGATGCCAGTTGTTAACCCCGCACCTGGTGCCGCTTCATATGCTCATGTGTACAAAACAGAAGAAAAAGGCTCTGATGTCAATATAGCGACCCATCTCTTAAATGATGGCTATAAAGGGCGTTATGAGGCTGCAGCGCTGATTACAAATGACTCGGATTTATGTGAGCCTATTCGCATTGTGCGACAGGAGTTAGGGCTCGATGTTGGGCTGCTCAGCCCCTATGCACGTCCAAGTAAGGCTCTGCTACGTCACGTTTCCTTTGTAAAGCCTATTCGTGAAGGCGTTCTTCGAGCAAGTCAATTTCCTCCGATTATGAGTGACGCTGTTGGACAATTCCACAAGCCGACCAGTTGGTAATTGCAAATATTTTGTCGTGACACAATGCCCTCGGTGATGAGCCGAGGGCGTTGTATATACGAAAGACAATCCTACAGAAAGGTTAACCTGCGATAGCACCTCGGCCCTGCGCTGCTTGCGCTGGCAGCACCAGCGCCGCCCGTAAGCATCGCCGCAGAACTTCCGCGCGTCCTTTGCTCGCCTGGCCAAGCGGCGCACCAAGCAAGCCAGGCTAGGCCCTGCCACGAGCCGACCTGTTGCTTTATGGTGTGCTAATGATGATTGCCCACACGTGCAACAGGCATGATATACTCTTACCAGAAGCCGTGAACCACAACACGCTCTGACATCGCCACATCCTGCTGTGCGTCCCTGCTCGCCGCGCCTATCTTACTCCACTATCTCTGTGGCTGATGGTATCACTCTTGGTTTCGTCCAACAGAAAACCCGCCCCTAGCGGCCAAGCATAAGGCGGGCTTTCTGTACGAAGTATCGTTGCGCCGATTCTAGCATCGCCCCCGCCTCCTGGCAAGGTGTGCTCAGCTGCGCAACCCATCGCCGAGAACGTCTATGCCTGATGCAGCTTGCTTCGCTCGCCCGCTGATTTTTCGTGATGCACGCCCATTGGCCACCAGCTTGCACCTGCGATGGGAGGTGCGCCAATGGGCTTGAACGAGTCTGACACCCGCGCCAAGCTCATCGATCCGGCCATCCATGCCTGCGGCTGGACGGAGGATCTGATCAAGCGCGAGGAGACTGCCGGCCCGATCGAGATCATCGGCGGCAAGGCCCGCCGCCGGGCGCGTGGCCGCGTCGACTACACGCTGCGCGTGAAGGCCAAGCCCGACACTCAGCCAGTAGCAGTTGCGCTGATCGAGGCCAAGGCCGAGGATCTGCCCCCGGCCCACGGCCTCGAGCAGGGCAAGGCCTACGCCGACGCCCGCCGCGTGCACGTGCCGTTCGTGTTCTCCACCAACGGCCACCTGTTCGTCGAGTACGACCGCTTCACCGGCAAGACGAGCGCCCCGCGCCCGCTGGCTGAGTTCCCGACCCCGGCCGAGCTACGCGCCCGCTACGAGCTGCATGTTGGCTTCCGGCTCGACGACCCGGCCGCCGCGCCGCTGCTGGCACGCTACGCCGGCGGCGAGGCGACCCGCCGCTACTATCAGGATGCCGCTATCCGCGCCGCCCTGGAGAAGATCGCCCGCTGCGAGCTGGCCGGCCAGCCGCCGCGCGCGCTGCTGGCGCTGGCCACTGGCGCCGGCAAGACGTTTATCGCCGTCAATCTGCTCAAGCGCATCGCCGACGCCGGCCAGCTGCGCCGGGCGCTGTTTGTGTGCGACCGCGACGAGCTGCGCCTGCAGGCTTCCGGCGCGTTCCAGAACTTGTTCGGCGCCGACGCAGCGGTGGTCTCGGCGCGCGAGCCGCAGAAGAACGCCCGCATCCTGATCGCCACCTACCAGACGCTCGACGTGGCCGACGAGGGCGCGACCGCCAATTTCCTGACCAATAACTATCCCGAAAACTACTTCAGCCATATTGTGATCGACGAGTGCCACCGCTCGGCCTGGGGCAAGTGGTCGCAGGTATTCACCCGCAATCCCAGCGCCGTCCAGATCGGCCTGACCGCCACGCCGCGCGAGCTGGAGCTAAGCGCGCGCTCGGCCGAGGCCGCCGCCGACGCACAGATCACTGCCGACAACGTCAAGCACTTCGGCGAGCCGGTCTACGAGTACGATATCGGCCAGGGCATTGAGGATGGCTACCTGGCGGCCTGCGAGATCCGCCAGGGCCGGGTCGATATTGACCAGCGCGCCTTCACGGTCGATGAGATTTTGGCGCTCAATCCGGTCAACCCAAACACCGGCGCGCCGGCCACCCGCGACCAGCTGCGCGAGCTGTACGAGAAGACTAGCTATGAGGATCGCATCCTGCTGCCCGACCGGGTCTACGCGATGTGCCGCGACCTGTTCGAGCTGCTGCTCGACACCGGTGGGCCGCAGCAGAAGACGATCATCTTTTGCGTACGCGACCGCCACGCCGACGACGTGGCGCGGGTGCTGAACAACCTGTACACTGAGTGGTGCGCCGAGCAGGGCGTGGAGCGCGCCGAGCACTACGCCTTCAAGTGCACCGCCGCCAGCTCGGGCGGCGACTACCTGGCCGACCTGCGCGGCAGCTCCAGCGACTACTTTGTCGCCACCACCGTCGATCTGCTGACCACTGGCGTGGACGTGCCGGCGGTGCGCAATATTGTGTTCTTCCGCTACGTCAACTCGCCGATCAGCTTCTACCAGATGATTGGCCGCGGCACCCGGCTGGACGTGGCCAGCGGCAAGCTGATGTTCCGAGTCTACGACTACACCGACGCCACGCGCCTGTTTGGCGAGACGTTTCTGACCAAGCTGCGCGGCCCGCGCAAGACATCCGAGCGCCCCGAGGGCTACGACGCCGACGAGCCGCCCGAGCCGCCGGTGCAGGTGGCCGGGCTGGAGGTCGGGGTGACTGAGGCCGGGCGCTATATCATCACGCTGGTCGACGGCAAATCGACCAAGGTGACGGTAGAGGAGTACAAGCAGCGCCTGGCCGCCCGGCTGGTGGCCGAGGCGCCGACGCTGGAGGACTTCCGCGCGCGCTGGATCGAGGCGCCCGACCGCGAGACGCTGCTGGCGGCGCTGCCCGACGGCGGGCGCTCGGCCCAGGTGGTACGGCTGCTCGACCAGATGGACGACTACGACCTGTACGATGTGCTGGCCGACCTGGCCTACGGCATGGCCCCACGCACGCGCGCCGAGCGCGCCGGGGCGTTCAGCTACAAGCACGAGGGCTGGCTGGCGGCGATGCCCAAGCCGGCCGCGCTGACGCTGCGCGCGCTGGCATCTCAGTTTGCGCGCAACGGCACCGCCGAGCTGGAGAACCCGCGGATCTTCCAGACGCCCGAGGTTAAGCGCGCCGGGGGACTGCCTGCGCTGGAGCTTCTTGGGAAGCCGAATCAGATCTTGCACGAGACCAAGGAAAGGCTGTTTGCGGCATGACCACGCTCGATATGTTTGCGACCCAGGATCTTCCACGTGCGCTACCAAAGGGCTGGCGCTGGATAAAGATTAGGGAAATAGGCCCTGTAACAGACGGCGACTGGATTCTGAACACAGATTACTCGCCTTCTGGCGTCCGCTTGCTGCAAGTGGGAGACGTTGGTTCTGGCAAGTTCGTTGGAAAATCTTCACGATATATCACTGAAGAAAGGGCTAGAGAGCTTAACTGTACCTTTCTGCAGCCCAGAGATATACTAATCTCACGCATGCCAGATCCAATAGGAAGAGCTTGCATTTTACCTGACCTTGGCTACCCTTGTATCACTGCTGTTGATGTAAGTGTGTGGCGTCCTAGAGCTAATATTGCGAATCCCGAGTTTCTAAGTTTCTTCCTTAACTCACCAGATTGGTTTATTACAGTTGCGGCGCTAGCATCAGGTGCAACTAGAGCGCGTATTAGTCGCTCGAATCTTGAAAATATTGAAATCCCCCTCCCTCCACTCCCCGAGCAGCGCCGGATAGCGGCGATCCTGGCCGAGCAGCTCGCCGCAGTCGAGCGCGCCCGCGCCGCCGCCGCTGAGCGTCTGGCCGCCGCGCAGGCGCTGCCAGCCGCGTATCTCCGCGCCGTCTTCGAGAGCGAGGCGGCGCGGAGGTGGCCGAAAACGAAGCTAGGAAACCTATTGCAGTTACGAAAAGATGTGGTACATCCATATGACAATCCGCAAGGGATAGCTACTTTCGTTGGCCTCGAACATGTTGAGTCACAAACTGGCCGGCGAATAGGTGGTATCGAAATAGAAATGGCGGAACTAACAGGGCGAAAACCACGCTTCTACAAAGGCGATATAGTTTATGGCTATCTCCGCCCCTACCTCAACAAATTATGGCTTGCTGAGTTTGATGGACTTTGCTCCGTCGACCAATACGTTTACAGCGTGAAGCCTGAAATTGCGAACACCGAGTTCGTTGCTTGGTTCATGAGGAGTCCTGTTTACCTTGACCGCGCCCCTATCAATACAACGCCGGGACAACTACCACGTATCCGAACAGAGGAAGTGGTGACAGTCGAAATAAATCTACCCTCGCTGATGGAACAACAGCGAATCGCTGCAACTGTAACTGGTTGGATGGCTGCCGCTGCTGAAGCCCGCACTGCCATCGCGGCCCAGCTCGCCGCGATCGAGGCGCTGCCGGCCGCGCTGCTGCGCCGGGCGTTCAGCGGGCAGCTGTGAGGATGAAGCTGGTTCTAAAGTAAACATCGATTCAGCTAGAGAATATCATGGTCAGGATGTGCCGATGTGACGCAGTTCCCGAAAGATCCGTTGGTCGTCAGCTAAGATTGGCAATCTTCAGGTCAGATATTCCAGAGATACATCAAAACTTGACTTATTGAAGATATTTTGATCTTTGTACTAGAATATGGCTTCACAAGAAGTGTGAGGTGAAGAATGACCTACAAGCGTCGCGTTAACGGCCATATAAATTGGCTGAAAGGCCATTCAAAACAAAACACTCGAGATAAAACCGATAGTCTAACAAATAGACCATCTATCGATCGCATATCTGAGGCAAAGTTTGTGCCTGAAGAACGCGAGGCGGTGAGTTCTACGCACGGCTCAGTACCCAAGGCTGTCTCTAAAGAGGAAGTAAGCAAGCAACGAGCGCGTCAAATTGCAGGCACTAGTCTTTCATCTAAAACATCCCAACTAGAAGAGCCGCAGCTATCGGAAATGACTGTGCCAGCGCAAAACGGCATTCGCGACATCGCTCGGCGCATCACACCCGATCTGCTCAAAGCCGCTGCGATCAGCACCGTCGCCCTGCTCGCCGGTGGCGCGATTGGCGCTGTCGTTTTGCCAGCTCTGGCAGGTAAGCTCGCCCTCGATACCGTCGCGAGTTGGTTAGTAGAAACCGGCGGTGAGGCGCTGAAAAACTGGGTGATTGATTGGGCCAAAGACAAAGTCTTCAAGCCCGAAGATAATGATCGCGACACTGGGCGTCTGGCGCGCGCTCTCGATCAGGAGATGCGCCGCAACGATGATCTCGCCAAGACTGTTGTCGTAATGCTAGAAAAGCTCGACGCACGCGATGAAATCATTCGCGAACTCGCCAATGACGTCACCGAGCAAACCCGTATCATCCAATGTCTAGCCGATGATATTAAAGAATCTCGTGTCGAGAATCAGCGCCTGCGTGCCTGGAGCGAGCAGCTTAAGCGTCAGCTCAAACTTGAGCAGGAAACTGCGGCGACCGCTAATGTTTACGCTTCACAGGCACCTGCTGCCGCACCACTTGTCGAACAACAGCCGCCCACTGGGCCACCCAATGATGATCAGCAATTTCTTAGGGATTTACTCAGCTCGGATTGAAACAGAAAGATTCACATGCCCCGCCTCAGAAAAGTTGACGCCGCGGCCAGCGGCGCCGCGCCTAAGGCCAACGGCAACGGCCGCAAATTCGCCACCCAGCAGAGCCTCGACAGCTACATCAAGGCCACCTGCGATATCCTGCGCCGCTCAAACGTCGCCGGCGCGCTGCAGTATGTGCCCGAGCTGACCTGGATCCTGTTCCTGCGCATCCTCGACGAGCGCGAGGCCGCCGAGGCCGCCGAGGCCGAGGCGGTCGGCATCCCGTTCCGGCCCTCGATCGAGGCGCCCTACCGCTGGCGCGACTGGGCCGCGCCTGGTGGCTACAAGCGCATCGAGCTGCAGATGGGCGCAATGGGCGGCTTCCTGGCATTCGTCAACGGCGATCTGCTGCCGCACCTGCGCGGCCTGAAGGAGCAGCCCAGCGCCAGCCCGCGCCAGAAGGTGATCAGCGAGATCCTTTCAGGCGTCGAGCACGTGCGGATTGACACCGAGAAGAACACCCTCGACGTGCTCGACAAGGTTCACCAGGTCAGCCTCGGCAGCATCGACGATACCCACATCTTCGCGCTCTCGCAGGTCTACGAGGGCCTGCTGCTCAAGATGGGCGAGAAGGGTAACGACGGCGGCCAGTTCTTCACCCCGCGCGAGGTCATCCGCGCGATGGTTCGCGTGGTCGCCCCGCGGATCGGCGAGACGGTCTACGACCCAGCATCGGGCACCGGCGGCTTCCTGGCGCAGTCGTACGAGTACATGCGCGCGGCACTCGGCGACGATATCACCGCCGAGCAACTCGACACGCTCAGCCACCGCACCTTCTACGGCCGCGAGAAAGAAAACCTGATCTACCCGATCGCGCTGGCCAACCTGGTGCTGCACGGCATCAACCAGCCGAACCTCTGGCACGGCAACACGCTCACCGGCGGCGAGACCTACGGCGGCCTGTTCCAGTCGGCCCCCGCGCTCTACGACGTCATCCTGACCAACCCGCCCTTCGGCGGCAAGGAGGGCAAAGAGGCCCAGACCCACTTCGCCTACAAGACCGGCGCGACCCAGGTGCTGTTCCTGCAGCACGTGATCAGCAGCCTCAAGCCGGGCGGGCGCTGCGGGATCGTGCTCGACGAGGGCGTGCTATTCCGCACCAACGAGACCGCGTTCGTGCAGACCAAGCGCAAGCTGCTCGACGACTGCGACCTGTGGTGCATCGTCAGCCTGCCGGGCGGCGTGTTCAGCGCGGCCGGCGCCGGCGTCAAGACCAACCTGCTGTTTTTCACCAAAGGCCAGCGCACCGAGCGGATCTGGTACTACGACCTGAGCGATATCAAAGTCGGCAAGAAGACCCCGTTCACCCAGGAGCGCTTCGCCGAGTTCTTCGAGCTGCTGAAGACCCGCGCCGACAGCCCGCGCAGCTGGAGCGTCGATCGCAAGGCGATCATCGCCAAAAACTACGATCTCAAGGCCGTCAACCCCAACGCCCCCGACGAGGCCGATCGGCGTACGCCGGCCGAGCTGCTGGCGATCATCGACGCCAAGGGCCGCGAGGTCGAGGAGGCGCTGGCGCTGTTGCGGCAATGATAATTCTTCACGTGCTCGGCCGCCGCCCAAGAGAGCTATATGACCAAGATTGCAAGCAAGGCACGCTGCGCAGAACCGTTTGGGCATTTCTAAGAGAAGCACGAACCGGCCCCTACTCCGCTGGCGAGCGCAAAGGGGTATTCCTATGGGGGCGCTTCTGCGCCCCCATAATGGCTTCAGCTAGAAGCACTCGCACAGCTCGCGGGTAGCCTGCTCAGCCGCGCGCAACTTTTCGGCGCGGTCGGTGCTGCTCAGGGCCGGCATTGTCCGAGTCTGCGCCACTTCAATAATCTCGAGCGCAGTTTTGTGCCGGCACAGCCGCCCGCCCCTGCCCGCCTCGCAGTCGCACCCATTGACAGTATCAACCCGATGCACCAGGCCCGCGCGGCTGGTCGAGGGAACCAAGAAGCCGCCCGGCACGATGACGATCACAGGCAGCAAGACCAGCAGATCATAGCTGGCCTTATTCAGCGCGATCTGGCGCTTGGTGTCGCCAGCCATCACTGCTGCGCGTGTCAGCTCGGCGCTGGCCTCGGCGATTGCAGTGGGCAGTGGTAGAATAAGGTTTGCCATTGGGGTTACCTCCCTTTGGTAGTGCGCGCTCAGTGTCATCACCACTGAGCGCGCTTTTTTGTCTCTGCAACCGTATAATACATCTTATATCCCATTTTGTCAATTCTGTATTGACAAAATAGGATACAGAGATTACAATACACTCAATTCGGCATCGGTTGTATAATCGGAGGCATGAAAATTGTGCGAAGTCAAATGCGGCTGCTTGTTGCAGCGAAAGAACACCGTGAGCGGCGAAAGTTGAGCTTGCGTACGATCGTACAGGAGGCTGGTGTACCCATTTCCACGGTGCAAGCCATGATGAATGACACTGCACGCCGTGTGGAATTAGACGACATTGGTAGGCTCTGCGAGTGGTTGCCCTGTGAAGTCGGCGAGCTGTTGCGATTGGAATACATACCAGATGCACAGTAAGGCCGGGCGCGTGCTGGTAACACGCCCCGGCCATGGCCCCGATTGTAGCTTCAGGGCGCGGCTATTGTACGATGCCGCGCTAGAAAGGGCAATCTATGAACTTCTCGACTCTTCTAGCACTCCCCTTTTGGCTGGTACTGCTGCTGCGCTTTAGCATTGTGCCGGCACTGCGCCTCTCGCCCCTCACATTGATTGCACCCAAACCAATCGCGCGCCAATGGCGCGCCGTGCGCATGCTAAATGGCCGGCTGCTGGCTGTTCGTGTGCAGGTGGTGCTTCTATGAAAATACTCGCGATTCCTCTTTCCCTAGCTGGCCTGATGCTAGCGCTAATGCTCGGCGCGCCGCTGCGCGACCGATGGGAGCAAGACAACAACCACGCCCGCGCGCTACAACTGATTGAAGAACAGCGTCAGCAGTTCGACTTGCAGCAATACCAGATCGAGCAGCAGGCCACGCTGCCCGGCAAGATCGCCACGCAATATGGTCTGGTGATTCTCTTGCTAGTTGGTGGCGGCGGCATCTTCTACATCGTGTATGACGGCTACCGGCAGCGGCGCACGCCCTTGGTGCGCTACGACCCGAATAACCCACATGTCGCACGCTGGATGCTTGAGCAGGGCAACCAGGAGCTGATCGACGCAATGCTGCGAGCGCTTGAGTTGACCGGGCAAGCCCAAGTTGCCAAGGCAGTGCATCAGCCAGGGCAGTTGCCAGCCAGCTATGCGCCGCACCTGACGATCGCCACACCCAAGACCGGCGCCTTTGATACGCCACAGCTTGGCGCAGCAGCCGTCGCTACCGTGCCGACATTCGCGCAGCTGCTCGATGCCGGCCGCGTCGGGCGCGACAACCCTTTGCTGCTGGGCTTCGACGCCGAGAGCGGACAAGAGCTGGCGGGAACGTGGAAGGACTTGTACTCGGCGGCCATCGCGGGGGTAAGTGGTAGCGGCAAAACTACCACCGTACGGTTTCTAGCTGCACAGAGCGCCTTACACGGCGCACGCTGGGTCTTGCTCGATCCGCACGCCGAAGCGGGCGACGATAGCCTTGCAGGCACGCTGGCGCCGCTCTCAAGCACGTTTCTGTGTGAGCCAGCCACTAATGGGCGCACAATGCTAGCCAGCGTGCAGCTTGTCGCCGACACGCTCGATCGTCGGTTGAGCAACAAGAGCAGCGACCGCTGGCCGCTCATCTTGGCTGCCGATGAGTTCACCAGCTTGATGCGTGGTAGCCTGGCTGAGCCGCTGGCGAAGCTGATTGAGCGCATTGCCCAGGAGGGCCGCAAGGTGCTGGTGTTTGCTCTGGTGAGTGGCCAGGTGTGGACTGCCGAGCGCACCGGGGGTTCAGCCCTGCGTGACAGCCTAGCATCATGCTACGTCCATCGCATGAAGCGTCGGCAGGCCAACCACTTGCTGCAGCTCGGCGATGAGTTGCCCGAGACGTTAATGCTCCCGACCGGCCACGCGCTGTTATACCGCACCACGGGCGAGCTTGTAGAGGTGGCCATACCCAATACTACCGCTGCCGACGTCGAGCGCGTAGGTAGTCTCTTGGCATCGCCCAGGCTTACCCTACTGCCAAATCTAGGCCAAAAATTAGCCCAGGATATGCCTACGGTCGGCCAAACAGATGCCACCGACAATCAGGCATATTCCGCGCCAACAAGCGCTGAAGCGCTGCGCGTCGTGCAGATGTTCCGCGAGGGCATGGATCTTTCAGCGATCGTACTCGAGCTGCGCGGCGTGCGCTCAAACGAGGGCAAGCGCTACCAGGTAGCACTATCTGACGTGCAGGCGCTGCTACGGCAGGGGCTACGTGGCACGGCATAAAAGGCGTGCTGCTACGCCAATCGAAGGCACCCGGCATTGGGTCGGGTGCCTGAAGAGGTGAGGGATTATGAAACGTTCCTATAGTCTTCCCTGGCATTACGTGGCCGGCGCCCTTGCCATGGTTCTTCCGTTTGTTCCACACAGACTCAACAACGAATATGATGGCGAAAATACACCAGCGCCGCAATACAAGCAACCCTTCATCAGCTCAGAAGCATCTGATTGGTCAGCCTTGATAACCTTCTCGGAAGGAAAGGCTGAATTCTTCGTGCGAGGTGACGAAACCTCAGCAACTATTCAATGTGTACGGGCCAAGATTCGTTTGAAGGATACCGGAAAGAAACGAACCAAGGGCCGGGGCAAGAACATGCACGAGATACCGATCTTTACTAGCACGCTGCACTTTCACCACCTACGGCACACGTGCCTGTCATGGCTAGGGGATACTGGCGCCAGCGACATGATCTTGAAGGCGATCGCCGGCCACTCCAACAGTAATGTAACGGATCGCTATGTCCATGTCAGCATTTTAGCGATGCGCAACGCAGTCGAAGCCCTTGAGCGGGCGATGCTTCACCCAGCAGAAACAGCCCACTCAGTTGAAGCAGAAGTAGGGTAAATTGATGATCTACGTACACTTCTACCCACAACGCCCCCTGATGGCGGCATTTTGGGCAAAAAAAAGAGAGCGGATTTACCGCTCTCTAATGCCTGGAGCCGGTGGTCGGGGTCGAACCGACGACCTGCTGTTTACGAAACAGCTGCTCTACCACTGAGCTACACCGGCGCGCACGCAAGCCATTATAGCATAGCAGTGCTGCCGCTGCAACCACCGCTGCAACCGCCGCAGGGCTCGTGCAACGTCTGTCGACCCTCCCCTTCCCCCTCCCCTGTCAGGGGAGGAGCATCTGGCTGTGTGGTGCGGTCGCGCCGCGACCGCCTGCAACTCCCTCTCCCACGCGGGAGAGAGGGGTAAAAGGAGTGAGGGCCGACGTTGTACCAGCCCTGGCAACCACCGCTGCAACCGCAAAAGCCTGCGGCGCGCCGGCATACCGGCGCGCCGCAGGCTTGCTCGAGGCCGGCGCTACTTCTGCTTGCGCAGCTCCTCGATCCGCACCGCCAGCTGGGCGATCTTGGCGCTCAGCTCGTCGATATCGCGCTTCGAGGGGATGTTCAGCCGGTTCAGGAAATCTTCCATGCCCTGCTCGACGCGCGTGCCGACCTTCTCGGCCTGCTGCTCGACGCCGTTGGTGTTCTTGCGCAGCCGGCTCTGCACTTCGCGCAGCAGCTTCTCGGCATCCTTCTGCGCCAGCTCGCCGCGCTCGACCAGCTTGTTGACGAACGACTCGGTCTCGTCGCGGCTCAGCGCCACCGCGCCAATGCCCGCCAGCAGCAGCTTGCGCAGCCCCTCGACGAACGTGCTGCTCGCGTCTTTGCCATTCTCGACCACGTCGTGTACTTTGACTTCGACTTCCTCGGTCATGACTTTCCTCCTGAGCACATGCTCTATGTCACTACCCGGTTATTCATCGCTATAACGCATTGCGTTATAGTCGCAGTATAACACACCGCGTCATGGATGTCAAGCCACCCCCGCCGGCAAACTTGCCGTGCGGCGCGCATATGATTATACTGACAATCATCAACCTAACAACTCGCCATTCCCCGGCATTTGCGCTCGCCCAGGAGGAAGTGTATGCCACCGCAGCCTATTCGCATCCTGCACCTTTCCGACTTCCAGGTAGGCAAAGAGCCCGACAACAACCGGGTGTTGTTCAAGCCGATTATCGACCTGGTGCGCGCGCGAAAAGATGCCGGCGCCCCGCCCGACCTGGTGTGCATCACCGGCGATATTGCCTACAGCGCGCAGCCCGAGCAGTATACGACGTTTACTGAAGAGTTTCTGTACCCGCTCGCCTTCGAGCTTGGCGAGCAGATCTGGCAGCACACGTTCGTAGTGCCGGGCAACCACGACGTCGATCGCACGCGGGCCACGCTCATGATGCGCATGCGCGACCGCATTCTCGAGCTGGTGCCAAACCTCCTGAACCCCGACGCAAACGGCCTAGCCGAGCGCCACGATAACCTGCTGCCGCGATTTCGGGCCTTCGCCGAGGCCGAGCAGCCCAACCACAATCAGTGGCTGCTGGCAGAACATGGCTATCAGGCGCAAGTAGTTACCCTGCACAATCGCCAGATCGGCATCCTGTGCCTCAATACCGCCTGGCTGTCGGGCGATAAGCACGATCGCCACCAGCTTTCGCCGGGCCTGAGCATTGCGAAACAGGCGCTCGAGCGCAAAGATCTGCGCGAGTGCGACACGCTGATCGTGCTTGGTCACCACCCGATCGACTGGTTTACCGATGGCGATGTCAGCGAGTTTTACGCGCTGTTTGGCCGCCACCACGTGATCTACCTGCACGGCCACACCCACAACACTGTGCTTGGCCAGGAAGAAGGCGCGGGGTACGATTTTCTCTCGCTACGGGCCGGCGCGGCCTTCGCCGCCCACGAGAACGAGCATTGGGTCGGCGGCTGCTCGTGGTACGAGCTGGCATTGCCCGAACGCCAGCTTTCGGCCGAGCCGCTGCGCTGGCAACCCGCTCGGCGCGACTGGCTGCGCGAGCGCGGCCACGAGCACGGCACCGCGCTGCTGCCCGAACGCTACTACGACAGCGATAGCGAGCGCTGGCAGTTCTCGCTCGGCCAGCAGGCCAGCAGCAAAGATCCGACGCCGCGCTCCGATGGCTGGGAGCTGATCAATACAACCTTCCTGGCACAGCACCAGACCGACTCGGCCGACGAGCAGATCGTCAAAGATGTGCTGCACTATTTCGACGGCGGGCAGCCAGATTGGCGCATTCTGCTGGCACATACCGCCAGCCAGGACGGCGCGCCATCGGCGCCGTATGTGCCGCAGCGCGCGCTGGCGCGCGATCTCAAACGCGCGCTGGAAGAAGCACGCCAGCGCGCCAGCGTCGACATCACCATGCTCACCGGCGCGATCGGCGAGGGCAAATCCACAGTGCTGCGCCAGGTGGTGTGCGACCTAGCGCGCGACGGCGATCGCTGGACGGTGATCTGGCACAGCGACAGCGAGCAGCCGCTGCTGAAAAGCTTCCTGATGAGCCTGCCCGGCTCGCGCTGCTACCTGATTGTGTCCGACGACGCCGAGTCGCTCGTGCGTAGCGTGTTTGAAAACGCCCAATGGCTGCGCTCGGCCAACCGCCGCAACTTCCATTTCTTGCTGTGCTGCCGCGATACCGACTGGCTTGCAGTAAAAGGCCGCGACCTGCTGGAGCGTTATCGCGACGTGCCGGCAGCGCTCTTTACGCTCAAAGGCCTGGTGCCCGACGACGCCCAAGCCATTGTGTGGGCGTGGCAGCGGCTCGGCCCTGAAGGCCTGCGCGATCTATACGCCGAGCAATTCGATATTGCCCAGGCTACCAGGCAATTTGTGAAAGAGGCACACTCCGAATCCAATGCCACGATTGGCGCATTCCTCGGCGCGCTGCTGCGCGTGCGCTTTGGCGAAAACTTGAAAATGCACGTTGAGCAGCTGCTGTGGAAGCTTCACGAGCGGCCCGCGCCGCCTAAGCCGAACGGCAACCTCATGGATGCGTTCGCGTATATCGCGGCAATGCACGCCGAAAATCAGCTGATCCTTTCGAAGCCGGTGCTGGCCGAAGCGCTGCACTGCACCACCGGCGAGCTGCAGGCCCAGGTGATCAAGCCGCTCGGCGCCGAGGCGTTTATGAGCGCCAGCCGGCTGACGCTCACGCGCCACCGCTCGATCGCCAAAGCCGCCGTCGAGATTCTGGCCGAAGACATGCTCAGCGAGCTGGGCAAGGATACATTCGACGACCTGTACGCCGAGCTTGTGTGCGCCGCCGAGCAGCTTTCGCTCGATAACGCGCCGCGCGAGTATGTCGAGGGCTTTCGCCAGCTGCCCGAGGCGCTGCGTAAGGGCGGCAACGCCCCGGCCGGGATCCACGCGGCGCGCGGGCTGCTCAGGCGCTGGCCAGGCAACCTGGCGTTTCTTGTCGATCTTTCCAAGCTCTACCGGCGCGATAAATCGCCCGAGCACTCGGTGCGGCTGTTTCGCGACCCCGAGCGCACGCCGTACCCCTACGACCGCGCATGCTACAACGAGTGGGCCACCGCCGAAGGCCTGATCGGCCGCGCCTACCTCGATGTCTGGCTCTCGGGCGTTGCGCTCGCCGACGATATCGAGCGTAACCTGAAGCTGAACATGGCCGTGATGGCGCTTAATGGCCTGACGATCGCCTTTCACCGCGTATTTATCGATTCGAGCCAGCGCGATCAGCAGGCCATCGCGTCCTGCGGCGCCGCTGCCCAGCTTGCACGCCAGCTCGACTATAGCGGGCGTATTTCTTCAAACGATGCCTGGAAGCAGGTTTCTGGCTGCCTCGAGACCTGCAAGGAATATGGGATCGAACCACTCGAGCCGGCTGTGGCGCTGCAGCAGATCGCCAGCGGCATTCAGCAGGCCTGGCACCACTGCGAAGAAGATCTGCCCAGCTGGGATTGGCTGCCCCAATCAAGCCGGCTGACGTTCGCCGATCTCGAGCGCAAATTCGTGGTGTAGCAAACGCGAAGATCGCGGACTTCTTAATACACACAAGGAAACGACCATCATGCCCCAACCAATGCTGATCGGCGGCGAGCGCGTGCCAAGCGTTACCGGCGAGTACTTCGAGGTGTACGACCCAGCCACCGAAGAGCTGGTCGACCGCGCGCCGATGGCTAGCGAAGACGACGCGCGCCGCGCTATTGCCGCCGCCAATGCCGCCTTCCGCAGCTGGCGCCACGCCACCGCCCACGAGCGCGCCGAGCTGCTGCACGAGGTCGCGCGTAAGATCCGCGCGCGCACCGACGAGCTGGCGGCGCTGCTGACGCGCGAAGGCGGCAAGCCGCTGGTCGAGAACCGCGACGAGATGGGCTGGAGCGCGGCGTGCTTCGACTACTACGCCGAGCTGCAGCGCAACGCCCGCGGCCGCGTCATCCCGTCGGTCGAGCCTTCGCAGCTGGCGCTGGTGCTGAAAGAGCCCTACGGCGTGGTGGCGGCGATTGTGCCGTGGAACTACCCCATCCTGCTGATGAGCTGGAAGGTCGCGCCCGCGCTGGCCGCCGGCAACACCGTGATCATCAAGCCCAGCGAGATGACGCCGCTCAGCACGCTGCTGTTCGCCGAGATCTTCGACCACCTGCCGCCCGGCGTGGTGAACATCGTCAGCGGCTACGGCGCGACGGTTGGGCGCGAGCTGGTGGTGAGCCGCGATACCCACATGATCGCGTTCACCGGCTCGTTCGCCACCGGCCGCGAGATCGCGCGCCTGGCGGCCGAGCGCGTCAAGCGCACCCACCTCGAGCTGGGCGGCAAAGATGCGTTTATCGTGGCCGAGGACGCCGACCTCGACGTGGCGGTGCCGGGCGTGGCATGGGCCGCGCTGCTCAACGCCGGCCAGGTATGCACCAGCACCGAGCGCGTGTATGTGCACGCCAGCATTGCGCAGCCCTTCACCGAGCGGTTGGTCGATTATGTCAAAACGCTGCGGCTCGGCCCCGGCAGCGACCCAGCCACCGATATCGGCCCGCTGATCGGCGAGCGCTACCGCCGCAAGGTCGAGGAGCATGTCGACGAGGCTCGCCAGCGCGGCGCGCGCATTCTTGCCGGCGGCCGCCGCCCGCCGCAGCTCGCGCGCGGCTTCTTCTACGAGCCAACCGTGCTGACGGGCGTCGACCACTCGCACCGGATCATGCACGAAGAGACATTTGGCCCCACCATCCCGATCATGGCCTACCGCGATTTCGACGAGGCGATCGCGCTGGCCAACGATTGCGACTATGGCCTGGGCGCGAACCTGTACACCAGCGACCCGAAAAAGGTCAAGCAGTACTACGAGGAGGTGAAGGCCGGAACGTGCTGGGTGAACGACCCGCTCACCGACAACGACGCCGGGCCATTCGGCGGCATGAAGTTCTCGGGCGGCTCGCGCGAGCTGGGCGAGGAGGGCCTCGAGGCCTTTCTTGAAACCAAGCACGTGCACTGGGATTTCAGCCAGGAGCGCAAGCCGTGGTGGTACCCCTACGGCCGCACAGGCGCGGCCGAGTAGGCACGCGTCACAGGCTCGCCAGAAATGCCAGCAGCGCGCGATTGAACGCGGCCGGGTTATCCTGATTGGCGTTGTGCCCGGCCGCCGGCAGGCCCACCACGCGCGCGTGCTGGTCGCGCGCGGCCCAGGCGCGCATGGCCCGGCGCGGGTTGCCGTAGCGGTCGCGCTCGCCGTACAGCAGCAGCAGCGGCTGCGCCACCCGGTAGCCGCGCTCGCCGTGGCGGCTGCTCGCCAGCGCCGCGACGACCTCAAGAAATGTCGCCCGCGCCAGCCGGCCGGCCATGTCGGCGGCCAGCGCGCGCACCTCGCGCCGCTCGGCCATCCGCGCGATGCCCAGCCGCTGCACCGGCCAGTACGGCAGGCGGCCGAGCAGCGCCAAGCTTAGCGGCGCCAGCCCGAGCGCCAGCGCCAGCGGCCGCGCCACCGGCAGCGTCGCGCACGAGCAGCCGAACGCCGCCAGCCCCACCACGCGCGCCGGAAAGCGAAACGCCAGCTCCTGCGCAACAATGCCGCCCAGCGAGTGGCCGACGAACACCGCGCGCTGGCGGCCGGCGTGGAACACAATCGCCAGCAGGTCGTCGACGGCGCGCGCGATTGTGAAGGGCGCCCCCGCCGGCTGCGAAAGCCCATGCCCGCGCATGTCCCACGTCAGCACCCGGTACCCGCCGGCCAGCGCCGGCAGCTGGTCGGCGAACATCCGGTGATCCAGCGCCATCCCATGCGTCAGCACCACCAGCGGCGCCGCCTCCGGCCCCGCCAGCCAGTAGTGCAGCCGGCAGCCCGCGCGCTCGACCACATGCTCGCTCGCCGGCACTCCCACATCATCCATGGCCCCGCCTTCCACTGCTCTCGCTTTCGCTATTGTACGCCATGTGCCGGGGTCAAGCTCGGGCGCGCGCCCGATGATCGGGCCTGCTCCGGCTGCTATACTGCGCGGGTTCATAGCTGGCGCTACGCCCAACCACGCTGCTGCAGCGGCGCTACGCCAGCCACACGCACGACGACAGGAGCATCTATGCCTTTCTCCGCTATCACTCCGCCGGCGCTGCCCGGCCTGGCCTGGGGCGCCCTGGCGCCCTCCGACGCCGAGGCGCTCGCAGAGCTTGGCGCGGCCTGCCTGGCGGCCGACGGCGGCTTCCGCGCACTGCCCGCCGCCGGGTATCTGAGCGGCGCGCCCAGCATCGCGGCGCTCGGCCCAGGCGGCCAGCTGCTGGCGTTCGCCGCCGCGCATCGCGACGAGCCGGGCGTGGCTATCGCCGGCCTCGTGCACCCCAGCGTGCGCGGGCGCGGCATCGGGCGGTTTCTGATGGAATGGAGCGTGGCGCGTGCCGAGGCGCTGGTGGCGCATGCCCCCGCCGATCAATCGCACGCGCTGCGCATCGCCACCGAGGGCCTCACCCCTGCGGCCGATCGGCTGTACACGCGCTTTGGCTTCAGCCAGCAGTTCGCCGAAGACGTGATGCGCTTCGACCTGGCGGCGCCCATCCCCGCCGCGCCGCTGCCGGGCGGCCTGGCGCTGCGCGAGTGGTCACCCGAGCTGGCCGGGCAGTTCTTCGCTGCCTACGACGCTGCCTTCCGCACCCGCCCGAGCTTCCCTGGCTGGAGCGCCGAGCAGTGGATCGAGTGGGCTACCGGCGACGACGACTTCGCGCCTAAGCTCTCGCTGCTCGCGCTCGACGGCGATACGCCGGTGGGTTTCGTGGTGGCCGGCACCGGCTGGCTGGTGCAGGTGGGCGTGCGCCCCGAGTGGCGCGGCCGTGGCGTAGCCGCCGCGCTCGCCGCCGAGCTGCTGCGGCGCGCCAGGGCCGCCGGCTGGGATTCGGTGCTGCTCGACGTGAATGTGAACAACCCCGGCGCGGCGCGCGTGTACTCCCGGCTCGGCTTCGCGCCGATCGGCCGCCGCGCGCGCTACCTGCGCGACTAGCCTGGCCGGCAGCGGAGAACGATTCGGCACCGCGCCAGGCGTGTTTTTTGGCTGTGAGCGCCTAAGAGCCGGTTTGAGAAGGGGGTGCGCGAGGGGCTATGCCCCTCGCACTTCCCTTCCTGGCGGGTGGCGGCCACATTCGTGGCCGCCACCCGCCAGAAGTGGATACTTGGAGGGACTTCGTCCCTCCAAACCACCCTTTTCAAACAACTTCTAAATCCCAGCACCTGGCCACGCGCCCCAGGCCAGCGTGGCGCGCAGGCGCTCGGCCCATACAGGTGCGGCGGCGCCGCCCTGCCGGCGAGTGTGCTCGTCGAGCAGCTCGAGGCAGCGCAGCACCTGGAGCATGCCGACGCGCGCCTCGGTTACGGCGCCGCGCTCGATGCCGGCGGCGGCCAGCAGCGCCGGCCACGCGGTATCCCAGCGCTCGGCGTGATGGTAGCGCACCACCCAGCCCCACCAGGCCGCGTCGAACAGCGGATCGGCCAGGCGCGCCCACTCCAGATCCACCAGCCCGGCCACCACCAGCGCCGGGCGCGGCGGCGCCTCGAGGGCAATCAGCGCGTTCACCGGGCAGAAATCGCCGTGCGCGAACACCGCCGGGCGTCCGGCAAAGGCG
Source organism: Kouleothrix sp. (assembly GCF_046328425.1). Taxonomy (NCBI): domain Bacteria; kingdom Bacillati; phylum Chloroflexota; class Chloroflexia; order Chloroflexales; family Roseiflexaceae; genus Kouleothrix; species Kouleothrix sp. The sequence continues at coordinate 372,757 of NZ_JAXLWP010000003.1, forward strand.
GCCGGCAGCGCGCCGATCAGCGCGTGCACCTGAGCCGCCGCCGCGCCCCCAAGCAGCGCGTGGCAGCGGCCGAGCTGCCCGGCCGCCTGGCGCGCCAGATCCGCCGGGCGCGCCCAGGTGGCGTCCAGATCGGCGCCCGCCAGCGGAACGCGCGCCAGCTGCGGCAGCAGCGCGCCCATGGCGCGGGCGACAGCCGCGGCGCCGCCGGGCCGGCCCATGAAGCCAGCGGCAGGCTCGCCGGGTATATGCTCGAGCACGGCATACGGCGGGTCGGCTGCGGCGTCGGCGGCAAGCTGGTGCGGCGCGCGAATGCCTGCGGCGGCAAGGCGCGGCGGCAGATCGCCGGCCAGCCGCAGGGCGGCGGCAGCGCGTCGCGGCTCGCGAGCAGCTTGACGATCAGGCGCCGGCCGTCGGCCAGCGTCGCCAGCAGCGTCTCGTTCTCGAAGCCCCAGCCGCAGCGCTCGGCCGCCGCCACCGGTGCGCCCACCAGCGCGCCCAGCCGCTCGAGCGCCGCGCCATCGTAGCCCGTATCGTCGCGCTTCATACCAACTCCGTTTGATTACTTGTGTTTTCTTGTGCGGCGCCGGCAAAGCCGGGCGCCGCACAAGAAAGAATTTCGGGCGGCTTCGCCGCCCCGAACACCCACCATAATCCAAGCGATCAGCCGGATTTGGTATCATATGATACCAAACTCGCTTGATTAATTACACTTTGGCAACAAACACGCAACCCCCCGCACATGCGCGCCGGGTGGCGCGTATATGCGAGGGGTTGCAACCTATCGGCAGCGCAGCCTGGCGCAGCGGAGCTAGAACGAGGCCAGCCGGCGCGGCTCGCGATCGTCGGCGCTGGGCAGCCAGCGGATCGCTACATTGCGATCGGCGGGGGGCAGCGCAAACGGGTCGGGGCCTTCGTCGGAAAGATCTTCGATCATCACTGGGCCGGCGTCGTGCGCCCAGGCGATCAGGTCGTCGATCGTATACCAGCCGGGCCGGTACATGTCCTGGTCGCTCGGGTTCAGCCAGAACTTGATGCCGCCCTCCATCCACTGCCAGCGCTCGAGCGAGTACCATTCTTTGCCCTGGTCCTGCAGTGTGTTCTTCACCTGCTCGAGCAGCTCGAGCAGCTCGGGAAGGCTGAGGCCTTCGGTGCGGCGGATGAGCAGCAGACGGCGGTTGATCGCATCGCGCAGCTGCTCCAGCTGGGCAACATCGAGCGATTGAATATCGATCACGGTCCGTTTTCCTTTCTACCACGGCTTGCCAGGTGGCGCGGCCAATCACGCGGGCCTGGTGGTGATCGGCGCCTGGGAGCACGCCACATGGCTGGCTGCGGCGAAACGGACGGGAGGAACAGCAGCCGGCCGGTATGATTGCCATGAGTATTATAGACAAACAGCCGCAAAATAAAATAAGAATGTTGTTACAATTCCGCCTCGATCCGTTTGCGCGATCAGGGCAATATCTATGCCTCGATCTGCATGCCCTACCCATAGTATACGAACGAGAGCAAATAACGGTTTCTTTATCGCGGCACTCGGCGATATGCAAAAAAGCCCCTGCCCCATTACTGGGGGCAAGAGCTTCTGCTTGGAGGCGACGACCGGATTCGAACCGGTGAATGGAGGTTTTGCAGACCTCTGCCTTACCACTTGGCTACGTCGCCGTGACGCGATTCTAGCATACTCACGTGAGGCTGTCAAAGCGGTTGATCTCCGCCTGAGCCTATGGTATCATTTGCGCTACCGAAATCGCAAGCCTGGGTCGTGGCCGGCATTGTGCTAACCCCACATCGCATCGATGTGGGGCTTTGTGTCCCTTTCACAACGGCGTGGCGCGAGAGGAGCACAGTATGATTGCGTTTGTACTCAGCGGTGGCGGGAATCGTGGCGCGCTCCAGGCCGGGGCGCTGAAGGCGCTGCTCGAGCGCGGCATCGCGCCCAACCTGATCGTCGGCACGTCGGTGGGGGCGCTCAACGGCGTGGCGCTGGCCGCCGACCCGACCGCCGCCGGCGCGCGCCGCCAGGCCGAAGGCTGGGCGCAGATCCGGCGCGCGCATATCTTCCCCGGCAACAGCCTGACGGTTGGCTGGCGCGTCCTGACCGGGCGCGGCAGCTTCCACGGCCGCGAAAACTTCACGCGCTTCGTGCTGGGGACACTGCCGCCGAATGTGCGCCGCTTCAAGGATCTGGGCGTGCCCTGCATCGTCACGGCTACATCGCTCGGCAGCGGCCGGCTACACCTGTTCGGCGCCGACCCGGCCGAGCGCCTGCTCGACGCGCTGCTGGCCAGCACCGCCATCCCGCCGTTCTTCGCGCCCTACGCCTACGGCGGCGAGCTGTTTCTCGACGGCGCGCTGGTGGCCAACCTGCCGCTGTCGCAGGCAATTGCCCGCGGCGCGCGCACGATCTACACGCTCGAGATCGTCGACGACATAGGCGCGGACGCACAGCCCGGCCTGATCACCACGCTCACTTCCTCGCTGAACGCCATGCTCAACCGCCAGCACGAGCAGGAGCGCCGCACCGTGGCGCTGGCGCACGCGCGCGGCATCACCATCCACGATATCCGGCTCACCAGCGGGCAAAACCTGGCGTACAACGATTTCAGCCGTAGCGCCGACCTGGTGGCGGCCGGCGAGCGGATCGCGCTCGAGTACCTCGACAGCTTGCCGAGCGCGCGCCCGGCGTCGCTGGCACGCCTGGCCGGAACACTGCGCGAGGCGCTGCGCGTCGCCCGCCCACGCCCCAGCGCCCCGCCGCCAATGCCGGCGCCACCGCCGAGCTAGCACCCGCCCCACCTGGCGCGCCTTGCCGCTACTCGCACTATTCGCCGATCGGTGGTACTATCGGCGCTACCCGAAACCAATTTCACCCGGCTATGGAGGAACTCGCAATGCGTCTGGTTACCTACCACGACGAGCGTGGCGACCATATTGGCGCGCTACGCGACGGCTCTACGATTGTGCCGCTCGACACAGTGGCGCCCAGCATGCTCGCGCTGATCGACGGCGGCGCGGCCCTGCTGAGCGAGGCCCGCGCCACACTCGAGCGCGCCGCGAGCACCGTGCCGCTCGGCCAGGTGCGGCTGCTCGCGCCCATCCCGCGCCCGCGCCAGAATGTGATCTGCCTGGGCATGAATTATGTCGAGCACGCCTACGAGTCGATGCGCGCCAAAGGGCTCGAGCCCAGCCTGCCGCCACACCCAGTGTTCTTCAGCAAAGCCGCCACCAGCATCTGCGCCGACGGCGACGACATCCCGCTCGATCCGCGCGTGACCGAGGCGCTCGACTACGAGGTGGAGCTGGCGTTTATTATCGGGCAGGGCGGCAAGAACATCGCGCGCGGCCAAGCGATGGCGCATGTCTTCGGCTACACGATCGTCAATGATATTTCGGCGCGCGATCTGCAGAACCGCCACCAGCAGTTCTACAAGGGCAAGAGCCTCGACCGCAGCTGCCCGATCGGGCCGTGGATCGTCACCGCCGACGAGATCGCCGACCCAGCGGCGCTCGGGCTACGGCTGCGGCTCAACGGCGCCACCCGCCAGGACTCAAGCGTGGGCGATTTGATCTTCGACATCCCCACCACGATCGAGGTTCTGTCGCTCGGCCAGACGCTCGAGCCCGGCACGATCATATCGACCGGCACGCCCAGCGGCGTGGGTATGGGCATGAGCCCGCCCAGCTACCTGCGGGCCGGCGACGTGATGGAAGCTGAGATCGACGGCATTGGCGTGCTGCGCAACCGCGTCGTCGCCGCCGAGTAGCATCGGCCTGGCCGGCGCTGCCCGAGCAAGCGTGGTAGCGTATAAAACGGCGAGCGCGAGGGGCAACTCCCTCGTGCTCGCCGTTTTCGGCCAGCAGCAGCTAGCGCTGGGCGCGGATCGCGTCGCGGATCTCGGCCAGCAGCACTTCCTCGTTGGTAGGCGTGGGAGCCGCCGGCGCGGCGGCAGGCTCGTGCCGCAGCCGGTTGGCCGAGCGCACAATCAGAAACAGCGCGAAGGCAATGATCAGAAAATTGATCAGCGCCGTGAGGAATGCGCCAACGCCGATCACCTGCGCGCCGGCCTCTTTGGCGGCGGCATAGCTCGGAAACGCCTGGCCCGAAAGGTTGATATACACGCTCGAGAAATCCGGCTTGCCGAAGAGAACGCCGATGATCGGGTTGATGATATCGGCCACCAGCGAATCGATGATGCTGCCAAACGCCGCCCCAATAATCACTGCCACCGCCAGGTCGATCACATTGCCCCGCTCGATGAACTCGCGAAACTCCTTGAGCATACTGCCTCCTGTTCCAACTACGACAGACATGGTCATCGTGAGTGGCGCGGCTCGCGCCACTGAAACCAAATCCGGCTGATCGCTTGGATTATGGTGGGGGTTCGGGGGCGGCTTCGCCGCCCCGAAATTTCTTTTTCTTATGCGGCGCCCGGCAAAGCCGGGCGCCGCATAAGAAAACACAAGTAATCAAACGGAGTTGGTATGAACAGGCAACGCTGCCTTGTGCAAGCAACAGAGACGCAGGCCGGGCTATTTGGTCACATCGCCGGGCAGCTCGCCATCGGCCGTGCGGGTGATGATCTGGTGCTCGGCCAGCGCCTCGTGCAGGCGCGCCAGCAGGCGGCGGCGTACCTGCGGGGCCGTGCCGTGGCGCGCCTTGACCTTGAGCATCAGCTCGGTGGTGGCGCCGATCTGGCCGGCCTCGCTGATCACCTCAGGCGCCTCGAGCACATCGGGGCCAGGGTCGGCGATCACCGACTGCAAGATCGCCAGCCCTTCGTCCAGCCGGGCGGTGGGGATCGTCAGGTGGATGTGCGCCGCCGAAAAGCTGCCGCGCGCGAAGTTGCGGATGGTGCGAACATCGCCATTCGGCACAATCCACAGCTCGCCGCCCTCGCCGCGCAGCAGCGTGCGCGTAAGCGACACCTGCTCGACCACGCCGATCACATTGCGGTCGCCGATCTCTACCTTCTCGCCGATCGCAAACTGGTCTTGCAGCAGCAGCTGGATGCCGCTCATCACATCGCTGATGAACGGGCGCGCCGCGAAGCCCAGCCCGGCGCTGAACAGCCCCAGCGCGGTGGCGAGCGCGCTCGGGGTGGTGACGAGGCCAAGCATGAAGATCAGCGCCAGCACCACCGCCACCGCGTTCATGAACGACTGGGTGAGCTGGCGCAGGGTGGCGCTGCGCTGGTAGCTCAGCGTGCCGCGCCGCAGCCGGCGGCGATAGTGCGCGACGCGCCAGATCAGCCACGCCAGCGCGCGGCCGATCAGCGCGAAAAACAGCATGCCCAGCAGCCCGAGCAGCAGGTAGCCCACGAAGCTCAGCAGCGCGGCCGTAAATTGATTCAGCAGGTCTATCATTGGAAGAACCGGGAAGCGCGAGCCAACAAAACACACGCGCCGAGCCGCGCTAGCGGCACAGCAGCACGGGCACGGCGCTTTCGCGCAGCACCTGGTCGACGGTGCTGCCGAGCATGATCTCGAGCAGCGGGTTGAAGCCATAGCTGCCGATCACAATCAGGTCGCTGGCGTCGGCGCGCGCGGCGGCAAGGATGGCCTCGGCGGCCGGGCCGCCGGCGAGCTGGTAGCGCGCCGCCGCGCCGTGGCGCTCGAGGTAGGCGCGCGCCCGCTCGAGCGTAGCCGAGGTGGCGTGCTGCTCTTCAAGCGCCGTCACCACCAGCAGATCGAGCTTCCAGGTGAGCGCCAGGTAGGTAGCCGCGAACAGCGCTTCTTCGCCTTTGGGGCTACCGTCGTAGGGCAGCAGCACGCGGGTGAGCGGGCGCGCCGGGCCGGGCACCGCCAGGATGGGGCGCGGGCAGCGCTGCAGCAGCGTGCGAAACCCCGAGCGCAGCCGGGCCAGCGGCTCGGTGCCGGGCGGGTACGAGAGGCTCACCACCACCAGGTCGGTCAGGCGCGCGCGGTCGCACACCTGGCGCGTCACATTGCCGACGTCGATCGCCAGCTTACCGGGCACGCCCGCCGCAGCGCAGCGCCGCTCGAACTCGGCGCGAACCGCCTCGGCGGCGGGGCTCTTGCGCGCGCCGGCATTTGGCACGACGTGCAGGCCAGCCAGCCTGGCATCTTCGCGCCGCGCCACCACCAGCGCCTGCTCGAGCGCGTACCAGCCGGCCTCCTCGCCGTTGATCGCCACCAGCAGATCCGAGACCAGCCGCTCGGTATAGCTGTTCACACGGCGCTCGTGGCGCCACGCGCCCGGCGGCGGCCCGTTCTCGAGCGCGTCGGGCACCACTGCGTCGAGCAGCCGGCCGCCCAGGCGCGCCACCGCGCGGCGCGGGCTGTGCTGGCTGGTGAGGTCGCTCAGCGCGGCCTTGGGATCGAGCTGCCAGCCCAGTGCCTGCTCGAGCGCCGCATGGTGCTGAACGATCCACAGGTACAGGTCGGTCTCGGTGCGGCCAGGAAACTCGTGCAGCGTGCCCTGGTCGCGGATCTCGCGCACGATCGGCATGTAGCGTGTATCGTACCAGTCGGCCGCAGCACTGGGCAGGTCGGCGGCCGCACCGTGCTGCGCGGCCAGGTAATCGCGGTGCGCGGCGATCTGGCGCATCAGCTCGTCGTACTGGCCGGGCGCCGTCACCAGCAGATCAGCGCCAGGCCGCCGCACGTCCAGCTCGGTCTGGTCGAGAAACGCGGCGTACTCGGCCTTGATGATCAGGTCGTCGGGCGAGTCGGTTGGGGCGAAGGGCACGCGCGCGCGCACCTCGGTGACGTAAGCCTGGATGTGGCTGGCGCCCGTCTCGCGCGCCACCGACACGCGGTGGTTGCCGTCGAGCACGAAGTACGCCTGGCCAAGCTGGTAGACTTCGATCGGCGGCACGCCGACCTCGCCCTCGACGGCGCGCCGCACGCCGACCCAGCGGAAGGCGTCGCTATCGCGGCGCGGCAGAAAATCGCGCGTGAAATCGGTGTAGCGCCCAACGCTGCCGACGATCGCGTCGAGCGGGATATCGTGAAGCTCGCGGCGGCTGAGCGGCTGCGCCCGCAGCTTCTGGCGCACATCTTCGTACGAGAGCAGCTCGTCGGAGCGGCCGGTGAGCCGCGCGATCAGATCGCGCATAGCCGCGCGCCGCCGCGCCCGCCGAAAATCTTCGGCCGCCGAGGCCATGTTCATAGGCGATTCAGACACGTCCCCTCCCCCTGGTGGATAGCAGCGCCTATTGTACCCGAATTGCCCATGATATTCTAATGCTAGAATCATGCGGATCCCGATCGCCGATGTTCGGCCGGCGCGCACGCCGCGCACAAGAAAGGCAGCCATGACGCTCAAAGAGTACCCGGTATGGATCGAGGGGGTGTCGTTTCCGCGCGAGCCGGCCGGCCAGGCGCTGCCCGCGCGCGTGGATGTAGCAATCATTGGCGCGGGCTACACCGGGCTGGCGGCCGCGCGCGAGCTGGCGCGGCGCGGCGCGCGCGTGGCGGTGCTCGAGGCCCGCACGATCGGCTGGGGCGCCAGCTCGCGCAACGGCGGCATGGTGCTGAGCGGGCTCAAGCTCGAGGCCCACGACCTGGCCGCGCGCTACGGCATGGCGGCGGCGCGGCGCATGTTCGCGGCCTCGCTGGCGTCGATCGATTGGGTCGAGCAGGTGGTGCGCGAGGAAGCGATCGCCTGCGATTTCCGGCGCTCGGGGCATGTGCTGGTGGCCAGCAAGCCGGCGCACTTCCGCATGTTCGAGCGCGAGGCCACGCTGCTGGCGCGCGAGTTCGGCCACGCCACCCGGCTGCTGCCGCCCTCCGAGCTGCGCGCCGAGATCGGCTCGGGCGCCTACCACGGCGGCCTGCTCGACGAGGTAAGCGCCGGCCTGAACCCGGCGCGCTACGTAGCCGGGCTGGGCCACGCCGCCGCGCGCGCCGGCGCGCTGCTGTTCGAGCGCGCCGAGGTGCGGCGGCTGGCGCGCCAGGGCGGCGGCTGGCGCGTATACAGCGCGCGCGGCAAGCTGCAGGCCGACCGCGTGCTGGCGGCCGGCGGCGCCTACACCGGCGGCTTCGCCCCGCGCCTGCAGCGCCGGATCGTGCCGCTCGGCTCGTATATCATCGCCACCGCGCCGCTGCCCGAGGGCCTCGCCCACGAGCTGATCGCGCACGACCGCATGGTCTTCGACAGCAAGCGCCTGCTGTGCTACTACCGGCTCACGCCCGATCGGCGCATGCTGTTCGGCGGGCGCGCGCGCTTCTTCCCCGAGAGCCCGCGCATGGTGCGCGAGAGCGCCGCCGTGCTGCGGCACCAGATGGAGCAGGTGTTCCCGCAGCTGCGCGGCGTGCCGGCCGAGTATGCCTGGGGCGGAACGCTCGACGCCACGTTCGACCTGATGCCGCACGCCGGGCAGCACGACGGGCTGCACTACGCGATCGGCTACGCCGGGCACGGCGTGGCGATGGCCAGCTACCTGGGCGCGCAGCTGGGCGCGCAGCTGGCCGGCGCGCCATCCGAGAACCCGTTCGACGGGCTGCCGTTCCCCGGCGCGCCGCCGGGGCTGTACGGCCGGCGGCCCTGGCTGCTGCCGCTCGCCGGCGCGTGGTACCGGCTGCTCGACTGGCTGGCGTAGCCAGCCACCGCAACCGTGTATAATGATTGCGCGTCTGATGAAGTAGCTGGTGCTTTTCCGCCTCAGCGGGTAGAATCAGCCCACGGCGCGCGCCGCCCATGCTCGCAAGGCGAGCGCGGCTCGCCGATCCAAAGGAGCACATGCAAGCACAACAACGCCGTCGCATTCCCTGGACAACCCTGATCAGCCTGGCGCTGGTGGGCGTGCTGGCGACGCTGGCGGCGCTGAACTGGCCGAAGATCCGGGTGAAATCGCTCGAGGCGCTGGCGCTGATCGAGGCCGCGCGGCCCTTCTGGCTGCTGCTGGCCATCCTGGCCATCCTGGCGGGCTTTCTGTGCGCCGGGCAGATCTACGGCCGCGTGCTGGCCGCGCTGGGCTACCGCGCGCCGCCGCTGTGGCTCTCGGCAGCCGCGCTGGTGACAATGCTGCTCAGCCAGGCCCTGCCGGTTGGCACCGTCGCCAGCTATGCGTTTCTCACCACCAGCCTGCGCCGCCGCCACATCCCCGCCACCAGCGTCGCGGTGATCGCCAGCCTCGAGCTGCTCAGCTGGGGCGGCGCGATGCTGCTGCTGTTCGTGTACGGCATGGTGTATGTGCTCGCCACCACCAGCGACAGCACGCTGGCCGGCGCGTCGCTCACCGGCTTCACCACCGTCGGCCTGATGATCGGCGTCTACCTGTTCATCGGCAGCCGCCCGCGCGATACGATGCTGGCCTGGGCGATGCGCGTGAAGCGCCTGCTCGACCGGCTGTTCGGCTCGGTGTCGAGCGAAACCCAGGTGCGCCGCATGGTCGACGAGCTGGCCCACAACCGCCAGCTGGTGCTTGAGCAGCCGCTGCGCGTGCTCTCGCTGATCGGCCTGCAGCTGATTATATTTACACTACACAGCCTGGCGCTGCTGGCGATCCTGCACGGGCTCGGCGTCACGATCGGCCCGCTCGAAGCGCTGGCCGCGTTTGGCCTCTCGCTGATCGTAAGTGCTTACACCCTGCTGCCAGCCGGCGGCGGCACCGTCGAGGCCGCGCTGACGGTGGCCCTCACGATCCAGGGCGTGCCGCTCGAGGCGGCGCTAGGCGCGACGGTGCTGTTCCGCCTGTTTAGCTTCTGGCTGATGCTGCCGGTGGCGGCGCTGTGCTACCGCCTGCTGCTGCGGCGGGTGCCCGAGCCGCCCGCCGGCAACTAGCGCAGCGGGGCATGGTGTTATAATGGCGCGGCAGGAGCAGCTATGGCAAAAGTGACGATCTCGCATATCGCAAAAGAGGCCGGCGTATCGAAGACGGCGGTATCGTTCGCGTTCAACGATCCCTCGCAGCTAGCGCCAGCCACTGTGCGCCACATCCGCGATATCGCCGAGCGCCTGGGCTACACCCCCGACCCGATCGCCCGCAGCATGACCACACGGCGCACCAATGCGCTGGGCCTGCTGCTGCCGCAAGATATTGCCACCGCGCTGGCAAACCCGTTCTACACGCAGTTCATCCGCGGCATTGGCAAGGTGTGCGGGCGTGTCGGCGTGACGCTCATGCTGGTGCCGCCGCTGTGGGGCTCGGTGCTGAAGGCCATCCCGCACGCCACCGTCGACGGCTTTGTGGTGGTCGGCCTCGAGGTCGATCGCGGCGAGATCCAGCTGCTGCGCCGGCGCGACGTGCCATTCGTGATGGTCGATAGCGACACGCCTGCCGACATACCAAGCGTGAATGTCGACGACCGCAGCGGCGCGCGCATGGCAATGGAGCACGTGCTGGCGCGTGGCCACCGCCAGATCGCCATCATCGCGCTCGACTCGGGCAAGGCCGGCCAGATCGAGGAGTACACCGGCACACTCGCGGCGCGCCTCGAAGGCTACCGCGCCGCCCTGGCCGAGTACGGCCTCGCGCTCGGCAGCCCCGGCATCCAGCTCGTCGAGGCCGCGAGCAGCTGGGAAGGCGGCCAGGCGGCCTTCGAGCAGATCTGGCGCGCCGAGCTGCGCCCCACCGCAATTGTGGCCATGAGCGACATCGCCGCGATTGGCGCGATCGACGCAGCCCGCGAGCACAAGCTGCACCTGCCGCGCGACCTGTCGTTTGTCGGGTTCGACGACCTGCCCGAAGCGCGGTATACCCGGCCTGGCCTCACTACCGTGCGCCAGCCGGTCGAGGAAAAAGGCGCGCTCGCCGCCGAGATGCTCGTGGCGGCGCTGCAGCAAAACGCCGCCGCGCAACACCACATGCTGCCGTGCGAGCTGGTAGTGCGCCAGTCGGTCGCGACGCTGGCGTAGCGCTCCGCGAGCCGGCGCTTTCCAAACTCGGCCGAAGAGCGAGGCGTGAACAACTACTCGCGAGTACCATGCAAGGAGAGAGCAATGCTTGTTCTTGGGGCACTGATTACGCTGGGCGGCGCAATCGCCTTTCTGCTGCTGGGCGCGCTGGCGATCTTCGGCGGCGCGAACGCCACCGGGGCGCAGGTTGTACCCGGCTTCCGCCCCGACAGCCCCGGCGCGGCCGAGCGGGCGCTGACACTGCTGGGGGTGTGGGGGCCGATCGCGCTGATCGCGCTGCTGTGCTTGCTGGCGGCGATCAAAATGTTTCAGGTGGTCGCTGCGGCGTTCTAGGCCACTAGTTCTACACGCGCGACACGGCCGGCGTTTTTGCCTTCGGCAGAGCAGCGCTGTTTTTGCGTGGCCTCGGGTGGCGCTGCCGGCGCGCCCGTCAGCCGTCGGCGAGGCCCGCCAGCTCGGCCGCCACGCGCGCCGCCTCGGCAAAGGTGACGTCGCGGCCCAGCAGCCGCAGCTCGGCGCCGATCAGCTCGGCCTGGTCGAGGTGCTCGAGCCGCACGCGCCGCACCAGCGCCGGCATCCCCTGCACCTCGGCGCGCGCCACTGCGCAGTTCGGCACGCGGTCGCGCGCCACGCTGAACAGCGCGCGCGGGCTTTCGAGCCGCAGCGCGGCCAGCCGGTCGAGCTCGTCGTCTTTTGGTTTGGCCGGGCGCAGCCGCACCAGCACTTCGCTGCCGTCGTCGCGGCGCAGGCGCGCGCTTGTATCGGCGCGCGCCGCCAGCGGGGCGTTGACGCGCCAGCCCAACCGCGCCGCCAGCCAGCCCACCAGCAGCAGCGCCTGGCTGCGATCGGCCGCGGCGTCGCTGGCCTCGTAGCTCACCGTCACGCTCGTCAGCTCGCGCAGGTGCGCCACCTGGGCCGGCGCGTCGAAGAACTGCGCCGTCAGCTCGCGCCACGGCGTCAGCCGGCTCCACGCCAGGTCGCTCACGCGCATCCCCGCCGCCAGCAGCTCGGCCATGCGCGCCAGTCCGGCCTCGGGCGCGTCAAAGGTGGCGCTATCGACCACCACCCGGTCGATCAGGCTGCCAAACCGGGTGAAGCGCGGGTCGTCGAACGGCGCGCCAGCCATCCACCACAGCATCACCGGCACATCGGGCACCAGCAGCGGCAGGATCGCGTTCGGCACCCGCTCGATCGCCGGGCCGTGCGCCTCGATGGTAATCTGCTCGCCCCACGAGAGCGGGCGGCCGTGGGCGTGCTCGCCGCGGTGCGCCTGCACCCAGGCCGCCAGCTGGTCGCGCTGGTCGTGCGGCAGCGCGTTCACCACAATCGCGCGGTGCGGGTGGCGCGGCGTCAGCCGGGCCACCGTGTCCAAGGCTGCGCGTGCCGCGCCAGCGCCGCGCGTCACCACGATCAGGTTGAGCACGCGGGTGCGCGCCGGCGCGCCGCGCCGGGCGCCGGCAAGCTCGCTGGTAGCCTGCTTCCACAGATCGCTCAGCGCGCGCTCGATCGCGCGCGACTCGAGCGGCGCGGGCGCACCCAGCGGCTCGGAGATCGCGATATCGCTCATGGCCCCCCCAATGCGTTTAGAACGTCAGCAGGCCCCAGAACAGCAGCGCGGCCAGCAGCACGTAGCTTGCCACATTCGCGGCAATTGCGGCGTCCCAGGTGATCCGCGGCGCGTAGTTTTTGCGCCACTGCAGCACCAGGCCCTCGATCACAATCGACAGCAGCGCCGTGGCTACAAGCCACACCAGCGGCGAGATCGCGAAGCCGCAGTTCGTGACGCTCTGCAGCTTATCGGCGCTCTCCTGCGTCTCGCAGCGGTAGGTGGTGGCATAGTACACCGCGAAAAACACCACGCCCACCAGCGTCGACACCAAATTCGCCAGCGTCGAGTCGATGAGCGACTGGCGATAGGTACCCCAGCGCATGCGCCAGATCACCAGCGATTCGAGCAGGGTCACCGGGATGAACAGCCCCAGCCCGGCCAGCACGCCGCCGAGCAAAATCATCGGGCCAATCGCCACGTCGGCAAGTATGAACATGGTTCGTCGCTTTCGTTACAGCCGGCGCCAGGCACGCCATTCTTTGCCCAGGAGCCGGTCGGCCTCTTTCGGCCCCCAGGTGCCGGCCTCGTAGTTCGGGAACGCTGGCGGCGCGGCGTTGGCCCAGCCCTGGTGAATTGGCGTGATCAGCGACCACGAGGCCTCGACCTCGTCGCTGCGCGTGAACAGGGTCGAGTCGCCCAGCATGGCGTCGAGCAGCAGCCGCTCATAGGCCTCGGGCGACTCGACGCCAAACGCCGCGTTGTAGCGGAAGTCCATCGTTACCGGGCGGATCTGGTTGGCCTGGCCGGGCACCTTCGAGTCGAACCGCAGCGTGATGCCTTCGTCGGGCTGTACCTGCATGGCCAGCACGTTCGGCTCGATATCGCTGAGCGGCCCGCCCTCGAACAGCATCAGCGGCGCCGAGCGGAACTGGATGGCGATCTCGCTGACGCGCTTGGGCAGGCGCTTGCCGGTGCGCAGCAGAAACGGTACCCCGGCCCAGCGCCAGTTATCGACGAAGAACTGCAGCGCCACGTAGGTTTCGGTGCCCGACTCGGGCGCAACGCCCTCTTCCTGGCGGTAGCCCGGCACCGGCTCGCCGCCGATCGAGCCGGCGCCATACTGGCCGCGCACGGTAAACTGCTCGACCTGCTCGGGCGCGACCGCGCGGATGGCGCGCAGCACCTTGACCTTCTCGTCGCGCACGGCGTCGGCGCGGTAGCCGATCGGCGGCTCCATAGCCGTGAGCGTCAGCAGCTGCATCAGGTGGTTCTGCACCATGTCGCGCATGGCGCCGGCGTGCTCGTAGTAGCCGCCGCGCCCCTCCAGGCCCACCGTCTCGGCCACGGTGATCTGCACGTGGTCGACATAGCGCCGATCCCACAGCGGCTCGAAGATGCCGTTGGCGAAGCGAAACACCAGAATGTTCTGCACCGTCTCCTTGCCGAGGTAGTGGTCGATGCGGTATACCTGCCGCTCGTCGAACACCTTGTGCACCTCGGCGTTGAGCGCGCGCGCGCCGGCCAGGTCGCGGCCAAACGGCTTCTCGATGATGATCCGCGTCCAGCCGTCGCCGGGCGAGCGCGCCAGCCCGGCCGCGCCCAGCTGCTGGATGATCGTCGCGTACGACTCGGGCGGCGTGGAGAGGTAGAACAGCCGGTTGCCGCTGGCGCCGCGCCGCTCGTCGAGCTCGTTCAGGCGCGCGGCCAGAGCGGCGTAGCCGGCCGGGTCGTCGAACGACGACTGCACATAGCTCACGCCCTCGGCAAAAGTTTCCCACAGCGTCGGCTCGACGCCGCTGCGCGAGAACTCCTTGGCCTCGTTCAGCAGCGATTCGCGAAAGAACTCGTCGCTCCAGGCGCGCCGGGCGAAGCCCACCACGCTGAAGCCGGGCGGCAGCAGCCGCTCGCGCTGAAGGTTGTAGAGCGCCGGCACCAGCTTGCGATGCGTCAGGTCGCCGGTGGCGCCGAAGATCACCACGGTGCATGGCTCGGGGGTGCGCTGCATGCGCATGCCGGCGCGCAGTGGGTTGGCGATAGAGACGGTGTCGGTCATAATGCTCCTGCTTGCTCGCCACGGCGGCGCGGCTCAATCGCGCTGAGCCTGGTCATTGGCGTCGTCGAGATAGCCCTGCACCCTGGCTAGCAACCCACGCTCCACCGGCGGCAGGCTTTCCCAGTAGTGGCCCAGCCACGTTACGCCCGCCAGAAACGCGTCGGCGCGATCGACGGCCGGCTCGACGCTGCGCAGCAGCTTCCAGAAGCCCGGCCCGTGATCCTGGAAAAAGACGTGCGCCAGCTCGTGCGCCACCACCGCCTCGAGCACCCAGCCGGGCATGTGGCGCAGCGCCGCGTTCAGGCGGATGGTGCGCGTGGCTGCGCTGTAGCTGCCCCAGCGCGCCTGCTGGTTGGTGGCCCAGCGCACGCGCGCCACGCTGGGCGGCTGCGGAAAGCGCGCAGCCACGCGCTGCACCAGCGCCAGCGCGTCGTCCTCGGTGTTGATCTGGCGAGCGCGCACCCGCCGCACCAGCCGGCGCGCCAGATCGGGGATCACCTGATCGAGCGTGGCCTGCGGCGTGTTCAGCGGCGCGCTGACTGCCAGCACCTCGCCGCGCAGGCGCGCGTTGATATTCTTCACACGCTTGCGCTCGATCTGCAAGGTCAGCGTGACGCCGTCGACGGTGATCATTTGTGGTTTAGTATTCGACATGCCGGCATTATACCCGAATCTGCGGCCGGCCCACCCGCAGCAGCACAAACAGCGCGGCCCCGACCAGCCGCAGCCCGGCTGCTACGAACAGCGCCGGCGCCGCGCCAAAGCCGTCGGCGATCGCCGTGCCCAACGTTGGCGCCACAAATGTGGCAAGGTACGTGGTGAGCTGGTACAGCGCCACGTAGGTGGCGGTGTGGCGCGGCGGGCAGGTGCTCAGCAGCATGTCGAACAGCACCAGGTCGATCCCGGCCATGAAGATCCCGCCCATGCCGGCGTACAGCGGCTGCGGCGCTACGCTAGGCGTCAGCCCGGCCAGCAGCGGGTACAGCACCAGCCCGAACGCGCATACCTGCAGCACCTGGACGGCGCCGCGCCGCCGCGATACGCTCGACCACAGAAAGTAGGCCACCAGCAGCACGCCGCTGTTGACGGTGTTGATAATGCCGATCCAGGCATCCGAGGCGTGTAGCTCGCGCACCCAGTACAGCGGGAAGATCGGCAGCGCCAGCGTGATGCCGCAGCGAAACACGAACTGGCTCAGCACAAACCGGCTGAAGGCGGCGTTCTCGCGCAGCGCCCGCATGCCCTCGCGCAGCTGCTCGCGCCGCGATTGGCCCGCGCCGGCGCCAGCTTCGGCCGGCTCGTTGTCGGGGATGCTGATCTGGCTCGAAAACGCAAAGCTCAGCAGCCCGCCCGCGAACGAGCCAATAAACACCAGCTGGTAGTTGAGCGGAAAAACGAATCGCTCGAGCAGCCAGCCGGCCAGCGCCACCGTCACCGCAGTGGTCAGGCCAAGGATCGACCAACGCCGGCTCATCAGGTAGTAGCGCCGGTCGGGGCCGGCTACCGTGCCCATCACCACTGTGAACGCCACATTCACGATCGTCTGCGGCACCGTGGCGATCGCCCAGATCGCAATCACCAGCAGCGGCGTCTGGCCGGCGGTAAAGGCAAACGGCACCAGGCCGGTGAGCGCATACGAGCCGAGCACCCATACCCGCGCGCGCGAGTACCACGGCACAATATTGCGCTGGCGCTCGAGCAGCCGGCCCACCGGCAGCGCCAGCGCAATGCCGGTGAGCGCCGGCATCGAGGTGAGCAGGCCCACCAGAAACGACGACGCGCCTAAGCGCACCAGAAACACCGAGAGGAATGTGGCCACGCCCGACACCAGGCCCACTCCAATGCCATCCACCAGCACATTGCGAATGTTGCGCTGCTCAAGCGTCTCGGGCCGTAGAAACGTGCGGAAGTTGCGCATGGTTCGGCGTCGACCAGCTAGCGGCGCGCAAACATCGGCGCGCCAGGTGCGGCGCATTATACTCTGGCTGCGCCGCACGCCCTTCGCGGCCGGCCTCCGTCAAACGATGTATTTTGCTCGTGCGGCATTGACAGAGCAAATGAATAATGATATATTTCCTAACGTTGTTAGATTTCCGAAAAGCTATTTGAGAATCTGTCTGAGAAGCTGTTTGAAAAGGGTGGTTTGGAGGGACTTCGTCCCTCCAAGTTTCACTTTTCTGCGGGTGGCGGCCACGAATGTGGCCGCCACCCGCCAGAAGGGAAGTGCGAGGGCATAGCCCCTCGCGCATCCCTTTTCCAAACAGGCTCTGAAGGGATGCGCACTCCGCCTGTTCAGGCGGCTCCGAGGCACGATGGGCACGAAAGAGCGGCGCGAGCGCGAGCGCCAGATGCTGCGCCAGGGCATCCTGGCGGCCGCGCGCGACATCGCCGGGCAAGAAGGCTGGCAGGCAGTCACCATCCGCCGCGTGGCCGAGCGCGTCGAGTATAGCCCGCCGACGATCTACGAGCATTTCGCCAGCAAAGAGGCCATGCTGCTCGAGCTGATGCGCGCCGGCTTTGTGCTGCTGCTGGCCGACATGCGCCGCGCCGCCGATGCCGAGCAAGGCGCCGAGGCGCGCGTTGTGGCGCTCGGCCAGGCCTACTGCGCCTTCGCCTGGCACAACCCCCAGCTCTACCAGCTGATGCACGGCCTAGGCGTGCCTTTCTGCGCCGGCGAGGGCGCGGCCCAGCCTGGCATCGCGCTGGCCGAAGCCGACGCGGTGTTCGAGTACACGCTCGCCGCGCTGGCCGATCTGGCGCCGCGCCTGAGCAGCCGCGCCGAGCTGGAAGATGCGGTGATGATCCTGTGGGCCACACTGCACGGCCTGGTTTCGCTCAGCATGTCGGGGCGCATCGAGGCAAGCCCCGAGTGCCGCGCCAGGCTGGTTGATCGCGCAGTGCGCGGCTTCTTCACGGCGTATATCGCCGAGTAGCACGCCAGGCACCCCGCCGGCGCCCACTATGCACCAGAGGTATCCCATGAGCACACGGCCCTTCCACGATATCCCGTTTGTCGAGCCAAGCGACGAGATGGCCGCCGACCCGGCACGCGCGATCGCCGAGCGCTATGCGCGCCACGGCGCGATCTTTCGCACCACAACGCCGTTTGGCCACGACCTGGTGTACCTGGTTGGGCCTGAGGCCAACCGCTTCGTGCTCGCCACCGAGCGCCTGAAGTTCTCGCACCGCGTCGGCTGGGGCGAGCTGCTTGGCGTGATCGAAGTGTACGGCGACGGCCTGCTGACGATGGACGGCCAGCGCCACGACGAGCACCGCCGGATCATGAACCCGGCCTTCGCGATCGGCTACATGGATCGCTACCTGCCGCTCATGCAGCGGATCATTCGCGAGCGCAGCGCTGGCTGGGCCGCGCGCGCCGAGGTCGATATCTACGACGAGGCCCGCAAGATCACCTTCGACGTGGCCGCCGAGGCGCTGCTAGGCTTTCGCACCGGCCCCGAGGTCGATCAGTTTCGCGAGATCTTTTTCGCGCTGCTGACGCTCGGCTCGAATGTCGCCAGCGACCAGGAGTACGCCGAGCAGCTCGGCCGGCTGCAGCATAGCCTGCTGGATCTGCTGCTGCCCAAGCTCCACGCCCGCCGCGCCAGCCCCACCGACGACGTGCTGGGGCTGCTGGTTCAGGCGCGCGACGGCCAGGGCGGCGCGCTGAGCGACGAACAGCTGATCGCCCACACGAACATTCTGCTGGTGGCCGGCCACGAAACCTCCACCAGCCTCAGCGCGTGGCTGCTGTACCTGCTGAGCCAGCACCCCGCGTACCTGCAGCGCGTGCTCGGCGAGCAGGCCGCTCTGGGCGTCGCGCCACACGCCGACCCGACACTCGATCAGATCAAGCGCATGAAGGTGCTCGAGAACGCGCTGAGCGAGGCCGAGCGGCTGTTCCCGCCCATAGCCGAGGGGCCGCGCGGCGCGCTCGAAGACTTCGAGTTCAACGGCTACCACGTGCCGGCCGGAACGTACGTGTTCTACTCGATCGCCGGGGCGCACCGGCTGCCGGCAATCTTCGCCGACCCGGATCGCTTCGACCCGGATCGCTTCGCGCCGCCGCGCGAGGAGCACAAGAAGAACCCCTACGCGCTGGTAGGCTTTGGCGGCGGGCCGCGCATCTGCATCGGCATCAACTTCGCGCAGGTCGAGATCAAGGCGCTGGCCTCGCACGTGCTGCGGCACTACCAGCTCGATCTTGCCCCCGGCCAGCAGATCGCCCAGATATACCGCCCCACCGGCGCGCCGCTCGACGGCATCCGCATGCGCGTGCATGCCCGCTGACGCCGCCGGGGCTGGCTCGCGCACGGCGCGGCCTTCCGTCAATCGATGTATTTCTAGCTCGACCGAAGGGCCATTGCGGCTGGCAGCTCGGCCGGGTATGATAGTGAGACGTATGTTGAAAGGAGTGTGATTCGCTTTGGCAATACTCGAACAAGAACTGCCTGAGATCGAGCTGGAGGCCAGCATGGGTGCAACCGCCGACGCGCCCGCGCCGCTCGACGCGGCGACGCTGCGGCGGCGCGTGTTTGGGCTGGCCTGGCCGGTGATCGGCGAAAACTTCCTTGAGACGCTGCTGGGCATCATCGACACACTGCTGGTGGCCGGCCTGGGCGCGGTGGCGATCGCCGGCGTCGGCAGCGCGCTCCAAGTCATGTTCTTCCTGATCTCGGCGCTCAGTGCGCTGGCGGTCGGCAGCGCGGTGCTGGTAGCCCAGGCCATCGGCGCGCGCGACCCCCTGCGCGCCGGCAATCTGGCGCGCCAGTCGCTGATCTGGAGCGTGCTGCTCTCGATCCCGCTGGCGATCGGCGGCTACCTGCTGTCGGGGCCGGTGATCAGTATATTCGGCCTCGAGCCGGCCGTCGCGCGCATCGGCGTGCAGTACATGCAGGTGACGATGGGCACCGTGGTGGTGCTGGTGGCGCTGTTCATCGGCGGCGGCGTGCTGCGCGGCGCCGGCGACTCGCGCACGCCCATGCTGGTGACGGCGCTGGCAAATGTGGTGAATGTGGGCCTGGCCTACAGCCTGATCTATGGCCACTTCGGCCTGCCGGCGCTCGGGCCGGTGGGCAGTGCCTGGGCCACGTTCCTGGCGCGCGCGCTGGCGCTGCTCCTGCTGGTGGGCGTGCTGTGGCGCGGCCGCAACGGTGTGTCGATTGGCGGCCACGGCAGCTGGCTGCCCGACCTGAAGGTTGCCCGCCAAGTGCTGCAGATCGGCGTGCCGGCCGCGCTCGAGCAGGTACTGGTGTCGGGCGCGTTTCTGGCGCTGTCGATGGTGGTGGCGCGGCTCGGCACCGAGATGCTGGCGGCCCACCGTGTGACCTTCAACGCGCTGTCGCTCTCGTTCCTGCCGGGCATTGGCTTCGGCATCGCGGCCACCGCGCTGGTCGGCCAGAGCGTCGGGGCGCAGCGCATCGGCGAGGGCGGCGCTGCCGCGCGCGTGGCAACGATCTGGGCGGTGGCCTGGATGAGCGCAATCGCCGCGCTGCTATTCATCTTCGCGCCGCAGGTGCTGCACCTGTTCACCAGCGATCAGGCGGTGGTATCGGCCGGCGCGTCGGGCCTGCGGATCGTTGCGCTGGCGCAGCCGTTCTGGGCGGTGATGTTTGTGCAGTCGGGCGCGCTGCGCGGCGCCGGCAACACCCAGTTCCCGCTCATGGTCAGCGGCGTCGGCATTTGGCTCGCGGTTGGCCTGGCGTTTGCGCTGATCGAGACGATCGGCGGTGGCCTGGCGTCGGTGTGGGCAGCGTTCCTGATCGTGTCGCCGGCCATGGCGCTGCTGATGTGGCGGCGCTTCCGGCGTACGGTGGCAGCTGGCGGGTAGCGAGTACCACCTCCGGCTGATCAGGTGCTGTATGTGGGGGTTCGGGGGCGGCTTCGCCGCCCCGCTGTTGTTTTACGATGCCCTGCCCGGCTTCGCCGGGCAGGGCACCGCAGCTTGATAGCTAATGCCTAGTGGTGCGCCTCGCTCGAGCTTTCGGCAGCCTCGCCGTCGGCGGGGCGGCGGTTGACGCCATCCCAGCTCCAGGCGATCGGCGGGGCGGGCGGCTGCGGCGCGCCGGCGGCCTCGGGCTCGAGCGTGATCCGCGTGGCAATCAGCAGTGTCGCGAAGAACACCACAAAGATCGCCGCCACGACGATCAGCGTGACCGCGCCTTCGGTTTCGGCCAGCTTGGCCAGCACCACCGCGAACGGAAAGATCGCCAGCGCCACGGCGATCACTGTGCCAAATTTGCTATACATCTGCTCCTCCTGTCGGTGTCGATGCGCGCGAATTATAGCACAGGGCTCGTGCAACGTCTTTCGACCCCTCCCCCTACCCCCTCCCCTGTCAGGGGAGGGGTAACACATCTGGCTTTGTGGTGTGGTCGCCGCCGCGACCGCACCACACAGCCAACAATACTCCCCCTCATACCCGCGCGCAGAGAGGGGGGGTAGGGGGGTGAGGGCCGACTTTGCACGAGCCCTGAATTATAGCATAGCCCGCAAGCACAACCGCCGATCTGGCCGTATAATAGCATTGCAAATTCGCTGCTATGAGTCTGGATGCCGAATGCTACAAACCTTCACAATGCCCGGCGGCCTGCGCGTGCTGGTCGATGAGCTGCCACACACCCACTCCGTCTCGGTCGGCTGCTTTGTGGGCGTCGGCTCGGGCCACGAGAACCCGCCGAGCTGCGGTATCTCGCACTTCATCGAGCATATGCTGTTCAAGGGCAGCCGCCGCCACCCTACGCCGCGGCTCATCTCCGATGCGATCGAGGGCATTGGCGGCATCCTCGACGCCTATACCAGCTTCGAATCGACCGTGTACTACGCCAAGGTGGCCGACATCCACTTCGACCGCGCGGTCGATGTGCTCTCGGACATGCTGCTCCAGCCCTGCTTCGACCCGCGCGATGTCGAGAAGGAGCGCCGCGTGATCGCCGAGGAGCTGCGCCAGACTGAAGACACGCCTTCGGAGCTGGTGCACCTGCTGCTCGACGGCGCGATGTGGGGCGACCAGCCGCTGGGCCGCGATATCGCCGGCGACGAGGCCTCGGTGGCGGCGTTCGCGCACGAGCAGGTGGTGGCGCACTGGGCCCGCCACTACAACCGCGCCAACACCGTGATCTCGATCGCCGGCAACATTGCCGCCGAGCGCGCGGCCATGGCCATCGCCCAGGCCTTCGACCCAATGCCCTACGGCGAGCCGGCGCTGTTCGTGCCTAGCGTGCCGCCGCAGCCCGGCCCGGCGCTTGCGCTGCGCACCGACGACAGCGAGCAGGGCAATTTCTGCATCGGCTTCCCTGGTATCGCCCAGAACGACCGCGACCGGCGGGCCATGCAGGTGTTCGACACCGTGCTGGGCGGCGGGATGTCGTCGCGCCTGTTCCAGGAGATCCGCGAAGAGCTGGGCCTGGCCTACAGCGTCGGCTCGTACAGCCGCGAGCATCACGACGCCGGCAAGTGGGTGATCTACGGCAGCGTCGAGCCCGACAACCTGGCGCCCTGCCTCGAGACGACCATGCGCGAGCTGCGCGGCGCGCTGAACGACGGCATCACCGACGACGAGCTGCGCCGCGTGAAAGAGCAGGTGAAAGGCGGCATCCTGCTATCGCTCGAAGATACCTGGTCGGTGGCCTCGCGCAATGGCTCGCACCAGCTGCGCTACGGCCGGGTCATCCCCGTCGACCAGGTGGTGGCCGAGGTCGAGCAGGTGATGCGCGACGACGTGCTGCGCGTGGCCCAGCGCGTGCTGCGCCAGGACGCGCTGCACCTCGCGGTGATTGGCCCATACGACGACGGCGACGAGCTGCGGGCGCTGCTCACGCTCGCTTAGCGCGCGGTAGACTACCAGCTATGAGTATTACCATTCGCGCGGCGCGCCCCGGCGAGGTCGAGGCGCTCATCCCGCTGCTGCTGCTGGCCGAGGAGTCCGAGCCTGGCCTGCGCTGGGGCCTTGCTAACCTCGTCGACGCCGTCTACCGCGCCGATGACGGCGGCACGCTCGTCGGCGCGGCTACGATGCAGTGGCGCGCCGACCCGTGCGAGCTGATGGAGCTGGCGGTGGCGCCCGAACGCCAGCACCAGGGCCTGGGCCGCCAGATCCTCGAGTGGCTCGCATCCGAGGCTCGCCAGCGCGGTAAAACTGCCATGCTGGTAGGCACGGCCAACGCCAGCATCGGCAACATCGCGTTCTACCAGAAGTGCGGCTTCCGCATGGACTCGGTGCGCAAAGATTACTTCTGGTACTACCACGAGCCGGTCTACGAGAACGGCATTCGTATCCGCGATATGCTGGTGTTCCGCCGCGATCTCGCCGCCGCCAGCTAACGCCCCCGCTGAACCTCTGTTTTCCCGCCACGCCTCCAAACTCATCCACAACACCGCGCGCGCTCGCATCTCTGTGTAGACAGCCGCACGTACCCGCACTCCCCGCCAAACCACGCGGCTAGCAGCGAATGTATCACCAGAATGGAGACGAGCATGCACGTACGACAGCTTCGCCGGGCGGTTGTGGGGTTTGCGATGGCATTTTTGCTGGGCGCGTGCGGCGGCACCGCCGCGCTGCCGCTGCGCAACGATGCGCTGAGCAGCGTAAACCTGGTGAGCCAGGCCGAACAGTACGACACCCCCTGGGACGCCACGCCCGACCCCGATGGAACGCAGATCTACTTCACGGCCACCGGCGCGCAGGGCGCCGGCCTGTTCAGCGTGCCGGCCGCCGGCGGCGCCACCAAGCCGATCGCGGTTGGCGCGCCATTCGTCGCGCCGCGTGGCCTGGCGATCAGCTCCGATGGCCGGCAGATCTATGTGGCCGACGCGCAGGCCACCGGCAGCGACGGCCGGCCAGGCCGGGTGTTCGCAGTGCCGGCCGCCGGCGGCGCGCCCACCGAGCTGACCGCGACCGCCGGCACCGCGCCGCGCGGCCTCGAGGTGGCCAGCGAGAACGGCGCCGACGTGCTGTACCTCTCGGGCAATCTGGTTGGCTCGGGCGAGCCGGCCGTGCTGAAGCTGGCGCTGAGCGGCCAGGCACCCGCCGCCGTGGTGGCCAAAGGCGCCCCGCTGGTCGAGCCTGTCGGCATCGCAGTCGCCAAAAACGGCACGCTCTTCGTAGCCGATCGGCGCGCCTCCGGCGGCGAGAGCGGCGGCGTTTTCCGCATCAGTGGCGGCAAGGTCGAGCTGATCGCCCGTGACGTGCGCACCGGTACGCCCGTAGTGGGCGCGACCCTCACCCTCGACGACTCGGCGCTGCTGGTGTCGGCGCTCGCGCCCGACCGCGACAGCGCCCAGGTGCGCCTGATCGAGCTAGGCACGCTGAACCAGGCGATCGTCAACAAGGTGATCGAGGCCAACACCGGCTCGGGCGGCGTACACCGCGCGCATAACC
The DNA here is from genome assembly GCF_046328425.1 of Kouleothrix sp. Lineage (NCBI taxonomy): Bacteria > Bacillati > Chloroflexota > Chloroflexia > Chloroflexales > Roseiflexaceae > Kouleothrix > Kouleothrix sp. Next base: position 396,563 of record NZ_JAXLWP010000003.1, read on the forward strand.
GCAACTTCTTCGCCTGGGCCGACTCAACTCTGCCGGGGCCTGGGCGCCACCGCGGCGGCGTGTATGCGCTTACCCCGTAGCAGGTTTGGCCGGTCGCACCCAGCACTGCGGTGACGGCCGGCTCGGAAACCGGGGCGCCAAGCTCCGAACACCATAAAAAGTACGCCCCGACAACGCGCGCCCGGCAGCACTCAATTCCGGCCGGGCGCGCTGCTTTGCAGTTTGTGAAAAATAAAACTTGTAATACTGTCATCGCGCGGCCGTACCCGCCCGTTCGGCCCCAGCGTTCGCCTAGTGTGGAATCACAATCGTTGTGGATCGCGCCGGTTTTCTCGCGCTGGCACGCCATGGCCATACGATCGCACAAGCCCGCTCCATGTCATCATCATTCATTCACGCTGCACTGCTCGCGCAGATGCACGAACAAGGAGCAAAACAATGCGCCGATCTACCACTCCCAGGTTACTCGCGGGCGTCGCGCTCGGCCTCACGCTCGCACTCGCCGCCTGCGGCTCGCCGCAGGTCGCTACAATTGCACCAGAATCCGAACCCACTGCCACCGCCGCCCCGCCTAGCCCTAGCGCCACCGCCGCCCCGCCTAGCGCCACTGCCACTGCCGCCCCGCCTAGCCCCAGCGCCACCGCGGCTCAAACCAGCACCAGCAGCCCGATCGCCAAAACCACGCTGCACGGCACAGGCAACACCCAGCCGGCGACACACGCAAGCCCTACGCCCAGCGCAACCCCGGGCACGCAGGCCAGCAGCGTGAAAGTGGCGCTCGACACCTTCTCGATCAAACCAGATACCACGCATTTCAAAGCCGGCACTATCACCCTGCAGGTCACGAATGCGGCAAAAGACGTCACCCACGAAATGGTGGTCTTCAAAACCGACCTAGCCGCGAGCGCGCTGCCATATGTCGCCGACCTCGGGCGGCTCGACGAGGGCAAGCTCGATTCTATCGGCGAAGTAGCCGATCTGGGGCCGGGCAAATCCGATACCGTCACGCTCAACTTCACGCCCGGCACATACATGCTTGTGTGCAATATTCCGGGGCACTTCAAGGCCGGCATGATCAAGCAAATTGTCGTCGCGCCATAGCCTATGCCTCGCTACGGCAGTATGCTTCTATATGCGGTGTTCCAGCGCTTCGCACGGAAACACCGCATACAATAAAATAGTACCGCTCTGCCGATCGCAGATCGTCCAATCCTCCCGTTGGATGATTACCAATTTCCAAGCCCCTAATATCAAATCCGGCTGATCGCTTGGATTATGGTGGGGGTTCGGGGCGGCTTCGCCGCCCTCGAACTTTCTTTTCTGCGGCGCCCGGCTGCCGGCGCCAAGAAAACACAAGTAATCAAACGGAGTTGGTATAAGCCCTAACAAAATTTGAAGTGCGCGGTATCATGAGCGTGGTTTGTATTCGGCCACCGCTGGTGGCGGGCCAGGCCCCGCTGCACGAAAGGCAGAAGATAGTGCGCACAGTTGCAGTCATTGGTGCGGGCGCGGCTGGCCTTGCGGCGGCCCGCACGCTACGGCAGCGCCCCGGCATCACGGTGGCGCTCTACGAGCGCGGCGCCGCGCTCGGCGGCCGGCTGGCCACCGGTCGGCGCGAGGGCTTCATTTTCGACCACGGCGCGCAGAACCTGCGCGCGCCCACGCCCGCGCTCGAGCGGCTGCTGCGCGACGAGCTGGCGGCCGACGGACTGCGCGACATCGGCCTGCCGGTGTGGCTGTTCAGCGGCGCGGGTGCGATCACGCCCGGCGACCCGGCGCTGAACGCCGAGGCCAAGTGGATCTACCGCGGCGGCATCGGCCAGCTGGCCGACCGGCTGGCCGAGGGCCTGGACGTGCGGCGCGAAACTCCGGTGGCGGCGCTTGCGCCCTCCCACGACCGCTGGCTGCTATCGGGCGACGCCAACCAACCACTTGGCGCCGCCGACGCCGTGCTGCTGACATCACCGGCGCCCGAGGCCGCTGCGATACTCGCCGCGAGCACGCTCGGCGCCGAGCTGCGGCAGACCCTGTTGGATGCGCTTGGCCGCGCGCGCTACCGGCGCTGCGTATCGCTGGCGCTTGCCTATGCCGGCCGCATCGAGCGGCCGTTCTACGCGCTGCTGAACATCGACCGCGCGCACCCGATCGCCTGGCTGGCGCTCGAGCACGCCAAAGCGCCCGAGCGCTGCCCGCCCGGCCATAGCCTGCTGATGGCCCAGATGAGCCCGCGCTGGAGCGACGAGCATTGGGACGCCACGCCTGCCGCAGCCGAGCAGCTGGTGGCGCCGCTGGTGGCCAGCCTGCTTGGCGACGGCCTCGGCGCACCGCTGTGGAGCGACATCGCGCGCTGGCCCTATGCCCTGCCCGACTCCGGCGCCGACTTCGACACGCTCAACGGCAGTGGCAGCGGCCTGTTCTTCGCCGGCGACTACACCGCCGGCCTGGGGCGCGTGCACCTGGCGATCGAAAGCGGCTGGCGCGCCGCCGCTGCGATCGAGCGCTGGCTCGGCACACAGCACACACACGCTTAGCACAGGCTACCGCGAGTTCGAGCCGAGTTTTCAGTACGAAAGATGCAAGACAAAGCAGCGCCGTCTTTCGTCTTCCGTGTTTCGTCAAACCCGGTTCGGATGTGTGATAGCCTGCACTTAGTCATTCTTAAGACTCTCGTAGGATCTCCAGGTGTATAATAGGCTAGCACGGCGCTCGCAAAGGTGCCCCTGCGGCTGCGCCACGCCGAGATGTACGGCCATACACGCCGAGCGTCGCTCGGTTCTGTTTTCACATAGAGAGGAAGCTATGGCAGCACCGCAGCTCGATACCCCCGCGCGCGAAACCGCCGAGCGCGCATTCCCATATCGCGGCCTGCTGATCGGCCTTGGCGTCGCGCTGGCGCTGGGCGCGGTCGCACTGCTAAGCCTGCGCAGCGCTGCGTCCGGGCTTACGCCCGCCGGCAGTGGAAGCGTGCTGGTGCTGGCGCCGGCGGCCTTTCTGGCCGGCATTTTCAGCTTTCTCTCGCCTTGCACCCTGCCGATCCTGCCGGCCTACTTCGCCTTTACCTTCCAGGCCCGCCGCGAGCGCGTGGTGCTCATGACGATCGCGTTCTTCCTCGGCCTCGCGACGACCATGGTCGTGCTCGGCGCCAGTGCCACCGCGCTCAGCCAGATCCTGTTCAGCTACCTTGGCGCGCTCACCACGATCGGCGGGCTGATCGTGATCGCGTTCGGCGTCATGAGCATCCTTGGCAAGGGCTTCACCGGCGCCAAGCTGCTCGACCGCCCGACCGCCAGCGTGGCCGGCTCGTACCTGTATGGCGCCACTTTTGCGCTCGGCTGGACGGCCTGCGTCGGCCCGATCCTCGGCGCGCTGCTGACGCTGCTGGCCACCCAAGGCATCGCGATCGTGCAGGGCGCGGTGCTGGCGTTTATCTACGCGCTGGGCCTGGGCATGCCGCTGATCATCATGGCCACATTCTTCAGCCGCCTGGGCCGAGGCTCGCGCTTCTGGGCATTTATGCGCGGGCGCGGCGTCGAGCTGAACCTGGGCTTCACCACCTTGCACCTGCACACCACCAGCATCGCCAGCGGCGTGCTGCTGGTGATTGTCGGCGTGCTGCTCGCCACCGGCCAGCTCACCCTGCTCAGCCAGTGGTCGCAGCAGACACGCATGGGCGAGTGGGCGGTCGAGCTCGAGCAGGGCATTGAGCGCCTGTTCTTCGGCCGCTAGCCCTGCCAAAAAAAAATGCCCTGGCGGGCCTGCAGCCCTTTGGATGACCTGCCGCGCGGGAGGAAGCCGCGCAAGAGGACGGCATGAGCTATTCTTCTGAAAATGACCCTGCTGTGTACGACGTAGCGATCGTCGGCGCCGGGCCGATCGGCATTGAGCTGGCGGCATGCCTGAAGCTCGCCGGCGCGCGCTATATCCACTTCGACGCCCACCAGATCGGCTACACGCTTACCTGGTGGCCGCGCAATACGAACTTCTTCAGCACCACCGAGCGCCTGGCGATCGCCGGCGTGCCCATCCCCAACAAACACCAGCAGCGCATCACCGGCGAAGACTACCTGGCCTACCTGCGGGGTGTGGTCGAGCAGTTCGACCTGGCGATCAATAGCTACGAGCCAGTGACGGCGATCGAGCCCGGCCCCGATGGCTTCGCGCTCCGCACCAGCCCGCTGGCCGGCGAGCGGCGCTACCGCGCCCGCCGCGTGGTGCTGGCGATCGGCGATATGCACTGGCCCAACCGGCTGGGCATCCCCGGCGAAGACCTGCCGCATGTATCACACTACTTCCGCGACCCGCACGATTACTTCCGCCGCCGGCTGCTGATCGTCGGCGGCAAGAACTCGGCCGCCGAGGCCGCGCTGCGCTGCTGGCGCGCCGGCGCCCATGTCACCGTCAGCTACCGCAAGCCGCAGTTCGACGCCGGCCGCGTGAAGCACTGGCTGCTGCCCGACCTGAACGCCCAGATCGAGGCCGGCTCGATCACGTTTCTGCCGAGCACGATACCGCTCGAGATCACGCCCACCCACGTGCTGCTCGCGCCCGCAGCCGGCGGCGCGCCGGTCGCCCACGCCACCGACTTCGTGCTGCTGAATACCGGCTTCCGCGGCGACCAGCAGCTGCTCGAAATGGCCGGCGTCGAGCTGCGCGGCGAGAATCGCGTGCCCTGCTTCGACCCGGACACCATGGAGACGAATGTGCCCGGCCTGTACCTGGCCGGCACCGTGGCAGCTGGCGTGCAGCAGCGCTACACCCTGTTCATCGAGAACTGCCACGCCCACGCCGGCAAGATCGCCCAGGCGATCACCGGCAGCTGGCCGGCGCGTCTGGGTGGCCCGACCGCGCGCAATTATGATCTGGCCTTCGAGCACATCCAGGCCAACTAGCCCGTGAACCAGCCCACGCCGACAAAAGTGAAGCGCGCCGCCGGCTGCGTGGTATACCGCCACGACACCGCCGGCGCGCTGTGGCTGCTGCTCATTCACGATCGCTACGGCGCCTGGACGCTGCCCAAGGGCCACCTCAAACTCGGCGAGAGCGACGCCGACGCGGCAGCACGCGAGGTGTGGGAGGAGACTGGCGTGCGCGGCCAGCTTGGCGCGCTCGTCGCCGAGATCGAGTACTCAGTGCTCTCGAAGCGGGGCCAGCCGCGCCTGAAGCAGGTGGCGTTTTTCCTGATGCGCGCCGCCGCCGCCGAGGCCACGCCCAGCGCCGACGAGGGCATCACCGCAGCTGAGTGGCACGCCCCAGCCGACGCGCTGGCGCTGATCGGCTACTCGCAGGTGCGCGAGGTGCTGCGGCGCGCCCTGGCGCTGTTGGTATGAGCCGCCCGTCATTCCAATGGCCTACCGCCGATCACCCTGCCGGCCGATGCTGCGCCGCCACGCCCGCGCTATACTGCACTCATCAATCTTGATATAGATCCGGTGCAGCAGCCCCACCGAATCACCAGCCAGGCGCCGAGCGTGCGCCGGCCCAACTGCCATCCAGCGCTGCCGCTCCTCCTTCCACTTTCAGGCCGCCCACGCGCGCGGCCTTTTTGATACCCTCGGCCGTTGTTTGCAGCCACTGAAAGCGCTTTCGGCGGAAGCGCGTAGTTGCGCGCATTACACACATAGTTCGCCGGCATCGCGCCGCAAACATACGCAAATACGCCGTAGCGCCACAGCAGCAATACCTGCCAAAAGAAACAATGTGGTAGCTAATCGAAGCAACAATACCTATTGAGATAATCATCACAATATCGAACAATATATACAAACCAGCCGCAAACACCGTTCGCCTTGACAGAAGAAGCGAACACCGAGTATTATTAGGCAATCATGGATCGAGAATAAATCTGGATACCATTTTTCCTGGTTGCACGCATGACGGTTCGGCCAGCTGAACCGCCGTCTGCTGCACCTTAAAAAGTAAATAGGAGGACACTGTGGATTGGCTCCTATTAGCTGTGCTATTGGTGGTCGGTTTGGCCGCCGGTTATGGCATCAGCTTTTTTGTCTACACGAGCAATTCCAAAAACCGCATCCAGCAAAACGAAGCCGAGGCAAAGCTCAAGCTTGAGGCCGCCCGTTCCGAGCAGAAGGAGATCATCCTGAATGCGAAAGACGAGGCGCTGCGGCTACGGAACGACGCCGAGGCCCAGTTGCGCGAAATGCGCGCATCGATCGCCAAGCAAGAGGAGCGGCTACAGCGCAAAGAGGAAAATCTCGATCGCAAGCTCGAAGGCTTGGAGCGGCGCGAGCGCCAGGTTCAAACCCGCGAGCGGCAGACCGAGCAGATCCAGCGCGATGCCGAGCAGCTCCGCGTACAGCAGCACACCGAGCTCGAGCGCATCTCGGCGCTGAGCCAGGACGAAGCCCGCACCATTATTCTCAAACGGGTCGAGGAGGAGGCCCGCGACGAGTCGGCGCGGCGGATCCGCGAGATCGAGAAGGCTGCCCGCGACGAAGCCGATAAGCTTGCCCGTAAGGTTATCGGCCTGGCCATCCAGCGCTGCGCCTCCGAGTATGTGGCCGAAGTCACGGTTTCGACGGTGGCGCTGCCCAGCGAAGAGCTGAAAGGGCGCATCATCGGGCGCGAGGGCCGGAATATCCGCGCCTTCGAGCAGATCACCGGCGTCGATATTATCGTCGACGATACCCCCGAGGCGGTGACGCTCTCGTGCCACGATCCGGTGCGGCGCGAGGTTGCGCGGGTCGCGCTGATCAAGCTGCTCAAGGACGGCCGCATCCACCCTACCCGCATCGAAGAGGTCGTATCAAAAACCCAGCAGGAGATCGAGCAGATCATGCGCGAGGAAGGCGAGCGCGTGGCCTATGAGGCCAATGTGCAGGGCCTGCACCCCGACTTGATCAAGCTGCTTGGCAGGCTCAAGTATCGCACCAGCTACGGGCAAAACGTCCTCCAACACTCGCTCGAGTGCGCGCTGCTCGCAGCTCATATGGCAGCCGAACTCGGCGCGAATATCAGTGTCGCCAAGACAGCGGCGCTGCTTCACGATATCGGCAAGGCCGTGGATCACGAAGTCCAAGGGCCACACGCGCTGATCGGGGCAGATATCGCGCGGCGGCTTGGCCGATCGCCCGCGATCGTTCACGCTATCGCCGCACACCACAACGACGAAGAGCCACAAACCGTCGAGGCTTTTCTCGTGCAGGCCGTCGACGCGATCTCGGGCGGGCGCCCGGGCGCGCGCCGTGAAACGCTCGACCTGTATATCAAGCGACTGGAAGCACTGGAGACCGTCGCTACGTCGTTCACCGGCGTCCAGCGCGCCTTTGCCATCCAGGCAGGCCGTGAAGTTCGTGTGATGGTTCAGCCCGACTCAATCGACGACCTGGGGAGCATTCACCTCGCGCGCGATGTCGCGAAAAAGATCGAGGAAAGCTTGCAGTACCCCGGGCAGATCAAGGTCACGGTTATTCGTGAAACGCGCGCCGTCGATTATGCTCGGTAAGAGCTATTCCAGTGCAGGGTTGCGGGGTATACGCGAACCCCATTGCCCTGGCTCTTAGAGGAGTCTCGACTATGAACCCCGACATCCACGACTCGGAGACCATCCGACCGGCTTCTACACTAAATTCAACACCACCGGAGGAGGAACGTATGACTACCAATACATCGCAGGCTGCGCCAATCGCACGCGCCGTCGGTGACAGCACCGGCGCCGCGCCCGAGCGCCACACCGCGGAAGTGCTTAAGGTCTCCACGCGATCGCGGCCCAGCGCCGTGGCCGGCGCCATTGCTGGCGTCATCCGCGATAGCGGCATGGCCGAGGTACAGTCGATCGGCGCCGGGGCTACCAACCAGGCGATCAAGGCAGTGGCGATCGCCCGCAGCTACCTGAGCGAAGAGGGTGTCGATATCGTCTGCACCCCGTCGTTCATCGATGTCTCGATCGACGACGAAGAGCGCACCGCTATTCGGCTGTTGGTCGAGCGCCGCGCCTAGCTGTTCTGGCGTCCCCGCAAAACCTACGATCAGCGATCGTATGCCCGCACATAGCGCGGGCGTGCGGTCGCTTTTTGCTGCGCTCGCTAGCGCCGCGGCCCACCGCGCGAGATCACCACCGATACCAGCATCCCGGTGGTAATCGCACCACCCAGGTTCACCGCATCCTGCCACGAGATCAGCCCGCTGAGAATTGGCGCGCCCAGCGCCAGCGCCAGCCATGGCAGCCACGAAGGGATCAGCAGCAGCCGCTTGCGCCGGCCGCTGAGCTTCGAGCGGCTGATCACAATGATCGTGGCAAACCACCCCACCAGCGCAATAACTATCGCACCGGAGACAATCGTAGACATGATCTATTTACTCCTTTGCCATATCGATGCCGGCATTGTACCAGCCTCAGCGCGCCACGGCAACGCATAACGTAGCCCGATAGTACTGAAACACGCCGGTACTCTTGCTTCACAGCACAAAAAGTTCGGCCAAACGGCCGAGCTCGCAAGCCTTGACATTGCGCTACGGGCTGGCTACAATGCTCGCAATGGTGTTCGCGTGATGAGTACGCGCCGTGCCCTCACAGAGATGAAGCGCCGCCGGCTGAGAGCTGCTTCAAGTGCGCACGCGCCGAACGTGGCCCGCGAGAGACCGCGCCGGGGAACACGCGCAGGGTTGAGCCTGGATCGTCTGCTCAGCCAGCGCGCCCAGTAGCCGGCGCCGGGGGTGCCCGTTACAGCACGCACGAGGGTGGCGCACGGCGCCGCCGAATCGGGGTGGTACCGCGGAGGCATGCCTTCGCCCCTGGCCGGGGCGAGGGTTTTTTCGTTGGAAGGGGCCTGTTGTGCGCTTGTTGATCCAGACCACGCGCCGCCTACTTGTTGGCGCGGCATGCTGCTACTGCGTTGTTCTTATGGTTCTGGCTACGCTGTGGGCGCTCGATCCGCGCGCGGCCTGGTGGGTCGAGCTGAGCGCGATGATCGCGCCGTTGCTGTTCGTGCCGCTGCTGCTGCTGCTGCCGCTGGCGCTGGCAGTGCGCTCGTGGCCGCTGCGCGGCGCGGCGCTGCTCACGCTGGTGCTGTTCCTGGCGCTGTTCGGCGGGCGCTTTCTGCCGGCCGCCAGGGCTACGCCCGAGGGTAGGCCGCTGCGCGTGATGACATTCAACCACCTGTTCAGCAACGGCCGCGCCGCCGATGTGCTGGCGGCTATTCGCGCGCAAGACGCCGACGTGGTGGCGCTGCAAGAGCTCTCGAAGCCGGTGGCCGCCGCCATCCAGGCTTCGCTGCGCGACATATACCCATACCAGTACCTGCGGCCGTTCGAGAACCAGCAGGGCCTCGGGATCATTAGCCGCCAGCCGTTCATCAGCGCCGACGAAGTGCAGAACAATGTGCGCGGCCAGCAGGTGACGCTCTCGATCGACGGGCAGACCCTCACAATTATGAATATCCACCTTGGCGGCCCGGTGATCGACACGCGCCATATCGCCGGCATACCGCTGGTGGTGGGCTACGATCCGCAATCGACGGATCGGCAGGTCGGCCGGCTGGCGAGCCTGACCGACGCGATCGACGGGCCGCTAATTGTGATGGGCGATTTCAACACCAGCGACCGCGAGCCACGCTACAGCGTGCTGGCCGCACGTATGCACGACGCATTTCGCGAGACAAGCTGGGGCTTCGGCTTCACATTCCCCGATCACAAGCGCTTCGGCCCGATCACGGTGCCGTTCCCACTGCTGCGGATCGACTATGTGTGGAGCAAGAACGGCGTGCTGCCGGCCGCGGCGCACGTCGAGTGTAATAACACCGGGGCCGACCACTGCTTTCTAGTGGCTGATCTGCGGCTCGCCGCCGCGAATGGAAGGGGGTGATCGCATGCCAGGCGATCATGTAGGTGCCGTTTGCAACGCTCGTATCTACTACAAGGAGCATCGATTATGGGCCTTTCACCACGCTACGACGCGGGCGCCGCCGAGCGCCGCTGGCAAGCAACCTGGGCGCAGCTGGGCCTGCACGAGTTCGACCCGCGCGACCCGCGCCCGCTGTTCGCGATCGACACCCCGCCGCCCACCGTCTCGGGCGAGCTGCATATCGGCCACGTGTACTCGTATGTCCAGGCCGAGGCGATGGCGCGCTTCTGGCGTATGCGCGGCTACAATGTCTACTACCCGTTCGGCTTCGACGACAACGGCCTGCCAACCGAGCGCTATGTCGAAAAGCTGCGCGGCGTGCGCGCGCGCGACCTGAGCCGCGGCGAATTCATCGCAATGTGCCTCGAGGTGTCGCAGGCGGTTGAGGATCGCTTCGAGGCATTCTGGAAGCGCTTAGGTTTCAGCGCCGACTGGCGGCTGCGCTACTCGACAATCGACCCGCAGGCGCGGCGGATCTCGCAGTGGTCGTTTCTCGATCTTTATCGCCAGGGCCTGATCTACCGCGCCCAGGCGCCCAACCCCTGGTGCGTCGAATGCCAGACCGCGATCGCCCAGGCCGAGATGGACGACGCCGAGCGAGCGACGGTCTTTTACACTCTCGCGTTCGCAATCGAAGATGAAAGACGAATGAACAATGACGAAGGTGGGTTCGCGGCTGGCGAGCCTTCGTCCTTCGTCCTCGATTCTTCGTCCTCGCTGCCGATCGCCACGACGCGCCCCGAGCTCCTGCCGGCCTGCGTCGCCGTGCTCGTGCACCCCGACGACGCGCGCTACGCCGCGCTGATTGGGCATTCGGCGATCGTGCCGCTGTTCGGCCGGCAGGTGCCCATCGTCGCCGACGCAGCGGTCGACCCACAAAAGGGCAGCGGCGCGGTGATGTGCTGCACATTCGGCGACGCCACCGACGTGGCCTGGTGGCAGGCGCACGCGCTGCCGCTCATCCCGCTGCTGACGCGCGCGGGCCGGCTTGGCGCCGATGGCGGCGCATACGCCGGGCTGACGCTCGCCCAGGCGCGCCAGCGGATCGTCGCCGACCTGGGCGAGCGCGGGCTGCTGCTGGGCCAGCAGGCCAGCCGCCAGTCGGTGCGCATCCACGACCGCTGCAAGACGCCGCTTGAGATCCTTGAGACCAGCCAGTGGTTCGTGCGTGTGCTCGACGCCAAGCCGGCGCTGCTGGCGGCTGGCCGCGCGATCGAGTGGCACCCGGCGCATATGCAGGCGCGCTACGAGCACTGGGTGGCCAACCTGGGCTGGGATTGGTGCATCTCGCGCCAGCGCTTCTACGGCGTGCCCTTCCCGGCTTGGCACTGCGGCGCCTGCGGCGCGGTGGTGCTGGCCGATGAGTCGCAGCTGCCCGTCGACCCGACCAGCGCCGCACCGCCACGCGCCTGTGCCTGTGGCAACGCCGATCTGCGACCCGACACCGACGTGATGGACACATGGGCCACCTCGTCGGTGAGCCCGCTGATCGCTGCGCTGCGCTGGGACGACGTGGCCGGCGAGCGGCAAGGGGCGCCGATCGGCGAGCGGGCGCGCGCCACGCAGCTGCTGCCGATGCACCTGCGCCCGCAGGCCCACGATATCATTCGCACCTGGGCATTCTACGCCATCGTGAAGTCGCACTACCACTTCGGGCGTACACCCTGGAGCACGGTGATGATCTCGGGGCACGGGCTCGACCCGTCGGGCCACAGTATTCACAAGTCGCTGGGCAACTCGCCGATAACCCCCGAGGCGCTGATTGCGCGCCACAGCGCCGACGCGGTGCGCTACTGGGCATGCAGCGGCAGCGTCGGCGCCGACCAGTCGATCGACGAGGCGACGATGCGCCAGGGCGTGCGGCTGGCCAACAAGCTGTGGAGCGCGGCGCGGCTGATCGAGGCGCAGCTCGCCGACGGCGAGCCGGCAGGCTCAGCGGCGCTGTGGTGGAGCGATCGCGCGCTGCTTTCGTGGCTGCAGCGGCTGGTTGGCCGCGTCACAGCCAGCTTCGAGGGCTACGAGTACGCCGCAGCGCTGGACGCGACCGAGCGTTTCTTCTGGAATACGTTCTGCGATAACTACCTGGAGTGGGTGAAGAGCCGGCTGTACGACGCCGGCGGCGCCGAGCGCGACGCCGCGCGCCTGGCGCTGGCGCGTACGCTGCGCACGATCCTCAAGCTGCTCGCCCCGGTGCTGCCGTTTGTCGCCGAGGAGATCTACCAGCAGCTGTTTGCGGCCGATGGCGAGCGCTCGATCCATACCAGCGCCTGGCCTGCAGCGGATCAAGCGCTGATCGACCCGGCAGCGGAGCGCGCCGGCGAGGCGCTGCTGGCGCTCACCGGCGCGGTGCGGCGCTTCAAGAGCAGCCAGCAGCTTGGGCTGGCGGCGCCGCTGGCGCGGCTGACGATCGCCGCCGAAGCGGAGGTGCGCGACCAGCTCGCGGCCTGCGCCGCCGACATCCGCAGCGTTACGCGCGCCCAATCCCTAGCCTTCGCCGACACGCCCGCCGATGGCTTCGAGCAGCTCGGGCCGGGCTTGTGGCTCACAATCGAGCGCTAGTAGCTTCTGTGGAAGGTTTGGAGGGTCTGCGGCCCTCCAAAGGTTTCCGTTTTTCGGGCTCTGGCAGAACGGCGGCTCTGCCAGAGCCCGAAACAGCATCTGCCGGGCGTCAAAGCCGCCCCGCAGCATCAAGCAAGTGATCAGCCTGATGCCGGGTTCTCGGGTGGTGGTTCCGGGCTCCTGGCGCGGCGCAGCCGGCGCACAAGCACGGCGATAAAGAAGTCGAGCGCCTCGACGCGCAGCAGCACGCAGACGCCGAAATAGATCGCTGCGCCCGCGCCGCCGGCCAAAACCAGCCGCAGCAGTGCGCCGCCCGGCAGCACGCGCGCCAGCAGCACGATCGCGCCGGCCATCGCCGCGCAGCCCAGCAGCGACTTCAGCAGCGCTTCGCCCAGCCGCAGGCCACGCAGGCTCACCAGGCCGCGCGAGAGCAGCAGCAGCAGCAGCAGGTGGCTGACCCACTGCGCCGAATTGCCCAGCACCAGCGCGCCAAAGCCCATGTTCGAGAACGCCAGCAGCGGCAGCGCGGTGAGCAGGTAGGCGCCAATCGCCGCGCCCTGCACCAGGTTTGGCGCCAGCGTGCGCTTGTGGGCGTAGAACGCGAACAGCAGCATCTGATCGAGCGCGGCGGCTGGCAGGCCCGGCAGGTACAGCAGCAGCGCCTGTGCGGTGAGCAGCGTGTCGGCGCTGGTAAAGCGCCCGCGCTCAAACAGCAGCGCGGTGATCGGCCCGGCCAGCGCCGCCAGCCCGGCGGTGGCCGGCAGAATCAACAGCAGCACGACCTTCAGGCCCATGCCAAGCGTGCGGCGGAAGGCGCTCTCGTCGGCGGCGCTGGCCTGCCGCGAGAGGGTTGGCAGCACCGCGAACGATACCGCGGCCGCCACCAGCCCCAGCGGGAACTGTATCAGCGTAGTGGCGTAGCGCATAGCCGAAAGCGCGCTTGGGAAACGTGAGGCCAGCGTGCGGTCGATCACCACGCCGATCGTCGAGAACGTGATGCCAAGCGCCACCGGCGCGTACAATCGCATGATCCGGCGCACGCCGGGGTGGCGCAGATCGAGCGCGGGCCGGTAGTGCATGCCGCGCAGCCCCGGCAGCTGTAGCAGCACCTGCAGCAGCGCGCCGATCAGCACGCCGGCCACCAGGCTCAGCGGCCCCAGCAACGGCGCCAGCAGCAGCGCGCCAAGGATGATGCCGGTGTTGTAGGCGCTGGTGGTGAAGGACGGCAGCAGAAAGCGCTGGCGGGCATACAGCAGCGCCGTAACAAGGCCCGACAGACCCATCAGCACCACCGCGGGCAGCAGCAGCCGCACCATCAGGATCGTCTCGGCGCGGGCGGCGCCCACAAAGCCACTGGCCAGCACCGACACAACCTGCGGCGCGAGCAGCGCCAGGAACGCCGCGAGCGCCGCCATAGCCAGCAGCACCAGGTTGATCATGCTCGACGCGACACGCCAGAACTCGCGCTCGTCGCCCTCGGCATACTCGCTGAACACCGGGACGAGCGCAGCGCTGATCGCGCCATTGATCAGCAAGTCGTACAGCTGGGTCGGCACGGCCGACGCGGCGGTGAAGGTGTCGACGCCGGTACCAAACGTGCCGGCGATCACCGACTCGCGGGCAAGGCCAAGCACGCGGCTGGCGATATTGCCGGCGGCGATCAGCACGGCGGCAATAGCAATCCGGCGCGCGAGGCTCGCGGCCGGATTGGCGGGAGTTTCAGAGGCGGTTTGGCTCATGAAGTTAGCTGAACGGGCGGGCTCGATAGGGCGCTAGCGCGCAGGCTCTTCGCCGCCAGCCGAGGCGACGCTCGGATCGATCATCTGGCTCACCAGGCGGCGCAGCGCCTTTTGGTCTTTCAGCAGCAGCACGTACGCCGGCTGGGTGCGCGGAGTCACCATCTTGGCGTCGATCGCGAAGCGCTGGATATCCTCGGGGTGCAGCCGGGTGCCCACGCTGGCGAGGCCAAGCATTTCGCCGCGCGAGATATCGGTGCGAATGTAGTTGCTGAGCACGTCGGTGTAGTCGTCGAGGCTGGTGAGCTGGCTCAGCAGGCCCTGCTCGCGCACGCGGTCGAAGATCGCCATGAGCACCTGCTGTTGGCGCTGGTTGCGGCCGAAGTCGCTGTCGGCATGGCGCGTGCGAGCGTAGATCAGCGCGCGGTCGCCGTCCATGAGCTGGCGGCCTGGGTCGAAGTGTATCTTGATCGTGCGGTAGTCGTCGGTGGGGTAGGCCGGGTCGTCGATCGTCTTCGGCACGTCGACATAGATGCCGCCGAGCTTGTCGATCACTGCGCGGAAGCCCTCGAAGTTGATCAGCATGAACCGATCGATCCGCAGGCCAGTCAGGTCGCCGACGGTTTGCTTCAGCAGCGCCGGGCCATAGCCCTTGCCAAGCTTGGTTTCGCCAAGCAGGTAGGCAGTGTTGATCCGGTTCTGGGCAAAGCCAGGGATATTGACCCACAGGTCGCGGGGGAACGAGAGCATGCCTACGCGGTTCGAGTGGCTATCGAGGTGCACCAGCACCAGGGTGTCGGTGCGGCTCACGTTTTCGCCGGGGCGAGCGTCGGTGCCGACGAGCAAGATATTCGACACGCCCTCGGGCTCGGGGATCGCGGTAGGCATAGGCTCGGCGGTGGGCGCCGCCCCGGCCGGCGACGACGCGCCCGCAGCCTGCGCGCCAGGCGTGGCGGTTGGCAGCGTGACGGTGGGGACGATCATTTTGTCGACGTTCGACAGCGCCCGGTTCCATTTCGAGCCCAGCCAGATCGCCGGCAGTGCAGCTATCAGAAGGGCAACCGTGGTGATACCCAAAACCATCCGTCGTCGCGAAACGCGCATCCAATCTCTCCGTAGCTCAACATGTGACCGCCAGACCGCTACACTCGCGTACGCACAACTCGTGCCGCGATTGCATGCCAAAACGCCTGGCAAAGCGTCGTCGCCGGTTCATGTTGGTGTGTCAAATCGGCTCGTCGTGAGCCTGTGGGAAGAATGCGGCCTGGCATTCAGCCCGGTCGAATTTATACGCCGCCGAAGTAATATGCGTACTATACCATAAATTCCGCACTGGTATCATACGCATAGCTGATAGGACGGTGAGACTGCGGCTTTTCCGGGCCATTGCGCGTAGAAATACCGGCGCCTGGATGGGCTGCGTGCCTCCAAAGCACTCTTTTCAGCGCTCTAGCCGGCGCTGCCGGGCGCCGCAGGCGTTTCGATCTCGCGCGGGTCGACGGGCGTGAGGCGCGGGATGAAGCGCGGCACCAGCTGGCAGTAGCGAATGTAGGCGCCGCCGAAGCGCGCGCGCAGTTCGCGCTCTTCCAGGCGCAGCTGCATGATCAGCTGGGTGATATACGCCGCCAGCAGCAGCACAATGCCCCAGTTTTGCGTCAGCAGCGCGGTGGCGGCGATCAGGGTCATGTCGGTGTCGTACAGCGGGTTGCGCACGTAGCGATACGGCCCCTGCACCACCAGCTTCTGCGGGATGTTCTGCTCTTCGGCGCCGCGGCCAGGCGGGAACAGCGCAGCGGCGAACAGCACGCGCGCCCAGCCCATCTGCCCCACCGCCCAGACGCCAATCAGCACCGAGGCCGCCAGCAGCAGCGCGCCAAGCGCCTGGAGCGCGCGCGGCCCCTGCCAGCTCCACTCGAGCCAGCGCGGGCCAACAAGGCCCACGATCGCCAGCACGATCGTCGTCCCGATCCACATCAGGCCAACTTCGACGAAATACCAGGCCCACACGCCGCGCGGCTGGAGCCAGGCGCGCCAGCGCTCGAGCATGGGGTAGGTGAACAGGTCGATCACGATCATGCCGCCGTAGAAGCCGGCGATGTACAGCGGCAGCAGCACCCAGCGGCCAAGCAGCACGTCGGCGCCAATGCAGATGAAGAACGAGAGCAGCCAGAGCCAAGCCGGGCCGTGATGCCACGCCGGGCGCGCCGATGGACGGGTCGCGGTCTGGGTTGACATACGCTCCTCTTTGTTTACAGGGCCTGTGCGGACGCTAGTATCTTCTCGTACGCCGCCGGGGTATGCGCCGGATCTCTGCGCAGCGGCTGCGCGCACAATGCCTACGCGACAACAAAGACGCGGTCGCCGGGGCGCACCTCGGCGCCGGGGCCATCGGCAAGGCGCGCGTAGAAGCCGCGCACGCCGTCGTTCAGGAACTGCAGCGCCGCACGCAGCTGCTCGGGCGTGAGCGGCCCATCGGCGAGGCAGGCGAACTGGCTGAACTCGACGCACGGCGCGGCGACGATCAGGTCGGTCAGGCGCGCTTCGCGGCCGTCGTCGCCGCGGATCAGCAGCGCCGCCCCCAGGTCGGCCAGTGCAAACGCGCGCTCGCTGGCGATCAGAATATTTTCGCCTGCCACGCCGTCGGCCAGGTGCTGGCCGAAACGATCGCGCATGGCCGCGTAGTGGCTGGTGAAGCCGAACGAGAGGCTGTTCGGCCCTTGATTGCGGGTTGCGGCGTGCTGGCGGTTGTGCACGTCGAGCAGCTCGTCATCGCCGCTGATGCCAACCGCGCCGCTAGGCGTCAGGCGCAGGCGCGGCACCGCCAGCAGCGGCGCCGGGTCGTAGTAGCGAAACGGCTTCTGCCCGACCTTCAGCGACGAGCGCTGGATCTGCGCCAGCGCGACGCGGCCGATCTCGATCATTGGGGTTCCTCCGCTGGTGGCCTCAGGCGTATTTCGCCGAACTGCTCGGGGCGCTTGCCGACCACGCCGATGTAGAAGGCGCGGATCGCGGCCATATCGGCCTCGGCGTCGCCGCTGGGCATGATCGCCGGGCCAAGCCCGCCGACCTTGCGGCGGTAGTCGGCGAAGCCAAGCACCATTGGCACGCGCGCACCATTGGCGATGTGGTAGAAGCCGCTCTTCCAGTAGGGCGTGCGCTTGCGGGTGCCCTCGGGCAGCACCGCCAGCACCAGCCGGTCGCTCGTGCGAAACGCGGCCACCGCCTGATCGACGACATTATGGCGCGCGGTGCGGTCGATCGGCAGGCCGCCCAGCCGGCGCAGGATCCAGCCAAACGGCGGCCGGAACAGGGTGTGCTTGCCCATCCAGGTGGCTTTGATGCCAAGCGCGACCGCCAGCAGCAGCATCACCGGGAAATCCCAGTTCGAGGTGTGCGGCGCCACCACCAGCACGATCGTACGCGCGTCGGGCAGGGCGCCGACGGCACGCCAGCCGAACAGCGCCAGAACCGCGCGCGCGAGCTGTCGCCTCATACGTCGCCTAGCTGCTGAATGCGCTCGCGCAGCTTGGCTGCCGTCTGGCGCGCAGCCGCAAGCCCGTCGCGCTCGCGCTGCACCACATTGGCCGGCGCCTTGTCGGCGAAGCCGGGCTTCTCGAGCTTGGCCGCGCGGCGCTCGGCCTCGGCCTCGGCCTGCTCCAGCTCTTTCGCCAGGCGCGCGCGCTCGGCTGCCAGGTCGATCAGGCCGGCCAGCGGCAGAAACACCTCGACATCGCCAACCACCAGCGCCGCGGCGTTGGCCGGCTTGGCAGCGAGCGCATCGACAACCAGCAGCTGGTCGTCGGCGACGCGCGCCAGCCGCACGATCTGCGCGCGCTGGTCGTTCAGCAGCGCGGCGCGCGGGCCAGCCGCCACCGTGGCCGCAACCCAGCGCGCCGGCTCGACTTTATACTCGTTGCGGACATTGCGCACGCCGCTGATCAGCTCGCGCAGCAGCGCGAAATCGCGCTCGGCGGCATCGTCGAGCGCACCCGCATCGGCGGCGGGGTAGGGGGCCACCATAATCGACGCAGCACGAAGGGCGAACGACGAAGGAGCATTTGCTTCATCGCTACTTTCGTCTTTGGTCATTTGTCCTTGGTTCTGTGTGAGGTACTGCCAGGCCTCTTCGGTGACAAATGGCATGAACGGGTGCAGCAGCCGCAGCGCGCCTTCGAGCACCTCGTACAGCACCGCGCGGGTTGCCGCCTGGCGCGTCGCGTCGCCCTCAAGCTGCACCTTGGCCAGCTCGACATACCAGTCGGCGAACTCGCTCCAGAGAAACTCGTGGATCTGGCGGCCGGCCTCGCCGAAGTTATAGGCGCGCATCAGGCGGTCGACATCGCCGAGCAGCCGGTGGTAGCGCGAGCGGATCCATCTGTCGGCAAGTGTGAGCGACGAAGGGCGAAGGGCAAAGGGCGAAGGATCGCCTGCAGTGGCGTTGCTTTCGTCTTTCGCGATTGGCCTTTCGCTGCCAAGCTTGCTGATCACAAACCGCGTGATATTCCAGATCTTATTGGCGAAGTTGCGCGCGGCCTCGATCCGCTCGGGGTTGAGGTTCAGATCCTGGCCGGGCGTGCCGCTGGTGGCAAGCGTGAAGCGCAGCGCGTCGGTGCCCTGCTGTTCCATGACTTCGAGCGGGTTGACGACATTGCCGAAGCTTTTGCTCATCTTGCGGCCCTGCTTGTCGCGCACCAGGCCGTGCAGGTAGATCGTGTGGAACGGCGCGGCGTCGGTGAGGTAGCAGCCGAGCATCATCATGCGCGCCACCCAGAAGAACAGGATGTCGTAGCCCGTCTCCATCACGCTGGTGGGGTAGAAGTAGCCCAGATCCTCGGTGGCATCGGGCCAGCCCAGCGTCGAGAACGGCCACAGCCCGCTCGAGAACCAGGTGTCGAGCACGTCGGGATCCTGGTACACCCCCTCGCCCTGCGGCTCGGGGTCGTCGGGGCCAGGCACGATCATCTGGCCATCGGCGGTATACCACACCGGGATGCGGTGGCCCCACCACAGCTGGCGGCTAATGCACCAGTCCTGGATGTTCTCGAGCCAGTGGAAGTAGACTTTCTCAAAGCGCTCGGGCACGATCCGCGTATGGCCCTCGCGCACGGCTGCGAGCGCGCGATCGGCGAGCGGCTTGGCGCGTACAAACCACTGCTCGCTCAGCAGCGGCTCGATCACCTCGCGGCCGCGCTGGCTGATGCCCACCGACAGCGTGTGCTGCACCGTCTTCACCAGCAGGCCCTCGCGCTCGAGGTCGGCCACCAGGTTTTTGCGCACCTCGAAGCGATCCTGGCCGGCATACGGCCCGGCCTCGTCGTTCAGCGTCGCATCCTTGTTCATGATATTGATCATCGGCAGGGCGTGGCGCTGGCCCATGGCGTAGTCGTTCGGGTCGTGCGCGGGCGTGACTTTCACGGCGCCGGTGCCAAAGCTGGCGTCGACGTAGCTGTCGGCGATGATCGGAATGCGCCGGCCAAGCGCGGGCAGAATGGCGTAGCGCCCGACAAGCTCGGCGTAGCGCGCGTCGTCGGGGTTGACGGCGATCGCCGTATCGCCCAGGATCGTCTCGGGCCGGGTGGTGGCCACGGTGATCCACTCGGCCGCGCCGCCGGCCCAGTGGCCACTGCCCCAGGCGTTGGACAAAGAACCAACCACCAAAGACGAAGGCTCTGCCCCTTGGTCGTTGGTCTTTCGTTCTTCGTCGTTCGTCGGCAGAAGCGGATAGCGCACATACCACAGATGCCCCTGGCGCTCTTCGTGCTCGACCTCAAGGTCGCTCACGGCGGTCTGGAGATTCGGCGACCAGTTGACCAGGTAGGTGCCGCGGTAGATCAGGCCGTCGTCGTACAGGCGCTTGAAAGCGGCACGCACCGCGCGCGAGAGGCCCGGGTCGAGCGTGAAACGCTCGCGCGACCAGTCGCACGACGCGCCGAGCCGCCGCAGTTGGCGGGTGATCTCGCCGCCGTACTTGGCCTTCCACTCCCACGTGCGCCGCAGGAACTCCTCGCGCCCGACCTGCTGGCGGCTAGTGCCCTCGCTGCGCAGCAGCTTCTCGACCTGCGACTGCGTGGCGATGCCGGCGTGGTCGGTGCCGGGCAGCCACAGCGTCGGCTCGCCCAGCATGCGGTGCCAGCGCACGATCACGTCCTCGATCGTCACAAACATCGCGTGGCCCATGTGCAGCTCGCCGGTGACATTGGGCGGCGGCATCGAGAGTGTAAAGGGTTTACGTTCTGGGTCGATGCTCGGCTTGAAGAAGCCCGATTGCTCCCACCAATCGTAGAGCCGCTGCTCGACCTGCTGGGCTTCGTATGCTTTCGCCATCTCGGCGGGGCGCTGCGTCGCGGGGTTTGTCATGATCCGTAGCCTTTTGCCTTGCTTGAGAGCCTGTTTGAAAAGGGGGTCCGCGAGGAGCTATGCCCCCGCATTTCCCTTCTGGAGCCGTTTGTGGCCGCCACCCGCCAGAAAAAGTGAATACTTGGAGGGACTTCGTCCCTCCAAACCACCCTTTTCAAACAACTTCTGAGCGATCGTCTGTGTTTTGGCGCGATCAGTGAGCGCGCCAGCTGAGCGCAGGAAGCGACAAACTACCTTGCACAAGCCATTCTTTTCCAGAAGATTATACCCGGTTTTGGGGCATGCGCAACGCGCGGGCCGATCGCGCCAGGGTGCTAGCCGCCCAGCACCTCCGAGAGCTTCTTCACCTCGAAGCCCATGGCCGCGAAGCGATCGAGGATTTGCGGCAGCGCCTCGGCGGTGGGCTGGCTGCCACAGTGCGCCAGAATGATCGCGCCGCGCAGCTGCTCGGGCGTGAGCTTGGCGGTGACGCGCTCGAGCAGGAACTCGGGCGTCTTCGGCTCGCCGACCGAATCGAGGCTGTCGAGCGTCCAGTACACCGGCAGGTAGCCGCGCGCCTCCGCCAGCTGCAGCACGCGCTCGTCGTAGGCGCCGTAGGGCGGGCGAAAGAACGGCCGGATCGACGCGCCCGGCGCCGTCGCGCTCAAGATCGCCTCGGTGTCGTCCAGCTCATTGCCGATCGCCTCGGCGCTCAGGTTGCGCATGTCGGGGTGGTTAAAGGTGTGGTTGGCGATCTCGTGGCCCTCGGCTACAATCCGGCGTGTCAGCTCGGAGTTGTCTTTGATCCATTTGCCGGTGAGAAAGAACGTGATCGTCACGCCGCGCTCGCGCAGAGTATCGAGCATACCGGCCACCGGCTCGGCGCTAGCGCCAGCGTCGAGCGTCAGCGCGACCCACGGCCGTGTTGCGGGGCCGCGCTGCACCAGCAGCGGCTGGCTGGGCAGAGTACTGGTGGCGCCCGCCAGCTGCGGCACGATCAGCGCGCGGCCGGGCTGGGGCGCGCCCGCCAGCCGGTTGTAGCGCGCGATCAGGTCGGGCGTGCTGCCGCCGGCGGCCGCAAGTGTATCGAGCGTTTCGCCCTCGGCCAGCGCGTGCCCGGCGTAGCCCGTGATTTCCGGGGCAGGCGTGGCGCTCGGCGCCAGTGTGGGCGGCACGGTAGGCTGTGCAGTAGGCAGAGCAGTGGCGGACGGGGCAGCGGCGGGCATGGCGCTGGCAGCCGGCGGCGTGGGGGCAGCCGCGCCCAGCGTAGGCGCCGGCGCGGCTGCCGGGGTGGCGCTGGCTGGTGGCTGGGCAGGTGAGGGAAGCAGCCAGGCGCTCAGGTCGCGCAGCAGCCAGCCTAGCGCGATGCCGGCCAGCAAGGTCAGCGCGATCAGCGGCAGGCTGGTGTTGCCCAGCGGGCGATTGCGTGGCTCGCTCATCTAGGGAATCACCAGCTCTTGCCCAACGCGCAGCGAGTCGGCCTCGGCCGGCGTCAGCCGGTTGGCGTCGATAATCGCCTTCACCGATACCTTAAACTGGTCGGCAATCGAGCGTAGTGTGTCGCCGGGCTGCACGGTATACTTGCGCTGGCCGCTGGGAGCCGGGGGTGGCGCAGCGGTTGGCGCCGCGGTCGGCACGGCGGTTGGCACTTCCGTCGGCGCGGCAGTAGGCGCGGCGGTTGGCACTTCCGTCGGCGCGGCGGTGGCCGTGCTCGTCAGCACGGCTGTCGCGAGCGAGGCCGGCGTTGCAGCGGGAAGGCTGGTGGCGCCTGCGGCCGGTGCGGTGGCCAGATCCTCGGCCGGCGGCGTGGCAGGCAGGTTCAGCTCGGCGTCGCCCGGCGACGACACCGGCAGCAGGATCGACAGGCTGCCGATCTGCAGGCTTGGCACATCGGCGCGGGCCAGCAGCAGCACGCTGATCAGCACCAGCGCCAGCAAGCCGGCCGCAAAGCCGTAGAAGCGCACAGGCGTGAGGCGCGGCCCCAGCAGGCGCAGCGCAATCGCGCCAAGCACTGGCAGCACAAGCGCGAACAGCAGCAGAATGTAGACAACCGTTTGGGGCATAAGACGTTGCGAGCGCTAGGCTTGGAGCGCAGCGCCGTACCTTTATCGCTCGGCAAGGCGCGCGACCGTCACGCCTTCGCCGCCATCGGCGCCGCCGCCGCCAAACGAGGCAACCAGCGGGTGGCCTTTGAGCACATCGCGCACGATCTGGCGCAGCGCCCCGGTGCCCTTGCCGTGGATGAGCCGCACAAACGGCAGCCCCGCCAGGTAGGCATCGTTCAGGTAGCGCTCGAGCTTGTCGGGCACATCGCCGGCGCGCCAGCCGCGCATGTCGAAGTTCATCGCGACATCGGGCGTAGCCGGCAGCGTGGCGCGCGCCGGCTCGGCGCGGCGCTGGACGGCCTGCTTGCGCTCGGCACGGCTGGGGCGGCGCAGCTCGGCCAGCTCGGCCTGCATGCGAAACCCGCCGACCTGCACTTCAGCGGTGCCATCCTCTTCGTCGATCGACAGGATCTCGCCCTCGAGGCCAACCGAGCGCACCAGCACGGTGTCGCCCACCTGCAGCGGCCGCGGCGCCTGGGGCTGCTCGGCGGGCGCTGGCGCGGCCACCACCTCGGCAATACGCGGCGGCTGCGGGCGCTGCGCCTCTTTGGCCTGGCTCTGCACTGTCTGCAGACGCTGCTCGGCCTCTTCCATCCACTGGCGCGTCAGCGACACCGAGCGGAACTCGTCGCGCAGGCGGCGCAGCTGGCCGCGCACCTCGCGCAGCTCGTCGTCGATCTGCGCGCGCGCGGCCTGCCACTCGGCATCGCGACGGCCCTCGAACTCGTGCAGCTCGGTCGCCAGCCGGTCGCGGTACTTTTCGGCGTCGGCGCGCAGCTCTTCCACGCGCTTTAGCTCGGCCGCGCTGGCGGCGCGCTCGCGGTGGATGCCGGCCAGCAGATCTTCGACCTGCGCATCTTCGCGCGCCATCATGCCGCGCGCCCGGCCTACCAGGTCGGGGTCGAGCCCCAGCCGGGTGGCGATCGCCAGCGCGTTTGAGCGCCCGGGGATGCCGATCGTCAGGCGGTACGTCGGCGCCAGCGTCTCGACATCAAACTCGACCGAGCCGTTCTCGACGCCCTCGGTGGCATAGGCGAACGCCTTCAGCTCGGCGTAGTGCGTGGTGGCCACGCCCAGCACGTCCAGGTCGAGCAGCCGCTCGATGATCGCGCGCGCCAGCGCCGCGCCCTCCACCGGGTCGGTGCCGGCCCCAAGCTCGTCGAGCAGCACCAGCGCGGCCGTAGGCTCGGCCGACTGCCAGTCGGCGCGGGCGGCCTCGAGCGCGGCAAGGATGCGAATGATATTGCTCATGTGCGACGAGAAGGTCGAGAGGCTCTGCTCAATGCTCTGCTCGTCGCCGATGTCGGCGAAGACCTGGCCGAACACCGGCAGCCGGGCCGGCGCCGACGCCGGGATGTGCAGGCCGGCCTGAGCCATCAGCGCCAGCAGCCCGGTGGTCTTCAGCGCCACAGTTTTGCCGCCGGTGTTTGGGCCGGTGATCAGCAGCATGCGGAACTCGCCGCCGAGGTGCAGGTCGGTCGGCACCACCGTCGCCTGGTCGAGCAGCGGGTGGCGCGCCTGCGTCAGCAGCAGCGGGGCATTCCCAGGCGGCACGTTCGAAGACTGCACGTTGGGTACATTCGCGGCGTCAGAACCTTCAACGTTGGCAATCTCCGGCGCGACGCACTTGAGCGCCAGCGCGTACTTAGCCTTGGCGAACGCCAGGTCGATCGCGGCGATAGCCTCGACGCCGGCCACAATCTGCGGGGCGAACTCGCCCACGCGCTCGGAAAGCTCGGCCAGAATACGCGCGACTTCCTCTTCCTCGGCCAGCTGCAGCTCGCGGTAGCGGTTGTTCAGCTCGACGATCACCAGCGGCTCGATATACAGTGTCGCGCCGCTGGCCGACTGGTCGTGCACCAGGCCGCGGATGCTGCGCTTATTGCCGGCCTTCACCGGCACCACGTAGCGCCCGTTGCGAACGGTGATGATCGGCTCCTGCAGCGCGTCGGCGTACTGCGACGAGCTAATCATGCTCTGGAGCTTGTCTTGCAGGCGGCCGAACGCCACGCGCACCTCGCTGCGCAGGCGCGCCAGCGTGGGGCTGGCGCTATCGAGCACAGTGCCGTCGTCGCCGATCGTCGTGGTGATCGCGTCTTCGACCGCCGGCAGGTTCGGCAGGTCGTGCCCAAGCTCCTGCAGCAGCGGGAACTGCGCGGCGTCGAGCTTGAGCAGCAGAGCGCGCAGCCGCCGCCCGCTGGCGAGCGTAGCCGCCACCTCGAGCAGCGCGCTGGCCTCGAGCACGCCGCCGCGCCGCGCCAGCCCGATCGGGCCGCGGATGTCGCGCGCGCCGCCAATGCTGGTGTCGGGCCGGTCGTCGAGCAGCCGGCGCGCCTCGCTAGTCAGCGCGATCCCGCGGCGGATCACATAGGCGTCGGTGCTCGGCAGCAGCCCCAGCGCCAGCTCGCGCGAGGCCGAAAACGAAGTGTGGCGAGCCAGCCGTTCAAGGATCTTAGAGAACTCGAGGGTTTCGAGGGTTTGCGCACTTATTGCCATCTATCGTACCCGGAAAATAATATCGGCCTCGCGCGGCAGCACCGGGCGCACCGACGTATAGATCAGCGGCAGGATGTTATCGCCAAAGAAGCGCACCAGCGTCGATGCGCGCACGCTGCTCTGCGTCGCGATCATGAACGGCAGCGACGCGCTCGAGGCCGGGCTGCGAAACACAAACAGATCTTTCAGCAGCACCGCCAGCATGCCCATGAACAGCGCGGCCATCAGCAGCCCCAGCAGCGTGCCCAGGATTTTATCGATGAAATCGAGGCTGACCGGCATTCGAAAGTACCGAAATGTGTACAGTCCGGCGATCGTCAGCAGCAGAAAGCTCACCATCAGCACCACCGCGAACGCAGTGATCTGGCCGACATCGGCGGTGGTGTTGAAGCGCAGGCGAAAGAAGTTCCCCACCGACTGAAAGTACAAGCTCGCCAGCACGATCGCCACGTAAAACGCGACGATCGCCACCAGCAGCTTCACCGTGCCTTGAAAGAAGCCCAGCGCAAGCCCGCCTAGCAGTATCAGGATGAAGATTAGGTCGACGCCGTTCATCGCGCTCCTCCGGCACTAAAGCCTTTCTTCCGCACGCGCCGCGCCATTATAGCATAGCGCCTGCCCAGGCGCATAGCGCGGCGCCATGCGCCCCCTGGCAACGCCGCCTGGCACGCGCGGCAACAAACCTGGCACGCGCGGGCTGCCGCGCCGCCCAACTGCCACTGCGGCTTTCGCCCGCACGAATGCCCCTTTTTACACTTTTTTAACATTTCTCGCAGCCGGCGCGCGGCGCTGAACATTTGCCGAGCATCCAGCCGTAGACGCTGGCCCTTGCGCGGTGCTACCCTGGTGCAGGGTTAAGGAGCCGTTAAAACACATCGCAGCCACCCGGCTTCGCACCTTAACAACCAGGGAACACACCAGGCAGGTTCCGCGAGCCGCCCAAGCGGCGTGCGGAAACGCAGCCGGCGCGCCGGGCCTACCGCCCACGCGCCCGGCCCAATCCAGCCCTTCGTCCCGCCCGACACAACGCCCGTACCACTTTCACATCGCCCGCAACGTTTAAGGAGGCACACGATGAACCATCGTATCGCAACCGAAGCGCAGCACCCCAGCCACTCGCGCAAGCCGGGGCTGGCCAAGCTGCTCGGCACCATCTTCCTGCTCACCTGCCTGATCGCCAGCGCCGTGGCGGTTGGCCTGCCGCAGTTCTCGAAGGCCGCCAGCGGCTCGGCTACCGTCAAGGCCGCCGCCGACACCTTCGCCACCAGCCGCCGCCCCGACAAGGGCTACGGCCGCACGAGCCGGCTCGAAGCGCGCGGCGACCCACGCACGCTGATCTTCCTGCGCTTTGCGGTGAACGGCCTTGGCGCGAACAGCGTGGCCGCCAGCCACCTGCGCCTGTACACGATCAAGGGCAGCGACCAGCCGGTTGGCCTGAAGCTGTTCAGCGCCGCCGCCGACTGGGACGAGCAGGCCCTGAGCTGGCAGCAGCAGCCCGCGCTTGGCGCGCAGGTGGCTGAGCTGGCGCCTGCGCCGCTCGCCAAAGGCCAGTGGGTCGACTTCGACCTCGGCCAGCTGATCACCGGCGACGGCACCTACGCCTTCGCGCTCAGCGCCGACACAGCCTCGGGCGTGCAGTTCCGCTCGCGCGAGCGCGCCGAAGCCCCCGAGCTGGCGCTCACCACCCAGCCTGGCGTGGCGCCGAGCGACTCGACCGCGCCTGCGCCTACCGCTGTAGCCGACCCGGCCGATGACGCCGATATTGCCGACGACGCGGCCGACACCGCCGCCCCCGACGAGGGCATGCCCGTCGCCGACGCCGCGCTCGCAGCCGACACTGCCGCCACTGCGGCGGCCGGCGGCCCGCTGGTGCTGGTGCAGCCCGCCACCGGCGGCTACCTCGGCAGCAGCGCCGAGCTTGCCCAGCGCATCCAGCTCGCCAACCAGGGCGTCGAGCCCTACAAATCGGCCTACTCCAACGTCGTCGCCTTCGCCAATGGCAAGCTCGGCAGCAATCCTTCGCCGCAGAACCCGCTCAACATCGGCGGCACCACTGGCCCGTTCGTCGACGACACCGCCACCGCCTATGGCCTGGCGCTCGCCTACAGCGCCACCGGCGACGCCCGCTACGCCCAGAAGGCCCGCGCCTTCATCATGGCCTGGGTCACGACCACCAAGAGCACGACCAACACCTGCACCAACAGCGGCTCGTGCCAGACATCGCTGATCATCAGCCGCGTGGCGCCGGGCTTCGTGTTCGCCGCCAACCTGATCAAGCCCTCGGGCGCGTTCAGCGCCGCCGACGATACCGCCTTCCGCGGCTGGCTGCGCAGCGTCATCCTGCCCACCGCCTCGACGCGCACGAACAACTGGGGCGACGCCGGCACGTTTATGCGCATCGCGGTGACCGACTACCTCGGCGACGCGGCCGGCTTCAGCGCCGCGATTGCCAAGTGGAAGTCGCTGGTCGACCTGATCGCCGCCGACGGCCACATCCCCGAGGAGACGCGCCGTGGCACCAGCGGCCTGAACTACACGCAGGAAGCGCTCGACTACAAGGTCGCAGCGGCGGTGATTGCGCAGCGGCGCGGCATCGACCTGTGGAGCTACGGCCGCTTCAAGCTGGCGATCGACTACGCCGCCAAGTATGTGACGAACCCGAGCGCGTGGCCGTGGGCCAGCGGGGCCTCGTCGAGCATCCACCCGCTGTGGGAAGTGGCGTACCAGCGCTGGCAGAACCCAGCCTACCAGCCGATCATCAAGCAGCGCCGGCCGTATGGCGCCGATGGCCACTCGGCGGTGCGCTGGACCACCCTCACCAACGGCCTGCCGTTCTAATACCGGCCGGCGGCCTTCCCCGCATCACCCCCCGCTCCCTCCCCCATCCCCCTCGCCCACCACGGGCGAGGGGGCTTCTCGTTGGCTTTGCGCTATTGGCATGCGGCGCGTGGCGCAGCCACGAGCGAGCATTGCGCCAAACTTCGGAAAAGCATAGGGCTTGACGTTTGCCCAAGCTTGATATATACTCAGCCTCGGATACTACAATGTATCCAAGCCCATATCCACAGCTCTCAACTCCGCCAGATAGCTATACATCGACAGGGAACCGTTTCAGCGATGAGTTCGGTGCTCTCAACGACATAGGCGTCGGTTGCAGTATGGTGCTCGCTCGAGCGCCAGCACAATGTCGATTCGTCTCATCATCACCCGGCAACCCGTCAATATGCGTTTATATCTCGCCCGCAGGGCGAGAGTTCTGTGTGTGCCCGGCGCTTGTGCCGCTGGCACCGCAGCGCGGTGCTGTGTCCAACGAGGTGGTGATGAGCCAGATATTCGCGAGTCTGGTCGAGCTTGCGCGCGCGCGCGCGCACGCGCAGCCGGCTCAATCCGGCTACACATTTCTGCGCGACGGCGAGCGCGACGAGGCCACCCTTTCGTACGCGGCGCTCGACCGGGCGGCGCGCGCGATTGCCGCACAGCTTCAGCAGCACGCCGCGCCAGGCGACCGGGCGCTGCTGATCTTTCCTCCCGGCCTTGAGTTTATCGCCGGGCTGTTTGGCTGCCTGTACGCGGGCGTGGTTGCCGTGCCGGCCTACCCGCCCAACCCCGCGCGCCTCGGGCGCACCCTGCCGCGGCTGCGCGCGATCGTGCGCGACTGCCAGCCCGCGCTGGCGCTGACGACCCAGCCGAGCATGGAGCTGGCCGGGGCGCTGGCCGCGCAAGACCCGCTGTTTCAGCCGATCCGCTGGATCGCGGCCGACGGGCTGCCCGGCGCGCAGGCCGACGAGTGGCGCGAGCGCAGCATTGAACCCGACGACATCGCGCTGATCCAGTACACCTCGGGCTCGACCGCCGACCCCAAGGGCGTG
The DNA here is from genome assembly GCF_046328425.1 of Kouleothrix sp. Classification (NCBI taxonomy): domain Bacteria; kingdom Bacillati; phylum Chloroflexota; class Chloroflexia; order Chloroflexales; family Roseiflexaceae; genus Kouleothrix; species Kouleothrix sp. The sequence continues at coordinate 425,523 of NZ_JAXLWP010000003.1, forward strand.
GTGCTGACGCACGCCAACCTGCTGCACAACTCGGCGCTGATCCACCAGGCGTTCGGCCATACGCCGGCCAGCCAGGGCGTGATCTGGCTGCCGCCGTACCACGACATGGGGCTGATCGGCGGCATTCTGCAGCCGCTGTACGGCGGCTTCCCGGTGGCGCTGATGGCCCCGGCGGCGTTTCTGCAGCGGCCGGCGCGCTGGCTTCAGGCGATCACACGCTTCGGGGCCACCACCAGCGGCGGCCCGAACTTCGCCTACGACCTGTGCGTGCGCAAGATCGCCGACGACGAGCGCGCGGCGTTCGATTTGCGCTCGTGGCAGGTGGCTTTCAGCGGCGCCGAGCCAATCCAGGCGGCTACGCTCGATCGCTTCGCCGCAGCATTCGCGGGCAGCGGCTTCCGGCGCTCGGCTTTCTTCCCCTGCTATGGCCTGGCCGAGGCCACGCTGCTGGTGTCTGGCGGGCCGCCGACCGCCGAGCTAGTGGTGGCAGAACTCGACGCGGCGGCGCTCGAGCAGCATCGCGTGGCCGACGGCGGCAGGCAGGCGCGCCGGCTGGTGGGCTGCGGCCGCGCCAGCCTCGACGTGCAGATCGCCGACGCCACGACGGGCGAGCCGCGCGCGCCCGGGCAGGTTGGCGAGATCTGGGTGCGCGGCGCCAGCGTGGCCGCAGGCTACTGGGGCCAGCCCGACGCGACGCGCGAAACCTTCGCGGCCAGGCTCGCCGGCGGCGACGGGCCATTTCTGCGCACCGGCGACCTGGGATTTGTGCGCGCGGGCCAGCTGTTCGTCACCGGCCGCATCAAAGACCTGATCATTCTTCGCGGGCGCAACCACTACCCGCAGGATATCGAGCAGACGGCCGAGCAGGCGCACCCGGCGCTACAGCGCGGCGGCTGCGCCGCGTTCACCGTCGAGCGCGACGGCGACGAGCTGCTGGTGGTGGTTCAGGAGGTCGACCGGCAGCAGCGCCGGGGCAGCCTTGAGCCTGCGATCGATGCCATTCGCCAGGCGGTGGCCGAGGCCCACGAGATCTCGGCCGGCGTGGTGGCGCTGATCAAGCCGGGCACGCTGCCGAAGACGACCAGCGGCAAGATCCAGCGCCGCCGCTGCCGCGAGCGCTTTCTCGCGGGCGAGCTTGAGCTGCTGGCGCTCAGCGATCGGGCCGAGGTGGCCGAGGTGGCCGAGGGCGTGGCACCGGCGGCCAGCCCTGCGGCGCGGCGCGCGCAGCTGCAGGAGTACCTGCGCGATCAGGCCGCGCGCGCGCTGCGCGTCGCCCCCGCCGCGCTCGACATGGCGCGGCCGATCAGCGCGTATGGCCTCGACTCGCTGGCGGCGATCGAGCTGCAGCACCAGGTCGAGAGCGACCTGGGCGTGCCGCTGGCGGCGGTCCGGCTGCTCGAAGGCGCCAGCCTGGCCGAGCTGGCCGACGATCTGCTTGCGGCGCTCGACGCGCCAGCACGCGGCCAGCCCGCGCCGGCCGCGCCGGCCAGCGCGGAATTCGAGCTGACCTACGGCCAGCGCGCGCTGTGGTTCCTGCACCAGCTCGCGCCCGAGAGCCCGGCCTACAACATCGCCAGCGCCGTGCGCCTGGCCGCCGACCTGGACGCCGAGGCGCTGCGGCGCGCGTTTGTGGCGCTGGCGAGCCGCCACGCGGCGCTGCGCACGACGATCAGCACCGCGCGCGGCCAGCCGACGCAGCGCGTGCATGCCAATGCCACGCTCGATCTTGCAACTCACGATGCCAGCGGCTGGAGCGAGGCCGAGCTGCGCGAGCGGCTCGACGCCGCGGCGCTGCGGCCGTTCGACCTTGAGCGCGGGCCACTGCTGCGGATCGAGCTGTTCGGCCGGGGCGCGCGCGAGCACGTGCTGCTGCTGGTGATACACCACCTGGTGGCCGACTTCTGGTCGCTGGCGGTGCTGCTGCGCGAGCTGCTGGCGATCTACCAGGCCGAGCGCGCGGGCACACCAGCCCAGCTGCCGCCGCCGCAGATCGAGTACGCCGAGTTTGTGCGCCGCCAATCGGCGCTGCTGGCCAGCCCCGAGGGCGAGCGCCTGTGGAGCTACTGGCGCGGCCAGCTGAGCGGCGCGCCGCCATCGATCGAGCTGCCAACCGACCGGCCGCGCCCGCCGGTGCAGACCTACCGCGGCGGCGCGCGCGCGCTCCGCCTCGGCGCCGAGCTGTCGCAGGCCGTGCGCGACCTCGGCCAGGCGCACGGCGCCACGCTGTATATGACGCTGCTGGCGGCATTTCAGGTGCTGCTGCTGCGCTACACCGGCCAGGACGATATGCTGATCGGCTCGCCCACGGCCGGCCGCACCTCGGCCGATACCGCCGATCTGGTGGGCTACTGCGTGAACCCGCTGGTGCTGCGCGCCCAGCTCGCGGGCGACCCGACCTTTGCCGAAGTGCTGCACCAGGCACGATCCACCGTACTGGCGGCATTCGAGCATCAACAATTTCCATTCGCATTATTAGCGGAAAGATTGGATACAATACGGGATACAAGCCGATCGCCGCTATTTCAGGTTATGTTTACGCTGCAGCAGGCGCCGCACGCCGGCGAGCTAGACATCGCGCCGCTGGCGCTGGGGCTGGAGGGCGCGCGGGTGGCAGCTGGCGAGCTGGTGCTGGAGTCGGTTGAGCTTGCCAGGGCGGCGCAGTTCGACCTGACGCTGATGGTGGCGGCCGACGGGGCCGAGCTGACCGCGGTGATGCAGTACAACGCCGACCTGTTCGACGGCGACACGATCGCGCGCATGCTCGAGCACTACCAGGTGCTGCTGGCCGGGGCAGCCGCCGACGCCACGCGCCCGATCGGGCGGCTGCCGCTGCTAGGCGCGGCCGAGCGCCGGCGGGTGCTGCACGAGTGGAATGCCACCGACACCAGCTACCCGCGCGAGCGCTGCATTCACCAGCTGATCGAAGCGCAGGCCGCGCGCGCGCCCGGCGCCACCGCCGTGATCTTCAACGACCAGCAGCTGAGCTACGGCGAGCTCGACAGCCGCGCGAACCGGCTGGCCGCGCACCTGCGCGAGCGCGGCGTCGGGCCTGATGTGATTGTGGGCGTGTGCCTGGAGCGCTCGCTCGACCTGGCCGTCGGGCTGCTGGCGATCCTCAAGGCCGGCGGGGCCTACCTGCCGCTCGACCCGAGCTACCCGCGCGAGCGGCTGGCGTTCATGCTGGGCGACGCGCGCGCCGCCGTGGTGCTGGCGCAGCGGCGGCTGGCCGAGCGCCTGCCCGACCTGGCGGCCGCGGGCGCGCCGCAGGTTGTGTGGATCGACGACGACTGGCCGGCGATAGCGCGCCAGCCTGGCGAGCGCGCGGCGTGGGGCGCCAGTGCCGAGCAGCTGGCGTATGTGATCTACACCTCGGGCTCGACCGGCCGGCCCAAAGGCGTGATGATCGCGCACCGCAGCGTGGTGAACTTCTTCGCGGGCATGGACGCGCGGGTGGGCTGTGGCCCAGGCGACACGCTGCTGGCGGTGACGAGCATCTCGTTCGATATCTCGGTGCTCGAGCTATTCTGGCCGCTGGCGCGCGGCGCGCGCGTGGTGCTGATGGCCGAGGGTGGGCTAAGCGCGCCGCCAGCCGCAGCCACGCAGGCGCGGCCGCTCGATTTCAGCCTGTTCTACTTCGCCAGCAGCGACACCGCCGGGCGCGAGCGGTACCGCCTGGTGATGGAGGGCGCGCGCTTCGCCGACGAGCACGGCTTCGCGGCGATCTGGACGCCCGAGCGCCACTTTCACGCATTTGGCGGGCTGTACCCGAGCCCGGCAGTGATGGGCGCCGCGCTGGCCGCCATTACGCAGCGCGTGCAGATCCGCGCCGGCAGCGTGGTGCTGCCGCTGCACCACCCAATCCGCGTGGCCGAAGATTGGTCGCTCGTGGACAACCTGTCGGGCGGAAGGGTTGGCGTGGCATTCGCGGCAGGCTGGCACGCCGACGATTTTGTGTTCTTCCCCGAGCACTACGACCAGCGCAAGCAGCTGCTGGCTCAGGGCATCGCAACCGTGCGCCAGCTCTGGCGCGGCGAGCGCGTCGCGGCGCGCGGCGGCGGCGGCAACACGATCGACATCGCGATCTTCCCCAGGCCGATCCAGCCAGAGCTGCCGATCTGGATCACCGCAGCCGGCAACCCCGAGACATTCGAGCAGGCTGGCGCGCTGGGCGCGCACGTGCTGACGCACCTGCTGGGCCAGAGCCTGGACGAGGTGGCCGAAAAGATCGCGCGCTACCGCGCGGCGCGGGAGCGGCACGGCCACGACCCGCAGGCCGGTCGCGTGACGCTGATGCTGCACACGCTGATCGGCGCCGACCGCGAGGCGGTGCGCGAGCTGGTGCGCGCGCCGTTCACCGAGTACCTGCGCTCGTCGGTGGGGCTGATCGGCAACCTGGCGCGCAGCCTGAACCTGCCGGCCGACCTGAGCAAGCTCGGCGCGCAGGACATGGACGACCTGCTGGCGTTCGCGTTCGAGCGCTACTTCGAGAGCAGCGCGCTGTTTGGCAGCGTCGCGAGCTGCCGGCCGATGATTGAGCGCCTGAAGGCGATTGGCGTCGACGAGGTGGCCTGCCTGATCGACTTTGGCATCGACGCCGACGTGGTGCTCGAGGGGCTGCGCGCGCTCGACGCGCTGCGCGCCGACGCGAACGCCGCGCCGGCCGCCGACTACTCGCTGGCGGCGCAGGCCGCGCGCCACGGCGCGACGCTGCTGCAGTGCACGCCCTCGCTGATGCGCATGCTCGCGCTCGACCCGGCGGCGCTGGCGGCGCTGGGCGGCCTGCGCGCGCTGCTGCTGGGCGGCGAGGCGCTGCCGCAGGCGCTGGCGCGCGAGCTGCTGGCGGCGCTGCCGGGCTGCCAGCTGATCAACATGTATGGCCCAACCGAGACGACGATCTGGTCGGCTACGCAGCCGGTGGCCGAGCCGGCCGACGCCGCGCTGATCGGCCGGCCGATCGCCAACACGCGCTGCTATATTCTCGACCGCTGGCTCGAGCCGGTGCCGGTGGGCGTGGCCGGCGAGCTGTACATCGGCGGGGCGGGGCTGGCGCGGGGCTACCTGGGCCGCCCGGAGCTGACCGCCGAGCGATTTGTGCGCGACCCGTTCGGCGCCGAGCCTGATGCGCGGCTGTACCGCAGCGGCGACCTAGCGCGCTTCCGGCCCGGCGGCGCGATCGAGTTCCTGGGGCGCGCCGACGACCAGGTGAAGCTGCGCGGCCACCGGATCGAGCTTGAGGAGATCGAGCGCGTGCTTGGCGAGCACCCCGATGTCGGCGCGGCCGCGCTGGCTGTGCGCGCGCTCGGGCCCGACGACCAGCGGCTGGTGGCGTACGTGGTGCCGCGCGGCGGCCAGGCCGGCGGCGAGATCGAGCGCGACGCGCTGATCGGCACGCTGCGCGCGTTCCTCGGGGCGCGGCTGCCCGAGTATATGCTGCCCTCGGCGTTTGTGCTGCTCGGCGCGCTGCCGCTCACCGCCAACGGCAAGACCAACCGGCGGGCGCTGCCGGCCCCCGAGCCGCGCCAGATCAACGGCGCGAGCGGCTTCGTGGCGCCGCGCAGCCAGCTCGAGCAGCAGATCGCCGCGATCTGGCGCCAGGTGCTCCAGGTCGAGCAGATCGGCATTCACGACAGCTTTTTCGACCTAGGCGGCCACTCGCTGCTGATGGCCCAGGCGCACAGCCTGCTGCGCGAGGCGCTCGGCCGCGACCTGCCGCTGATCAAGCTGCTGGAGCACCCGACCGTCGGCGCGCTGGCGCAATACCTCAGCCAGGACCAGCCGGCGCAGCAATCGTTCGAGCCGAGCCACGACCGCGCCAAGAAGCAGCGCGAGATGCTGGCGCGCCAGCGGCAGCGCGTGAAGTATGGAGCATAGGGCAGCATGACCGATGCATCGAGCAGCGCGGCGCGCGAGGGCCTGGATGTGGCGATCGTCGGCATGGACGGGCGCTTCCCCGGCGCGCCCGACCTGGCGACATTCTGGCGCAACCTGCGCGACGGCGTCGAGTCGATCAGCTTCTTCAGCGACGCCGAGCTGGCGGCCATGGGCGTCGACGCGGCGGCGCTGCGCCACCCCAGCTATGTGAAAGCCGCGCCGGTGCTGGCCGACGCCGACCGCTTCGACGCGGCATTCTTCGGCTACAGCCCGCGCGAGGCCGAGCTGATCGACCCGCAGCAGCGCGTGTTTCTGGAATGCGCCTGGGCCGCGCTCGAGCACGCCGGCTACGACCCCGAAGCCTACCCTGGCCTGATCGGCGTGTTCGCCGGCGCGAGCCTGAGCACCTACCTGCTGTTCAACCTGCTGGGCCACCCGCGCTTCTCGGCGGCCGAAGACAGCTTCCCGGTGATGCTGGGCAACGACAAAGACTTTCTGGCCACGCGCGTGGCCTACGAGCTGAACCTGCGCGGGCCGTGCATGAGCGTGCAGACCGGCTGCTCGACCGCGCTGGTGGCGACGCACCTGGCCTGCCAGAGCCTGCTGAGCTACCAGTGCGACATGGCGCTGGCCGGCGGGGTGTCGATCCACATGCCGCAGCGCACCGGCTACTTCTACCAGGAAGGCGGCATCAACTCGCCCGACGGCCACTGCCGCGCGTTTGACGCTGACGCGCAGGGCACGCTGTTCGGCAGCGGCGCGGGCGTGGTGGTGCTGAAACGGCTGGAAGACGCGCTGGCCGACGGCGACAGCATTCTGGCGGTGATCCGTGGCTCGGCGATCAACAACGATGGCGGCCACAAGATCGGCTTCACCGCGCCGGGCGTCGACGGGCAGGCCGAGGTGATCGCGCGGGCGCTGGCGGTGGCCGGCGTGCCCGCCGACACGATCGGCTATGTCGAGGCTCACGGCACCGGCACCGCGCTCGGCGACCCGGTGGAGGTGGCGGCGCTAACGCGCGCGTTTCGCGCCGAGACCAGCGCCCGCAGCTTCTGCGCAATTGGCTCGGTGAAGACCAATATCGGCCACCTCGACGCCGCCGCCGGCGCGGCCGGGCTGATCAAGACGGTGCTGGCGCTTCAGCACGGCGAGATCCCGCCGAGCCTGCACTTTCGCCAGCCGAACCCGCGGATCGACTTCGCCGCCAGCCCATTCTACGTGAGCGCCCGCCTGGCCGCGTGGCCGGCCGGCGACACCCCGCGCCGCGCCGGCGTCAGCTCGTTTGGCATTGGCGGCACGAACGCCCACGTGGTGCTCGAGCAGGCGCCCGCGCCCGAGGCCGGCGCGCCGGCGCAGCCCTGGCAGCTGCTGGTGCTCTCGGCCAAAACCCCGGCGGCGCTCGAGCAGGCCGGCGCGAACCTGGCCGGCTTCCTGAGCGCGAACCCCGGCGCGAGCCTGGCCGACGTGGCCTATACGCTGCAGGCTGGCCGCAAGGCGTTCGCCTACCGGCGCGCACTGGCCGCGCGCGACCACGCCGGCGCGCTGAGCGCGCTGGCGGGCCAGGCGAGCACCGCCAAGGCCGATCCAGGCGAGCGGGCGGTCGCGTTTCTGTTCCCCGGCGGCGGCGCGCAGTACCCGAACATGGGCCGCGAGCTGTACGCCGGCGAGCCGGTGTTCCGCGCGGCCGTCGACACATGCGCCGAGCTGCTGGCGCCGCGCCTGGGCTACGACCTGCGCGCGGCGCTCTTCCCCGCCGACGAACGCGACGCCGCCGAGCGCATGCGCCAGACCGCGCTGGCCCTTCCCGCGCTGTTCACGGTCGAGTACGCGCTGGCGCAGCTGTGGATGGCCTGGGGCGTGCGGCCGCGCGCCATGATCGGCCACAGCTTGGGCGAGTATGTGGCAGCGTGCCTGGCCGGCGTGCTGACGCTGGAAGACGCGCTGGCGCTGGTGGCGCTGCGCGGCCAGCTGTTCGAGCAGCTGCCGGCGGGCGCAATGCTGAGCCTTCCGCTAGCCGAGGCCGAGGTAGCGCCGCTGCTGGGCGGCCAGCTCTCGATCGCGGCAGTCAACGCGCCCGAGCAGTGCGTGGTGTCCGGCCCGGCCGCGGCGATCGACGAGCTGGCGGCGACGCTGGCCGCGCGCGGGCAAGAGTTCCGGCGCATCCCGATCGACGTGGCCGCGCACTCCGCGATGGTCGAGCCGATCCTGCGGACACTGAGCGCGTTCGCGACGCGGCTGCGGCTGCGCCCGCCCACGATCCCGTACATCTCGAATGTCACCGGCGATTGGATCACCCCGGCCGAGGCAACCGACCCGAGCTACTGGGCCAGGCACCTGCGCGCGACGGTGCGCTTCGCCGACGGCCTGCGCGCGCTGCTGGAGCAGCCCGGGCTGGCGCTGCTCGAGGTGGGGCCGGGGCACACACTGAGCACGCTGGCGCGCCAGCAGCTGGCCGACGCGCGCGAGCGGCCGGTGCTGGCGTCGATCCGCCACCCGCACGACCGCCAGCCCGACCAGGCGTTTCTGCTCGGCACGCTGGGCAAGCTGTGGTCGGCCGGCGCGCAGATCGACTGGGCGGCGCTGCACGGCGGGCCGCGCCGGCGCGTGCTGCTGCCGACCTACCCGTTCGAGCGCCGGCGCTTCTGGATCGATCCGCACGCGCCCGTGCCCGCCGCCCGGCAGGCCGACCTGGGCGACTGGTTCTACCTGCCGAGCTGGAAGCGCACGCCGGCGCCGCGCGCGGCCGATGCGGGCGGCCCGGCCGAGCGCTGGCTGATCTTCGCCGACGCGTGCGGCCTCGGCGACGAGCTGGCCGACGCGCTTGAGCGTGGCGGGCACCAGGTGGTGCGCGCCCGGCCCGGCGGCTCCTTCGCGCAGGAGAGCCTGCGCAGCTACACGCTCGACCCGCGCGCGCGCGAGCAGTACGGCCGGCTGCTCGCGGCACTGCGCGAGTCCGGCGCGTGGCCCGACTGCATTGTGCACGCGTGGAGCGTCAGCGGGGCCGAGCAGCCCGGTCTCGACCCGGCCGCCATCCGCGCGACGCTCGACGCTGGCTTCTATAGCCTGCTCTGGCTGGCGCAGGCGCTGGGCGAGCAGGCCGGCGACCAGCGGCTACGCCTGTGGGTGCTGGCCGACGGCGCGCAGCGGGTGGAGAGCGGCGACGCGACCTGCCCGACCAAAGCCACGCTGCTGGGGCCGTGCCAGGTGATCCCGCAGGAGTACGAGCAGCTCGCCTGCGGCCTGGTCGACATAGCCGTGCCGCCCGCCGCATCGGCGCGCCGCCGGCAGCTGATCGCGCAGATCGCGGCCGAGCTGCGCGCCGCCCCCGACGCCAGCGTCGTGGCGTACCGTGGCGGCCAGCGCTGGGTGCGGGCGTTCGAGCCGGCGCGCATAGCTGCGGCCGGCCCGGGCGCGCTGCGCCAGCGCGGCGTGTACGTGATCACCGGCGGGCTGGGCGGCATGGGCATGGCGCTGGCCGAGCACCTGGCGCGCACCGCAAGCGCGCGGCTGGTGCTGCTGGCGCGCACGGCCCTGCCCGCGCCGGCCGAGTGGGATGCGTGGCTGGCTGGGCACGGCGAAGAGAGCCCGGTCGCCCGCGCGATCCGGCAGGTGCGCGCGCTCGAGGCGCTTGGCGCCGAAGTGCTGGTGCTGAGCGCCGACGTGACCGACGCTGAGCAGCTTGGCGCGGCGCTTGAGCTGGCGCGCGCGCGCTTTGGCACGATCCACGGCGCCATCCACGCCGCAGGCGACCCAGGCGGCGGCGTGATCCAGCTCAAGACGCTCGCGATGTGCGAGCGCGTGCTGGCGCCGAAGATCGCCGGCGCGCTGGCGCTTGAGCGGCTGCTGCGCGACGACCGGCCCGACTTCGTGCTGCTGTGCTCGTCGCTCAACGCCATATTGCCCGAAGTCGGCCAGGCCGACTACTGCGCCGCCAACGCGTTTCTCGACGCGCTGGCCGCCGAGCGCGCGGCCGAAGGCGCCAGCCCGATCGTGTCGGTCAACTGGAACCGCTGGCAGGGCGTGGGCATGTCGGTAGCGGTCGAGCAGCTGCACCACCAGATCACCGGCCGCGCGCTCGAGGGCGGCATGAGCACGGCCGAGGCCACCGAGGCGTTCGAGCGGATCGTGGCGGGCAACAGCGCGGCCCAGCTGATCGTCTCGACCGCCGACCCGGCCGCGCTCGACGCGCAGCGCCGCGCCTTCAAGCTCTCGCAGTCGCTCGACGAGCTGGCCTCGGCCCGGCTGGCCCAGCCGGCGCACCAGCGGCCGAACCTGGCCACCGACTACGTCGACCCGGCGAGTGCGACCGAGCGCACGCTCGCGGCGATCTGGCAGGAGTTGCTCGGAATCGAGCAGCTGGGCGTGCACGACAACTTCTTCGAGCTTGGCGGCAACTCGCTGATCGGGCTGAAGGTGATCGCGCGGATCAAGCACGAGCTGCAGGTCGATATCCCGATCGTCAGCCTGTTCGAGGGCCCGACCGTCAGCACGCTGGCGCGGCTGATCGACCAGGGCGGCAGCCAGCCGAGCAGCTATGCCGAGAGCCAGAGCCGCGGGGCGCGCCGGCGCGAGAAGCGGCTGCAGCAGCGCACGCTGGCAGGGGGTGAGCATGCCTGAGGAGCTGCTTGGCACCGAGATCGCGCTGATCGGCATGGCCGGGCGCTTCCCCGGCGCGCCCGACATCGACACGTTCTGGCGCAACCTGCGCGACGGCGTCGAGTCGATCGTGCGCTTCAGCGACGACGAGCTGCTCGCGCGCGGCCTCGACCCGGAGGTGCTGCGCGACCCGGGCTTTGTCAAGGCCGGCGCGCCGATCGAGCATTCCGAGATGTTCGACGCGGCGTTCTTCGGCTACTCGCCCAAAGAGGCCGAGATGATCGACCCGCAGCAGCGCGTGTTTCTGGAATGCGCCTGGGCCGCGCTCGAGCACGCCGGCTACCACGCCGAGGGCTACGGCGGGGCGATCGGCGTATATGCCGGTTCGTCGCTCAACACCTACCTGCTGGTGAACCTGGCGACCCACCCCGAGGTTCAGCGCGCGCTCGACCGGCGCCTGGTGAACAAGCAGATGGCGATCAGCGTCGAGAACGCCGGCGACTTCCTGACCACGCGCGTGTCGTACAAGCTGAACCTGCGCGGGCCGAGCCACCTGGTGCAATGCGCCTGCTCGACCGCGCTGGCGGCGGTACATATTGCCTGCCAGGGGCTGCTGAGCGAGGAGTGCGACATGGCGCTGGCCGGCGGCGTGTCGATCAACCTCAACCAGCACACCGGCTATTTCTACCAGGAAGGCGGGATCGCCTCGCCCGACGGCCACTGCCGCGCGTTCGACGCCGACGCCGCAGGCACGATCCTGGGCAGCGGGGTGGGGGTGGTGGTGCTGAAGCGGCTGGAGGACGCGCTGGCCGATGGCGATACGATCTATGCCGTGATCCGCGGCTCGGCACTCAACAACGACGGCGCGCTGAAGGTCGGCTTCACGGCGCCCAGCGTCGACGGGCAGGCAGCCGTGATCGCCGAGGCGCTGGCGAATGCCGGCGTGCCCGCCGACACGATCGGCTATGTCGAAGCCCACGGCACTGGCACCCCCTCGGCGACCCGATCGAGATACAGGCGCTGACAAAAGCATTTCGCGCCAGCACCGCGCGCAGCAGCTTCTGCCCGGTCGGCTCGGTGAAAACCAATATCGGCCACCTCGATATCGCCGCCGGGATCGCCGGGCTGATCAAGACGGCGCTGGCGCTGCATCATCGCCAGATCCCGCCGAGCCTGCACTTCCACCAGCCCAACCCGCAGATCGACTTCCCCGCCACGCCGTTCTATGTCAATACGCACCTCGCCGACTGGCCCGCCACCGGCGCCCCGCGCCGCGCCGGCGTCAGCTCGTTTGGCATCGGCGGCACGAATGTGCACGTGGTGCTCGAAGAGGCGCCGCCAGCGCCAGGCCGCCCGGCGCCCGAGCGCGCACAGCCGCAGCTGCTCGTGCTCTCAGCCAAGACCGCACCGGCGCTGGCGCTGGCCGCCACCCGCCTGGCCGCGCATCTCGACGCGCATCCCGACCTCGCGCTGGCCGATGTCGCCTTCACGCTCCAGGCCGGCCGCCAGGTATTTGCGCATCGCCGCGCGGTGGTGGCGCACGACGCGCCCGAGGCCGCCCGCCTGCTCAGCGCCAGCGTCGCCGCCCCAGCCCAAGCCGCGAGCGAGCGGCCGATCGCCTTTCTGCTGCCGGGGCAGGGGCGCAGGCGGCGGGCATGGGCCTCGCCCTCGCCCAGACCACCCCTGCCCTCGCCCAGACCCTCGCCCTCGCCGACCGCGTCCTCCTCCCGCTCCTCGGCCGCTCCATCCACGCCATCCTCGCCGACCCGGCCGCCCTCGCCCACACCGCCCTCGCCCAGCCCGCGCTCCTCGCCCTCGAATATGCCCTTGCCCACGTCGCCCTCGCCGCTGGCCTCCGCCCCGCCGCCCTCCTCGGCCACAGCCTCGGCGAGCTTACCGCCGCCACCCTCGCCGGCGTCTTCTCCTTCCCCGACGCCCTCGCCCTCGCCGTCACCCGTGGCCGCCTGCTCGAAGCCGCCCGCGGCGGCCAGATGCTCGCCGTCGCGCTCGCTCCCGACGCCCTGGCCGCCTGGCTCGCCCACGCGCCCGCCCTCGACCTCGCCGCCGTGAACGGCCCGCAGCAGTGCGTGCTCAGCGGCCCGGCCGCCGCCGTCGCCACCTTGGCCCAGCGCCTGGCCGCCGCAGGCATCACCACGCGCGTGGTGCAGACCGACTACGCCTTCCACAGCGCGCAGCTCGACGGCGCGGCGGCGGCCTTCAGCCAGGCAGTCGCGCAGGTGCGGCGCGCGCCGCCTCAGCTGCCGCTGCTCTCGAACGTGCACGGGGCGTGGCTGGACGCGGCGACGGCGCAGGAGCCGGCGTACTGGGGGCAGCAGCTGCGCGCGCCGGTGCAGTTCGCGGCCGGGCTGGACTGCCTGGTGGCAGCTGGCGTGACGCTGGGCGTGGAGGTCGGGCCGGGGCAGGTGCTGCGCGGGCTGGCGGGAGGCAGGCTGGCGGGAGTGGCGCTGCTGCCACGAGCCGGCGCGCCCGACGAGGCGGCGCAGGTGCTGGCGGGGGTGGGCGAGGCGTGGGTGCGCGGCGCGGCGGTGGCGGGGGAGGAAGTGCGCGGCGCTGGCCAGAAGCGGCGGGTCGGGCTGCCGACCTACCCCTTCGCCCGCCAGCGCTTCTGGGTCGAGCCACGCCAGCAGGGCCGGGCAAGCGCGCCTGGCCGCGCACCCGACATTGCCGACTGGTTCTACATGCCGGGCTGGAGGCCTACGCTGCCGCCGCCGCCACCCGAGAGCGACCGAGCCGAGCAGCCAGGCAGCTGGCTGGTGCTCGCCGACGACTCTGGAGTTGGCGCGGCGCTGGCCGCGCGGCTGGGGCACACTGCCACGCTGGTAGCGGCCGGCGAGCGCTTTGCCGGCGACGCGCAGGCCGGCTACACGATCGAGCCGCGCCGGGCCGAAGACTACGCGGCGCTGCTGGCCGATCTGCGCGCGCGCGGCCGGGCGCCGCGCACGATCGTGCATTGCTGGAGCATCACAGCGGGCGAGGCCGAGCCAGGCCCGGCGCTCTTCGATGATTGCCAGACGCGCGGCTACGGCAGCCTGATCTTGCTGGCGCAGGCGCTGGCGCAGCAGCCGCCTGGCCACGATCTGCGCATTGTGGTGGTATCAAGCGGCATGCAGTGCGTCTACGGCGAGCGCGAGTTCCAGCCCGCCAAGCGCACGCTGCTAGGGCCGTGCAAGGTGCTGCCGCAGGAGCAGCTGGGGATCGCGTGCCAGAGCATCGACATCGCGGAGCCGCCGGCCGACGCAGAGCGGCGCGAGCTGCTGGCCGAGCAGCTGCTGGCCGAGATCGCCGCGCGCACCCCCGAGCCGGTGCTGGCCTACCGCGGCCACGAGCGCCTGGCGCAATCGTTCGAGCGCGTGCGGCTCGAGCGCGCGCCGCGCCCGGCACGGCCGCTGCGCGAGCGCGGCGTGTACATGATCACCGGCGGGCTGGGGCGCGTGGGCCTGCTGCTGGCCGAGCACCTGGCGCGCGCGGTGCGGGCGCGGCTGGTGCTGCTGGGCCGGGCGGGGCTGCCCGCACCCGAGGCGTGGGAGGCCTGGCTGGCGGCGCACGACGCGGACGAGCCGACCAGCCGGCTGATCGCGCGGCTGCAGGCGATTGAAGCGCTCGGCGCCGAAGTGCTGGTGCTGCGCGCCGACGTGGCCGACGCGCCGGCCATACGCGCCGTGCTGCAGCAGATCGACGCCCGCTTTGGCGCGCTCCACGGCGTGATCCACGCCGCCGGGGCGCTGGCAGAGCGCTCGGGGTTCGGCCCGATCGCCGCGCTAGGCCAGCGCGAGGCCGCGCTGCACTTCCCGGCCAAAGCCCACGGGCTGTATGTGCTCGAGCGCGTGCTGCGCGAGCGCCGGCTCGACTTCTGCCTGCTGCTGTCGTCGAACGCTGCCGTGCTGGGCGGGCTGGGGCTGGTTGCGTATGCCGCCGCGAACCTGTTCCTGGACGCGTTCGCGCAGCGCCAGAGCCAGCGCGGCCCCACGCCCTGGATCAGCGTGAACTGGGACACCTGGCTGATGCCCGGCGAGCAGCCTGAAAGCGCCGCCCGGCCCGGATCGGACGAGTACGCGCTGACGCCGCAGCAGAGCACTGAGGCATTCGAGCGGATCGTGACCCAGGCGCGCGCCGCGCAGGTGGTGGTGTCGGCCGGCGACCTGGCGGCCCGGCTGGATGCCTGGATCGGGCGCAAGCCCGCCCCGGCCGAGCCGGCCAGCCTGTACCAAAGGCCCGACATGCCGACGCCCTATGTCGCGCCAGCGACCGAGCTGGAGCAGGCGCTCGCGCGCATCTGGCGGCAGGCGCTGGGCGTCGAGCAGGTCGGGCTCGACGACAACTTCTTCGACCTGGGCGGCCACTCGCTGCTGGCGATCCAGGCGCTGGCGCAGCTCAAGCAGGAGCTTGGGATCGACCTGCCGGTGGCCAGCCTGTACGAGCGGCTGACGATCCGCGCGCTGGCCGAGCTGCTCGACCCACGCCGCGAGGAAGCCGCCGCCGAGCGCGACAGCGCGGAGTTCGAGGAAAAAGAGCGCCGCGCTAGCTGGCGCAAGCAGTACCAGCAGAGCCGGCGCGACCGCAAGCAGAGCGCTAGCTAAAGGACACGCGATCATGGCGGATCGAGAACCATCAGCGCCGACAGACGGCTCGGAGATTGCGATCGTCGGCATGGCCGGGCGCTTCCCCGGCGCGCCCGACATTGAGACGTTCTGGCGCAACCTGCGCGACGGCGTCGAGTCGATCAGCGCCCTGAGCGATGCCGACCTGGCGGCGGCGGGCGTGCCAGCCGCGCTGCGCGACGACCCGCGCTATGTGAAGGCCGCCCCGCTGCTCGACGACATTGAGCTTTTCGACGCCGAGCTGTTCGGCTACACGCCGCGCGAGGCCGAGCTGATCGACCCGCAGCAGCGCCTGTTCCTCGAGTGCTCGTGGGCCGCGCTCGAGCACGCCGGCTACGCGCCCGGTGTATTCGACGGCGCGATCGGGATATTCGGCGGCGCGCGCACCGACACCTACCTGCTGAACCTGTACGCCAACCCGGCGTTCCAGCAGTCGCGCGACACCACTCAGATCGCCCTTGGCAACGACCTGGCCTACCTCAGCTCGCGCGTGGCCCACCGGCTGAACCTGCGCGGGCCGAGCCTGAGCATTCACACCGCCTGCTCGACCGCGCTGGCGGCGGTGCATCTCGCCTGCCAGAGCCTGCTGATCGACGAGTGCCAGCTAGCGCTGGCCGGCGGCGTGGCGGTGAATGTGCCGCAGCGCGTCGGCTACCTGTACCAGGAAGGTGGCATCCTGGCGCCCGACGGCCACTGCCGGCCATTCGACGCCGACGCGCGTGGGACGGTGTTCGGCAGTGGGGTGGGGGTGGTGGTGCTGAAGCGGCTGGAGGACGCGCTGGCCGATGGCGATACGATCTATGCCGTGATCCGCGGCTCGGCGCTCAACAACGACGGCGCCGTAAAGGCCAGCTTCACGGCGCCTAGCGTCGACGGGCAGGCGGCCGTGATCGCCGAGGCGCTGGCGAACGCCGGCGTGCCCGCCGACACGATCGGCTATGTCGAAGCCCACGGCACCGGCACCCCCCTCGGCGACCCGATCGAGATCCGCGCGCTCACGCGGGCGTTTCGCGCCAGCACCGCCCGCAGCAGCTTCTGCCCGATCGGCTCGGTCAAGTCGAACGTGGGGCATCTGGACGCGGCCGGCGGCATCGCCGGGCTGATCAAGACGGCGCTGGCGCTGCATCATCGCCAGATCCCGCCGAGCCTGCACTTCCACCAGCCCAACCCGCAGATCGACTTCCCCGCCACGCCGTTCTATGTCAATACGCACCTCGCCGACTGGCCAGCCTCCGGCGCCCCACGCCGCGCCGGCGTCAGCTCGTTTGGCTTTGGCGGCACGAATGTGCACGTGGTGCTCGAAGAGGCGCCGAGCGCGCCACACCGTCCAGCGCCCGAGCACGCACAGCCGCAGCTGCTCGTGCTCTCGGCCAAGACCGCACCGGCGCTGGCGCTGGCCGCCACCCGCCTGGCCGCGCATCTCGACGCGCTTCCCGACCTCGCGCTGGCCGATGTCGCCTTCACGCTCCAGGCCGGACGCCAGGCGCTACCTTTCCGCCACGCTGTCGCAGCGCATACCCACGCGGACGTAAGCGCCGCCCTGCGCGCGCCTATTCCCGCGCGCGCGCCGGCTCCGGCCCAGCCCGCCACCCTGGCCTTTCTGCTGCCGGGGCAGGGGGCACAGGCGGCGGGCATGGGCCTCGCCCTCGCCCAGACCACCCCTGCCCTCGCCCAGACCCTCGCCCTCGCCGACCGCGTCCTCCTCCCGCTCCTCGGCCGCTCCATCCACGCCATCCTCGCCGACCCGGCCGCCCTCGCCCACACCGCCCTCGCCCAGCCCGCGCTCCTCGCCCTCGAATATGCCCTTGCCCACGTCGCCCTCGCCGCTGGCCTCCGCCCCGCCGCCCTCCTCGGCCACAGCCTCGGCGAGCTTACCGCCGCCACCCTCGCCGGCGTCTTCTCCTTCCCCGACGCCCTCGCCCTCGCCGTCACCCGTGGCCGCCTGCTCGAAGCCGCCCGCGGCGGCCAGATGCTCGCCGTCGCGCTCGCTCCCGACGCCCTGGCCGCCTGGCTCGCCCACGCGCCCGCCCTCGACCTCGCCGCCGTGAACGGCCCGCAGCAGTGCGTGCTCAGCGGCCCGGCCGCCGCCGTCGCCACCTTGGCCCAGCGCCTGGCCGCCGCAGGCATCACCACGCGCGTGGTGCAGACCGACTACGCCTTCCACAGCGCGCAGCTCGACGGCGCGGCGGCAGCCTTCAGCCAGGCAGTCGCGCAGGTGCGGCGCGCGCCGCCTCAGCTGCCGCTGCTCTCGAACGTGCACGGGGCGTGGCTGGACGCGGCGACGGCGCAGGAGCCGGCGTACTGGGGGCAGCAGCTGCGCGCGCCGGTGCAGTTCGCGGCCGGGCTGGACTGCCTGGTGGCAGCTGGCGTGACGCTGGGGCTGGAGGTCGGGCCGGGGCAGGTGCTGCGCGGGCTGGCGGGAGGCAGGCTGGCGGGAGTGGCGCTGCTGCCACGGGCCGGCGCGCCCGACGAGGCGGCGCAGGTGCTGGCGGGAGTGGGCGAGGCGTGGGTGCGCGGCGCGGCGGTGGCGTGGGAGGAAGTGCGCGGCGCTGGCCAGAAGCGGCGGGTCGGGCTGCCGACCTACCCCTTCGCCCGCCAGCGCTTCTGGGTCGAGCCCCAGCCAGCGCAGCCGGCCGCGCGCGGCGATGGCCAGAAGCGGCCCGATCCCTCCGAGTGGCTGTACCTGCCGGCCTGGAAACCAACCGCGCCGCCGCAGCCGCAAGCGCTGAGCGGCAGCTGGCTGATATTCGCCGATGGCCACGGGCTCGGCGAGCAGCTTGCGCTCCGGCTCGAGCAAGAGCAGCAGGATGTCGTGCGGGTGGCGGCAGGCCAGGCGTTTCGCGCCGCCGAGCGCTTGTATACCCTGAACCCCCAGCGGCGCGAGGACTACGCGGCGCTGCTGGCCGACCTGCGGGCGCGCGGCCGGGCGCCAGGTACAATCGTGCATTTATGGGCGCTCACCGCCGACGACCAGGCGGAAGTGACGTACGACGCCTTTGAGCAGGCCCAGCCGCTGGGCATGTTCAGCCTGCTGGCGCTAGCCCAGGCGCTAGGGCGGCCGTCCGGCGAGTCGCCAGCGCGGATCGTGGTCGTCGCAAACCGGCTACACGCGATCACCGCCGCCGAGCCGCTGGCGCCCGAGAAAGCCACGCTGCTGGGGCCGTGCAAGGTCATCCCGCAGGAGTACCCCGGCGTCAGCTGCCAGAGCATCGACGTTGTGCCGGCAGCAGGCGGCTGGCGCGCTGAGCAGCTGGCGGAGCAGCTGCTGGCCGAGATCGCCGCGCGCACCCCCGAGCCGGCGGTGGCCTACCGCGGGCGCCAGCGCTGGGCGCAATCGTTCGAGCCGGCGCATATAGGCCCGGCGAAGCCCGGCGCGGCGGGCCTGCGCGAGCGCGGCGTATACATGATCACCGGCGGCCTCGGCGCGATCGGCCTGGCCGTGGCCGAGGAGCTGGCGCGCGCGGCGCGGGCGCGGCTGGTGCTGCTGGGCCGGGCGGGGCTGCCCGCGCCCGAGGCGTGGGAGGCCTGGCTGGCGGCGCACGACGCGGACGAGCCGACCAGCCGGCTGATCGCGCGGCTGCAGGCGATTGAAGCGCTCGGCGCCGAGGTGCTCGTGCTGCGCGCCGACGTGGCCGACGCGCCGGCCATGCGCGCCGTGCTGCAGCAGATCGACGCCCGCTTTGGCGCGCTCCACGGCGTGATCCACTCGGCCGGCGTGGTCGGCGCGCGCGCGTTTGGGCTGATTGAGGAAGCCGGGCCAGCCGAGTGCGCGCAGCACTTCCAGGCCAAGGTGCGCGGCACGCTGGTGCTGAGCGAGCTGCTGCGCGAGCGCCGGCTCGACTTCTGCCTGCTGCAGTCGTCGCTGGCGGCGGTGCTGGGCGGGCTGGGGCTGGTTGCGTATGCCGCCGCGAACCTGTTCCTGGACGCGTTCGCGCAGTGCCAGAACCAGCGCGGCCCCACGCCCTGGATCAGCGTGAACTGGGACGCCTGGCAGTTTGACGCGCCGGGCAGCCAGCCGGCTGCCGCCGCGCAGGCGGCGCTCGCGCTCACCCCAGCCGAGGGCGTGGCCACGCTGCGGGCCATCCTTGCGGCACCCGCCACCGGCCAGCTGATCGTGTCGACCGGCGACCTCGAGGCGCGCGCCGAGCAGTGGCTCAGCCACGCGAGCCCCGGCGCCCCCGCGCCCAGCCAGCCCGAAGGGCTGAGCCTGCACCCGCGCCCGCAGCTCCAGAGCGCGTACCTCCCGCCCGAGGGCGAGCTCGAGCAGGCCGTGGCGGGGATCTGGCAGCAGCTGCTGGGCATCGAGCAGGTCGGCGCCAACGACAACTTCTTCGAGCTGGGCGGCCACTCGCTGCTGGCGACAGAGCTGGCGGCCCGGCTGCGCCAGGCATTCGACGTCGACGTCTCGCTGCGCAGCCTGTACGAGGCGCCGACTGTCGCCGGGCTGGCGCGCGCGGTTGAAGACCTGCTGATCGCCGAGATCGAAGGTATGGCCGAGGAAGACGTGCTGCGCTCGCTCGGCGATATAGCCTGATTGGAGGGGCAATGCCTGAGGCAGACGCAAACCAGGATCGGCGCGCGGGCCTTTCGGAGGCGCGGCGGCGGCTGCTCGAAAAGCGTATTCGCGGCGAGGCAGCTGGCTCGCGAGCGGCGCCTGCCAAGGCCGCTGCCGCCGAGATCGTGCCGGACGCGGCGGGGCAGTACGCGCCCTTCCCGCTCACCGATGTCCAGCACGCCTACTGGGTCGGCCGCAGCCCCGCCTTCCCGCTCGGCAACGTCGCTGCGCATGGCTACCTCGAGCTGGACGTGACCGGGCTGGATCTGGAGCGGCTGACGGCGGCGTGGCAGCGGCTGATCGCCCGCCACCCCATGCTGCGCGCGGTCGTGCGCCCCGACGGCCAGCAACAGGTGCTCGACCACGTCCCACCCTACCGCATCGCCACCTGCGACCTGCGCGCCGCCGACGAGCCCGAGGCCGCCGCGACCCTCGCCAGCCTGCGCGCCGCCCGCTCGCACGCCCAGCACCCCACCGACCAGTGGCCGCTGTTCCAGCTCACCGCCTCCCTGCTCCCCCGCCACCGCACTCGCCTCCACATCAGCATCGACCTCCTTATCGCCGATGCCTGGAGCTTGCAGATCCTGCGGCGCGAGCTGGGGCAGCTGTACCGCGAGCCGAACGCGCAGCTGCCGGCGCTGGAGCTGGGCTTCCGCGACTATGTGCTGGCCAGCCAGCCCGACCCCAGCAGCGCCGCCACCGCCGCCGCCTGGGACTACTGGCACGCCCGCCTCGCCACGCTCCCGCCCCCGCCCCAGCTGCCCCTCGCCGCCGACCCCGCCTCCGTCCGCGCCCCGCACTTCCAGCGCACCAGCGCCACCCTCCCCCCCGCCACCTGGCGCGCCCTCTCCCAGCGCGCCGCTGCCTGCGGCCTCACCCCCTCCAGCCTGCTCCTCGCCGTCTTCGCCGAGGCGCTCGCCCGCTGGGCCGCCAGCCCGCAGTTCACCCTGACCCTCACCCTGTTCAACCGCGCCCCGCGCCACCCCCAGGTCGCCGCGCTGGTGGGCGACTTCACCGCCCTGACCCTGCTCGCCGTCGACGCCCCGCCCGACGCCAGCTTCCGCGCCCGCGCCCAGCGCCTGCACGCCCAGCTCTGGGCCGACCTCGACCACCAGGCCGTCAGCGCTGTCCCGCTCCTCCGCGCCCTCGCCCGCCAGCGCGGCGCCCCCGTCGCCTTCCCCGTCGTCTTCACCTCCACCCTCGGCCTGGACTCGGGCGAGCAGGGGGTGTTTGATTTTGACGAGGCGACCGAGGCCAGCGCGGCCTTTGCCGTGACCCAGACGCCGCAGGTGTGGCTGGACCAGCAGGTGGCCGAGAGCCAGGGCGCCCTCCACCTCGCCATCGACGCCGTCGACGCCCTCCTGCCCCCCGCCCTCGTCGCCCAGCTCCTCGACGCCCAGCTCACCCTCCTCGCCCACCTCGCCGCCCCCACCGCCGACTGGGACGCCCCGCTCCCCGACCTCCGCCCTGCCTCCCACCAGGCCATCACCGCCGCCCTCAACGCCACCGCCCATCCCTTCCCGCCCTCCCTGCTCCACGCCCCGCTGCTCCACCAGGCCCGCCTGCGCCCGCTCGCCCCCGCCGTCATCACCCCCACCACCACCCTCTCCTTCGCCGACCTCCTCGCCCGCGCCACCCTGCTGGCCCAGTCCCTGCGCGCCCACGGCGCCGCCCCCAACGCCCTCGTCGCCGTCTGCCTGCCCAAAGGCGCCTCCCAGGTCGTCGCCACCCTCGCCACCCTCCTCGCCGGCGCCGCCTACGTCCCACTCGACCCCTCCCTCCCGCCGGCCCGCATCCTCCAGCTCCTCGCCCAGACCCACGCCGCCCTCGTCCTCGCCGACCCGGCCGACGCCGCTGCCTTCCCCTGGCCCGACCACGTCGCCGTCCTCACCGTCCCCGACACCACGCCTGAAACGCCGCCGTCGCTCGACCCCGTCGCCACGCCCACCGACCTCGCCTACGTCATCTTCACCTCCGGCTCCACCGGCACCCCCAAGGGCGTCCGCATCACCCACCACGCCGCCGCCAACACCCTCGCCGACCTGGCCGACCGCTTCGCCCTCGGCCCCCACGACCGCGTGCTCGGCCTCTCTGCCCTCAGCTTCGACCTCTCCGTCTTCGACCTCTTTGGCGTGCTCGGCGCCGGTGGCGCCGTGCTCCTGCCCGACCCCGACGCCGCGCGCGACCCCGCCGCCTGGCACGCCCTCGCCACCGCCCACACCCTGACCTTCTGGAACAGCGTGCCGGCCCTGCTGGCGATGTACCTCACCTACCTGCACGGCCAGCGCCTGCCGCTGCCGCCGTCGCTGCGGCAGGTCTGGCTCAGCGGCGACTGGATCCCGCTGACCCTGCCGGCGCAGCTCTGGGCGCTCGGCCCGCAGGTGCGGCTCACCAGCCTGGGCGGCGCGACCGAGGCGGCGATCTGGTCGATCGCCTACGATGTGCCCGCGGTCGAGGCCAGCTGGACGAGCATCCCCTACGGGCGGCCGCTGCGCAACCAGCAGGTGTGGGTGCTCGACACGGGGCTGCGCGAGCGGCCGCTGGGGGTGGTGGGCGAGCTGTACATCGGCGGGGTCGGGCTGGCAGACGGGTACTGGGGCGACGCGGCGCTGAGCGCGGCGCGGTTTGTGCGGCAGCCGCAGACGGGGGCGCGGCTGTACCGGACGGGCGACCTGGGGCGGTATGGGGCGGACGGGACGATCGAGTTTCTGGGGCGGGAGGACGCGCAGGTGAAGGTGCAGGGGTACCGGATCGAGCTGGGGGAGGTGGAGGCGGCGCTGGCGGAGCACGCGGGGGTGCGGGCGGTAGTGGCAGCAGCGGTGGGCGAGCGCCTCGGCCCCAAGCGCCTCGTCGCCTACCTCGTGCCCGCCGACGCGCGCCTGCTACCGGCAGAGCAGCGCCCGGCTGCCGAAACATCCGAGCCTGAGGCCGATGCCGGCCAGCTGCTCAGCCCGCTTGCGCGGCTGGAGTTCAAGCTGCGCCAGCCAGGCATGCGCCGCGACGCGGGCCGGGCGAATACCGTGCTGGCGCGCCCCGAGCCGAGCGCCGCGCTGGAGCAGGCCTACGCCGCGCGCCGCAGCCAGCGCACATTTGCCGCCGGCCCCGTGGCGGCCGAGCAGCTTGGCGAGCTGCTGGCAGCGCTCATGCCGATGGCGCGGCCAGGGGCGCCGCTGCCGAAATACCGCTACCCCTCGGCCGGCAGCCTGTACCCGGTGCAGGCCTACCTGTATGTCAAAGCAGGCCGCGTGGCCGGGCTGTCCGGCGGTGTGTACTACTACCACCCCGCCGAGCACAGCCTGGTGCTGCTCGACGAGCACGCTGTGTTCGAGCGCGACATTCACCACGCGGCGAACCAGCCGATCTTCGACCAGTCGGCGTTCGCGATCTTCCTGATCGGCCAGCTGCACGCGATTGAGCCGATATATGGCCCATTGGCGCGCGACTTCTGCATGCTCGAGGCCGGCGCGATCACCCAGCTGCTGATGACTGCGGCGCCGGCCAGCCAGCTCGGCCTGTGCCCGATCGGCGACTTCGATTTCGAGCGGGTGCGCCACGCATTCGCGCTCGACGACGGCCACGTGCTGCTGCACAGCCTGCTGGGCGGCCGCGAGGGCGAGGCCATGCTCGGCGCGCCTGGCCCTGAGCAGCCCGACGCCGCCCGCTTCATCGACGAGCTGCGCGCCTGGCTACGCGAGCGTCTGCCCGAGTATATGCTGCCGTCGGCGTTTGTGCTGCTCGGCGCGCTGCCGCTCTCGGCCAATGGCAAGGTCGACCGCAACGCCCTGCCCGCGCCCGGCGCAGCTGATGCCGAGCCAGCATCCAGCTACGTGATGCCACAGACCGCAGCCGAGCGGACGATCGCCGCGATCCTTCAGGAGATACTGGGGATCGAGCGCGTCGGCATCCACGACAACTTCTTCGACCTGGGCGGCAACTCGCTGCACATGGTGCAGGCCTACAACCGGCTGCGCGAAGTGTTCAGCCAGGAATTCCCGGTGGTGGCACTGTTCGAGCACCCCAGCGTAAGCCTGCTGGCGGGCTACCTGAGCAGCGCCGCGCCCGAGCGCCCGGCCCAGCAGCAGGGCGCCGAGCGGGCCGCGCTGCGCCGCGCGGCCGGGCAGCGGCGGAAAGGAGCCGGCAATGAGTGACGCGCCAGCCAGCATCGCGATCGTCGGCATGAGCGGGCGCTTCCCCGGCGCGCCCGACCTCGGCACATTCTGGCGCAACCTGCGCGACGGCGTCGAGTCGATCAGCGCGCTCTCCGAGCAGCAGCTCGCGGCGGCGGGCGTTGCCCCCGAGCAGCTGGCCGACCCGCAGTTCGTGCGCGCCAGCCCGGTGCTGGAAGACGAAGACCGCTTTGACGCGGCGTTTTTCGACTTCACGCCGCGCGAG
Organism: Kouleothrix sp.; assembly: GCF_046328425.1. Classification (NCBI taxonomy): domain Bacteria; kingdom Bacillati; phylum Chloroflexota; class Chloroflexia; order Chloroflexales; family Roseiflexaceae; genus Kouleothrix; species Kouleothrix sp. The sequence continues at coordinate 449,556 of NZ_JAXLWP010000003.1, forward strand.
GCCGCCACCACCGACCCGCAGCAGCGCGTGTTTCTTGAGTGCGCCTGGGCCGCGCTCGAAGACGCGGGCCACACCCCCGCATCCTTCGACGGCGCGATCGGCGTGTACGCCGGCGTGGGCGCCAACACCTACCTGCTGTTCAACCTGCTGCCTAACCCCGAGGTGATGCGCGCGCTCGGCGGCTTCCAGCTGATGATCGGCAACGACAAAGACTACCTGGCCACGCGCACCGCCTACAAGCTGAACCTGCGCGGGCCGAGCCTGAGCGTACAGACCGCCTGCTCGACCGGGCTGGTGGCGGTGGCGCTGGCCTGCCAGAGCCTGCTCGACTACCAGTGCGACATGGCCCTGGCCGGCGCGGTGTCGATCCGCGTGCCGCAGCGCGCAGGCTACCACTACCGGCCCGGCCACATCCTTTCGCCCGACGGCCACTGCCGCAGCTTCGACGCGCTGGCCCAGGGCACGGTGTTCGGCAGCGGGGCCGGCGTGGTAGTGCTGCGGCGGCTCGAGGACGCGCTGGCCGATGGCGACCAGATCTACGCGGTGGTGAAGGGCTGGGCCGTGAACAACGACGGCGCACTGAAGATCGGCTACACCGCGCCCAGCGTCGACGGCCAGGTGCGCGTGATCGCCGAGGCGCTGGCGGTGGCCGAGGCCGCCCCCGCGACGATCGGCTATGTCGAGGCCCACGGCACCGCCACGCCGCTGGGCGACCCGATCGAGATCGCCGCGCTTGCCAGAGCCTTCGGCCCGCTCCCGCCCGGCTCGTGCGCGATCGGCTCGGTGAAGAGCAACGTTGGGCACCTCGACACTGCCGCCGGCGTGGCTGGGCTGATCAAGACCGTGCTGGCGCTTCAGCACGGCCAGATTCCGCCGAGCCTGCACTTCAGCCAGCCAAACCCGCAGATCGACTTCGCGCACAGTCCTTTTTATGTCAATACGCGCCTGGCCGGCTGGCCGGCGCGCGCCCCGCGCCGCGCCGGGGTCAGCTCGTTCGGCATTGGCGGCACGAACGCCCACGTGGTGCTCGAGCAGGCGCCCGCGCCGGCGCCGACCGCCCCGGCGCAGCCCTGGCAGCTGCTGGTGCTCTCGGCCAAAACCCCGGCGGCGCTCGAGCAGGCCAGCGCGAACCTAGAAGGCTTCCTGCGCGCCAACCCTGGCGCGAACCTGGCCGACGTGGCCTACACGCTGCAGGTTGGCCGCGCCGCGTTCGCCTACCGGCGCGCGGTGCTGGCGCGCGACCACGCCGACGCGCTAGTGGCGCTGGCCGCGCGCGACGCGCAGCACGTATTCGACGGCGAGCGCGCGCCCGAGCACCCGCTGGCGGCGTTTCTGTTCCCCGGCGGCGGCGCAGTACCCGAACATGGGCCGCGAGCTGTACGCCGGCGAGCCGGTGTTTCGCGCGCAGATCGACCGCTGCGCCAAGCTGCTGCGCCCGCACCTCGGGCTCGATCTGCGCGCGGTGCTGTACCCACCGGCAGAGGCCGGCGCCGCGCCGCTGACACGAACCTCAACCGCGCTGCCGGCGCTGTTCGCGTTTGAGTACGCGCTGGCCCAGCTGTGGATGGCCTGGGGCATTCAGCCGCAGGCGCTGCTCGGCCACAGCCTGGGCGAGTACGTGGCAGCGTGCCTGGCCGGCGTGTTCAGCCTGGAAGACGCGCTGGCGCTGGTGGCGCTGCGCGGCCGGCTGTTCGAGCAGCTGCCGGCGGGCGCGATGCTGAGCCTGCCGCTGGCCGAGGCCGAGGTGGCGCCGCTGCTGGGCGGCCGGCTCTCGATCGCGGCGACCAACGCGCCCGAGCAGTGCGTGGTGTCCGGCCCGGCCGCGGCGATCGACGAGCTGGCGGCAGCGCTGGACGCGCGCGGCCAGCCGTTTCGGCGCATCCCGATCGACGTGGCCGCGCACTCCGTTATGGTCGAGCCAATACTCGGCGAGTTCCGCGCGTTCGTCAGCCGGCTGCGGCTGCGCCCGCCACAGATCGCCTGCGTCTCGAACCTGACCGGCGGCTGGCTGACGCCCGAAGACGCGACCGACCCGGAGTACTGGGTGCGGCATCTGCGGCACACCGTGCGCTTCGCAAGCGGCCTCGCCACGCTGCTCGGCGACGCCGACCGCGTGCTGCTGGAGGTTGGCCCCGGCCAGGCGCTGGCGGGCCTCGCGCGGCGCAGCCCGGCGCGAACCACGCAGGTCGTGCTGGCGTCGCTGCCGCGCGAGCATGCGGGCGAGCGCGCCGGCGTGCTGGCTGCGCTCGGTCAGCTCTGGCTGGCTGGCCTCGCGCCCGATTGGGCCGGCGTGCACAACGGCCAGCGGCGGCGCGTGGCGCTGCCAACCTACCCGTTCGAGCGCCAGCGCTTCTGGATCGACCCGCCGGCCGCTGGCGCCACAGCCGCGCCGGCGCCCAGGCCCAAGGCCGACATCGCCGACTGGTTCGCGGCGCCTTCGTGGCGGCGCGCGCTGCCGCCCGAGCCGATCGCGCACGACGAGCGCGGCTGGCTGATCGTCGGCGACGACGGCGGCCTGGGCCAGCAGCTCGCCGATCGGCTGGCCCAGGCCGGGCATGCCTGCGCCGTGGCGCGGCCTGGCGCGGCCTTCGCCCAGAGCGGCCCGCAGGCCTACACGCTCGACCCGCGCGATCCGGCGCAGTACCACGCGCTGCTCGGCGCACTGCGCGCGGCGGGCGGGCTGCCGGGCACGATCGTGCATATGTGCAGCCTGGCAGCCGGCCAGGCCCACGCGCTTGAGCTCGGCTTCTACAGCCTGCTCTGGCTGGCGCAGGCGCTCGGCGATCAGCCCTCGGCCGGGCCGCTGCGGCTGGTGGTGGTGTCGAACCAGCTGCACGAGGTGACCGGCGACGAGCTGCTGCTGCCCGAGCAGGCCGCGCTGCTCGGGCCGTGCCAGGCGATCCCGCTTGAGTACCCGCAGATCGCGTGCTGGAGCGTCGATGTCGAGCTGTTCGAGCCAGGCGACCAGCGGCGCGAGCGGCTGCTCGATCAGCTGGTGGCCGAGCTGGCCGGGCGCTCGTCCGACGCGCCGGTGGCCTACCGCGGCGCGCAACGCGGGGTTCGCGCATTAGAGCCGCTGCGGATCGGCCCCGCGCCGCTGCCGAACAGCCGGCTGCGCGAGCGCGGCGTGTACCTGATCACCGGCGGCCTTGGCGCGATCGGCCTGGCGCTGGCCGAGGAGCTGGCGCGCGCGGTGCAGGCGCGGCTGGTGCTGCTTGGCCGCACGGGGCTGCCGGAGCGCGACGCGTGGGACGGCTGGCTGGCCAGCCATGCCGGCGACGACCCGACCAGCCAGGCGATCGGGCGGGTGCGCGCGATCGAGGCGCTGGGCGCCGAGGTGCTGCCGCTCCGCGCCGACGTGACCGACCCGGCCCAGCTGCACGCGGCCGTAGCCGCGGCCGAGGCGCACTTCGGCGCTATCCACGGCGTGGTCCACGCCGCTGGCGTGCCCGGCGGCGGCATGATCCAGCTCAAAACCCGCGCCGCCGCCGAGCGCGTGCTCGCGCCCAAGCTAGCCGGGCTGCGCGCGCTCGAGGCGGCGCTGGCCGGAGCCAGGCTCGACTTTCTGCTGCTGTGCGCCTCGACGATCGGCGTCACCGGCGGGTTGGGCCAGGCCGACTACAGCGGCGCTAATGCGTTTCTCGACGCCTTCGCGCACGATTACGCCCGGCGCGGCGGGTTCGCGGTATCGATCGACTGGAGTGGCTGGCGCGAGGCCGGCATGGCCGCCAACACCGCCGGGCTGCGCGCGCGCCACGCCGCGCCCGAGCCGCTGGCCGCGCGCCCGCTGATCGCGGGTTGCCTGAGCAAAACAGCCGAGCGGGCGGTGTACCAGCTCGATCTGCGCGCCGACGAGCAGTGGCTCCTGGCCGAGCATATGGTCGCCGGGGTGCCGACGCTGCCTGGCACGGCCTTTCTTGAGCTGGCGCGCGCCGCGTTCGAGCAGTTTGCCGGGCCTGGACCGGTCGAGCTGCGCGACGTTGTGTTTCTGGCGCCGCTGATGGTGCCGCCGGGCGAGCGCAGCGAGGCCCAGGTCGTCGTTGAGCGCGCCGGGGCCGGCTACGACTTTCGGGTGGTGAGCCAGGCCGGCGGGCGCCAGCACGAGCACGCGCGCGGCACGCTCGCGCCCGCAGCCGGCCAGCCGGCGCGCGTGGATCTGGCGGCGCTGCGCGGCACACTCGCGCCCGCCGAGCCGCGGCCGGCCGCAGGCGCCGACCCGGCGGCGCTGGTGTACTGGGGGCCGCGCTGGCAGAGCCTGCGCGAGGTATACGCCGGCGGCGAGACCGCGCTGGCGCGCCTGGAGCTGCCGGCCGCGTTCCAGGCCGACCTGGCGCACTTCCCGCTGCACCCGGCCCTGCTCGACGTCGCCACCGCATTCGGGCACCAGGCGGCCGGCGCGGGCCTGTACCTGCCGCTGATGTATGGCAGCGTAACGGTGCGCCGCCCGCTGGCGGGGCAGGTCTACAGCCTGGCGCGCTACCGGCAGGCCGGCGCCGACGACACGCTCACCTTCGACGTGCAGCTGCTCGACGAGCACGGCGACGAGCTGGTCGGCATCGCCGGCTTTAGCCTGAGGCGTGTCGACCCGGCGGCGCTCGGCGTCAGCCGCCCGGCCGGTCTGGCCGAGGGCATGGCGCACGAGCAGGGCGTCGAGGCGTTCCGGCGCATTCTGGCGGGATGCCCAACGCCGCAGGTGGTGGTTTCGCCCACGGGCGTGCCCGAGCTCGTGGCGCAGGCGCGGGCGATCACCCAGGCGAGCGTGCTGGGCGAAATTGAGCAGTCGCGGCGTGGGCTGCCGGCACACCCGCGCCCGCGCATGCACACGGCGTATGCCGCGCCCAGCACCCCGATCGAGCAGACGATCGCCGCGATCTGGCAGGCGGTGTTCGGGATCGAGCAGATCGGCGTTCACGATAACTTTTACGAGCTAGGCGGCGACTCGCTGCTGGCGACGCAGGCGGTTTTTCGGCTGCGCGAGGCGTTCGAGCTCGATCTCCCGCTGCGCAGCCTGTTCGAGACGCCGACGGTCGCCGGGCTGGCCGAGGCGATCGAGCTGGCGCTACTGGCCGCCGCCAGCCCCGACGAGCTGGCGCAGGCGCTTGATGAACTGGAGCTATCCGATGGCAGATCTTGAAGCACGGCTGGCCGGCCTCTCGCGCGAGCAGCGCCTACGGTTGATCGAGCGCCTGCGCGATAAGGGCACGAAAAAGACGCAGGTGATACCGCGCCGCGCCGAGAGCGGCGCGCTGCCGCTGTCGTTCGCCCAGCAGCGGCTCTGGTTTCTGCACCAGCTCGACCCGCTTGGCCCGGCCTACAACATTTTCAAGGCCGTGCGCCTGAGCGGCGCGCTCGACGCCAGCAGGCTGGCGCAGGCTCTGGCCGCGATCGCGCGCCGCCACGAAAGCCTGCGCACAACCTTCACGGCGCCCGAGGGCCAGCCTACGCAGGTGATTCACGCCGAGCTGCCCATCCCGATCGAGCAGGCGGATCTGCGCGGCATGCCCGAGGGCGCGCGCGCGGCCGAGGCGCGGCGCCTGGCCGAGCACGAGGCGCTGCGGCCGTTCGACCTGGAGCGCGGCCCGCTGCTGCGCGTGCTGCTGCTGCGCACCGCCGACGACGAGCATATCGCGCTGCTGACAATGCACCACATCATCGCCGACGGCTGGTCGGTCGGTATTTTCATTCGCGAGCTGGCGGCGCTGCACGCCACAGTTGCTGCCGGCCAGCCGCCAGCGCTGCCCGAGCTGCCGATCCAGTACGCCGACTTCGCGCTCTGGCAGCGCGGCTGGCTGCAGGGCGACGACCTGGCGCGCCAGCTGGCCTACTGGACGCAGCAGCTAGCCGGCCTGGCGCCGCTCGAGCTGCCCACCGACCACCCGCGCCCGCCGGTGCAAAGCTTCCACGGCGCGACGCACGATCTGGTGGTGGAAGGCGCGGTGTTCGATCAGCTGGTGGCGCTCAGCCAGCACGAGGAGGCGACCCCATTCATGACGCTGCTGGCGGTGTTCCAGCTGCTGCTGGCGCGCCTCAGCGGCCAGAGCGACATCGCGGTGGGCGTGCCAGTGGCCGGCCGGCCGCACCGCGAGACCGAGGGGCTGATCGGCTTTTTCGCCAATACGCTGGTGCTGCGAACCAGCCTGGCCGGCAGCCTCAGCTTTCGCCAGCTGCTCGGCCGCGTGCGCGAAGTGGTTGCCGGGGCCTACGCCCACCAGGATCTGCCATTCGAGCGGCTAGTCGACGAGCTGCAGCCCGCGCGCGAGCTCGACCGCAACCCGCTGTTCCAGGTGATGTTTGCCTTTCAGAACGCGCCGGCTGAGGAGTTCGCGCTGGCCGGCCTGGCGATCAGCCCGCTTGAGCTCGAAAGCCCAACCTCGGCGTTTGATCTGACGCTGGCGCTGGTGCGATCGAGCCAGGGGCTGGTGGGTAAGCTCCACTACAATACCGACCTGTTCGAGGGGGAGACGATGGCGCGGCTGGCCGACCAGTTCCTCACCCTGCTCCCCGCTGCCCTCGCCACCCCCGACGCCCCCTCGCCGCCCTCCCTATCCTCTCCCCCGCCGCCCGCCACCTGCTCGTCCACACCTTCAACCACACCGCCACCCCTTCCCCGCCACCCCGCTCATCCCGCGCGCCATCGCCCGCCAGGCGCAGCACGCCCCCCTCGCCATCGCCCTCCGCGCCGCCGACGGCACCTCCCTCTCCTACCACACCCTCCTCGCCCGCGCCACCCTCCTCGCCCACGCCCTCGCCCCCTTCTGCTCCACCCCCGAGCCCCGCGTCGCCATCCTCCTCGACCGCTCTCCCGACCTCGTCCTCGCGCTCCTCGCCACCCTCCTCGCCGGCGCTGTCATCCTGCCCCTCGACCCCGCCGCCCCCCGGCCCGCCTCGCCGCGCTCCTCGCCGATGCCCGCCCTGCTCTCGTCCTCACCCTCCTGCCCCTCCGCCCCCGCATCTCCGCCTGGCCCGGCCCCGTCCTCACCCTCGACGCCGACGCCGACGCCATTGCCGCCGCGCCTCCCGTTCCCTTCCCCTCCATCCTCCCCGATCAGCTCGCCTACATGCTCTTCACCTCCGGCTCCTCCGGCACCCCCAAGGGCGCCCTCAATGCCCACGCCGCCTTCCTCAACCGCCTCCTCTGGATGCAGCGCGCCTTCCCCCTCGCCCCCGCCGACCGCGTCCTCCAGAAGACCCCCGCCACCTTCGACGTCGCCCTCTGGGAGTTCTTCTGGCCGCTCCTCACCGGCGCCACCCTCGTGCTTGCCCGCCCCGGCGGCCACCGCGAGCCCGACTATCTCGCCCACACCCTCGCCGCCGAGGCCATCGCCGTCGTCCATTTCGTCCCCTCCATGCTGCGCGCCTTGCTCGACCTGCCGCACCTCCCCGCCCTGCCACACCTTCGCCACCTGATCTGCAGCGGCGAGGCGCTCGCCCCCGACCTGCTCGCGCGCGCGCGTGCCGCCCTGCCCACCACCCACATCCACAATCTCTACGGCCCCACCGAGGCCGCTATCGACGTCACCGCCTGGACCTGCCCGCCCGGCTCGCCGCCTGCGACCGTGCCGATCGGCCAGCCGATCGCCAACCTGCAGACCTACGTGCTCGACCCGCACGGCCAACCCGTGCCAATCGGCGTGGTGGGCGAGCTGTACCTCGGCGGCGTCGGGCTGGGGCGCGGCTACCACCAGCGGCCCGACCGCACCGCGACGAGCTGGCTGCCCGACGGCGTGAGTGGCGCGGCGGGCGCGCGGCTGTACCGCACCGGCGACCTGGCGCGCGTGCGCGCCGATGGGATGCTGGAGTACCTGGGGCGGCGCGACGGGCAGGTGAAGCTGCGCGGGGTGCGGATCGAGCTGGGCGAGATCGAGGCGGCGCTGCGGGCGCACGCGGCGGTGGCCGAGGCGGCGGTGGTGCATCAGGAGGACGCGCACGGCGGGGTGCTGGTGGCGTGCATCGTGCCGCGCGCCGGGGCGGAGCGGGGGTGGCGCTGGCGCGGGAGCTGGCGGGGTGGCTGGGGCAGCGGCTGCCGGCGGCGCTGGTGCCGGGGCGCTGGGTGGAGCGGGCGGGGCTGCCGCTGACGAGCAGCGGGAAGCTGGACCGGCGGGGGCTGGCGGCGGCGGTGCAGGCGGAGGGAGCGGAGGCGCTGAGCGGCGGGGAAGGGCGGGTGGCGCCGCGAACGGCGGTGGAGCGGGAGCTGGCGGGGCTGTGGGCCGAGCTGCTGGGGCTGGCGGTGGAGCGCGTGGGGGTGGGCGACAACTTTTTCGCGCTGGGCGGCCACTCGCTGCTGCTCACCCAGCTCGCCGCCCGCATCCGCGATACTTTCGGCGTCGAGCTATCGCTGCGCGAGCTGTTCGACGCGCCAACCATCGTCGATATCACCGTCGCGATCAGCACCCGGCAGATCGCGCAGGAAGACCCGGCGGAGGTCGCGCGGCTGCTGGCCGAGATCCAGCAGGCCTCCCCCGACGACCTGCAGTCGCTGCTGGCGGCTGAAGCGGGAGATGGCGAATGAAAATTCTGCTGACAATGAACCTGCCCTACACGCGCTCCCACGGCGGCACGAACCGCTCGAACCGCTGCCTGTGCGAGGGCCTGGCTGCGCGCGGGCACGCCGTGCACGTGGTAGCGCCGGCGCTGGCCACGCCGCCCAACGGCAGCTACGAGCAGTTTCGCGCCGGGCTGGCGGCCGATGGCGTGGCCGTGAGCGAGCACGCCGGCGTCGCCAGCTTCAGCCTCGGCGGCGTCGAGGTGCACGCGGTTGCCGATCCGGCGCGGCTGCGCACGCATTTCGCCGCGCACATCGCTGCGTTCGATCCCGACTGGGTGCTGGTTTCGGCCGAGGACCCATCGCAGAGCCTGCTTGAGGCGGCGATCGAGCTGCGCCGCGCGCGCACGATCTATCTGGCGCACACGCCGCAGATGTTCCCGTTCGGCCCGGCCAGCCTGTACCCCGGCCCGGCGCGCGCCGAGCTGGTGCGCCAGGCGGCCGGGATCGTGGCGATCAGCCAGTTTGTGGCCGAGTATGTCAAAACTTGGATCGGCCGCGACGCGTTCGTCAACCACCCGCCGCACTACGGCGCTGGGCCGTTCGCGCGCCTCGGCCGCTTCGACGCCGGCTACGCCCTGCTGATGAACGCCTGCGCGGTGAAGGGTTTGCCGATCGTGCTGGAGCTGGCCCGCGCCCTGCCCGATCTGCCGTTCGCGGCGCTGCCGGGCTATGGCACCACCAGCGCCGACCGCGCGGCGCTGGCCCGGCTGCCGAACATGACGCTGCTGCCCAACCAGCCCAACCTCGACGCGATCTTCGCGCAGGCGCGCGTGCTGCTGATGCCCTCGCTGTGGATCGAGGGCTTTGGGATGGCGGCGGTCGACGCGATGCTGCGCGGCATCCCCGTGCTCGCCAGCAACTGCGGCGGGCTGCCCGAGGCCAAGCTCGGCACCGATTTCGTGCTGCCGGTGCGGCCGATCGAGCGCTTCGAGGATCGGCTCGACGAAAACCTGCTGCCGGCGCCCGTGGTGCCGCCGCAGGATGTCGCGCCGTGGCGCGACGCGCTCGCCCGGCTGCTCGCCGATCGCGCGCTCTACGAGCGCCAATCCGAAGCGGCCTACGCCGCCGCTGGCGCGTTTGTCGCCGGCCTGAGCGTCGCGCCATTCGAGCGCTACCTCCAGAGCCTCGGCGCCCCCCAGCCCGCCCGCAGCGCCGGCCCCGCCCAGCCGCCAGCCGCCGCGCCATCAGACGACCTGGCCGACACAATCGCCCGGCTTTCGCCCGCGCAGCGCGCGCTGCTGCTGCAGCGGCTCCAGCAGCGCGGCGCGGCCCGTGGCGCGCGGCCCGCCAGCGGCATCCCGCGCGCCGAGCGCACCGGCGCGCTGCCGCTGTCGTTCGCCCAGCAGCGGCTCTGGTTCCTCGATCAGCTCGAGCCGAACAGCCCGTACTACAACGTGTTCACCGGCGTGCGCATGCGCGGCGCGCTCGATGTGCCCGCGCTCGAGCGCACGCTCGCGGCGATCGTGCGGCGCCACGAGGCGCTGCGCACCACCTTCCCGGCGCTCGCCGGCCGCCCGTCGCAGGCCATCGCCCCGGCCGACAGCCCCGCCGCGCGCGCGATTGCGGCGCTGCACCTGCGCGATCTGCGCCATCTGCCGCCCGGCGAGCGCGAGGCCGAGGCCCGGCGCCTTGGCTACGCCGAGGCCTGCCGGCCGTTCGACCTAGAGCGCGGCCCGCTGCTGCGCGCGGCGCTGCTGCGTTTAGACGAGCACGAGCACGTCTTGCTCCTGACGATGCACCATATCGTCGCCGACGCCTGGTCGATGGGCGTGTTCCAGCGCGAGCTGGCGGCGCTGTACGCCGCGTCGCGCGCCGGCCAGCCGCCGGCGCTGCCCGAGCTGCCCATCCAGTACGCCGACTTCGCGATCTGGCAGCGCGAGCAGCTCGCGGGCGCGGCGCTCGAGCGCCTGCTCGGCTTCTGGGCACAGCAGCTGGCCGGCATGCCGGCGCTCGAGCTGCCGACCGACCACCCGCGCCCGCCGACGCAGAGCTACCGTGGCGCGGTGCGGCTGTTCACGCTGGCGCCCGAGCTGGCCTCGGCGCTGAAGCAGCTCAGCCAGCAAGAGGGCGTGACGCTGTTCATGACCCTGCTGGCGGCATTCAATGCGCTGCTATTCCGCTACACCGGCCAGGCCGATATCGCCGTCGGCTCGCCGATCGCCAACCGCCAGCACTCCCAGATCCAGGGGCTGATCGGCTTCTTCGTGAATATGCTCGTGCTGCGCACCAGCGCCGCCGGCGACCCGACCTTCCGCGAGCTGCTGGGGCGCGTGCGCGAGGTGGCGCTGGCCGCGTATGCCCACCAGGATCTGCCGTTCGAGATGCTGGTCGAGCGGCTGCACCCCGAGCGCGACCTCAGCCGCAACCCGCTGTTCCAGGTGGCATTTGTGCTTCAGAACGCCACGGCGCCGGTGCGCGCGGTCGGCGACCTCCAGCTCGAGCTGATCGAGCTCGACGTGACCACCGCGAAGTTCGACCTGACGCTCACGCTGGGCGAGATCGACGGCGGCATGCTGGCCGGCTTCGAGTACAACACCGACCTGTTCGACCCCGCGACGGTCGCGCGCATGGCCGAGCACTTCACCACGCTGCTGGAAGGGATTGTGGCCGACCCAGGGCTGCGCCTGGCCGATTTGCCGCTGCTGACCGCGGCCGAGCGCCAGCGCGCGCTGGTTGAGTGGAATACGAGCGCAACACCTGCGCCGGCGCCGCTGTTCCTGCAGCAGTTCGCGGCCCAGGCCGCGCGCGCACCCGAGGCCACCGCAGTGCTGGCCGGCGGCGAGCGCCTGAGCTACGCCGAGCTGAGCCGGCGCGCGAGCCGGCTGGCGCACTACCTGCGCGGCCTCGGCGCCGCTCCCGGCACGATCGTGGGCATCTGCGCCGAGCGCTCGCTCGAGCAGGTGATCGCGGTTCTGGGCGTGCTGAAGGCCGGCTGCGCGTTTCTTCCGCTCGACCCGGCCTACCCCAGCGAGCGCCTGGCCTACATGCTCGCCGACGCGCGCGCGCCGCTGCTGCTGACGCAGCAGCACCTCGTCGCGGCGCTACCTGGCCTGCTCGCCGACGCCGCGCGCCAGGTGGTGCGGCTCGACGCCGACTGGCCGCAGATCGCGGCAATGCCCGACGACGAGCCGGGCGGCCCGGCCGACGCCGACCAGCTGGCGTATGTGATCTATACCTCGGGCTCGACCGGCGCGCCCAAGGGGGCGATGCTGACGCAGCGCGGGCTGGGCAACCTGGCCGTGGCCCTGATGCGCGCCTTCGACGTGCGCTCCGGCGACCGCGTGCTCCAGTTCGCGGCCTTCAGCTTCGACGCGGCTGTGTCGGAGCTGGCCGCGGCGCTGGCGGCCGGCGCGACCCTGTGCCTCGCGCCTGCCGCCGAGATGATGCCCGGCCCGCCGCTGGCCGCGCTGCTGCGCGACCTGGCGATCAGCACCGTGACGCTGCCGCCCTCGGCGCTGGCGGCCATGCCCCCGGCCGAGCTGCCGGCGCTGCGCACGCTGGTGGTGGCCGGCGAGCCGTGCCCGGCCGCGCTGCTGGCCGCCTGGGCCGCCCCCGGCCGGCGCTGCGTCAACGCCTACGGCCCGACCGAAACAACCGTGTGCGCCACCGCCGGCGTCTACGACGGCGCGGCGCCCATTCCGCCGATCGGCCGGCCGATCGACAACGCTCGCGTGTACCTGCTCGACGCGCGCCTGCAGCCTGTGCCGGTGGGCGTGCCCGGCGAGCTGTATATCGGCGGCGCGGGCGTGGGCCTGGGCTACCTGAACCGGCCCGACCTGACCGCCGAGCGCTTCGTGCCCGACCCATTCGCCGAGCCTGGCGCGCGGCTGTACCGCAGCGGCGACCTGGCGCGCCGCCGGGCCGACGGCACAATTGTGTTCATCGGCCGCGCCGACGGGCAGGTGAAGCTGCGCGGCTACCGGATCGAGCTCGGCGAGATCGAGGCCGCGCTGGCGCGCCACCCGGCCGTGCGCGAGGCGGTGGTGCTGGCGCGCGAAGACGCCCCCGGCGACGTGCGGCTGGTGGCCTACCCGGTGCCGCGCGAGCATCCGCCAGTATCCGGCGCGCCAGATCCCGAGCTGGGCGGCGCGCTGCGGGCATTTCTGCGCCAGCAGCTGCCCGAGTATATGCTGCCCTCGGCGTTCGTGCCGCTGGCCGAGCTGCCCACCCTGCCAAATGGCAAAGTCGACCGGCGCGCGCTGCCGGCGCCAGGCGCAGGCCGATCGGCGGCGGCGCCATTCGAGCCGCCGGGCAGCCAGCTCGAGCGCGCGATCGCCGAGATCTGGCAGGCAGTGCTGAAGATCGACCGCGTCGGCCTGGCCGACAACTTCTTCGACCTGGGCGGCCACTCGCTGCTGATGGTGCAGGCTCACGCGCGCCTGGTCGCGGCGCTCGGCCGCGAGATCGCGCTGGTCGACCTGTTCGCGCACCCGACCGTCGGCGCGCTGGCGGCGCACCTGGGCCAGGCCGACGCAGCAGACGCCGAGCTGCGGCAGCTGCGCGAGCGCGTGGCATCGCGCGCCCCGGCCGAGCGGCCCGCGGCCGACGCGGTTGCGATCGTGGCTATGAGCGGGCGCTTCCCCGGCGCGCCAAGCGTCGAGGCGTTCTGGCGCAACCTGTGCGACGGCGTCGAGTCGATCGTGTTCTTCTCGGACGAAGAGCTGCTGGCCGCGGGCATCGAGCCCGAGCTGGTGCACAACCCGAGCTACGTCAAGGGCCGCGCCGCGCTCGACGGCATCGAGCTGTTCGACGCGGCATTCTTCGGCTACACGCCGCGCGAAGCCGAGCTGATCGACCCGCAGCAGCGCATCTTTCTCGAGTGCGCCTGGGAAGCGCTCGAGCGCGCCGGCTACGACCCGCAGCGCTTTCCCGGCCGGGTCGGCGTGTTCGCGGGCGTGAGCATGAACAGCTACGTGTTCAACCTGTACTCCAACCCCGCCGCGATCGAGGCCGCCGGCAGCTTCCAGGCGGTGCTGAGCAACGACAAAGACTACCTGGCCACGCGCGTGGCCTACAAGCTGAACCTGCGCGGCGCCAGCTTCACCGTGCAGTCGGCCTGCTCGACATCGCTGGTGGCGACGCACCTGGCCTGCCAGAGCCTGCTGTCCGGCGACAGCGACATGGCGTTGGCCGGGGGCGTGTCGGCGCTGGTGCCGCAGACATCGGGCCACCTGTACAGCGAGGGCGGCATCGCCTCGCCCGACGGCCACTGCCGCGCGTTCGACGCCCAGGCGCGCGGCACTGTGTCGGGCAGCGGCGTGGCAATTGTGGTGCTCAAGCGGCTGGCCGACGCGCTGGCCGACGGCGACCAGATCTACGCGGTGATCAAGGGCTCGGCGATCAACAACGACGGCGCCGGCAAGGTCGGCTATACCGCCCCCAGCGTCGCCGGCCAGGCCGCCGTGATCGCCGAGGCCCAGGCGCGCGCCGGTGTGCCGGCCGACACGATCGGCTATGTCGAAGCCCACGGCACCGGCACCCCGCTCGGCGACCCGATCGAGATCCAGGCGCTGACGCAGGCGTTCCGGCTTGGCACGGCGCGCGAGCGCTTCTGCGCAATCGGCTCGCTGAAGACCAATATCGGCCACCTCGACGCCGCCGCCGGTGCGGCCGGGCTGATCAAAGCCGCGCTGGCGCTGCGCCACGGCCAGATCCCGCCGAGTCTGCACTTCTCGCAGCCCAACCCGCAGATCGACTTCGCGCGCAGCCCGTTCTACGTGGCCACCAGCCTGGCGCCCTGGCCAGGCGGCAGCCACCCGCGCCGCGCCGGGGTCAGCTCGTTCGGCATCGGCGGTACGAATGTGCACATGGTGCTCGAAGAGCCGCCCGCGCAAGCGCCTGCCCAGCCCAGCACCGCGCCGCAGCTGCTGGTGCTTTCGGCCAAAACCGCGCCAGCGCTGGAGGCAGCTACCGCCCAGCTGGCCGGCTACCTCGACGCACACCCCGGCGCCAGCCTGGCCGACGTGGCCTTTACGCTCCAGGCCGGCCGGCAGGCGTTCGCCCACCGCCGCGCCGTGGTGGCGGGCAGCCCGGCCGAGGCAGCCCGCCTGCTCAGGGCCGGCGCGCCCACCCGGCTGCAGCCCGCCGACGATCGCCCGGTGGCGTTTCTGTTCCCCGGCCAGGGCGCGCAGTACGCCGGCATGGGCCAGGGCCTGTATGCCGCCGAGCCAGTCTTTCGCGCCGAGGTCGACCGCTGCTGCGATCTGCTCGCGCCGCAGCTGGGGCTCGACCTGCGCGCGCTGCTGTTCGCGCCGCAGCCCGACGATGCGGCGGCCCGGCGGCTGACCGAGACGTGGCTGGCGCAGCCGGCGCTGTTCGTGATCGAGTACGCGCTGGCGCGGCTGTGGATGGCCTGGGGCGTGCGCCCGCGCGCCATGATCGGCCACAGCATCGGCGAGTACGTGGCCGCCTGCCTGGCCGGCGTGTTCACGCTCGAAGACGCGCTGGCGCTGGTGGCGGCGCGCGGCCGGCTCATGCAGCGCATGCCCCCCGGCGCAATGCTGGCGGTCGAGCTGCCCGAGAGCCAGGTCGCGGCGCTGCTCGGCGACGACCTGGCGCTGGCTGCGGTGAACGCCCCCGCGCTGTGCGTCGTCGCCGGGCCGGCCGAGGCAGTCGCGGCCCTGGCTGCGCGCCTCGAGGCCGGCGGCGTCGGCTGCAGGCGGCTGCACACCTCGCACGCGTTTCACTCGGCCATGATGGAGCCGATCCTGGCCGAGTTCGCCGAGCTGGTGCGGCGCACCTCGCTGCACCCGCCAGCGCTGCCGTATATCTCGAATGTCAGCGGCGGCTGGATCAGCCCTGGCGAGGCCACCGACCCGGCCTACTGGGCCAGGCACCTGCGCCAGACCGTGCGCTTTGGCGCGGGCGTGGCGGCGCTGCTGGCCGACCCCGAGCAGATCCTGCTGGAGGTTGGGCCGGGGCAGTCGCTCAGCGCGCTGGCGCGCCAGCAGGGCGCGCGCGAGCGCGCGATCGTGGCGAGCATGCGCCACCCGCACGAGTCGCAGCCCGACGACGTGGCGCTCGCCGGTGCGCTCGGCCGCATCTGGATGGCCGGCGCGGCGATCGATTGGCGGGCGGTTCACGGCGCGGCGCGCCGGCGTGCCGCTGCCAACCTACCCGTTCGAGCGCCAGCGCTTCTGGATCGACCTGCGCCCCGGCCAGGTGCTGCGCCGGCGCGCGCGCCGCCAGGCCGATCCGGCCGACTGGTTCTACGTGCCGTCGTGGCGCCGCGTGCCGCCGCCTAGGCCGTTCGCGCCCGCCGACCGGCCGGGCGGCTGGCTGCTGCTGAGCGACGGCCTGGGTGTCGGCGCGGCGCTGGCCGGCGCCTCGAGGCCGCCGGCCAGAGCGTGGTGCTGGCGAACGCCGGCGCGCACTTCGCGCGAGAGGCCGAGCGCGCCTACACGCTCGATCCGCGCGCGCCCGAAGACTACCACGCGCTGCTGGCCGAGCTGCGCGCCGCCGAGTGGCAGCCCCACACGATTGTCCACCTGTGGAGCCTGGGCGACGCCGGGCCGGCCGAGCTGGACGAAGCCGCGCTCGATCGCGGCCTCGATCGCGGTTTCTACAGCCTGCTCTGGCTGGCGCAGGCGCTCGACCGGCACATGGCCGGGGCGGCGCTCGAGCTGGTGGCCGTGTCGGGCGGGCTGCACGCCGTTGGCGCCGACGAGCGGCCGCGCGCCGAGCAGGCGCCGCTGCTGGGGGCGCTCAAGGTCATCCCGCAGGAGTACCCGCACCTGCGCTGCCGGAATGTCGACGTTCTGCCGCCAAACAGCCCCGCCCGGCTGGCCGATCAGCTGCTGGCCGAGCTTGCCGCCGGCGCGGCCGAGCCGGTGGTGGCCTACCGCGGCGCGCACCGCTGGGCGCAGCGCTTCGAGCCGATCCGGATCGACGACGACGCCGAGGGCCGGCCGCTGCTGCGCGAGCGCGGCGTGTACCTGATCACCGGCGGCCTCGGCGGCCTGGGGCTCGCGCTGGCCGAAGAGCTGGCGCGCGCAGTGCGGGCGCGGCTGGTGCTGCTTGGCCGCACGGGGCTGCCGGAGCGCGCCGCGTGGGACGGCTGGCTGGCCAGCCATGCCGGCGACGACCCGACCAGCGCCTCGATCGGGCGGGCGCGCGCGATCGAGGCGCTGGGCGCCGAGGTGCTGCCGCTCCGCGCCGACGTGACCGACCCGGCCCAGCTGCACGCGGCCGTAGCCGCGGCCGAAACGCGCTTCGGCGCGATCCACGGCGTGATCCACGCCGCTGGCGTGCCCGGCGGCGGCATGATCCAGCTCAAAACCCGCGCCGCCGCCGAGCGCGTGCTCGCGCCCAAGCTGCGCGGCGCGCTGGCGATCGAGGCGGCCTTTCGCGAGCGCTCGCCCGATTTCATCGTGCTCTGCTCGTCGCTCGCGGCGATCCTCGGCGGCGTCGGCCAGGCCGACTACTGCGCCGCCAACGGCTTCCTCGACGCGCTGGCCCAGGCGGCATGGCAGCGCGGCGCGCCGATCCGCTCGATCAACTGGGATCGCTGGCGGAACACCGGCATGGCCACGATCGCCGAGGCGCTGCACCGCCGCCACACCGGCGCCGACCTGGCCGACGGCCTCACGGCCGAGCAGGGCGTCGCGGCCTTCCGGCGCGCGCTGGCCGAACGCGCCGCGCCGCAGGTGGCCGTCTCGACCTACGACCTGCCGGCGCTGCTGGAGCAGCAGAGCGCCTACAACGCCAGCAGCGTGCTCGACACGCTCGAGCAGGCCCAGGGCGCGCGCCCGGCCCACCCGCGCCCGCAGCTTGGCAGCGCCTACGCCGAACCGCGCACCGACGCCGAGCGCGCGATCGCGGCGATCTGGGAGTCGCTGCTGGGCTTCGCGCCGATCGGCATCCACGACGACTTCTTCGAGCTGGGCGGCCACTCGCTGCTGGCCACCCGCGTGATCGCGCGCGTGCGCGAGGCGCTCGAGACCGAGCTGCCCGTGCGCGCGCTGTTCGACTCCCCCACGATCGCCGGGCTCGCGCAGGCCATCGGCCAGGCGCAGGCCCAGCCCGAGCCTGGCGGCACGATCGGCCGGGCCACCGACGAAGACACCGAGCAGTTGCTGGCGAGTCTCGACCAGCTTTCGGAAGCAAGCGTGGACGCGTTGCTCGCCGCGCTGCTGGCCGAGGAAGGACAACACCCATGAGCGCAACAGGCAGCCCGACCGACGGCTTCTCACTCGAAGAAAAGCGCGCGCTGCTGGCCCAGCTGCTGCGCGAGAAGGCCGCCAAGCCCAAAACCTTCCCGCTGTCGTTCGCGCAGCAGCGGCTCTGGTTTCTGCACCAGCTCCAGCCCGACGCGCCGACCTACATTATCTGCGCGGCGGTGCGCCTCGCCGGCCGGCTCGACCCGGCCGCGCTCGACCGCGCCGTTGGCGAGGTGGTGCACCGCCACGCCAGCCTGCGCACCACCTTCGCGGTGCAGGACGGCCAGCCAGTGCAGGTGGTCGCGCCGGCGCGCGCCGAAACGCCACCCGCGCGCACGATCGACCTTGGCGACATGCCCGAGGGCGCGCGCGCCGACGAGCTGCGGCGGCTGGTTCGCGGCGAAACCCAGCAGCCGTTCGACCTGGAGCGCGGCCCGCTGATGCGCGTGACGCTGCTGCGCCTCGGCCCAGCCGAGCACGTGCTGCTGCTCACGCTGCACCACATCATCGCCGACGGCTGGTCGATGAGCATTCTGATCCAGGAGATCGCCGCGCTGTACCAGGCCTTTCGCGCCGGCCAGCCGCCAGCGCTGCCCGAGCTGCCGATCCAGTACGCCGACTTCGCGCTCTGGCAGCGCGGCTGGCTGCAGGGCGACGACCTGGCACGCCAGCTGGCCTACTGGACGCAGCAGCTAGCCGGCCTGGCGCCGCTCGAGCTGCCCACCGACCACCCGCGCCCGCCGAGCCTCGACTTCCACGGCGCCAAGCACGACTTTGTGCTGCCGGCCGAGCTGACGGCCGGGCTGGCCGCGCTCAGCCGCAGCGAGGGCTGCACGCCGTTCATGACGCTGCTGGCGGTGTTCCAGCTGCTGCTGGCGCGCCTCAGCGGCCAGAGCGACATCGCGGTCGGTACACCGATCGCCAACCGCCGCCGCGGCGAGACCGAGGGGCTGATCGGCTTTTTCACCAATACGCTGGTGCTGCGAACCAGCCTGGCCGGTAGCCTCAGCTTTCGCCAGCTGCTCGGCCGCGTGCGCGAAGTGGCGCTGGCCGCGTATGCCCACCAGGATCTGCCGTTCGAAAAGCTCGTCGAGGCGCTCCAGCCCGCGCGCGACCCCAGCCGCACGCCGATTTTCCAGGTGATGTTTACCTTCCAGAACACGCCCGCGCCCAGCCTGTCGCTGCCCGAGCTGAGCCTGAGCCCATTCCCAATCGACAGCGAGGCGGCGAATTTCGACCTCGTGCTGGCCATGGCCGAGGTGGGCGATCGGCTGGTGGGCTCGTTTGAATATCGCACCAGCCTGTTCGGGGCGGAGACGATGGCGCGGCTGGCCGACCAGTTCCTCACCCTGCTCCCCGCTGCCCTCGCCACCCCCGACGCCCCCCTCGCCGCCCTCCCTATCCTCTCCCCCACCGCCCGCCACCTGCTCGTCCACACCTTCAACCACACCGCCACCCCCTTCCCCGCCACCCCGCTCATCCCGCACGCCATCGCCCGCCAGGCGCAGCACGCCCCCCTCGCCATCGCCCTCCGCGCCGCCGACGGCACCTCCCTCTCCTACCACACCCTCCTCGCCCGCGCCACCCTCCTCGCCCACGCCCTCGCCCCCTTCTGCTCCACCCCCGAGCCCCGCGTCGCCATCCTCCTCGACCGCTCTCCCGACCTCGTCCTCGCGCTCCTCGCCACCCTCCTCGCCGGCGCCGTCATCCTGCCCCTCGACCCCGCCGCCCCCCCGGCTCGCCTCGCCGCGCTCCTCGCCGATGCCCGCCCTGCTCTCGTCCTCACCTGCCTGCCCCTCCGCCCCCGCATCTCCGCCTGGCCCGGCCCCGTCCTCACCCTCGACGCCGACGCCGACGCCATTGCCGCCGCGCCTCCCGTTCCCTTCCCCTCCATCCTCCCCGACCAGCTCGCCTACATGCTCTTCACCTCCGGCTCCTCCGGCGCCCCCAAGGGCGCCCTCAATGCCCACGCCGCCTTCCTCAACCGCCTCCTCTGGATGCAGCGCGCCTTCCCCCTCGCCCCCGCCGACCGCGTCCTCCAGAAGACCCCCGCCACCTTCGACGTCGCCCTCTGGGAGTTCTTCTGGCCGCTCCTCACCGGCGCCACCCTCGTGCTTGCCCGCCCCGGCGGCCACCGCGAGCCCGACTACCTCGCCCACACCCTCGCCGCCGAGGCCATCTCTGTCGTCCATTTTGTCCCTTCCATGCTGCGCGCCTTGCTCGACCTGCCGCACCTCCCCGCTCTGCCACACCTCCGCCACCTGATCTGCAGCGGCGAGGCGCTCGCCCCCGACCTGCTCGCGCGCGCGCGTGCCGCCCTGCCCACCACCCACATCCACAATCTCTACGGCCCCACCGAGGCCGCCATCGACGTCACCGCCTGGAGCTGCCCGCCTGGCCCGCCGCCTGCGACCGTGCCGATCGGCCAGCCGATCGCCAACCTGCAGACCTATGTGCTCGACCCGCACGGCCAGCCGGTGCCAATCGGCGTGGTGGGCGAGCTGTACCTCGGCGGCGTCGGGCTGGGGCGCGGCTACCACCAGCGGCCCGACCGCACCGCGACGAGCTGGCTGCCCGACGGCGTGAGTGGCGCGGCGGGCGCGCGGCTGTACCGCACCGGCGACCTGGCGCGCGTGCGCGCCGATGGGATGCTGGAGTACCTGGGGCGGCGCGACGGGCAGGTGAAGCTGCGCGGGGTGCGGATCGAGCTGGGCGAGATCGAGGCGGCGCTGCGGGCGCACGCGGCGGTGGCCGAGGCGGCGGTGGTGCATCAGGAGGACGCGCACGGCGGGGTGCTGGTGGCGTGCATCGTGCCGCGCGCCGGGGCGGAGCGGGGGGTGGCGCTGGCGCGGGAGCTGGCGGGGTGGCTGGGGCAGCGGCTGCCGGCGGCGCTGGTGCCGGGGCGCTGGGTGGAGCGGGCGGGGCTGCCGCTGACGAGCAGCGGGAAGCTGGACCGGCGGGGGCTGGCGGCGGCGGTGCAGGCGGAGGGAGCGGAGGCGCTGAGCGGCGGGGAAGGGCGGGTGGCGCCGCGAACGGCGGTGGAGCGGGAGCTGGCGGGGCTGTGGGCCGAGCTGCTGGGGCTGGCGGTGGAGCGCGTGGGGGTGGGCGACAACTTTTTCGCGCTGGGCGGCCACTCGCTGCTGCTCACCCAGCTCGCCGCCCGCATCGCCGCGACGTTTAAGGTGCAGGTGCCGCTGCGCGAGCTGTTCGACGCACGCACGATCGAAGCGATGACCGTAGCAATCGCCGCGCGGCAGATCGCGCAGGAAGACCCGGCGGAGGTCGCGCGGCTGCTGGCCGAGATCCAGCAGGCCTCCCCCGACGACCTGCAGTCGCTGCTGAAGGCGGCGCAGTCCTCTTGAAAAGGCAAGGCGAAAGCCACTCGGATCGTTGATGGTTAGCCAGGAGATGCCCGGAGGTATTATGCGGCTGCTGCTCACCATGAACCTGCAATATGTGCCCGTCTATGGCGGTGCGAACAAAAGCAACCGCTACCTGCTCGAGGCGCTGGCGCGCAGCCACGATGTGCGCGCGGTGGTGCCGGCGCTGGGCACGCCCAGCCGCCTGACGCTCGAGCAGCTGCGCGCGCAGCTCGCCGCACAGGCGATCGAGGTGCATTCGCACGCCGACGCCGACGTGTTCGTGATGAACGGCGTTGAAGTGCACGCCGTGACCGACCAGCGGCGGATGCGCGGCTACCTGGCCGACCAGATCGGCGCCTTCGAGCCCGACTGGGTGCTGGTCTCGTCGGAGGATCCGTCGCAGAATCTGTTCGCCACCGCGCTCGAAGCCCGGCCAGAGCGGGTAGTTTACCTGGCGCATACGACGTCGTTTCTGCCGTTCGGCCCGCAGGCGTTCTTTCCTAGCGCGGCCCGCGCGGCGATGCTCGGGCGCGCCACCGCGATTGTGACGATCAGCGACTTCGTGGCGGGCTACATCCGCCAGTGGGGCGGCCTCGAGGCCAGCGTGCTGCCGTTCTACTTCTACGGAACCGGGCCATTTGCCAACTTCGCCAGCTTCGACTCCGGCTTCGTCACAATGGTTAACCCGTGCGCGGTGAAAGGCCTGGCGATCTTCCAGGAGCTGGCGCGCCAGCTGCCCGACCTGGCGTTCGCGGCGGTGCCGGCGTGGGGCACGACTCCCAGCGACCGCGCGGCGCTGGCCCGGCTGCCAAATGTGCGCCTGCTCGAGCCGGCCGAGGACATCGATACGATCTTCGCGCAGACGCGCGTGCTGCTCGCGCCGTCGCTGTGGGATGAAGCGTTCGGGCGGATCGTGGTCGAGGCCATGCTGCGCGGCATCCCGACCCTATCCAGCGCGCTCGGCGGCCTGCGCGAGGCCGGGCTCGACGCGGGCACGCTGCTGCCGGTGCGGCCGATCGAGCGCTTCGAGGATCATCTCGACGAAAACCTGCTGCCGGTGCCGCTCGTGCCGCCGCAGGATGTCGCGCCGTGGCGCGACGCGCTCACCGGGCTGCTGAGCGACCGCCAGGCCTACGAGGCGCAGTCGCGGCGCGGGCGCGCGGCGGCTGGGCGGTTTGTCGATGGCCTGAGCATCGCGCCATTCGAAGACTTCCTGCTCGGCCTCGGGCGTGTGCCCGCCGCGCGCGCGCCGGTGCCGGCCCCACCCGAGGCGCCCGCCGCGCCGGCGGGCCTGGCCGAGCTGACGCCCGAGCAGCGCGCGCTGCTGATGCTGCGGCTCCAGCGCCGGTCGGCCACGCGCGAGCAGCCCGCCGAGCCGGCGATCCCGCGCGCCGAGCGCGCCGGCGCCCTGCCGCTGTCGTTCGCCCAGCAGCGGCTGTGGTTTCTGCACCAGCTCGAGCCCGGCAGCCCGCTGTACAACATATCGGTGCCGGTGCGGCTGCGCGGCCCGCTCGACGTGCCCGCGCTCGAGCGCAGCCTGCGCACTGTGGTGGCGCGCCACGAGATCTTGCACACCACCTTCCCGGCCGCCGACGGCCAGCCGCGCCAGCAGATCGGCGCGCCCGAGCCGATCGAGCTGGCCGCGGTCGATCTGCGCGCGCTGCCGCCGGCCGAGCGCGAGGCGGCCGCCAAGCGGCACGGCCAAGCTCAGGCCGAGGCGCCGTTCGACCTGGCGCGCGGCCCGCTGCTGCGCGTGGCGCTGCTGCGCCTAGACGAGCACGAGCACGTCTTGCTCCTGACAATGCACCACATCGTCTCGGACGGCTGGTCGTCGGGCGTGCTGGTGCAGGAGCTGGCGGCGCTGTACGCCGCGTCGCGCGCCGGCCAGCCGCCGGCGCTGCCCGAGCTGCCCATCCAGTACGCCGACTTCGCGATCTGGCAGCGCGAGCAGCTCGCGGGCGCGGCGCTCGAGCGCCTGCTTGGCTTCTGGGCGCGCCAGCTGGCCAACCCGCCCCGGCTGAATCTCGCGACCGATCGCCCACGGCCGGCGGTGCAGAGCTACCGTGGCGCCACCCACCCGTTCGAGCTGCCGGCCGAGCTTGGCCGCGCGCTCAGGCTGCTCGGCCAGAGCGAGCGCGCCACTCCGTTCATGACCCTGCTGGCGGCCTTTGGCGCGCTGTTGGGCCGCTACGCCGGCCAGCACGACGTGCTGATCGGCACGACAAACGCCAACCGCACCCGCGCCGAGGTCGAGCCGCTGATCGGCTTCTTCGTCAATACGCTGGTGCTGCGCGCCGATATGTCGGGCAACCCGAGCTTCCGCCAGCTGCTGGGGCGCGTGCGCGAAATGGCCGTCGAGTCGCTGGCGCACCAGGATCTGCCGTTCGAGCGGCTCGTCGAGCAGCTGCGGCCCGACCGCGACCTGAGCCGGACGCCGCTGTTCCAGGTGATGTTCGACTTGCAGAGCCAGCCCGGCGGCCCCGGCCCCGCGCTCCCTGGCCTAGCGCTCAGCCCGTTCGAGGTCGAAAGCACGATCGCCAAGTTCGACCTGACGCTGCTGATGGCCGAGGCCGGCGACCAGCTGTTCGGCGCCTTCGAGTACAACGCCGATATGTTCGACCCTGCGACGATCGCGCGCATGGCCGAGCATTTCCAACATCTGCTCGCCGCCGCCGTGGCCACGCCCGACAGCCCGCTGGCCGAGCTTGGGCTGCTTGGCGCGGCCGAGCGCCGGCGGCTGCTGGCCGAGTGGAATGCAACCGCCGCGCCGCCGGCCGATCGCTGCGTTCACCAGCTGTTCGAGGCCCAGGCCGCGCGCGCGCCCGATGCTCCCGCCGTGCTGGGCGCGGCGCCGCCGCTGACATTTGGCGAGCTGAACGCGCGCGCCAACCGCCTGGCGCACCACCTGATCGGCCTCGGCGTCGGGCCTGAGGTGATCGTCGGCGTGTGCATGCCGCAGTCGCTCGACCTGCTGGTGTCGCTGCTGGCGATTCTCAAGGCCGGCGGCGCCTACGTGCCGCTCGACCCAGGCTACCCCGCCGAGCGCGTCGCGTTCATCCTGGCCGATCCCCGCGCCCCGCTGCTGCTGACCCAGCAGCGGCTGTGCGAGCGCCTGCCCAAACTCGCCGCCCAGGTCGTGTGCGTCGACGCGCTCGACCTCGCAGCCGCGCCCGCGGGCAACCCCGGGCGCGCCGTGCCACTCGCCGGACTGGCCTACGCGATCTACACCTCGGGCTCGACAGGCAAGCCCAAGGGCGTGCTGGTGCCGCACGGCGCGCTCGCGAACCACGCCCGCGCGGTGGCCGGGCGCTACGATCTGCGGCCAAGCGACCGAACCCTGCTGTTCACATCGCCCAGCTTCGACGTGGCGGCCGAAGAGATCTTCCCCACCTGGATCAGCGGCGCGGCGGTGGCCCTGCCGCCGCCCGATCTGGCCGCGTCGCTGAGCGATCTGCTGCGCTTCGCCGGCGAGCACGCGCTGACCGTGCTGAACCTGCCGTCGTCGTACTGGCACCTGTGGGTCGCCGAGATCGCCCGCGCCGCTGCCGGCATCCCCGCCGCGCTGCGCCTGGTGGTGGTGGGCAGCGAGCCGGCCAGCGGCGCGCGGCTTGCCGAATGGCGCCGCGCCGCCGGCACGCGCGTCGGCCTGCTCAACGCCTACGGCGCCACCGAAACCACGATCACCTCCACGGTCTACGCGCCCGCCGACGACGCCCCTGCCGACCGGAGCCTGCCGATCGGCCGGCCGATCGCCAACACCCGCGCGTACGTGCTCGACCAGGCGCTGAACCCGGTGCCGATCGGCGTGGCCGGCGAGCTGTATATCGGCGGCGCGGGCGTGGCGCGCGGCTACCTGGGCCACCCCGCGCAGACGGCCGCGCGCTTCGTGCCCGACCCGTTCGGCGCCGAGCCGGGCGCGCGGCTGTACCGCAGCGGCGACCTGGCGCGCCGCCGCGCCGACGGCGACATCGAGTTCATCGGCCGCGCCGACGGGCAGGCCAAGCTGCGCGGCTTTCGCGTCGAGCCGGGCGAGGTCGAGGCCGTGCTTAAGCAGCACGCTGGCCTGCGCGACGCGGCAGTGGCCGTGCGCGCCGAAGCGGCCGGCGACCGGCTGGTGGCGTATGCCGTGCCCGAGCCAGGCGCGGCCCCGCACGAGGGCGCGCTGGCAACCGCGCTGCGCGCCTTCCTGGCCGAGCGGCTGCCCGAGTATATGCTGCCCTCGGCGTTTGTGCTGCTGCCCGCGCTGCCGCGCACGCCCGGCGGCAAAATCGACCGCCGCGCGCTGCCCGCGCCCGAGATCGCCCGGCCCGAGGCCGCCCCGGCCGAGCCGCAGACGCCCGCGCAGGCCACGCTGGCGGCGATCTGGCGCCAGGTGCTCGGCCGCGAGCACATCGGCATCCACCAGAACTTCTTCGAGCTGGGCGGCGACTCGATCCTTAGCATCCAGGTGATCGCGCGCGCCAACCAGGCCGGGCTGCGGCTGGCGCCCCGCCAGATCTTCCAGCACCAGACGATCGCCGCGCTTGCGGCGGTGGCCGGCGCCGCCCCGGCTATCGCCGCCGAGCAGGGGCTGGTGGCCGGGCCGCTGCCGCTCACGCCCATTCAGCGCTGGTTCTTCGAGCAGCCGCTGGCCAGCCCGCAGCACTACAACCAGGCGCTGCTGTTCGAAGTGCGCGAGGCGCTCGACCCCGCGCTGCTTCAGGCCACGCTCGGCCACCTGAGCCGCCACCACGACGCGCTGCGGCTGCGCTTTGCCGCCGAGCCGGGCGGCTGGCAGGCTACGATCGCGCCAGCCGATGCCGAGCCGGCCCTCACCACCGTTGAGCTCGGCGGCCTGCCCGCCGCCGAGCAGGCCGCCGCTATCAGCGCCGCCGCGGCCCATCTACAGGCCGGCTTGAACCTGGAGCAGGGGCCGCTCGTGCGCGCGGCGCTGTTCGGCTTGGGCACGCACGCGCCTGGCCGGCTGCTGCTGGCCGCGCACCACCTGCTGGTCGACGGCGTGTCGTGGCGCATTCTGATCGAAGACCTGCTGGCGGCCTACGCCCAGCTGCGCCAGGGCGCGCCGGTGGAGCTGCCGGCCAAAACCAGCTCGTTCAAGCAGTGGGCCGAGCGCCTCGCCGCCCATGCGCAGTCGGATGAGCTCCGCCGCGAGCTGGATTTCTGGCTGTCGCAGCCGTGGGCGCAGGCCACGCCACTGCCCGCAGACTCGCCGGCCGGCCCGGGCGCCAACCGCGCCGCCGAGGCGCGCACGCTCCACGTGGCGCTCGACGCCGCCGAAACCGCCGCGCTGCTGCACGCCGTCCCGGCTGCCTACAACACGCAGATCAACGACGCGCTGCTGGCCGCGCTCGGGCTGGCATTCGCCGATTGGCTCGGCCGCTCGGCGCTGCTGGTCGAGATCGAGGGCCACGGCCGCGAGCCGCTGTTCGACGACATCGACCTGTCGCGCACGGTTGGCTGGTTCACCAGCATGTTTCCGCTGGTGCTCGATCTGCGCGCGGCCGGCGGCCCGGCCGAGGCGCTCAGGGCCACAAAAGAGCAGCTGCGCCGCGTGCCGCACAACGGCATCGGCTATGGCCTGCTGCGCTACCTGAACGAGCCGGCTGGCGCCGCGCTGCGCGCGCTGCCGCAGGCCCAGGTCAGCTTCAACTACCTCGGCCAGATCGACCAGACGCCGGCTGGTGGCGCGTTCGGCCCGGCCCCCGAGCCGCCCGGGCCCTCGCAGAGCCCGGCCGACCCGCGCTCGCACCTGATCGACATCAACGCGCTGGTGGCGGGCGGCTGCCTCCATGCCGAGTGGACGTACTGCCCGCGCATCCATAGCGCCGAAACGATCGAGCGGCTGGCCCAGGACTTCGCCGGCGCGCTGCGGGCGATCATCGCGCACTGCCGCCAGCCCGAGGCCGGCGGCTACACGCCTTCCGATTTCCCGCTGGCGCGCCTGAGCCAGCCACAGCTCGACGCGCTGATCGGGACGGGGCCGCGCGCCCGCGCCGCGATCGACGACATCTACCCGCTCGCGCCGATGCAGCAGGGCATGCTGTTCCACAGCCTGTACGCGCCCGAGTCGGGCATATACGTCGAGCAGCTGAGCTGCGAGCTGCGCGGCGCGCTCGACACGCAGGCGTTCGAGCAGGCCTGGCGCCACGTGGCCGCCCAGCACCCGATCCTGCGCACGAGCTTCGCCTGGGAAGGGCTCGACGCGCCGCTCCAGCTGGTGTGGCGCGACCCGCCGCTGCCGGTCGAGCGCCACGACTGGCGCGGGCTCGCGGCCGCCGAGCAGGCCGCCCGGCTCGAGCGCTACCTCGCGGCCGATCGCCGGCGCGGCTTCGCGCTCGGCGCCGCCCCGCCTATGCGCCTCGCGCTGCTGCGCACCGCCGACGAGCGCCACGTCTGCGTCTGGACACACCACCACCTGCTGCTCGACGGCTGGTCGGTGCCGCGCGTGCTCGCGGCGGTGTTTGCCGGCTACGAGTCGTTCGCGCGCGGCCAGGCCGCCGCGCCGGCAAACGCCCGGCCGTACCGCGACTACATCGCCTGGCTCGAGCGCCAGGACCGCGCCGGGGCCGAGGCGTTCTGGCGCCAGGCGCTGCGCGGCTTCGGCGAGCCAACCCCGCTGCCGCCCGGCCGGCCCGGCCAAACTGAGGGCCGCCGCGAGCTGCTGACGCGCTTTGTGCCGGCTGAAACACTGGCGGCGCTGCGCGAGCTGGCGCGCGGCCAGCAGCTGACGCTCAACACCCTTGTGCAGGGCGCCTGGGCGCTGCTGCTCAGCCGCTACAGCCGCCAGGCCGATGTGCTATTTGGCGCGACTGTCGCGGGCCGCCCGGCCGACCTCGACGGCGTCGAGGAGATCGTCGGCCTGTTCATCAACACGCTGCCGGTGCGCGCGCACGCCACTCCCGGCGCGCCGCTGCTTGGCTGGCTGCGCGATCTGCAGGCCCGCCAGGCCGAGCTGCGCCAGTATGAATACACGCCGCTGGCGCAGATCCAGGCCTGGAGCGAGCTGCCCCACGGCACGCCGCTGTTCGAGAGCCTGGTGGTGTTCGAGAATTACCCGCCCGCGCAGGCGCTCGGCCAGCACAGCGGCAGCCTCAGCATCCACGACGTACGCTCGTTCGAAGTGACGAACTACCCGCTGACGCTGGTGGCCGCGCCGGGCCCTGAGCTGATGCTCCAGCTCGCCTACGACAGCGAGCGCTTCGCGGCGGCGACGATCGAGCAGGTGCTCGGCCACCTGCAGGCGCTGCTGCAGGCCATGGTCGCGCACCCCGGCGCCACGCTGGCCGAGTTGCCGATGCTCACCCCGGCCGAGCGCCGCCAGCTCACCGCCCGCCCGCCCGCCGCCGGCTTCGCGCCGGGCGCGTGCCTGCACCGCCGCTTCGAGGCTCAGGCGGCCCGCGCGCCCGAGGCAACCGCGCTGGTGTTCGAAGAACAGCGCGTCGCCTACGGCGAGCTGAACGCGCGCGCCAACCGCCTGGCGCACCACCTGCGCGCGCTCGGCGCCGGGCCTGGTCGGCTCGTCGGCCTGTACCTCGAGCGCTCGGTCGAGCTGGTGGTCGGCATCCTCGGCATTCTCAAAGCCGGCGCCGCCTACGTGCCGATCGACCCGGCCTACCCCGCCGAGCGCGTCGCGTTCATCCTGGCCGATGCGCGTGCCCCGCTGCTGCTGACCCAGCAGCACATGCGCGCGGCCCTGCCCGCGCTCGCCGCCCAGGCAGTATGCCTCGACGCCGACTGGCCGGCGATCGAGGCCGCCAGCGCCGAGAACTTGCCGGGCGAGCAGCCCGCCAGCGACCTGGCATACGTTATCTACACCTCGGGCTCGACCGGCCAGCCCAAAGGCGTGCTGATCGAGCACGGCCACGTCGGCCGCCTGTTCGCCGCTACCCAGCCGTGGTTCCACTTCGATCAGCGCGATGTCTGGACGCTGTTCCACTCCTACGCGTTCGACTTCTCCGTCTGGGAGCTGTGGGGCGCGCTGCTGTACGGCGGCCGGCTGGTGGTGGTGCCCTACCTCACCAGCCGCGCGCCCGAGGCGTTCCACTCGCTGCTCGCCGCCGAGCGCGTGACGGTGCTGAACCAGACGCCCTCGGCGTTTCGCCAGCTGATCGCTGCCGACGAGCGCCCCGAGGCCGCGCGCGACCTGGCGCTGCGCCTGGTGATCTTCGGCGGCGAGGCGCTCGACCCCGCCAGCCTGCGGCCGTGGTTCGCGCGCCACGGCGACGCGCGCCCGCAGCTGGTGAACATGTACGGCATCACCGAAACCACCGTGCACGTCACTTACCGGCCGATCGCGCTCGCCGACCTCGGCCAGGCCGCCAGCGTGATCGGCGCGCCCATCCCCGACCTGCGGCTGTACCTGCTCGACGCCCAGCTCCAGCCGGTGCCGCTGGGCGTGCCCGGCGAGCTGTTCGTCGGCGGCGCGGGCGTTGGCCGCGGCTACCTCGGCCGCCCCGAGCTTACCGCCGAGCGCTTCGTGCCCGACCCGTTCGGCGCCGAGCCCGGCGCGCGGCTGTACCGCAGCGGCGACCTGGCGCGCTTTCTGCCCAACGGCGACCTCGAGTACCTTGGCCGGATCGACCACCAGATCAAGATCCGCGGCTTTCGCGTCGAGCTGGGCGAGATCGCCGCCGCGCTGGCGCGCCACCCCGGCCTGCGCGAAAGCGCGGTGCTGGCGCGCCGCGACGCCGACGGCGACGCCCGCCTGGTCGCGTATGTCGTTCCGCGCGCCTCCGCCGCCGCAAATGCCTCCGAGCTGCGCGCCTGGCTGCGCCAGAGCCTGCCCGAGTATATGCTGCCCTCGGCGTTTGTGATGCTCGACGCACTGCCGCTCACGCCCAACGGCAAGCTCGACCGCCGCGCGCTGCCCGCGCCCGACCAGGCGCGGCCCGAGCTGAGCGAGGGCTTTGTGGCGCCCTCCACCACCACCGAGCGCGCGCTCGCCAGCCTGTGGGCCGAGGTGCTTGGCGTCGCGCGCGTCGGCGTACA
Organism: Kouleothrix sp.; assembly: GCF_046328425.1. Taxonomy (NCBI): domain Bacteria; kingdom Bacillati; phylum Chloroflexota; class Chloroflexia; order Chloroflexales; family Roseiflexaceae; genus Kouleothrix; species Kouleothrix sp. Next base: position 479,609 of record NZ_JAXLWP010000003.1, read on the forward strand.
CGACAACTTTTTCGACCTCGGCGGCGACTCGATGCGCAGCATCCAGATCCTCGCCAAAGCGCGCGAGCACGGCCTGGAGATCTCGCTCCAGCGGCTGTTCGCGCTGCAGACGATCCACGCGCTCGGGCGCGAGATCGACGCAGGCGCCGGCACCGCGCCCGCCCCGGAAGAGCAGCCGGCCCAGCCGTTCAGCATGCTCTCTGCCGGCGATCGCGCCCGGCTCACGCCGGCCGGCGAGCCGGTGGCCCAGGCCGCCCACGAGACACCCGAAACCCTTAGTTGAGGCAGTATGAAGCCAACCGCCATGCCAACCGACGCCGTGGAAGACGCCTACCCGCTCACGCGGCTGCAGGCCGGGATGCTGTTCCACAGCGAATACCAACCCGACAGCGCGATCTACCACGACATTTTCAGCTACCAGCTCCGCGCGCCATTCGACGCGCAGGCCCTGCGCGACGCCCTGCAGCAGCTCGTCGACAGCCACCCGATCCTGCGCACGTCGTTCGAGCTGGCCAGCTTCAGCCAGCCGCTCCAGCTGGTGCACCGCGCCGTGGCCGCGCCGCTGCAGATCGACGATCTGCGCCCGCTGGCCGAGAACGAGCAGGCCGCCGCGCTGGCCGCCTGGATCGAGGCCGAGAAGCGCCGGCCGTTCGACTGGGCCGCGCCGCCACTGCTGCGCTTCCACGCCCACCGGCGCGCCGCCGACTCGTTTCAGTTCTCGGTTAGCTTCCACCACGCCATCCTCGACGGCTGGAGCGTGGCCTCGATGCTCACCGAGCTGTTCCAGCGCTACCTGGCGCGGCTCGGCAAGGCCCCGGCCCCGGCCCCGCCGCCGCGCGCGACTTTCCGCGACTACGTTGCGCTCGAGCGCCAGGCGCTCGAGTCCGAAGAGTGCCGCCAGTTCTGGCGCCGCGCGCTCGCCGAAGCTAGCACCACCACGCTGCCGCGCTGGCCCGCCGGCGCCGAGCGCCCCGCCCGGCGCGTGGCCCGCTACGATGTGCCGCTGGCCCCCGAGATCGGCGCTGGCCTGCGCGAGCTGGCCCGGCGCGCGCAGGCGCCGATCGCCACGGTGCTGCTGGCCGCGCATGGGCGCGTGCTGGCCCTGCTCGGCGGCACCACCGATGTCGTCACCGGGCTGCTCTCGAATGGCCGGCCCGAGCACGCCGACGGCGAGCGCGCGCTCGGCCTGTTCCTCAACGCGGTGCCGCTGCGCCTCCAGCTCGGCGGCGGCAGCTGGCTGAGCCTGGTGCGCGCAACCTTCGCCGCCGAGCAGGCGCTGCTGCCGTTCCGGCGCTACCCGCTGGCCGAGATCCAGCGCCTGCTCGGCCGCCAGCCGCTGTTCGAGAGCATGTTCACCTTCACCAATTTCCACGTCTACGCGCGCCTGGCCCAGTTCGACGAGCTGCAGGTGCTCGGCGCCGACCTGTTCGAGGAAACCAACCTGACGCTTGACGCCAACTTCAGCCAGGATACCGGCTCGGCCCAGGTGTTCCTCTCGCTCTCGTACGATGCGTCAGCCTTCGGCCCGGCCCAGCTGGCGGCGATCGGCGGCTACTACGCCCGCGCCCTGGCCGCCATGGCCGCCAGCCCGGATGCCCGCTACGAGCACTGCGACCTGCTCGGCGCCGGCGAGCGCCAGCAGCTGCTGCACGGCTGGAACGACACCCGCGCCACCTACCCAGCGGCCACGCTGCACGGCCTGTTCGAGGCCCAGGCCGCCCGCACGCCCGAGGCAACCGCGCTGGTGTTCGAGGGCCAGCAGCTCAGCTACGCCCAGCTCGACTGGCGCGCCAACCGCCTCGCTCGCCGGCTGATCGAGCTGGGCGTGGCGCGCGACGATCTGGTCGGCATCTGCGTCGAGCGCTCGGTCGAGCTGGTGGTGGGGCTGCTGGCGATCCTCAAGGCCGGCGCCGCCTACGTGCCGCTCGACCCAGGCTACCCCGCCGAGCGCCTCGCCTTCATGCTGCGCGACGCCGCCCCACCGGTGCTGCTGACCCAGCCGCACCTGGCCGGGCGCCTGCCCGCGCACGGCGCGCAGGTGCTCGTGCTTGCCGCCGACGCGCCCGGCGAGCCCGCGCCTGTGCCGCCGCCGGCCGCCGCGCTCTCGGGCGAAAACCTGGCCTACGCGATCTACACCTCGGGTTCGACCGGCCAGCCCAAGTGCGCGATGAACACCCACGCCGCGATCGTCAACCGGCTGCTGTGGATGCAGGCGGCCTACCAGCTCGCCGCCGACGACCGCGTGCTCCAGAAGACGCCCTTTAGCTTCGACGTGTCGGTCTGGGAGTTTTTCTGGCCGCTGATCGCCGGCGCGCGGCTGGTGATCGCCCGGCCCGGCGGCCACCAGGACCCGCGCTACCTCGCCGACACGATCGCCGAGCACGCGATCACCACCGTGCATTTCGTGCCGTCGATGCTCCAGCTGTTTCTCGAAACCCCCGGCCTGGCGCGCTGCGCCAGCCTGCGCCGCGTGATCTGCAGCGGCGAGGCGCTGCCTGCCGACCTGCGCGACCGCTGCCTGGCGCGCCTGCCGGCCGAGCTGCACAACCTGTACGGCCCAACCGAGGCCGCAGTTGACGTAACGGCATGGGCCTGTGCGCGCGGCGACGCGCGGCCTGCCGTGCCAATCGGCCGGCCGATCGCCAACACCCAGATCTACCTGCTCGACACACAGCTCCAGCCGGTGCCGCTGGGCGTTCCCGGCGAGCTGTATATCGGCGGCGCCGGCCTGGCGCGCGGCTACCTGCGCCGCCCCCAGCTCACCGCCGAGCGCTTCGTGCCCAGCCCGTTCGGCCCCGAGCCCGGCGCGCGGCTGTACCGCAGCGGCGACCTGGCGCGCTTTCTGCCCGACGGCGCGATCGAGTTCCTCGGCCGGATCGACCACCAGGTCAAGATCCGCGGCTTCCGGATCGAGCTCGACGAGATCGTCGCCGCGCTGGCCATGCATCCCGGCGTGCGCGAAAGCGTGGTGCTGGCGCGCGAAGATGCCCCCGGCGACCGCCGGCTGGTGGCCTACGTGGTGCCGCGAGCCACCCCCGCCGCCGATGGCCTGGTGGCCGAGCTGCGCGCGCTGCTGGCGGCGCGCCTGCCCGAGTATATGCTGCCCTCGGCGTTTGTGCTGCTGCCCGCGCTGCCGCTTACGCCCAGCGGCAAAGCCGACCGGCGTGCGCTGCCGCCGCCCGACATGGCCGCCAGCCGCAGCGAGCAGCCGTTCGTCGCGCCGCGCACCCCCGTCGAAGCCAGCGTCGCGGCAGTATGGGCCGAGGTGCTCGGCCTCGCGCGGATCGGCGTGAACGACAATTTCTTCGAGCTGGGCGGCCACTCGCTGCTGGCAGTCGAGATCATCTTCAAGCTGCGCGAGCGCTTTCAGGTCGATCTGCCGCTGCAATCGCTGTTCGACGCGCGCAGCGTCGCCAACCTCGCAACCCTGATCGTCCAGCGCACCGCCGAGCAGGCCGACAGCGCGCTGCTGAGCGAGCTGCTGGCCGAGCTTGAGGATCTGCCCGAAGACGCCGTGCGCCAGCTCTTCGCCGATACGCCCGAGCTACAGGAGCCACCCCATGAGTGACACTGACTTCTCCGCTCGCGTCGCGGCGCTCTCGCCCGAGAAGCGCGAGCTGCTGCTGCGCCGACTCAACAGCCAGGGCCGCGGCCCCTCCGGCGACGCGCTGCCCCAGCTCGTGCCCGACGCCGAGCAGCGCCACGAGCCGTTTCCGCTCACCGACATCCAGCAGGTCTACTGGGCCGGGCGCAGCGGCCTGCTTGATCTGAGCGGCTGCGGCACAAACGTGTATATGCAGTACGAGATCGGCGGGCTTTCGGGCCGGCAGATCAGCGAGTTCGGCCGGCGCGTCGAGCTTGCCGTGCGCGGGCTGGCTGGCCGCCACGATATGCTGCGCGCGGTGGTGCTGCCCGATGGCCGCCAGCAGATCTTGCCCGAGGCGCCGCCGTTCTCGCTGCCGATCGACGACCTGCGCGGCCGCGCCGACGCCGACGCCGCCGTGCGCGCCGTGCGCGACCGGCTGTGCTTCGGCACGGCGCCGATCGACCGCTGGCCGCTGTTCGACCTGCACGCCCAGCGCCTCGACGGCCAGCGCATTCGCCTGCATATCCGCGTCGACGCGATGCTCGTCGACGGCACGAGCCGGATCATGCTGCTTAGAGAGCTGTTTACGCGCCTGGCCGACCCGTGGGTGGCCCTGCCGGCGCCCGAGTGCAGCTACCGCGATTACGCGCTGGCCTGGGCCAGCTGGCAGAACACCGAGCTGTTCCGCCAGTCGCGCGAGTACTGGCTGCGCCGGCTGCCCGAGCTGCCGCCGCCGCCACAGCTGCCGCTGGCCCGGCCGCTCGCGCCCGGCGCGCCCAACCGCTTTGTCAACCGGCAGGCCCCGCTGCTCGGCGCCGACGCCTGGCAGCGGCTCAAGGCCCGCGCCGCCACGGCCGGGATCAGCCCATCGGGCGCCGTCACCGCCGCCTTCGCCGAAATGCTGGCCGAGTGGAGCGCCGCGCCGCGCTTCACCATCGGCCTGGTCGGCACCTTTCGCCCGCCGCTGCACCCGCAGATGCGCGAGATCATCGGCAACTTCCACACGCTCTACCTGCTGGCCGTCGCGCCCGGCGGCGCAACCTTCGAGGCCCGCGCCCAGCGCATCCAGCAGCAGATCGGCGCCGACCTCGAGCACCGCTACTTCTCGGGCTTCCAGGCGCTGCGCGAATGGAACCGGCTGCGCGGCCTCGGCGGCACTGCGGCCATGCCCATCCTGTTCAACAGCGTGCTTGAGTATAGCCACCCGGTCTACCAGCAGGCCGAGAGCGCCGCGCCCGCCGCGCCGCCGCCGCCCGCCGAGCACCCAACGCTGCTCCAGCGCCTGCGCAAGCGCATCGTCGCGCTTGCGCGCCAGCGGCTCGACCGCGCGCCCCAGATCAGCGAGGTCGAGGCCGGCGCCTACACCCCGCAGATCCTGTTCGCGCCGACCATCTCGCAGAACGGCGCTGGCGAGCTGGTGTGCGCCTGGCTCGCGCTCGAAGACGCGTTCCCCGCTGGGCTGCTCGACGGCATGCTCGAAACCTACCGCCAGCTGCTGCTGCGCCTGGCCGACGATCCGGCCGCCTGGGATGCGCCGCTGCCACAGCCGCGCGCCGCTGCGACGCCGCCAGCTATAGCCGCGCGCCAGCCGCCGGCCGCCACGCTGCCCGTCGCCCCGCGCAGCCAGCCCGAGCGCCAGGTCGCGCAGCTCTGGGCCGAGCTGCTGCCCCAGCCGCCGCGCGGCGTGGCCGACAACTTCTTCGATCTCGGCGGCGACTCGTTCACGCTGGTGCGGCTCGCCGCCAGGCTGCGCGAGCAATTCGGGCACGATCTGCCGCTGGCCGCGTTTCTGCGCGAGCCAACGATCGAGCAGCTGGCGCGCCTGCTCGATCCTGCCATAGGCCAGGCGCTGGTTTGAAACAAAAGGAGAACCCCATGCCACAGCCGACCGTCGCGCGTGGAATGCGCACCTTTGTGATCATCTGGATCGGGCAGCTGGTGTCGATCCTGGGGTCGAGCCTCAGCAGCTTCGCGCTGGGCGTGTGGGTCTACCAGCGCAGTGGTTCGGTCACGCAGTTCGCGCTGGTGTCGTTCTTCTTCGCGCTGCCCGGCCTGCTGGTGGCCCCGCTGGCCGGCGCGATCGTCGACCGGGCCGACCGGCGGCGGATCATGATCCTCAGCGACACCGGCTCGGCGCTGCTCACCCTGCTGATCGCGCTGCTGCTGCTGGCCGGGCGGCTCGAGGTCTGGCATATCTACCTGACGACGATCGCCGCCTCGATCATTCTGGCGTTCCAGGGGCCGGCCCACGCCGCCTCGACGCCGCTGATCGTGCCAGAAGAGCAGCTCGGCCGCGCGAACGGCATGGCCCAGATCGGCGGCGCGGCCAGCCAGATCGCCGCGCCGGTGCTCGCCGGGGCGCTGCTGGCGCTGATCGGCATCCAGGGCGTCTTCGTGATCGACTTCGCGACATTCCTGTTCGCCGTCACTACCCTGCTGCTCGTGCGCATCCCCCAGCCGCCCGCCAGCGCCGACACCACCGGCGCGCGCGGGTCGCTGCTGCGCGAGGCCGCCTACGGCTGGACATACCTCGCCGCGCGGCCGGGCCTGCTCGGCCTGCTGCTGCTGTTCGCCAGCGCTAACTTCCTGCTCAGCACCGTGGTGGTGCTCGTCACGCCGCTGATCCTCTCGGTGTCTAGCCCGGTGATCCTCGGCACCGTGCTCTCGGTCGGCGGCGTCGGCATGCTGCTCGGCTCGATCGCTATGAGCGTCTGGGGCGGGCCGAAGCGCCGCGTCTACGGCGTGCTGGGCTTTATGTTCCTCGGCGGCCTGTTTATCGCCCTCAGCGGCGTGCGCGCCTGGGTGCCGCTGTTCATCGCCACCGCCTTTGGCTTCCTGTTCACTCTGCCGATCGCCAACGGCTGCACCATGAGCATCTGGCAGACCAAGGTCGCGCCCGACGTTCAGGGCCGCGTGTTCGCCGTGAGCGATATGGTCGGCGGCTTCACCCGCCCGATCAGCTTCCTGATCGCCGGGCCGCTGGCCGACCGCGTGTTCGAGCCGCTGCTAGCCCCCGGCGGCGCGCTGGCCGGCAGCATCGGCCGGCTGATCGGCGTCGGCGCGGGCCGCGGCATCGGCCTGCTGTTCATCGTGATGGGCACGCTGCTAATGCTGGTTTCGGCCGCGGGCTACCTGTACCCGCGCATCAAGCTGCTCGACACCGAGCTGCCAAACATGCTCCCGGTGGCGAGCGCCGACGAGCAGCCCGGCGGGGTTGTTTCGGCGCCAAGCATGTAGCCGCGCTTTCCGCGCCGGCCGATCTACAACTTTTGGCCGATACGAGATCAGCCTAGCGGCCGCAACACCACGCCGCAACCTGCCGTCGAAGCAGCAGGAACGAAATAGCGCGGCGCAATTCGCGGCCGGCTACGTAAGAAAGGAATACATCGTGAACAAGCAGCTGACTCGTAACCCCAACGATAAAATCATCGCCGGTGTCGCCAGCGGTATTGCCGATTACTTCGGCATCGATGCGACAATCGTGCGGATCATTTTCCTGCTGCTGCTGCTGCCCGGCGGCATAAGCCCGCTGGTGTACGTGCTCTTGTGGTTCGTGATGCCCGAGCGCGCTAGCAGCGCCGCCGAGCCTCACCGCTTCGATCCATACACCGGCGAGCCGATCAGCCACTAGCCCGCCACGCGTACCTGCTCAAGGCACAGCACGCCGGCCGAACCAAGAGGTTCGGCCGGCGTGCTGCGTCCGGGCGCCACGTCGCCACCATCAGCCGAACTCGTAGCGCGGCCGCGCGGCGCTCAGCAGCACCGGGCCGGCCACCGGCCGCCACACCGCGCCGATCTCGCCGGCCAGCGTCGCCAGCAGCGCGGCGACGTCGTCGGCGGCGCCTGCGTGCAACCCCTCGCTTACGATCAGCGCGCGCCCTGTTTCGGCGCTCACCGTCGAGCGCCGGCCCTGCCGAAACGTCCAGCGCCGCGCGTGCACCTGGCGCGCTGCATCGCCAAAGATCACCTCGCCTGGGTCGGGGTGCTCGGCTTCGCCGCTGAACGCCAGGTACAGCTCGTCGCCGTCGGCATAGCGCACCTCAATGAAACCTTCAACACCGGCTAGGTCGAAAACGGCCACCGGCAGCGCGAATGCCAGTGATACTGCGTTGCAGATATCCACCAGCGGGTGCAGCTGCGGCAGCGCGCCCTCGCGCCGAAAACGCCGCAGCAGCGCCTCGGCCGCCGAACGGTACTGCGTCGGCTTCAATCCCATCTGGGCGTACGCCCGCCGCCACGCCTGGATCTCGGGCAGCTCGGCTTCACTGCCGGCCGCCAGGCGCGCGGCTGCCCGCTCGAACAGCGGCTCTAGCCGCGCCGCTACGTCGGGCGTCGGGTCGATGCCCTCGGCCACGATCAGACCGGCCGCGAGCTGCGGAAAATCCCGCCAGATCGGCGGTGTGTGCATGAAATACATCGCTGTCTCGCCTTCATCGTTATCGGAATGGCACTAGTCTACCACGCCGGCTTCAATGGTACACAGCCATCGTTGTGTGCGGTTTTTCCGCCTGTGGCGGGGAAAAACCGCACAGCGATACATATGAATTTGACAATCATTCGATCAATGATATACTTCCAAAGTTCGAATTATTCGCTCAATGGAACTATTTCATGATCGCAAACGATACGCCCACCGCCTCGGCCGAGCGAACCACACAGCTGCTGCGCGAGCTGTTTAGCCAGATCCTGCAGCGCTCGGCCGGCCAGATGCTGCGCGTGATGTCCGAGGTTGGGCTCTCGATGCCGCAGATGGTCGCGCTGCATATGCTGCGGAACTGCGGCCCCTACACCATCTCGGCGCTGGCCGAGAAGCTCAGCCTCTCGCTGGCCGCCACCAGCCACCTGGTCGATCGAATGGTGCAGCAGGGGCTGGTGGCGCGCACCGAAGACGCAGCCGACCGGCGCCAGAAGCAGGTGGCGATCGCGCCCGCCGGCACCGCTCTGCTCGAACGGCTGGTGGAGGCGCGGCTCGCCGAAACCAGCCAGGTGATCAGCCTGCTCGCGCCCGAGCTACGCCAGCAGCTCGAAATCGTGCTCGCCCAGGCGCTCGGCCAGATCAAACGCGAAATGCTGTAGAGCCTGCTTGAAAAGAGGAACCCTTCTCGATGGCTACCACAACCCAAACCCTTCCGCCGCAAACGCGGATCGACTACGCCGGCACGCTTACCGGCCGCGCCAAAGCCGTGATCCTGGTAGGCGTGCTGTTGGGCCTGCTGCTCGCCGCGCTCGACCAGACGATCGTCTCGACGGCGATGCCGCGCATTGTCGCCGAGCTGCAGGGCATCGACCTGCTCTCATGGGTCACTACCGCCTACCTGCTCGCCAGCACCGCTATGGTGCCGATCTATGGCAAGCTTTCCGATCTCTATGGCCGTAAGATCATTCTGATGTTCGGCATTGTGCTCTTTCTGGCCGGCTCGGTGCTCTGCGGCATCGCGCCGACCATGGTGATGCTGGTGGTGTTTCGCGCAGTGCAGGGCCTCGGCGCAGCCGCGCTTACCTCCACCGCCTTCGCCGTTCCCGCCGATCTGTTTGTGCCGGCCGAGCGCCCGCGCTACCAGGGGATCTTCATGGGCGTGTTTGGCCTCGCCAGCGTGATCGGCCCGTTTGTCGGCGGCCTGCTCACCGACGGGCCTGGCTGGCGCTGGGTATTTTATGTCAATCTACCGCTTGGCCTGCTGGCGCTGGCTTTTATCGCCGCCAAGATGCCGCGCATGCACAGCGGCCTGCGCACGCCGATCGACTACCTGGGCGCCGCCGCGCTGATGCTGATGGTCGTGCCGCTGCTGCTGGCGCTCACGCTCGACAAAGCCGCGCACGCCTGGGGCTCGCCGCTGATCGTCGGGCTTTTCGTGCTGGCGCTGGTCGGCCTGGCGCTGTTTGTGCTGGTCGAGCGCCGCGCCGCCGGGCCGATCATTCCGCTCAAGCTGTTTCGCATCCGCAGCTTCTCGCTGATCAACCTGGTGTCGCCCATGATCGGCGCCTGCCTGTTCACGGCGGTGCTGTTCCTTTCGCTGTTCCTGGTGAATGTGCTCGGCGTCAGCGCCACCTCGGCCGGCAGCACGCTTATCCCGCTGATGGGCGGCATGGTGCTCAGCTCGATCGTGTCGTCGCAGGTGGTGCAGCGCCTCGGCCGCTACAAGCTTATGATCCTCGGCGGCATGCTGCTGGTAGCGGCCGGCTTCTGGTGGCTCACCATGCTCGACACCACCACCACGCTTGGCGGCGTGCGCTGGCGCATGATCGTGCTGGGCGTCGGGCTCGGCCCGGTGATGCCGACGCTGACGCTGGCGCTTCAGAATGCCGTGCCGTTCGAGAATATCGGCGCCGCCACTGCGGCGCGCCAGTTCTTCCAGCAGCTCGGCCAGGTGCTGGGCGCGGCGGTGTTCGGCGCCATCCTTACCACGTCGCTGACGCAGTCGATCGACGCGAACCTCGCGCCGATCAAGGCCAAGCTGCCGGCCGAGCTCGCCGCGCAGTTCGACACCAGCAAGCTCAAGAATGGCAACGCAACCGGCGAGGGCGCGGCCGGCGCGCCGGTGCCGATCGAGCAGCGCATCGAGAGCCAGGTCAAGCAGCGCTTCGATCAGCAGCGCGCCCTGCTGGCCAGCGCCATCCGCGACAACGACCCCGCCGCCGTGCAGGCGCTGCTCGGCAGCCCGCAGACGCCCGAGCAGCTCCGCGCTCTGCTGCGCGCCGGCATCCCGGCTGCCGCGCGCGCCCAGGTGCTGGCCCAGGCCAACGCCCAGCTCGATACCGCCCAGGCCGGCGCGCTGGCTCAGGGCCTGGCGCTCGGCCAGCAGGTGAGCGGCGCCGTGAAGCAGGCCTTCACCGATAGCGTCACCCAGATCTACTGGTACACCATCCCGCTGGTGCTGCTGGCATTTCTGATCGCGCTGTTCATCCCCGAGCTGCCGCTGCGCCGCACTAATAGCCCGGCCACGGTGGTTGCGATCGAGTAGCGCCCACCCCTAGCCGCAGCGGCCGTGCCTCAGAGGGGCGGTACGGCTGCTGCGCGCAAAGCCCAAGCCGCCGGCTGCCCCTCCCCACACCCGCGCTAACCATTTCCCCCAAAACGCGGTATCATGCCCCCAGTCGTCAAGCACGGGGTTGCCATGGCACAGGTTCGCTACCCGCCGCTCGCGCCGCCGCCCGGCCAGCCGGTGCTGCTGCTCGACATCGACGGCGTGATCAATGTGTTCCAGTGCTCGCTCGGCCGCGAGACGCAGCTGGCGCCACACCTGCCCTCGGTGAAGCTGCTGCCCGGGCTGGAAACCTGGCTGACGCAGCTCGACCGCGCCTACTACCTGGTGTGGTGCTCGCATCGCGGCGCGCTTGCGAACATCGACGCCGCCAGCGCCTGGGGCCTGGCGCCGCGCCCGCTGATCGAGCCGCCGCGCCGCGCCGCCGCCGACTGGAAGGCCGCTGCGGTACGCGCAGCCTTTGCCGGCTGGCCCGGCGCGATTGCCTGGGTTGAAGACGGCTTCAGCCTGGACGCGCGCGCCTGGGCGGCCGAGCGCCTGCGGCTCGGCTGGCGCACCTGGCTCGCCGACGTAAGCCAGACTGGCCTGACCGAACAGCTGACGCACATGCTGCTCGAGTGGGCCGAGCTTGCGCCTGGCGATGCCGGCGGTTGATAGTCTAGCGCCTACGCAGCTGGCGCGCTCACCCTTCGGCAGAGCGGTGCTTTTTCGTTTTACGGCTTACTCAGCTGGCGGGCTCACCCTTCGGCAGAGCATTACCCGATTCCGTCAAGGTGTGCGTTTTTCCGCGCTCCGCGCAGAAAAACGCACACAGCTGCCGCAGGCAAGAGCGCCCGATTGAGGCAGCCGGACAAGACAACAAGGAGCGACCATGATCAATCAGGCTTCGCTCGACGCAATCGCTGCCGCGCGCATCGGTCAGCACTTTCTCCGGCCACTCTACGCCGATTACGGCTTCGCCCAGATCCCGCAGACCGTGCGGCGCTGCCTGGGCCTGAGCACCCACGGCGGCGTGCCGTTCGGGCCGCGCGCTGATCTGTATACCGAGTACGATGCCGTCGTGCTGCTGTTCATCGACGCGTTCGGCTGGCGCTTTGTCGAGCCGCAGCTCGAGCGCGCGCCCTTTTTGCGGCGCTTCGCCGAGCAGGGCATGGTAGCCAAGCTCACCTCGCAGTTCCCCTCCACCACCGCCGCACACGTCACCACTATCCACACCGGCCTTGTGGATGGCCAGAGCGGCGTGTTCGAGTGGTACTACTACGAGCCGCAGCTCGACGCGCTGATCGCGCCGCTGCTGTTCTCGTTCGCCGGCGACCCCGAGCGCAACACGCTCAAAACCGTCGGCGCCGACACCGCCACGCTGTACCCGCAGCAGACGCTCTACCACGAGCTGCGCGAGCATCACGTCGACGCGCTGGCCTTTCACCACAACAGCATCGCCTTCTCGCCCTACTCGCGTCAGATCACCGCCGGAGCGCGGGTCATGCCCTACAAAACCCTGCCCGAGGCGATCGTCAACCTCGGCCGGGCGCTCGAGCGCCGGCAGCGCCGCACCTACGCGTTCCTGTACTTCGACGCGATCGACGCGGTCTGCCACGCGTATGGCCCCGAGTCGCCGCAGGTTGCCGCCGAGATCGCGCTGTTCCTCGCGGCCATGGAGCTGCTGCTGATGCCCGCGCTCGAGCGCGCGCCCGGCCGCACGCTGCTGCTGATCACCGCCGACCACGGGCAGACCGCCATCGCGCCCGCCACCACGGTGTACCTGAACCATCTGGCCCCCGAGCTGCTGCCAATGCTGCGCACCACCCGCGCCGGCCGGCCGATCGCACCCGGCGGCTCGAGCCGCGATATGTTCGTGTACGCGCACGAGCAGCACATTGGCGACGCCCAGGCCCTGCTGCAGCGCAAATTGGCCGGCCGCGCCGAAGTGTGGCGCACCAGCGACATGATCGCGCAGGGCTTTTTCGGCACCACTACGCCATCGCCCGAATTCCTCTCGCGCGTCGGCAACCTGGTGATCTTGCCCTACCCAGGCGAGGCGATCTGGTGGTACGAGCAGGGCCGCTTTGAGCAGAAGTTCTACGGCTCGCACGGCGGCCTCACGCCCGACGAAATGGAGACGGTGCTGCTGGCGCTGCCGTTTGGCTAATACCAAATTCGCTTGATTATTTACACTTTGCTGGGGGTTTGGGGGCGGCTTCGCCCCCCCAAATTTCTTATTGTTATGACTTACAAAGTACCTTCAAAAAAACAACGCCACGGCAGAAGCATCTGCCGCGGCGTCTGCGTTGCGGTTGACGTTTGGGCTAGCTGCCCTTGACAGCTTCCTTGAGGGTGCTGCTGGCGCTAAAGCCAGGCGTCTTCGTCGCCGAGATTTTGATCTTCTGGCGCGTCTGCGGATTCACACCCTCGCGCTCCTGGCGCTGCCGCACTTCGAACGTGCCGAAGCCGGTGAGCGTCACCTTCTCGCCTCCTTTGAGGGCTTCGGTGATGATATCTAGCGCCGCATCGACAACCAGTTTGGCTTCTTTTTGCGACACACCGGCGCGCTCGGCAACCGATTTAACGAAGTCGGTCTTTTGCATTGCTTATTTCCTCCTGTGTACGTTTGTGCGAAAACCGCTTGCATACGCAGTATACCGCACGTGTCAAGCCCCCTTGCTGATTAGAAAGCCTTGCAAGGCTTTTTTGGGTTTCCAACTCGCTTTTTAAGGCATTAGGAAGCCAAATACGGTTTTAGCGCATTACAAAGGGTTTTACGGCCTATCGTACCATTCCACAGGCCATAAATCCGCACGCGCGTTCGCCGTTTTTAGCCCTCGTGCAGGCGAAAATTAGCTCATGCGTGCTCGTACGCCAGCGTGCCGGCAACCCATGTCTGGTGGCATTCGATCTCGAGCAAGCGCTCGATCGGCGTATCGAGCGGGTCGCCGCTGAGCACCGCGAGGTCGGCCTGGAAGCCCGGCGCCAGACGGCCCAGGCGCGCCCCCTCGCCGCTCACCAGCGCGCTGCCGGCCGTAAACGCCCACAGCGCCTGCTCCACGCCGATCGCCTGCTCGGGGGCGATCGTGCGTCCGCTGCGCGTACGCCGCAGCACCGCCGCCTGCATGCCCAGCACCGGGTTGGCATCGCTGATCACCGGGCCATCCGAGCTAAACGCCACGTCCAGGCCAGCCTCGAACATCGCCCGAAACGGGTAGCACTGCGGCACCAGCTCGTCGGGCAGGTGAAACAGGATGGTGTCGCCGATATCGTGCAGAAACGATGGCTGCGTAGCCACCATCACGCCCAGCGCGCGCGCGCGGGCCAGCTGCGCGGCATTCGGCAGCCCAAAATGCTCGATCCGCAGGCGCGGCTGGTCGCCCGCCGGCGCCGAGCCCGCAGCCCGCACGCGCTCGAAGGCGTCGAGCAGATCGCCAATCACGCGGTCGCCGATCGAGTGCACCGCCACCGTCAGGCCGGCGCCATACACCAGCCGCACTTCGTCGGCCAGCTGCGCCGCCGGAAAGCGCGGCAGCCCGCAGTCGTGGCGGTTGCGGTAGGGAATGCTGAGCGCGGCGGTGCCGCTGCTGAGGCCGCCGTCGCTGAAGAGCTTGACGGTGTCGCACTTGGCCAAGTGGCCGCGCCAGGGCGCCGGCTGCGGCACGCGCGCGCCGTTTGGCAGAATGGTCATGGCCATGACGTCGCAGCGCAGCGGCAGCTGGCCCGCCGCGTCCAGCTGCCGATATACCGCGACGGTGCGCGGGTCGACGCCCGGCTCGCCAATCGCGGTAATGCCCAGCGCCAGGCACTTGCGCCCCGCGCCGATAAGCGCGCGCGCCAGCTCGTCTTCGGTTGGCGGCGGCTGGATCGAGCGCACCAGCGCCATGGCCGTCTCGCGCAGCACGCCGGTAGGCTCGCCGCGCGCGTCGCGGTCGATCGCGCCGCCGGGCGGGTCGGGCGTGGCCGCGCCAATGCCGGCAAGCTGCAGGGCGCGGCTATTCACGGCGATGATATGCCCGCAGGTGCGCCCCAGCACGATCGGGTGCGCCACCGAGGCGCGGTCGAGGTCGTAGCGGTTCGGGTGGCGCCCCTCGGGCAGGCGTGTCTCGTCGTAGCCGCGGCCCTCGATCCACTGGCCGGCCGGCACAGCGGCGGCGCGCTCGGCAAACGCCTCCACCAGCGCGGCGATCGTTGGCGCATGCGCCGGCCGTGCGTTCACCTGGCTCAGCAGCATGCCTTCTTTCCACAGGTGAATATGCGCGTCGTTGAAGCCCGGAACCAGCGCCCGGCCGGCCAGGTCGATCCGCCGGGTATGCGCGCCGGCCAGCCGCTCCACCGCAGCGTCGTCGCCAACCTCGAGAATAGTCGCGCCCGCGAGCGCCAGGGCGCTGGCGCGCGGGCGTGCCGGATCCATGGTGTGGATCACGCCGCCGCTGAGAATCGTATCCGCCTGCATCTGCTCATCCTTTTGCGGCCCGAGCCGCCGCGCGGCTCGCCAGCCATGCCTCAACCGCTTCCTGCAAACTGGGGTAGCTGCGGATCGGCGCAAGGTCGATCCGCAGCGCGATCAGCGTCTCGGCCACCTCAGGCCGGATGCCCACCAGGATGGCCTCGGCTCCAAGCAGCCGCACCGCCGCGAGCGCCCGCAGCAGCTCCTGCGCGGCGTCGGGGTCGAGGATCAGCATGCCGGTGATGTCGAAAATCAGCGTGGTGGCGCGCTCGCGCTGGATCATGCGCAGCACATTGTCGGTCACAATCGCGGCGCGCGCCGGGTCGAGCACGCCGATCAGCGGCGCCACCAGCACGCCCGGCAGCACCGGCAGCACCGGCGCGCTCAGGTTGCGCACCGTCGCCTCGCTGGCGCTCAGCTCGGCCAGTGCCTGTGCCAGCTGGGTCTGGCGCTCTTCGCCGGCCTCAAGCGCCTGCGCCAGCGAGGCGGTACGATCGCCAATCTGGCGCTCAAGCGATGCGCGCAGCCCTTCCAGCTCGCGCTCGCGCAGCTGCGCCGTCGAGAGCGCATCGCGCAGCGAGACGCCGAAGCGATCGATAAACAGGCACAGCACCACCAGCAGCAGCACGAAAGTGGCAGCCAGCGCCAGCGGGGTGTTAAGCGGGGTATTGGCAAAGCCGGCCAGCGCCGGCGCGAGCATCTCGAGCAGCGCTACCAGCAGCACAATCGCGATGCTGAGGCCGCCCGACAGCAGCAGGCCGCGCCGGCCATTCAGCAGGCCGGCCAGCGTCACCGGGATGGTAAACGCGATCAGGATGCCCTCGCTGTGCGCCAGGCCGGCGCCAAGCAGCGCAAAGCCGATCGTCAGCAGGCTGCCAAACGTCGTGAGCGCCACAGCGAAGCGAAACTGGCCGCGCCGCAGCTGCACCAGCGCGATCAATGTACAGCCGATCAGCAGTGGGAACGACACCAGCGGCAGCAGCAGCGCCGAAGGCGTATCGGCGGTAGCCGCGTTGAGCGGAAGGCCCACCAGGCAGCCGCCAATAATGATCAGCAGCATGAGCTGAAAGAGCGCTGCCTGATGCCGAAGCAGCCGATCGGTATACGGCAGCTTGGCAAGCCAATCGCGCAGCTTCTGTTGCATGGCAATCTCGTCGTTATGTGAGCACGGCACTCACAGGCTCAGCACATCGCGAACCTTTCGCACCAGCGCCACCGGAGTGAACGGCTTGTGCAGAAACGAGACGCCCGGTTTCAGGCGGCCGTGCTGTACAATTGCGTTGTCAGTATAACCGGAAATATACAACACTTTGAGATCGGGGTAGCGGCCCTGTAGATGCTCGGCGATCATCCGGCCGCCCATTTGCGGCATTACTACATCGGTGAGCAGCAAGTCGATCGCGGTATTCGGCCGCGCCTCGATGATCGACAGCGCCTCGCGGCCCTGAGCGGCCTCGATCACCTGGTAGCCGTGCGCGCGCAGGATGCGCGCCGCCAGCGCGCGCACCGCCGCCTCGTCTTCCACGAGCAGGATCGTCTCGTGGCCGCGCGGCAGCTCCTGCGGAACAATCAGCGGACGCGGATCCTCGGCGGGCTCGTCGATACCCGGCAGGTAGATCTTGAAGCTGGTGCCCTGGTCGACCTCGCTATACAGCCAGATATTGCCGCCGTGCTGCTTCACAATGCCGTAGCAGGTGGCCAGGCCCAGGCCGGTGCCGCGGCCCTTCGGCTTGGTGGTGAAGAACGGCTCGAACACGCGCCGCTGCGTTTCTTCGTTCATGCCCACGCCGGTATCCGTCACCGCCAGCATGACATAGCGGCCCGGCGGCAGGCCGGCGTGGCGCTCGGCAGGATCGTGTTCAAGCAGCATATTGGCGGTTTCGATCATCAGCTTGCCGCCGCTGGGCATCGCGTCGCGCGCATTGACCGCCAGGTTGATCACCACCTGCTCGATCTGGCTCGGGTCGCCTTTGACGCGCCAGAGCTGCTTGCCCGTCAGCGTGGCCAGCTCGATATCCTCGCCGAGCAAGCGCCGCAGCAGCGCGTCCATGTCGAGGATCAGGCGGTTCAGATCGATCACGTGTGGCTCGATGATCTGCTTGCGCGCGAACGCCAGCAGCTGGCGCGTCAGGCCCACCGCACGATCGGCGGCCTTGCGGATCTCGCCGACATCGACGCGGGCGGTATGCTCGGGCGGCAGCACCTCGAGCGCCATCTCGGTGTTGCCAAGTATCGCCGTGAGCAGGTTGTTGAAGTCGTGGGCGATCCCGCCGGCCAGCTGGCCAATGCTCTCCATCTTCTGCGCCTGCAGGAACTGGGCCTCGAGCCGCTTGCGGTCGGTGATATCGCGGCCCACCGTCACGGCGTAGTGGTGGTTGTCGCGCGCCAGCACAGTCGCGTGCGTCTCGACCCAGCGCCACGAGCCGTCGGCGTGGCGCAGGCGCACGGTGATCTGCGAGGGCCGGCCGTTGTTCAGCAGGTTGAATTGCTCGAACAGCAGCGGCAGATCATCGGGGTGCACCAGGTCGAAATGATTGATGAACTGCAGCGCCGGCTGCTCGTAGCCAAGCACGCGCGCGTACGACGGGCTGGCATAGACGCGGGTGGGGCTGGGATCAAGATCGAACAGGTTGATCAGGTCGTTGGTATTTTCGGTGATCAGGCGGTAGCGCTCTTCGCTCTCGCGCAGCGCCTCGCGGGCGTGCTTGTTCTCGGTAATATCGCTGATGATGCCGAAATAGCCCAGCACTTCGCCGCTGCCGGCGCGCTGCGGGTCGGCGGTGCCGAACACCCAGCGCACATCGCCAGAGGCCTGCACAAAACGGTACTCCTGGGCAAATGTGTGGCCACCGGCGATTGCCTGCTGCCACGCCGCCAGCACGCGCCGCGCGTCGGCGGGATGCAGCGCGCGCGCCCAGCCCTGCCCAAGCGCGGCGGCAGGCGCCATGCCGGCCAGATCGCACCACTGGCGGTTCACGAATAGGTACGCGCCGCCCGCGGTGGTCTGAAAGATCCCAACCGGCGAGTGCGTCACCAGCGCGCGGAATTTATCCTCGCTCTGGCGCAGGGCCGCCTCGATCCGCTCGCGCTCGACGATCTCGCGCTCAAGCGCGGCGGTGCGCTGCTCAAGCGCCGCGCGGTTCTGCTCGATCTCGTGCTCGCGCGCGGCCATCACATTCAGCATCTGGTAGAACGTCGCGCCGAAGCGATCGAGAAACAGGCCCAGCAGCACCAGCACCAGCGCGAACACGCACACCACGATCCACGCGGGCAAGCTCACGCTCGGCAAGCCGGGCGGCGCCGAAAACAGGATCATACTCGCGACAATCACCAGGCTGGCGGTGATTGCGAAGATCACGCTATTCCGGCCGGAGAGCAAGCCCGCCAGCGCCACAGGCAGCGCGAAGGCGATCAGTACAAGGTTGCCGCGATCGGGGCCTAGCACCACAAAGGTTATCGCCAGCGGCACCAGCAGGCCGCAGGTCGCCAGCATCACTGCTACATGCAGCCGCCCGCTGCGCAGCACCAGCAGCCCAACCAGCATAAACACCGACAGTAGCAAGTCGGCGCTGATCGTGAGCGCATGCTGAAGCGGGCTAAGCGGCGCCAGCAGCGATAGCGGCGTGCCCATCAGGCCCAGCGTGCCGAGCCCAATCAGCATCACGCGCAGGTATGCTGCTTTCTGGCGATCCACTAAGTTGTGGGCTGTCGCGTCGCTCAGCCAACGACGCAGACGATTCCTCATGTATCCCCTCGTTCTGGAGCGTTTATTGGCCTGGTGGCGTAGCCTGGTGCAAGCAGTTGATCCAGCTGCCGCATCTGGCAGCCAAAAGCAGCTTATCGCAGATAAGCTGCTCGGCTTCTCGGGCGAATTGCAAAGGCTAAAACGTTATTCAGTTGTGCAGCTGCGCATCGTCGTTACAGCATACGGGAATATCCGGGCTGGAACAGTACCGAAATCGGTTCGACCTTACACCAGAAAAAGATCGAACGATGCGCAACAAGCCACTTCGCAGAGCTGCGTTGCGGGATGCAGCCAACCTGGCCAGCCACAGTGTCAGCAGCACAACCTGGCTGCTACTGCCCGTCGATGTATACCGTTTTGATCTTGGTGAAGAATTCGACCGCGCCTTTGCCCATTTCGCGGAACATGCCCGAGCCACTGTTCTTGAAGCCGCCGAAGGGCGCCTGGATCGACGCGCCAACGGTGCCTTGGTTGACTTTGATCATGCCGGCTTCGGCGCGCTCGGCGAAGCGCAGTGCCCGGCGCAGGTCGGTGGTTACGATGCCGGCCGTGAGGCCATACGTCGTATGGTTGGCGATGGCAAAGGCTTCGTCGAGGTCGGCCGCCTCGATCAGGCCGACCACCGGGCCAAACACTTCTTCCTGGGCGATCCGCATATCGGGCTTGACATTGCCGAGCACGGTGGGCTGGACAAAATAGCCGCGCGCGTAGCTGCCATCAGCTGGCGCCGAGCCGCCGGCCAGCACCGTGGCGCCCTCGCCGCGCGCCACCTCGATATACTCCAGGTCGGTCTGGCGCTGGCCCTTGCTCACGGCCGGCCCCATCTGCACGCCGTCGGTTAGGCCCGGGCCAACTTTCCACGCGAGCGCGGCGGCAGACAGGCGCTCGGCGAACTCGCGCGCGATCGGCTGCTCGACGATCACGCGGCTCGTGGCAGTGCAGGCCTGGCCAGTCAGCCCAAATGCGCCGGCCGACACGATCTGCACGGCCTTCTGGATGTCGGCATCGGCGGCGACGATCACCGGGTTCTTGCCGCCCATCTCGAGATGTGTGCGGGTCATGCGCGGCGCGGTCTTCTGGTAAAGCGCATGGCCGACGCTGT
This sequence comes from Kouleothrix sp., assembly GCF_046328425.1. Taxonomy (NCBI): domain Bacteria; kingdom Bacillati; phylum Chloroflexota; class Chloroflexia; order Chloroflexales; family Roseiflexaceae; genus Kouleothrix; species Kouleothrix sp. Next base: position 499,457 of record NZ_JAXLWP010000003.1, read on the forward strand.
ACGATCCTGTAAATGATACCGCATCGATACCGGGATCAGTAACGAGTGCATCGCCAAGCGCGCCGCCCGCGCCGGCCACGAGGTTCAGCACACCGGCGGGCAGGCCAGCCTCGTGCAGCAGGCGCGCCAGCATGATCGCCATGATCGGCGTGGCCGAGGCCGGCTTGAACACCACCGTGTTGCCCACCACCAGCGCCGGCGCGATCTTCCACACCGGTATCGAGAGCGGGAAGTTCCAGGGGGTGATGATCGCGCACACGCCCAGCGGCACGCGCGCGCTATACAGCAACGTCAGCGGCGTGTCGGCCGGCAGCAGGTCGCCGCCGACGCGCCAGGCTTCGCCGGCAAAATAGCGCAGCAGCTCGACCGAGCGCACGACCTCGCGCTGGGCTTCGAGGCGCGTCTTGCCTTCCTCGCGCGAAAGTGCGGCGGCCCATGTGTCGGCCTGGGTTTCGAGCAAATTGGCGGCGCGGTGCAGCACCCGGCCGCGCTCGGGAGCGGTAAGGCCGGCCCATGCGGGAAAGGCCGCGCGCGCGGCCGCGATCGCCGCCTGCACGTCGGCCAGGCCCGAGGCCGGCACGCTGCCAAGCACATCGTCGGTATCGGCCGGGTTGCGCACCTCGGCCCAGTCGCCGGTGGTTGGGGCGGCCCACTCGCCGCCGATGAAGTTGCGGTACTCCTGGATCATGGTTCTGTCTCCTTAACGCAGGGCCAGAATTGCTCGGCGTTGCACAGCATCGGCCCTCGCCCCCACCATCTCCCGAGCGCGGTTCGGAGTGGCTGCATTGCCGCTTCGCGGCAATGCAGCCAGGCTGAGCTGATTTTCGCCTCCGCTACAAGGCGAGGGGCAAGGGGTGGGGCTACAAATCCGGGTTTTCCCAGACGATCAGCGAAGCCTCGGCGCCATGCTCGGCGTCGTCGAGGTAGTGCCACAGCACGCCGCGCACCACAAAGCCGCTGCGCAGCTGCGGCGTCAGCGTTGGGTCGGCGAGCTCGCCGGCAACCACGCGCGCGATGTACTCTTCGACGCCCATGCTGGCGCGGTAGTGGTGGTAGCCTGCGAGCTGGCCACCGGCGACCATGCCGCGCAGGCCCAGGCGGCGGATCAAGCTTTTGCGGGCGTCGTACAGCAGCTTCGAGAGCTTGCGGCCGCGGTACTCGGGGTGCACGCTCATGTCGGCGCCGTACAGCCACTCGCCTTGCGGATCGTGGGTGCTGAAAGTGACATTGCCGGTGATGCCAAGAAAGCTATGCTGGGCAAACGCCTGTTCGGCGCTTACGCGCAGCGTGCTGCTCTGGCCCACCACGCGCGCGCCGTCGAGGGCCACGTGCTGGCCTTCGGGGAAAGCGCGCATCTGCGCCAGAAAATCCTCGGCAGTCATCCAGGCAACCGGGTCGAGGGTTGGGAAGCAGATCTGCTGGTGGCGCGCCAACGCCTCGGCGTGCTCGGGCAGTGAGTTGGTGATTACAATTTCGCTCATAGTGTCTTCTTGAGAATAGTTAGGCTTATACCAAATTCGCTCGATGACTGACACTTTGGTGGAGTCGGGGGCGGCTTTGGCCGGCAAATTTCGTGAGCCTGTTTGAAAGAGGTGCGAGGGGCTATGCCCCGCATTTCCCTCTGGGCGGGCGGTACACATTCGTGGCCGCCACCCGCCAGAGAAAGTAGATACTTGGAGGGGCTTCGTCCTCCAAACCACCCTGTTCAAACAGCTTAGTGTGTTGCACGACGTGGCAAAGCCACTCGTGCAACACAATCGATACGTGATCAAGCGAACAGCATATTACACAGTTGCCTTGTTCAGCTGTCTCAATACCGGCGGCGGCGCTCGCGCGCCGATGCGGCAAGCGCTCTCTGCCTCTTTTCCCGCTCGCGCGAGCAGAAAGAGGCAAAGGGTAGGGTTCGACCAGGCTGCAGCAGCTAGATCAAGACGGCGCGTAGCGCATCCTCGAGCACGTCGAGGCCCTCGTGCAGCTGCTCGTCGCTGATCGTCAGCGGCATGAGCAGGCGGAGGCAGTTGGCGTACAGGCCGGCGCGCATGGTCAGCAGGCCGTGCTCGGCGCAGTGCTTGACCACCGCCAGCACCTCGTCGGGGGCAGGCTCGCGCGTATCGGGGCTCTTCACCAGCTCAAGCGCAATCATGGCGCCGAGGCCGCGCACGTCGCCAATACGCGGCATGGTGCGCTGCCACTCGGCCGCGCGCTCGCGCACCGCCTGGCCTACCTGGTGGGCGCGGCCGAGCGCGCCGGGCTGCTGCATCCACCTGATCACCTCGATCGCGGCGACACAGGCCAGCGGGTTGCCGCCGTAGGTGCCGCCCACGCCGCCGACGTGAGCTTTGTCCATGATCGCGGCGCGGCCGGTAGTGGCGGCCAGCGGCATGCCGGCGGCGATCGACTTGGCGCTCACCAGGATGTCGGGCTCGACACCGAGCTGCTCGATCGCGAACAGCGTGCCGGTGCGCCCAAAGCCGCACTGCACCTCGTCGGCGATCAGCAGGCAGCCATTGCGGGTGCAGAACTCGCGCAGCCGGCGCAGGAACTCCTGCGGCACCGGCAGGAAGCCGCCCTCGCCCTGCACTGGCTCGATGATCACCGCGGCAATCGCCTCGGGGCCGACGCCGGCCACCAGCAGGCGCTCGAAGGCATCCCAGCAGCGCTCGACCGCCTCGGCCTCGGAGAGGCCCATGCGGTAGGCCGCCGGAAAGGGCGCGCGGTAGATCTCGGGCGCGAACGGGCCAAATGTCTTCTTGAAACTGGTTTTGCTGGTGAGCGAGAGCGTCATCAGCGTGCGGCCGTGGTAGCCGCCCTCAAACGCGACGATCGCCTGGCGGCCGGTGGCGGCGCGCGCGAACTTGATCGCGTTCTCGACGCCCTCGGCGCCGCTGTTCGAGAGGATGGTTTTGCACGGCCCGGCGATCGGCACGGCGGCGTTGATCCGCTCGCACAGCTCGACATACGACTCGTAGGTGCCCACCAGCGCCGAGAAGTGGATGAGCCGGGCGGCCTGGGCCTGGATGGCGGCGACGACCTCGGGCGGGCAGTGGCCGGCGTTCAGCACGCCAATGCCGCCGATGAAATCGATAAACGTGTTGCCGTCGGCGTCGGTCACAAGCGCGCCGCTCGCGCTCTCGACGGCGATCTGATGCGCTTTGTACAGGCCATTCGGCACGGCAGCCTCGCGCCGCGCCACAATCGCGCGCGAGCGCGGGCCGGGGATCTCGGTGCGGATGTCGATGCTACGGGTGGTCGTCGTCATGCTTGTGCCTCCACAACTACAGCCAGCGTCGGCGTGTAACGCGGCTGTATCATACCACTTTTCTGGCGCTGCCAAGCCGCTGCGCGCCCGAGCAAGGGCTTTTTTGCGAAGTTATACAACATGTTACCAGCCGCAACTATCGCAATAATCGTTGCGGAAATATCATTGATCTTAGATTAAGCACTTGTTATACTAAATTACCTGCATATCTTCAATGCAAAGATTTATCCCTCGGCTTCTGCATTATTCAATGCACATCTCGCCATTTACTGCAATTTAACCAGCCAATATAGCTTGCGCAATCTGCGGCGCGAAGCCGGCCGGCAGCGTGCCCTGGCCCGGTTGGCCGCGCGCACGGATAGATAAGGCAAGCCTCATGGTTCACAATAATCACCAAAGGAGCTGTGCGATGAAGCATATTGTAGCTCTGATCAGCGCCGTAGTGCTGCTGGTGGTCGCGCCTACCGCGATCGGGGCCAGCACCACTACTACGCGGTACGTTGGCCCGATGGCCGCAGCGAGCCAGGCCTACCCGGGGCCAGGCGACTGCAAGGGCGGGACGTACCCAACCATCCAGGCGGCAGTCGACGCCGCCTCGCCGGGCGATACCATCCAGGTATGCCCTGGCGAGTACTGGGAAAGCGTGTTCGTCAGCCAGCGGGTAAAGCTGGTGGCAATGAAATCGGGCAAAGCGATCATCCACGGATCAATTATCGTGGATGGCACTAGCGGCGGCAGCGGCACGCGGATCCAGGGGTTCAAGATCGACGCCGCGGCAAGCTGGTGGAGTTTGGGCATCTATGTCGCCGGCGGCAGCAAGATCGAGATTCGCGACAACACGATCAAGAACGCAGGCGCTGATGGGATCCAAATCTGGGCGGCCAGCGACGGCAGCGTACACGACAACAAAGTCTCGGCGAGCGGGTACGGCAGCTACTGCCAGTCGGGCGGAATTGTGCTTTGGGAAACTACCAACTACGAGGTAAAGAAGAACGACTCCAGCCAGAACATCGGGGCCGGCATTGTGCTGCACAGCACGTCAAACACCAAGCTGCGCGACAACACCACCAACAAGAACAGCGTCGACGGCATCGATGTGTGCAGCTACAACTCGGCCACCAACACCACCGGCAACCTGCTCCAGGGCAACAAAGCCAGCAAGAATGGCGAGGTGGGCGTGTATGCGACGCGCAGCGCCGCCGGCAACACTTTCAAGAGCAACACGTTGCGGCAGAACGCGCTCATAGACGCGCAGGACGAGACACACGGCTCGGGCACCGCGCAGACCGGTAACAGCTGGCTGAGCAACACCTGCGGCACAAGCTCGCCGCTTGGCCTCTGCGGCGCGGCCGCCAGCGCGCTGGGGCCGGCTAGCCAGCTCGCGCCGCGCGGCGACCAGCCGCACATGCCGCGAGCTATGCCGGTGCCGCACCGCTAGCGCGTGTCGTTGGCTGCGGCGCGCAGGCACAGGGTGATACTAACTCCGTTTGAGCGCTTTCGTTTGTGCTGGCCCGCCCGGCTTCGCTGGGCGGGCCAGCACAAGATTTCGGGGGCGCAGTGCCGCCCCGAACCCCCACCATAAAGCCAGCGCTCAGCCCGATTGGTGTGACGGGCTGCGGCGAGCAACAGAGCGCCTGGAGGGCCGAAGCTCTCCAGGCGCCCTGTGCCGCCAGGCGCTAGCCAGCCGGCGCGTGCTCGGTTGGCGACACCTCGGCGTGCAGCGCCACAATCGCCTGGTCGGCGCTCCAGAATATATTCTGCTCGCCGACGCGCTCGAGCATGCCGGTGCGCGCGAACATATCGCGAACGGCAGGCTGCAGGCTGCTGAAGCACACCTGGCCGCCGCGGTGGCGCTGCGTCTCGACAATCTGATCGAGCGCCTGAATGCCCATCGCGTCGATCATCGGCACGCCGCGCATGCTGATGATCAGCGCGCGCCAGTCGCCGGCATTCTTGAAGGCCTCGAGCACAGTGCTGACGCTGCCAAAGAACAGCGGCCCCGTCAGATAGTAGATATGCACAGAAGAGTCGGTGGTGAGCAGGCGATGGCCGATCTGCTTGAGCCGGTCGAGGTTCACCGGCTCGCTGGTAACGCCGACGCTGCCGGCCGACTGGCTGATGTAGATCAGCGCCGAGATTGCGATACCGATCAGGATGGCCTGGGTCAGGTCGAGCGCGACGGTTGCGACCATGGTGACGAGCATGCCGGTGAGCGCATGCTTGAGCCGTGCGCGCGCGAAGAAGCGGATCGCCTCCCACTCGTTCATGCGCCAGGCGGTGAGCAGCAGCACGCCAGCCAGCGCCGCGAGCGGGATGCGGCCGATCAGCGGCGCGAGCGCCAGCACACTGAGCAGCAGCACGCCCGAGTGCACAAAGCTCGTCACGCGCGTGATGCCGCCGCTTTTCACGCCGACGCTGGTGCGGGCAATCGCGGCGGTGGCGGGCACGCCGCCAAAAAACGGAATGACCATGTTGCCAATGCCCTGGCCGATCAGCTCCTGGTTGCTGTCGAGCGGCTTGCCGGTCATGGTCGAGCCGACCGCGCCGCACAGCAGGCTTTCGATGCCGCCAAGCGCCGCGATCGAGATCGCCGGCGGCAGCAGATCGGCCAGCGCGCCCCATGGGATGGCGCCCAGCGTCAGCCGCTGATCGAGCACGATTGTACGCGGGATGGCGCCGATGATCGGCACCTGCCAGCCGGCCACAACTGCCAGCAGCGTCGCCAGGATCAGGCCGATCAGCGAGCCGGGGATGGCCTTGCTGATCCGCGGCGCGATCAGCATTGTAGCCATCACCACGCCGGCGAGCGCCAGCGCGTGCCAATCGGGCACAACCAGGTGGGTGAAGTAAAACAGCAGCTTGTCGAGCGACGTATCGGCCTTGGGCGTAGTGACGCCGAGGAAGTTATCGATCTGGCCGATCGCAATGATCAGCGCGATGCCGCTGGTGAAGCCGGTGATCACCGGCGAGGGAATAAACGAGATATAGCGGCCGAGCCGGAACACGCCCAGCAGCACCAGGAACAGCCCGGCCATCAGGCCGGCCACCCACACGCCGGGCAGGCCGTAGCGCTGCGCCAGCACAATCAGCACAGCCGACATCGCCCCGGTGGGGCCGCTGATCTGGTACGCGGCGCCGCCCAGCCCGGCGATCAGCAGGCCGGAGAGGATCGCGGTGACCATGCCGGCCGCGGCGGTAGCACCGCTGGCCACGCCAAACGCCAGCGCCAGCGGCAGGCCGACGGCGCCAACCGTAAGGCCCGCCAGCAGATCGCGCTGAAAGACCGCCCAGCTATACTCGGCAAACTCGCGCCGGTAGAGCGCGACCAGCGGAAGACGTGAGAGCGCGGAGAACATCAGGCGGTTTCCTCCTCGGCAAGTTGTTGAAGCATCGCGTGGGTGTCGATCAGGTGGTTATTGAAGATCTCGCGCGCGACGTCGAGCAGCTGGAAGACCACCGGGTCGCGCACGCGGTAGTAGACGCTGGTGCCTTCTTTGCGATCCTCGACGATATTGCGCGTGCGCAGCACCGCGAGCTGCCGCGAGACGCTCGACTGGTCGATCCCTAGCGCGGCCTGCAGCTCGCTCACCGGCTTCTCGCCGGCACGCAGCAGCTCGAGAATGACAATACGCATCGGGTGGCTCAGCGCTTTGAAGAACTCGGCTTTAAAACGGTGTAATGGTTGATTCAATCATTGCTCCATAGGCATTAAGTATATATATAAATATACGAACATTGGAATACTTGCATATATTACCCGCGCGAAATATAGCATTGGCGTGGTGATGTGTCAAGCGGGGTTGGCGTACTCGCTGGCGTCGTCGATCTGGACGTCGTAGCCGCCGTCGGAGCGGCTGCGCAGGCGGATGTGGTACGCCCCGCGCACGATCTGGCGGCGGCGCAGCTCGTCGTCGATCTGCTGGCGGATGCTTTCCCAGAGCCCGGCCTCGCCGGTGTAGTAGCGGCGGATCAGCGCGTTGAGCGCCTCGTCGGCTGGCCAGCGCAACATAGCTACATCCTTTCAGGCGACTTCAGCAGTATGTTCCTTTTGGACGTGTCCTTTTTCCGCGCGCAGCGCGGAAAAAGGACACGATGATCATGCTGCCACAGGCACCATGCACGGCTTCAGGAAGCCGAACAGCGCAACTGCTAATACCAACTCCGTTTGATCACGTATAGAGTGTGTTGCACTACCAAAGTGTCAGTCATCAAGCGAATTTGGTATAAGTCCTAAGCACATATCAAGAGTACCATCGAACGTGCCGGCATGCAAAAGCGCCCTCGCCCAGCTACGAGCGAGGGCGCCGAGAGCGTAGGAGCTAGCGCCGCGCGGTTGGCATATACACAAACGTGTACGCCAGCAGCGAGCCTTTCGCGGTGTAGGTGGCCACGTTGCCGGCCTGGTCGGTGGCCGAGACGATCACCGCAATATTCTTGCCGCCGGCAGGCGCGTCGAGCTGGCCGCTGTACTTGCCTGGCCCGGCCGCGCCCAGCGGCACGGCGTGCCATGTCGTGCCGTCGTTGCTGTAGGTGGCCTGCACGTCGAGCGCGCCGGCCGCCGTGTCGGTGACACCGGCGGAGATGGTGATCTTCTGGCCGGCGCCGGCGATGCCAATGCCGAAAGCGCCGGGCGACGGCAGGCCGATCGACACGTTCGTAATCTCGGGTGGCGTCGTGTCGTTCTGCGTCGCTGGCGTGGCGCTCTGCGGGTCGAGGTAGCTCACCTCGAACACCATCTCGGAGAAGCGCCGCAGCCGGCCGGTATGGCCATTCGCGCCCCAGAACTGCGCCGGCGAGATCAGCAGCTTGTCGGCGTAGCCGTTGCCGAGCGTGCTGCGCTGGTAGGTGAACGGCTGGTCGGGCATCCACTGGCCGGTGACGCCGAGGCCTGGGTCGTTCTGCTGGCTCGTAAACGTGGTATCGGTGGTGATCGTGGTGACGTGCGGGTCGTAGCCGGCCAGCTCGGGCAGCATCTTAGCGCTCACCAGCCGCACGCCGCGCGGCTGCGGGATGCGCGCGTCGTCGGGCGCGCCCTTGGCGGTTTCTTGCAGCGTGATGTCGTATGTCAGCAGCGGCAGCACCGGCTTGCCGGCCGCCACCAGCGTGGTGATGTCGGGCGCAAGCACCTCGGATGGCCGGTAGCTGTCGTAGACCTTGGCGCTGCTGACCGACGGCACGCGGTCGGCGCCGAGGTTTTGCTCGACATACGTGATATCGGTGACGGTAACGAGGCGCGTAAAGGCGGGTTTCGCCTGGGTAATACCGGCCAGCGCCTGCGGCGCCACCGGCTGCGGCGGCGGGTCGAACGAGCTGCCGAGGTAAGGCGCGGGCGTGGGGTTCGGCACCTTCACGCGGATGAACGGCAGGCCGTACAGCGTCATCTCGAGCAGAGCTTTTTCGTCGTACACGCCGAAGCTGCCCGGCCCGGCCTGGCGCAGATATTCACGCTTGGCGCGCGCCAGCGACTCGCCGAGCGGCGCGCCGAGGTAGCTATCGATAGCGATTTTGCGGCCGATCGCCTGGGTGAACAGCAGCGCCAGCTTCTCGCTGTAGGCCACCAGGTCGCTGTCGCCGTAGCCGAAGCCGGTGTTGCCGATCCAGTTGCCGCCCTGCTTCAGCACCGCGCTGGGGAAATCGTACTGGTAGGCGCCGGCAGTGGTGGCAATATCGGAGTTGACGACTGTCAGGCCCGAGTGGCAGCCGATCGAGTAGGCCAGCGAGCTTGAGGGGAAGGTGAGCTGCTGAATGCCGTCGCCGCTCGGGTCGATGAAGTACGACTGGCGCTCGAACCCGCTCTGCACCGTCGGGTCGTACAGGCGCTGCGCCGTGAAGCCGCCGACGCCATTGGCCGGAATGGCCATGTGGTGATCGAAGTGGCCGTTGATCGACATCAGGTGGTAGAAGGTGTTGACGGTGCTGTAGGGCGTCGTGAGCTGCGGCAGCTGGCCCGAGAACCAGCTGTTGGTGAGGTTGTTCTGGTTCCAGCTTTCGCCGATCAGCGTGTCGAGCGTGTAGGTGGTGCCGAGCGTGCCGCCTGGCTTGAAGCCATACTGGCTGTACAGCTTGGCGATCTCGCTGGCCTCGTCCTTGACAAAGTCGTAGCCGGTCACGAACGCGGCGCCGGCGCGATTCTGGGGCAGGTTGGCCGACGGCAGCTTGGAGGCGTCGATCACATACGGCGATCCAAGCTGCGCGAACGCCTCGTAGGCCTTGAGATAGTGCGCGATATCGGCAGCGGTTTCGACCAGGCGGCCGACGCCGAGCTCGGGCAGGTATAGGCCGCGACCGCGCCAGGGAGTGGGCCGGCGGTCGGCGTAGTAGTTATCCGTCAGGATGGTGCGGTAGAACGTGCTGCCGCCGAGGTATGTTTTGGCGGCCGAGCCAGCGCCGAGGTTGAACACGCCACGGCTATTGAGCTGGGCAAAGTAGTCGGCCTCGTTTGAGATCTTGGTTTCGTCGGGCACGCGGAAGAACGGGATGCTATTGTCGCCGCCGACGATCACCAGGTTGCCGACGCTCGGGTAGTACTTCGTGATCGCGGTGTCGAGCACGAACCAGATCTGGCGCGCCAGCTCGTTGGCCAGCAGCGGCTGGCCGCGGTCGCCGTCCCACTGGGTATACAGCGCCTTGAGGTTGTTCCACAGCGCGGTGTCGCCGGTGGGGTTGATCGGCCCGAACGCGCCGCCGAGGTCGATCACCACGCCGCGGCTCTGGAATAGCAGCTGGCTGTTGGTGTTGCGCAGAATGCCTTCGAGCGCGGCCACATCGGTGCGCGGGTAGGCCTGCATGGCCAGGCTGTTGTACAGGTACAGCGTCTGCACGCTGGTGTCGGGCAGCGAGGGGCCGCCGCTGAGCTGGGCGACCTTCTGGGCGCGGGTTGTCGGCGCGACCATGCTGCCCTCGGTGAGCTTGACGGTGAGCTGGTAGGGGGTATCGCTGTAGGCGCCGGCCGCGCTATAGACAAAGATATAGTAGGTGCCAGGGCGCGGTAAGAACGCGTCGATATGCTCGCCCTGCGTGCCGGGGCGGGCCGCCAGCGACTGCAGGTTGCCCAGCGACTGCAGGTTGCCCAGCGACTGCAGGTTGCCCAGCGACTGCAGGTTGCCCAGCGACTGCAGGTTGCCCAGCGACTGCAGGTTGCCCAGCGAGTCGATGCTGCCGGCGTCGGCGATATTACTGAGGTCGACGCCGTCGCTGATCGGCAGGGTGCTGGCGAGCGGGTCGTTGAACAGGGCCATGTCGTAGTCGGCCGGCAGGTTGCCCAGGTCGATCGCGACCGAGGCGCCGCCGCGCGCGACGACGAACTTGTACCAATCGCCCTGCTTGCCCTGGCTATCGTCGGCGGCGTTGATCGCGCCGCTGATGGTACGCGAGAGCGTCTGCGTGTCGAGCACGACCATGGTGGCGTCGCCGAGGCTGTTGTTTGGCTCGCACTCCTTGGTCGGGTCGGCCGAGCAGGCCTGGATGCCGGCCTGCGCACGGGCCAGCGGCGCCTGTGCCGCCGGCAGCGCGCCGGCGAGCGCCAGCAGCGCCAGCAGCGCCAGCACTACTCGGCGGGCTGCGATGGAGTGGTTCAGTGGCTTCATAGTGCCTCCTCGTAGTGGTAACGTCGCGCCACCGCAAGCGCTTCGTCGAGGTCGCGGCGGGCGCCGGCCTCGCGCAGCGCGGCGATGGCTTCGGCGAGCGCCCGGCCGCCGAGGTCGCGGTGGCCAAGCGCGGGCGCCAGTGCCGCGAGCGCCACGAGCGTGCGGGCGATCTCGTGGCGCCCCGCGGCCTCGCGCAGCAGCGCGAGGCTTTGTTGCAGTTCGCTCCAGGCTTCGGCGTAGTCGGCCGACCGCGCCAGGATCAGCGCAAGCACGCGGCGGGTCATGCCTTCTTCGGCGCGGGCCTCGAGCCGCTGCGCCGTCTCGAGCGAGAGCTCGGCCGCCAGGCGCGCCCTGGGCATATCGCCGCGCTGCAGGTGCAGCTCGGCCATGCAGCGCTCGAGCTCGGGCAAGAAATCCTCGGCGCCGGCCTGGTTGAACAGGGTGGCGCTGCGGCGCAGGCTGGCCTCGGCGCCGGCGAGGTCGCCGCGCTGCAGGTGGGTCGCGCCGATATTCATGTGCAGCAGGCCAGTAGCGTACACCGAGCCAAGCCGCTCGAAGATCGCCAGGCTATGCTGGTACTGCCTGATCGCCGCGTCGACGTTGTTCTGCAGCTTGAGCAGATTGCCGAGGTTGTTGGCGATCATGGCCTCGCCGTAGATATCGCCGATCGACTGCTTGATCGCGGCGCCGGCCTCGTAGTGGCTGTGGGCCTCGGCCAGCCGGCCAAGCTCGAAGTAGGCGATCGCCATATCGTTGTGGGTATCGGCCAGGTCGCCAAGGTTTTGCTCGTGCTGGTTCAGCGTCAGCGCCTGCTGCAGCAGGCTGAGTGCCTGGGCATTGTTGCCGAGGTTGATCTGAATGCCGCCGAGCTTACGCAGCGCGTAGGCCTGGTCGCGGCGGCTGTGATGCTGCGTGGCAAGCTGAAGGGCGCGCTCGCCCCACTCCTGGGCCAGGCTGAAGCGGCCCTGGCGCTGGTGCAGGCCGATGCCAAGGTTGAGGCAGCGCGCCAGCTCGAGGCACTGCTCGGCGCCGGGCAGCTTGAGCGCGCGCTCGACCCACTCGAGCGCGGTTTCGAAGTTGGCGCGCAGGCCGTGGACGCGGGCGATATGGTGGTGCAGGCGCACCACGCCATCGACGGCGGCGCCGGGCTGGGCGTGCAGCAGATCGAGCGCGGCGCCGTAGCGCTCGAGCGCCTGGTCGTACTCGCCGATCAGCGCGTGCACCACGCCGAGGCGCTCGAGCAGCTCGATCACCTGCGAGCCGAGCACTGAAAACCGAGAGCCGCCTGCCTCGGCCCTAGGCTCTTGGCTCTCGGCTCTGGGCTCTTGCTTCTCTGCAATCTGCAGCGCGCGCTCGAACAGAGCGATCGCCTCGCGATTGGCGTAGCGCGCCTGGGCCTGGCGGCCGGCGCGCAGGTGGTAGTCGAAGGCGGTGGCCCACTCCTCGGCCAGCAGGTAGTGGCGCGCCAGCAGGGCCAGCTGGTCGTCGAGGCGGCCGTGGTTCAGCGCCTCGATGCGCTGGGCCACGCGGCGGTGCAGGTCGCGGCGGCGCGCGTACAGAATGGCCTCGTAGGCGACATCGCGGGTGAGCGCGTGGCGAAACAGGTAGGCCAGGTCGCGCTCTTGATCCTCGGTGGCGATCAGATCGGCCTCGGTGAGCGTCTGCAGCGACGCGGGCAGGCCAGCCGGGCGGTTGATCACGCCCGAGAGGATCGGGAAGAGGAAGCGCCGGCCAATCACGGCGGATATCTGCAGCACATCGCGGTTGCGGTCGTCGAGGCGATCGAGCCGCGCGGTGATCACGCCCTCGATGCTGTCGGGCACGCTGATCTCGTCGAGCGGGCGTGTGAGGCGCCAGCTGGCCTCGGCGCGGACGAGGGCGCCGGATTCGACCATGCCGCGCACGACTTCTTCGATAAAGAACGGGTTGCCCTGGGTGCGCTCGATCAGCGCGGTAAGCTCGGCCGGCGGCTCGCCGCGCAGCAGCTCGCGCACCAGCGCGGCGCTGCTCTCGGGCGGCAGGTCGCGCAGCTCGAGGCGGGCGCAGGCGGCCTGCTGGCGCCACGGCTCGGCGATCGGCGGGTCGAGCCGGTAGCCTAGCAGCAGCAGCAGCGGGGCCTGGGCGGCACGGGCGGCCAGGCGGGCAATCAGCTCGCGCGACGACGCATCGGCCCAGTGCAGGTCGTCGGCGATCAGCACCATGGGGCGGGCGTGGGCCTCGGCCAGCAGCAGCGCCTCGAAAAGCTCGCTGGCGCGCTCGTAGCGCTGCTGGGGCGTCAGCGCGGCGGTGAGCGGCGTATCGGCAAACTCGGCGCCGAGCAAGTCGGCCAGCAGGGGCGTAAAGCGCGCCAGCTCGGGCGCCAGGTCGCGCACGCGCGCGGACACGAGCTGAAACAGCTGCTCGGGGGTATCGGCGAGCTGCAGGTTGAAGAACTGCACCAGCAGCTGGCGCGCCAGCGCGTAGGCGGTATTCTGCTCGTAGCTCTGGGCCTCGACGCTGTAGGGAAAGAACGGCACCAGGCCATCGGGCTCGCCCGAGCGCAGCACCATCTGCTGCAAGGCTTCTTCGATCAGGCGGGTTTTGCCGGCGCCGGCCTCGCCGGCCAGCGCCACCACGCGGCCGCTGCCGTGGTTCAGGGCGCCGCGCGCCTCGGCGATGATCCGATCCAGCTCGGCCGCGCGCCCGACCAGCGCGGGGCGAGCGACGCTGCGCCGCGGGTCCTGCGACACGCCGAACAGGCGCACGGCGCGCGCGATCGGCACCGGCTCGGCGATGCCCTTGAGGCGCACCGGCGCCAGCTCGCGCAGCTCGATATGCCGCTCGATCGCGCGGCGCGTCGAGGGCGAGACAATGATCGCGCGCTCTTCGGCGGCCGACATAAGCCGCGCGGCGAGGTTCACGTGCTGGCCCATCACGGTATACTCGTGGCGCTGGGCCGAGCCTACCTTGCCGGCGAACACGACGCCGGTGTTGATGCCGACGCGCTGCTTGAAGAACTGGCGATCGACCTGGAGCAGCCGGCCGACGCGCGGGTGCAGGATATCGTACACCTCGTCGTTGGCGATGGCCAGGGCCTCGTTCAAATCGAGCGCGGCGCGCGCGGCGCGCAGCGGGTCGTCTTCGTTGGCCACCGGCGCGCCGAACAGCGCCATCAGCTTATCGCCGTAGGTGTACATGTCGACTTTATTGACAATGCCGCCGTAGCGCTGGATCACCTCCTGGGCGCGGCGATAGTAGGCGTTCAGCACGGCGACGGCGGTGTCGCAATCGTCGCCGACCATGTCGAGCACGCTGGTAAAGGGGTAGAAATGCGCGAACAGCACCGTGACGGGGCGAAACTCGCCAACCTGGTTTTCGTCGCCGGCGGCGATGAAGCGGCGCGGCAGGCCGCGCGGCAGGTAGGGGCGCAGCGCGTCGACCTGGCGCGCGAGGGTGCGCAGCTCGGCCATATCGCCCCTGCCGAGGCCGCGGCCCCAGCGGCTAATCGTGGGCGGCGCGTCGGTGTAGGGCAGGTGCTGCAGCTGAAAAAAGCCCGACTGGCGGGGCTCGGCGCGGGCGCCCGGCAGCACATCGTAGGTCTGGCGCGAGATCACCACCTCGCCGGGCTCGGCGATCTCCTGCGCCAGCGCGACGCGGTTGATGTTGCGGCCAGTGACCACCAGCTCGATATGCTCGGCGTCGCCGACCTCGGCGGCGAAGACATGCCCGCTGTGCACGCCAATGCGCAGGCGCAGCTGGAAAGCACCGGCGGGGGTTTGCAGCGCGGCGAACTCGCGCATGCGCGCCTGCATCGCCAGCGCGGCGCGGCACGCCAGCCGGGCGTGGTCGTCGGCGAGCGTGGCGGCATCGAAGAACGCGGTGATCGCGTCGCCGCCGAACTTCAGCAGGCCACCGCGGTAGCGGTGGATCTCGTCGACCAGCGCGCCGAACAGCGCATTGATAATCGCCGAGACCTCTTCGGCGCCCTGCTTGCCGAGCGCGCTAAGCGTGCCCGAGAGCGCGGTGAAGCCCGAGAGGTCGGCGAACAGCACCGAGCCGTTCCAGTAGGCGCCGCGCACCCGGCCGGGGGCCGGGGCGGCAAGCTGCTCGCGCACCAGGGTGGAGGGGATGTAGGTAGCGACGGCGGCGACCTCGGCACGCAAGCGCGCGACCTCGGATTGGATCAGCGCGGGCGGCAGCGAGCCGCTGGCCTGCAACTGCTGGTAGAGGGCGGGGGCAAGGTGCTCGCGCAGATCGGCGAAATGATCGAAACGAGAGCTGTTGAGCACAGTCACGGCAGCGTTCCTTCGGTTGGGGCTGTGCGCGCAGATACAAGCGATCGATCGACACTGAAGGCTCGTGCGCAGCAGCCGTAATCGACGCGCCGTACACCGGCGTTGACACGATTGTGTTGCAGATTGCTGGCAGAACCGAGAACACCCGCCATTCAAGGCATGATACTACAGCCGAATGGCCCGAACCTTACAATATGATGATCGACCGCGATCAGTAGCCGAGCGAATCCATGTCAATAAACGCGATCGGCGCGGGCTTTTTTCAATGCTGCTGTGCGATGGCGGGTAGTAATACAAGCTCGGTTCGATCACTTGTGTTTTCTTGTGCGGTGCCCGGCAAAGCCGGGCGCCGCACAAGAAAGGCAGGGCGGCTTCGCCGCCCCCAAACCCCCACCAAAGTGTCGGTAATCAAGCGAATTTGGTATCACTCGGCTTCGCGCAGGCGCGCCAGGCGCGCCACGACATCGCGCAGCTCAGCGGGGTCGACCGGCTTGGGCACATACTGCTGAAAGCCATTCGCCAGCACTTCCAGGCGGTCTTCCACGCGCACATAGGCGGTGAGCGCCGCAGCCGGGATGGCGCCGCCCGCCTCGGGCGGGAGCGCGCGCACCTGGCCGATCAGCCAGTAGCCGTCCTCGCCGGGCATGGCGATATCGGACACCAGCACGTCGGGGCGCCAGGCCGACAGCGTGGCGAGCGCGTCGCGGGCACTTGCGCAGGTGTTCACCAGCGCGCCGCAGGCGCCGAGGATCTCGTTCAGCAGATCGAGAATGTCGGCCTGGTCGTCGACCACGAGCACGCGCAGGCCGGCAAGCTCGGGCGGGCAGGCTTCGCTGGTTTCGCGCTCGCCGCCCGTGGGCGCTGGCGTATCGTCGATGTCGAGCGGCAGCCGCACGATGAAGCGCGCGCCCTGGCCCTCGCCATCGCTCTCGGCGCGCACCGTGCCGCCGTGCAGCTCGACCAGGTTGCGCACGATCGACAGGCCCAGGCCCAGCCCGCCGTGAACGCGGTTGCTGGTGCCGTCGGCCTGGCGGAAGCGATCGAACACATACGGCAGAAATGCCGCGCTGATGCCCTGGCCAGTGTCGCTGACGGTGAGCTGGACGTCGGACTCGGCCAGCTCGAGGCGCACGCCAATGCTGCCGCCGTTGGGCGTAAACTTGGCCGCGTTCGAGAGCAGATTCCACACAACCTGCTGCAGGCGGTTGGCATCGCCGACGATCGTGCTGGCCTCGGGGCGCACTTCGACCTGCAGATGCAGGCCTTTGGCCTCAATGGCCGGCTTCATTATGTCAACAGCCGCATAAATCACAGCGCTCAGATCGGTTGGCTGCGGATCGAGGCGCAGCTTCCCGCTGACGATACGCGAGACATCGAGCAGATCCTCAATCAGCTGGGCCTGGTCCTTGGCGGTACGCACCAGCTTCTCGGCGGTACGCGCGACGTAGGCCGGGTCGGCGGTGCGCCGCCGCAGCATCTGGGCATAGCCAAGGAAGGCCGTCAGCGGCGTGCGCAGCTCGTGCGACACGGTGGCGAGGAACTCGTCTTTCAGCCGGCTAGCCTCTTCGGCCTGGGCGCGCAGCTGGCGCTCTTGGGCGAGCTGGCGCTCGCGCTGGGTTTCGGCGCGCTTGCGCTCGGAGACATCGAGGACGGTGCCGAGGAAGCGCACCGCGCGGCCGGCGCTGTCGAAAAACGCCTGGCCATTCGCGCTGAGCCAGCGCTCGCGGCCATTGTCGCCGAGCGAGCGATATTCGGCCGCATACTGGCCGGCGCCGGCCAGGTCGAGCGCCCGCTGCACGAGCTGGTCGGTGCGCTGGCGATCGTCGGGGTGGATCTGGCCGAGGAACACAGCGTAGTCGATATGCGCGTCGGGCGGCAGGCCGAACAGCTCTTTGCAGCGCGCGTCCCAGATCAGCTTGCCACTAAGCGGGCGGAAATCCCAGGTACCGATATTGCCGGCCTCAAGCGCGAGCCGCAGGCGGTCTTCGCTGAGGCGCTGGGCCTGCTCGGCCTGCTCGCGCGCGGCCAGCTCGGCGGTGAGCTGTTGGGCCAGCGCCTCGAGCTCCTGGCGGGCGCGCACCTGCGCGGTAACCTCGTTGCAGATCGCCACGACGCTATCGACCTGGCCGCTGATATTGTGCAGCGGGGCGTAGATAAACGTCCAGTAGGTATCTTCGGGCGGGCCGCCAGGGAAGCGCGCGAGGCGGATCAGCGACTCGTGGCCCACCACGGCAGTGCCAGTTTCGAGCACGCGGCGCAGCAGCTCGGCAAAGCCCTGGCTGGCGACCTCGGGCAGCGCTTCGTGCAGCGGCCTGCCCTCGATTGCGCGCCCGCCGAACACCTGCTGGTAGGCCGGGTTGGCCATATCGTACACCAGCTCGGGGCCGCGCAGCACGGCGATAGGCACGGGCGACTGGCTAAACAGGTTGGCCAGCGCGGTGCGCTCCTGGTCGAGCTGGGCGCGCAGCCGTGCCAGCTCGAGGCGCGCCGACACGCGCGCCAGCAGCTCGCGCGCGCTGAACGGCTTGGTGAGGTAATCGTCGGCGCCGGCCCCGATGCCTTCGACGCGCGCCTCTTCGCCAGCGCGCGCCGAGAGCATGATCACCGGCACGGTTTTCAGGCGGTCGTCGGCGCGCAGCTCTTTCAGCAGCCCGAAGCCGTCGAGCTCGGGCATCATCACGTCGGTGATCACGAGCGCGGGCGGGCGCTCGCGGGCAGCGCGCAGGGCGGCGGCGCCATTCGGCACTGCCACGACGTCGTACTCGGGGCTGAGCAGCCGGCGCAGGTACTCACGCATATCGGCGTTGTCGTCGGCCAGCAGGATGCGGCCAGCGGCGGACGAGCCAGCCACCACAGGCTGAGCATCGTTCGGCTCGGGCAAGCCCGGTAGCTCCTGGTGCTCGGCCTGCGGATCCGCGCCATCGGGCAGCCAGCGCAGCGCCTCTTCGATATACGCCTCGCCGCGCGCGGCAGCCAAGGCCGGCGGGCGCGCCACGCCAATACGCTCGGCGGGCAGGTGCGCGGCGCCGAACGGGATCGACACGACAAAGCTGCTGCCGCGATCGACCGCGCTTTCAACGCGCACCGAGCCGCCGTGCAGCTTCACCAGCTCCTGCACCAGCGCCAGGCCAATGCCGCTGCCTTCGAACGTGCGGCCGCGCGCGCCCTTCACGCGATGGAAACGCTCGAACAGGTGCGGCATCTCGCCGGCGGGGACGCCGATGCCAGTGTCGCGCACCGTCAGCTCGGCAAACGCGCCAGCCTGGCGCAGCGCGACTTCGATCTCGCCGACGAATGTAAATTTGAAGGCATTCGACAGCAGGTTGAAGACGATCTTCTCCCACATCTCGCGATCGACATACACTGGCGCGGGCAGCGGCGAGCAGTTCACCACCAGCCGCAGGCCGGCGCGCTCGATCGCGGCGCGGAACACGCTGGCGAGCTCGGCGGTGAAGGCCGCGAGGTTGGTTGGCTCGTAGGCCGCCTGGATGCGCCCCGCCTCGATCCGCGAGAAGTCGAGCAGCATGTTCACGAG
Organism: Kouleothrix sp.; assembly: GCF_046328425.1. Taxonomy (NCBI): domain Bacteria; kingdom Bacillati; phylum Chloroflexota; class Chloroflexia; order Chloroflexales; family Roseiflexaceae; genus Kouleothrix; species Kouleothrix sp. Next base: position 518,111 of record NZ_JAXLWP010000003.1, read on the forward strand.
CTTGAGCAGGCGCAGGGTGTTGCGGTGGGCGATCTCCAGCTGTTCGCGCTGGGCCGGCGGCAGCGCGCCGTCGGCGCTGCGCAGCATGTCCTCGAGCGGGCCGAGCATCAGCGTCAGCGGCGTGCGGAACTCGTGGCTGACGTTCGAGAAAAATGTGGTTTTGGCCCGATCGAGCTCGGCCAGCGCCTCGGCGCGGCGGCGCTCTTCGGCATATGCCTGCGCATTGGCGATGCTGGTGGCAATCTGGGCCGCCACCAGCTCGAGAAACCTGCGGTACTTCTCGTCGAACAAGCGGTAGGGGTTCAGGCCGACCACCAGCACGCCGACGTTGCCGCTGCGGCCCTGCGCGGCGATCGGCAGGGCCATAGCCTGCTGCGGCTGGCGATCCCAGGCGCCGCTGGGCAGGGCATGCTCGAACGCGCGTCCGCCATCGACCAGGCAGGCGTGGCCGGTGGCGAGCACCTCGGCGAACGGCCAGATCGCGCTGCCGTCGAGCGGCGCGCTGGCCGGCGCGGCGGGGTGGCCGCGCGCGATGCCGCTGCCATCGCCCGCCAGCACGGCGCGGCGCGCTTCGGGCTTGGCCAGGTAGATCATGGCGAAGGGTAGGTCGTAGGGGTTAGCCGCCAGGCACGCACTGCTGAGCGCGCAAGCTTCCTCGACGGTGCGCGCGTCGGCGGTTTTGGCCGCCAGGTCGCGCAGCAGCGCCAGCTGGCGCTCGCCGATCACGCGCTCGGTATCGTCGGTGTTGGCGCAGAAGATCCCGCCGACGCTGCCGTCGTCGGTGGGGATGGGGCTGTAGGAAAATGTGTAGTAGGTTTCCTCGGGGTAGCCGTTGCGCTCCATGATCAGCAGCTGGGCTTCGACGTAGGTGCCCTCGGCGCCGCCCATCACCGAATCGAGCATCGGGCCGATCGCGTCCCAGATCTCGCGCCACACCACGGCCGCGGGCTGGCCGAGCGCGGTGGGGTGCTTGCCGCCGGCAATCGACTTATACGGGTCGTTATACAGCTTAATCAGGTGCTCGCCCCAGCCGAGCCAGATCGGCTGGCGCGACCCGAGCATGATCCGCACGGCGGTTTTCAGGCTTTGGGGCCACTGCTCAGCCGGGCCGAGCGGCGTCTGCGCCCAGTCGAACGTGCGGATGCGTTCGCTCATCTCGCCGCCGGAAAATAGGTTCGTCACATCAACACCCACGCGCCTTGCGCACTGTCAACATCGGTTCAGCGAGGCGCCGGCGCCAGCAGCTCGGGAGGCGCCCAGCGCGAAAGAGGGTAAGCGTCGTTTGGCAAGCTTTGGCCGCGAAAGGATCGTGTCTCGGAGGTACAGCTTGAGGGGAGGCAGCAAGAACTATGCCGTGCCGCGCGGCTGGTTGCGCATGCAGGCCAGCCGGGCAGCCGCCTGCAAAGCTGGCCGATACAGCGATGAGCCGCAGATGGCCCAGCGGCTAAGCGTGCCAACAGCAACGCTCGGCGCTTAGCTGCCGATTGGGCAGCTAAGCGCTCTGCAAGGCGTGTGGTTTGCTGGAAGGTTGTGCCGTGGAAGCGGGGCGCGGGAATGCGGTTAGCGGGTGCGCGAAGCGGCGGCGGGCGTGGCCGATGCACGCGGCGACCACGCCCCTCTGGCGGCGGAACACCGCGCTACCCGGCGGGCTACACCAGCTCGTGGCGCTTGCGCCAGCGCGGGCTGCCGCCGTCGCCCAGAATCACGCGGCGCGCATACAGCAGCCGCTGCAGCGCGGTGATATGCGAAAACACGCCCACGGCGATCACGGCCCACTGGAGCAGGTGCAGCTGCGGGAACAGCGGCTGGAGCAGCATGCCGATTATCAGCGCGGTCAGCTTCTCGGGGCGGCCGGCGAAGCCAACATCGCACGACGCAACCTTGCCGCTGGCCTCGGCGCGCGCGCGCACATAGCTGGCCATCACCATGCCGAACAGCGCGAACACCGACCAGCCGGGCGAGGCCGCGCCGCTGAGCATGATCCCGAGCAGGATAAAGAATTCGGCGTAGCGATCGACCACGTGGTCGAACAGCATCCCGGCCGGGTTCGAGGTCTGCCCGGCGCGCGCGGTGGCGCCGTCGAGCACATCGGCGGCGGTCATCAGCAAGATCAGCAGCACGCCCAGCACAAAGCGCTGGTTCGCCACGGCATAGGCCGCGACCCCGCCGAGGCACAGGCTCGTCAGCGTCAGCATATCGGGCGTCAGCCCGACGCGCAGGCAGAAGAAGCCCATGGGGACGGTGAACTGCTCGTAGCGCTTGCGGAAACGGGTGAGTGTCGGTCGCATACTTCCTCCCTTACAGCTCAAGCAGCGCCGCGGTGCGCCGCTCGACTTCGCCGGACTCGATCGGTGCGGCCGGGCCGGTGTGCTCAATCCAGATCGAAGCAGTCGCCGCCCCATAGCAGCCGGCGCGATACAGATCCGCCGAATTCTGCAGGTATGCGTGGATGAAGCCGGCCAGGTAGGTATCGCCCGCGCCGGTGGGATCGTGCGCCTGGGTATGGTATGCCGGGATGCTGTAGAGCCGCTGGCCGTCGTCGATCAGCGACCCGGCCTCGGCCAGCGTTACAATCGCGATCTCGCAGCCGAGCGCCTTGAGCCGGCGGGCGGCCTCGGCGCCATCGGCGCGCGGGTTGACGCCGGTGATCACTTCGGTTTCAAGCTCATTGGCCTTGATCACGCGAAACAGCGGCGCGATCTGGGCGAGCTCGGGCGGAAAGACATGCTCGACGCGGCCGTGCGGGCCGATCCGCCGCAGCAGGCCCTGTGGGTCGAGAAACAGCGGCGCGCGCGTGGCGCCGCGCACCTGCTCAATCAGCTCAAACGATGTTTCTTGCAAGATCGGGCCGATGATCACCGCCGCCGCGCCGGCGCAGGCCGGCGGCACGCTTTCGATCGGCGCGGCCACGCCGAGCACGTCGAGCGTGCGGTCGCCGCGCGCGTCGTAGATCAGGCCAAATCCGCCGGTCTGCTCGCACAGCTCGGCGGCCGCGCCAACGCCATAGCGCGCCATGTCGGCCACAAAGCGATCGTGGTAGTCGGCGCCGATGCGCCCGACCAGCGTGGTAGCGTGGCCCAGCCGTGCCAGCGCGAGGCAGCTATTGGTTGAGCAACCGGAGAGCACGCGCTCGCCGGTTGTAGCTGTGGGTGTCTGAATGTAATCGTAGACCGGGTTGCCAAAAGCGACGATCATAGGCTCGTCCCGCGTGTCATGCCGAGCTCCGCGAGGCAGCGTTCAGCATATCGAAGAATTCTTGCAGTTTTTCATCGGTATGAAACGCAATGGTGATCTGTAGCTCTTTGCCGGTGCGGTGCAGCTTCACCGGGGTGCTCAGGATCTGCTCGATCTGGCGCTGCACCTCGAGGTCTTCGGCGCTGCGCGCGGGCGGCGCCTTGGCGGAAGCCGGCTCGGCGGCGCGGCCGCGGCGCGGCGCGGCTGCGGCGGCGTGGCGGGCGCGCACCTCGGCCAGCGCGCGCTCGAAATCGTCGCCATATTCGCGCGCAAGGTCGCCGAGGCGCTCGGCGTCGCGCACCGTCCAATCTTCGGCGGCGATCAGCGCCAGCGCGCGCTCCTGCTGGGCCGCGTCTTTGAGCCGGAGCAGCGCGCGGCCATGGCCGGCGCTGATCGTGCCCTTCAGCAGCGCCTGCTGGGCCTCGGGCGCAAGGTTGAGCAGCCGCCGGGTGTTGGCCACCGCCTCGCGGCTCTGCTTGCCCAGGCGCTGCGCGATCGTCTCATCGCTCAGGTCGAAGTCGTCCTTCAGCGACTGGTAAGCGCGCGCCTCTTCAAGCGGGTTGAGGTCGGCGCGCTGCACATTCTCGATCAGCGCCAGCTCGAGCAGCTGCTGCGGCGTGCTTTCGCGCACAATCACCGGCACTTGGGCCAGCCCGGCGCGCTGGGCGGCGCGCCAGCGGCGCTCGCCGGCAATCAGCTCGAAGCGCTCTTCGTCGCGCTTGCTGACGATCAGCGGCTGGATGATGCCATGCTCGCGGATCGAGGCGGCTAGCTCTTCCAGCGCCTGCTCGTCGAAGTACGTGCGCGGCTGGCGCGGGTTCTGCTGAATGCTGTCGGTTGGCACCTCGCGCACGCCGCTGGCCGGCGCCGCCGGGGTAAACAGCGAGTCGAGGCCGCGGCCCATACCGCCGCGCGTTCGCTTATTCATACGCCGACCTTCTTGCCAAGCCGGCGCAGCAGCTCATCGGCCAGCAGCCTGTACGCCTGCGTGGCGCGGCTCTGCGGATCGTACTCGGCCATAAGCTGCCCGTAGCTAGGCGCCTCGCTCACCCGCACGCTGCGCGGGATGAGCGTGTTGAAAATACGCTGTGGAAAGTAGCGCCGCACTTCTTCAACCACCTGTTGCGCCAGGTTGGTGCGGCCATCGTACATGGTCATCACCACGCCCAGGATCGCCAGCTGCGGGTTGAGCTGCTGCTGCACCCGGTCGATCGTCCCCTTGAGCTGCGCCAGGCCCTCAAGCGCCAGGTATTCGCACTGCAGCGGGATCAGCACCTGGCTGGCGGCGCAGAGCGCGTTCAGCGTCAGCAAGCCCAGCGACGGCGGGCAGTCGATCAGGATCGCGTCGTACTCGCCCGCCACCTGGTTTACCAGCGCGCGCATGCGCCACTCGCGGTCGTCGGCGCTGGTCAGCTCGATCATGGCGCCGGCAAGGTGCTCGCTCGCCGGCAGCAGGCTGTAGTTCGGCCGCGCGGTTGGCCGGATCGCCGCGCGCGCGTCGGCCAGCTCCATCAGCACCTCGTAGGTTGTCTGCGCTAGCTGGCGCTTATCAACGCCCAGGCTGGTCGTGGCATTGCCCTGCGGGTCGCAGTCGATCAGCAGCACGCGCAGCCCGCGCTGGGCCAGCTCGCCCGCTAGGTTGACCGAGGTGGTGGTTTTGCCTACGCCACCTTTCTGGTTGGCGATTGCAATCACCGGCGCGCTTGGTTGAGAGGCCGCTGGTTTCAAAACACTCCCCGTCGTTGCTATGGCACTGTTTCACGTGAAACAGCTCGTGGCGCGCGAGCATTGTGGCCGGGCTCGTATGTCTGTGGTGCGTGCAGAGGCAGCCTTGCACACAGCCTTACGCAGCACGATTGGGTACGGCGCCCATTGTAGCACGGGCGCGCTATTCGTGCCAACAGAAAAGCGCCGACAAGCAGCTGTCGGCGCAGGGGCATCCGAGCAAACACGGCACACGGCCGGCTACGGCAAGAATTTACGTGGATTCACGGCTTTGCCGTTGACCTTGACAGTGAAATGCAGGTGCACGCCAGTCGAGTAACCACCGCCACTGCGATCGTAGGTGCTGCCCATATAGCCGATCAGATCGCCGGCGGCGACGCTAGCACCAGCTTTCACCGGCGGCTTTTTGATCATATGGCCGTAGATCGTCACAATGCCATCGCCATGGTCGATCTTGACGCAGTAGCCAAAGCCGCTGCACCAGCCCGACTCGAACACGCGGCCGCTACGCGCAGCGTAGATCTCGGTCCAGGCTGCGTTCGCGATATCCAGCCCGTCGTGGAAGCTGCGGTACGGCGCCGAGCGCCAGCCGAACGGCGACGTGATCTCGCCATGGGTTGGCCAAACCCAGCGCACCGGCGGCGGCGGGAAATCGTTGGTTTCTGCCAGGCTCGCAACCTGATCCTCGCTTAGCCCAAGCAGGTCGGCGCGTACCCAGCCGGCCTGGCTGCTGTCCGCCACCTTCACCCACTGCCCGTGGCGCGCGATCAGCTCCAGCCGGCGGCCGGCGTCGAGCACGCCGAGCTTGTCATAATCGCGGCTGGGACCGGCGCGCAAATTGGTATCGGCCTCGCGCACGGTGCCAGCCGCCACCGCCGCCATCGCGGCGACCCCGGCCTCGCCGCCAAGCCGCGCGAGCACATCGGCTGGGTAGGGCTCAGTTCCGCCCGGAATAAAGATCTCGCGGCCAACCGGCAGCGGCTGGTCGGCCGCTACGCCATTGGCGCGCAGCAGCGTGATCGCCTGCGGGCGCACTTTGAAGCGCTCGGCCAGCCCGGCCAGTGTATCGCCCTCGGCCACGATATACGGTAGGCCCTTCAGGCGCGGGATGCGCAGCTCCTGGCCGGCGGCAAATACATTCGCCGCGCCCATGTCGTTCGACCAGAATAGCGTCGCGACGTCGAGGTGGTACTGCGCAGCGATCTGGCCGAGCGTCTCGCCCTCGTTCACGGTATAGCTTTCGACAAACGCCGGCGCAAGCTGGTCGTCGGGCAGGCGCGCGGCCGGCTGCGCCGCAAAATCGTCGCGCGCCGCAGGCGCCGCACGCAGCCCGCGCTGCACCTGCACATCGGCGATGTGCACCGGCGCGGGCGCAACCTGCACCGGCGCCGGCTGAGCTGCCGGGAACGCCAGCTGGCGCGCGCCCAGCGCCGCTACCAGCACAACAGATACTGTCACCAGGTGCGCGGCCAGCCGCAGCGACACCTGCGCTTGCCGGTACGAGCGCAGCAGCGCCCGCAGTGGCGCGATAATTGCTCGGGGTGGGGTATGGGGTGCAGCGGCGCCGTCGAGCAGCGCACGCGCTGTATGAGCCGCCCGCGCCGACCGTTGCGTGGCCGGCAGCACCATTGCCAACAGCCATACAAGCCACGTATTCCAGGCGCGCTCGGTCTGTGGAGTGGCGGCGCTCTGTGCGGGCCGGGCGTTACGCTTGCCAGATACCGGGAGCGGCCGTGAGCGCGCACGCCGTACCCGCACCGCCCGCGCTGGTTGAGCCATAGGTTGCGCTCGCTCGCGCCAGTGCCGGCCCGTGGGCGAGCCGCACCTGACGCCAACTAGGAGCGTCGAACAAACATTATGTCAACGCATTCGCCAGCTAGGGATATCTCCAGGCCGGGGCCAAAGATAATACGGAGCACTCATTTTGTCAAACAAAACCGGCGCGCATGCCTTGACGTACCCTTTAGCGGCGTGTTACTATAGCAGGCACAATACGGTCATCCAGCCTCACATTCCCCACCAGCAGGGAGACGCACCGGCGTTCACCAGCGCGCTTCCCGCGGAAAGGCCGAGTTCATGATACGCGTAACTGTCGATAGTATCCGCGTGAGCTTGCTGACTCAGCATCGCGTTGTGGTTCTGCGCGAGGCCGACAGCCGAAAATACATTCCGATCTGGATCGGCGCATTCGAAGCCGACGCAATAGCGCTGGCGCTGCAAGGCCACGAGCCGCAGCGCCCGATGACCCACGACCTGCTGAAGACGGTTTTTGGCGAGCTTGGCGCGGCGATCAGCCATATCGTCGTCAACGATATTCACGATAGCACCTTCTTCGCCCGGATTGTCGTCGAGCAGGGCAACCACACCCTCGAGATCGACGCGCGCCCGAGCGATGCAATCGCGCTGGCTGTGCGCACCGACGTGCCGATTTTCGTCGAGCAGCACGTGCTCGACCAGGCCGGCGTGCCGCTCGACGAAGAAGAAACTGCCGCCGAAGAGGAGCCCGAGGCCAGCGAAGAGCCCGATAAGGAACCAGCCGAAGAGGGGCTTACGCTTTTCCGCGATTTCATCAATACCCTCGACCTCGACGACGAAGAAAGCGGCAAAGACAAGAAATAGCCGCCGCTCCCCTGCTCCCGCGCGTGGTGCCCCGCCTCGGGTGTGCGCCGCGCGCGGCGTGCTTTCCCCCCGCCCTCGCTCCCGCTCCACCCGTCCTTTTTCCACCGCTCTACATAAGGATGTGGATAAGTGGCAACGTTATGTGGATAACTGCATGGCTTTGTGGATAAGTAGCAGGATAACTTCGGCGCAACATGTGAATAAGCCGGGGCGCGCCCAGCGGCGCGGGCGCGGCTGTGTATGCATGTGCATAGCTATCCACAAACCATTCGCAGCCGATCAGCGCAGCCCTGCGCCATGAAACAGGGTTTTCCACGAATCCACAGCCACCTACTAAAACGGCGGTTTCTCTTCTTCTTTTATAAACATGAGATCGGAATTCCACAGCGCTGGGTTGCGCGCGGTTGACATATACCTGCGGATGGGTATAATACCAGCGGCGCCGAAGAACGGCAGATACTTGCTTAACCCCGCCAGGGCCGAGAGGCAGCAACGGTCGGTGAGTTCCTCTGGGTGTTCTGAGGTGCCTTTCTTTTTACACACCGGCCGGCGCACTGCGCCGGCTGTTTTGTACCGCCGTGAAGAAGGTAGCCAGAAATATCGCCCCGTCCGCCGCGCGCGATCTGCTCAAGCGCGTGCCGCGTGCTGCTCTGGGCTTCGCTGGCGAGCGCGGGCCGCTGGCAGTGCCGGTCGCACTGCTGCTCGAGGGCGAGCGCTACTCCGTGCGGCCGGCCAGTGCCCGGCCACTGGTATCGCGACGCTCTCGCCCGGCGGCCGGCCCAGCGTTACGCCGCTGTATTTCGTCACGGCGGGCGGCCGGATCTGGCTTGGTATGTCGAGCTGGACGCTCGCGGCCCGGCAAGTCGCCGCCGACAGGCGCGCCAGCGTGCTGTTCAATGTCGAGCGCGATCCGGCCGATCGGCGCGTGCTGCGCATCAGCGGCCCGGCCAGGCTGCGAACCGATCTGGCGCCGCTACCACGCCCAGAGCGCGGCGCGCGGCTCGGCCGCCTGATCGAAGTGCTGCCCGAGCACACCGAGCTTCTGGAGTAGCCCGTGCCAGGCCGTGCCTGCGCGGCCCTGGGCGGCCGGTACCTGCTATGTCGAAGATCAATCCATGGCTCGCGCGCGACCGCGCCGCCTTCGAGGCCAGCCTTGGCGGCGCCGAGCCCTACGCGCTTGGCCAAGGCTCGCTGCCGCACGACGGTGTGCCGCGCGGCGAGGTGCTGGCGTTTCGCTGGCTGAGCAGCCGGGTGTACCCCGGCACCGCGCGCGATTACTGGCTGTATGTGCCGCAGCAGTACCGCGCCGCACGCGCGGCTAGCCTGATGGTGTTTCAAGACGGCGGGCTGTACCTCGGCCCGCTGGTGAACGCCGCGACCGTGTTCGACAACCTGATCCACCAGGGCGCTATGCCGCCGACGCTCGGGCTGTTCGTCGATCCGGGCGACACCGGGCCTGGCACCCCGCTGTATGGCGGCAGCGACAACCGCAGCTTCGAGTACGACTCGCTCGGCGACCGCTACGCGCGCTTCCTGATCGACGAGCTGCTGCCCGAGATCGGCCGGCGCTACAACATCACCGGCGACCCGGCCGGGCGCGGCGTGTGCGGCATCAGCTCGGGTGGCATATGTGCCTTTACCGTGGCCTGGGAGCGCCCCGACGCCTTTCGCAAGGTGGTGAGCCACTGCGGCAGCTTTGCGAACATTCGCGGCGGCGACGCCTACCCCGCGCTGATCCGCCGCGCCGATCCCAAGCCGCTACGCGTATTTTTACAGAGCGGCGCGCGCGACCTCGACGTCGTGTTTGGCAGCTGGCCGCTCGCCAACCAGCAGATGGCGGCGGCGCTGGCCTACGCGGGCTACGATCATCAGTTTGTGTTTGGCGCAGGCGGCCACACGCTCGCGCACGGCGGCGCGATCTTTCTCGACACCATGCGCTGGCTCTGGCGCGACTACGCCGCTGGCTAGCCGCCCTGGCGCCGATGCGGCCGGCTTCAACTACCGCTGGCCGTAGTCTGTGGCCCGCCGATGCGGCACTGCTCGATCGCGCGGCGGCCCAGCTCGCGGATATCCTCGGCAATCTCGGGCGCGCCCAGCTCGTCCCAGCCGAACCAGCGCGCCGCGCGCGCCTCGCGCTCGGCCGGGGCCAGCGCGCCGCCGCGTACCCGCGCGAAGTAGATCAGGTCGATGTGCTGGTGGCCCGGCGCGATATCTTCCAGCAGAATGCAGTAGGGCTGCGGCAGCATCACAACCGTGCCGAGCGCCTGCGCCCGCGCCAGCAGCTCGACCTCCAGGCCGGTCTCCTCGCGCACCTCGCGCAGCGCCGCCACATCCGGCAGCTCGTGCGGGTCGATATGCCCGCCGGGCGGGAACCACTTGCCGAGCTTGCGGTGTAGCAGCAGCAGCGTGCGGTCGCTTTCCACCACGAACGTCGTGGCAGTGAAATCGCGGGTAAGATCGGGCGCTGCCGGCCCGGCTGGTGATTCGGCTATGCTCATATGATGTAGAACTGTAACTTATCTGTTCAGATTATAGCATTATCGTGCCAGCCAACGTATGCTATACTACAACCTGGTAGCGCGGCAGAATGCGGAAAGGCGGGCCTCACGCATGCTCTGGCCACTCCCAATCCACCAGGGTCGATCGTAATATTCCGGCAGATCCGAGACACCATGATGGCAATCGTAGCACAGGACTGGCGGTATAAAGAAGGGGTACACTTCGCCGCGCTGAAGGCGGCTGGGCCCCATGGTGGCCTGTGTACCATTACGCTCGGCAGCGCATTGATCAGCCGGCTGCCGTAGGAGGACGGGCTTGGAAAGCCTCCGTATTCCAATTCTCAAAATAGGCGATGTGCTGATTGCATCGATCCAGACGACGCTGCACGACTCGTCGGCGGTGCAATTCAAAGACGACCTGCTGCAGCGCATTTTCGAAACGCGCGCGCGCGGCTTGATCGTCGATCTGACCGCCGTCGAGGTGGTCGACAGCTTTATCGCGCGCTTGATCAGCGACATCGCTTCGATGGCCGGCCTCATGGGCACCCGCGTGGTTATCACCGGCCTGCAGCCGGCGGTGGCGATCACGCTGGTCGAGCTGGGGCTCGAGCTGCCGCAGGTGCTTACTGCGCTCAACCTGGAGAAAGGTCTCGCCGCGTTACAGCGCCAGGTCGAGGAGAGTGGTGATGGCGCCAGGTAAAGTGGCTGTGATCCGCAGTGATCTCGATATCGTGATCGCCCGAACCCTCGCGCGCGATACCGCGAAGAATATGGGGTTTGGCGCGATCGACCAGGCGCGCATTGCAACCGCCGTCAGCGAGCTTGCGCGCAATATCTTCCTGTACGCCGGCACCGGCACGGTGACGGTGCGCGAGGCCGAGCGCGCCGGCCGCAGGGGCATCGAGATCGTCTGCGAAGACCAAGGCCCTGGCATCGCGAATATCGACGTCGTGATGCAGGATGGCTACAGCACCTCGCGCGGCATGGGCATGGGCCTGCCGGGCGCCAAGCGCCTCATGGACGATTTCGAGATCCGCTCGCAGGAGGGCGTCGGCACGACGATCGTCTGCCGGAAGTGGCGCATGTAGCGCGCCATGTGGCCCGCCGCCAGCAACCTGCGCACTGCGCCGCCGCGAGGGCGGTTTTTTGTTGCTTCGCAATCGGAAATAGGGGAGCCGGTGGGGCTTTGCCCCTCCGGCTCCCCTATTATCAGCGGCTAGCTGGCGTCAAGCGGTGGGGTGTGCGCTGCCGGCGGCCTGGCGCGCGGGCGGCGTCAGGTTGTGGATATGAGCCAGGAACTCGGTGATATCAAAAGGCTTGGGCAGGTGATCGTCGGCTCCGGCCGCCTGGCTGCGCTCGATATCCGAGCGCTCGGCGCGCACCGTCAGCAGCATCACCGGCACGTCGCGGCGCGCCTTGATCCGCCGGCATACCTCCCAGCCGTCGAGCGTCGGCAGGTTGACATCGAGCACCACCAGGTCGGGCTGGCTCTTCGACTCCTGCTGCAGCGCCTCGAGGCCATCGCGCGCGATCACCACATCGTAGCCATACGTCAGCAACACCCGCTCGACGAGATCGAGAATATCGCGATTGTCGTCGACAACCAGGATACGCATGCATCCTCCGACTTTCGTTGCCACAGGCCGATTGCGCGACGGGCTGCGCTGATCGATTATACGGTGCGATTGGCCGCAGGTCAATCGCCGATCGCGCATGCGGCCGCGCTTGTGATACCATCGTAATGCGCCGGGAGCCGCGAGGCGCGCCACGCGCCGGCCACGGCGGCCGCCTGGCAAGGGTGCAGCCTGCTTGGGAGAGGGGTTCGGGGGTGGCTTTGCCGCTCCCGAACTTTCTTTTTGCGATGCTCTGCCCGGCAAAGCCGGGCAGAGCATCGCAAAAAGAAATAGGAGTTACGCACTTGCGTGATTCGGCTTCCTCAAGCGTGAGATTGAGCCTGCGGCAGCATGGTACGTGTTCATCTTCTGTGTCCAATTTCCGCGCTTCGCGCGGAAATTGAACACAATACCGAGCATAGTACCGCTCTGCCGAAGGCTGAGGGCCTCAACTGCGTAAGCCCTAAGAAAGTGATCAAAAAGAAAGAGATCAAGTGGTACAATATCGCCTGCAACAAAAGCAGCGGCTCTATCGTCATGAAACGTAGCAGCTATACGTGGCGGCGCTCGCGCCGACATGATGAGGGGGTTTGACCGGTGGCCGAGCCATCTTTCGATACAATTCAGCGCGCGCAGGCGGGCGACGCCGATGCGCTGACGCAGCTGATCGTGAGCCAGCAGCACTATGTGTACAGCATTGCGATGAGTGTGCTGAAAAACCCTGAAGATGCCGCGGATCTCACGCAGGATGCCTTCATCCGGCTGGTGCGCGCCCTGCCGCAGTACACCGGCGAGAGCCGCTTCACCACCTGGCTCTACCGCCTGGTGGTGAACCTCGGCCGCGATGAGCTGCGCCGCCGCGGCCGCCAGGTGCCGATCGCGCCGCCCTCTGATGACGCCGACGAGCAGGATCCCATGGCCGCCGTCGCCGACGACGACCGCTGGGCCGACCCGGCGCAGGCGCTCGACTCACAAGAGCTGCGCGCCGAGGTGCGCCGCGCGCTGGCCCAGCTCGACGAGCACCACCGCCTGGTGCTGACGCTGTACTACTTCGACGATATGAAATATACCGACATTGCCGAAATCTTGGATCTGCCGCTCAACACCGTGAAGAGCCACATCCGGCGCGGCAAAGAGCGCCTGGCTGCGCTGCTCAGCGCCCACGAGCAGCCGCCGGCGGCCGCACGCGCCGTGGCACAGCCGGTGCGCGCCGATCACGCCAGGCAGCGCCCGGTCAGCCCGTTCGCGCTGCTGTCGCTGCAACTGAGAGGGGGTGGCCTGCGATGATCTCGTGCAACGATATTCGCGAGGCGCTCGCGCTGCAGCCTACGTCCGACGACCAGGCGATCAAGAGCCACCTGGCCGATTGCGAGGAGTGCACGCGCTACCGCCGCAAGCACCAGGCGCTCGACGTGGTGCTGCGCGCCGAGATGAGCTGGGAGGTGCCGGCGGCGCTCTCGGCGCAGCTGCTGGCGCTGGCCGCCAACCCGGCCGCCGCGCTCGAAACTCCGCTCGCGCCGGTTTCCGCCCGGCCATACCGTGCGCCGATCGCCGAGCGCCCGAGGGGCTGGTTTGTAGCGACGGTGTACGCGCTCACCGGCGTGGTGATCGTGCTGTCGCTGCTGGTCGCATGGCAGGTGATCGGCGCGCTGACGGCCCAGATCGAGATCGGCCCGGTGCTGACGCAGCTGCTGGCGCTGCCGTCTCAGGCGCTGGCCTACCTGAACCAGAAGCTGCCGCAGTCGCGCTACGCGATCGACTTCTTCTTGCGCGTGCGCGTGCAGCTGATGTGGCTGCTGCTGGTGGCGGTGTTGTGGGCCGCGCTCGACAAGATGAACCTGCAGTTCAACTTCCGCGGCCGCCAGATCACGCTGTAGCCTAGCGCCGCCGCCGCAGCCCTTCGGCCAGCAGGTTGAACGCGACGATCGCCAGCGTGAAGGCCAGCAGCGGCTCGATCAAGATCCAGTAGCCCTGGTTGCGCTGGCGCAAGCTCGTCGCAACCAGGCTGCCCCACTCCGAGTATAGCGGCGTCAGGTATGGGCTGCCGGTGATGTCTTCGGTGCCGCCGCCGATGAACACCTGCAGGAACCCCAGCTCGGCCAGCAGCAGCAGCGCCCCGGCCATGGCGTTGGCCGCGTCGGCCAGCAGCAGGCCGCGCAGGTTCGGCAGAATGTGGCGCCACAGCACCGCGCCGCGCCGCAGCCCCAGCGTATACGCCGCCTCGACAAACGGCTGCTCGCGCAGGCTCGCCACCGCTGCCTGGCAGCGCACCGCGATCTCGGGCCAGCCCGTCACCCCCATGATAATCGTGAAAACCACCGCGTCCTTCAGCACCACGTCGAGGCTTTTGTGGCCGGCGCGCGGCAGCCCGAATACCGCCAGCGCCAGCAGCTGGCGCGCGAACAGCGCGAAGAACAGCGGCGGTATGGCCGACCACGCGGCGATGACACTGTTGACAAGGCGCTGGCTGCCGGTGTACCAGGCGGCCTGCATGCCCACCAGCGCGCCGATCACCACGCGCGCCAGCGTCGCCAGCAGGCACATCGCGATGGTATAGCGCCCGCCGTACAGCAGCCGCGCCAGCATGTCGCGCCCCTGGACATCGGTGCCGAGCGGGAAGCCGGGCGTGCCGGGCGGCGCGGGGAACTGCGGCCGCGCGGCGTTCGGCTCGTTGATGCGCATCTGCAGCGGATCCTGGCTGGTGAGCAGCGCAGCGCCAAGCAGCGCGGCCAGAATCGCCAGTGTCAGCAGGGCGCCGGCGATCAGCGGCACGTTCACGTCGAACAGCAGCGCGCGTACGTGCCGCTGCAGCCGGTTTGCGCGAGTGTGTGGTAGCACCGTCCGCTAAAGCTTTCTACTTTGGCCTGCCGCGCAGGCTCGGGTCGGCAAAACGCTGCGCGAGCTGCCCGGCCCTGTCGAGCAGCACAAACACCACCACCAGCACCAGCGCGGCCGCCACGGCGATCGCGTTCTCGGGCCGAGCACCGGCGTTGGGCTCGAAGTCGATCATGCGCCGGCCGAGGCCATTCCAGCCCGAGATATATTCGACAATAATGATGCCGCTGACCATGACGCGCAGCATGCCCATCAGCGCGCCGATCGCCGGCAGGCGCAGCGCCGGCAGCACGTGGCGGCGCCACAGCCCCAGCCCGCCCAGGCCGCGCGCCCGCGCGGCGCGGATCCACTCCTGGCGCAGCACGTCGTCGTGGGCGATCTGCAGCGCGCGCGCCAGGTAGGCCGCGCCGCGCAGCACCAGCGTGCCGGCCGGCAGAATCAGGTGCTTGTCGAGGCCGTAGCCCTGCACGTACGTCAGCTGCACGCCGGTGCGCAGGGTGATATTCGCCACCGCCTCGATTGCCAGCAGCAGCACCGCCACCGTCGGCAGCGAGAGCATCAGCGTGTTCAGCCCGAACAGCAGCGCGCGCACCCCGCGCCGACGCACGCTGGCCATCAGCCCGCCCCAGGCAATCCCCAGCGGCGTAGCCACCAGCATGCTGGCGACGAGCAGCTCGACCGTGCGCCGCGCCGCCTCGGTCAGCAGCCGCCACGCGCCGGGGTTCGCGGCAGGCGCGGCCAGCCGGCCCTGCAGCAGCCCGCCGAAGAAGCCGCGCACGCTGGCGATATAGGTTGGAAAGCCGCCGGCGGTGTTGTAGCCAAAGTTGGCGAACGACTGCGGCGCGAACACGATCAGCGCCACCAGCAGCGCGCCGATCACGAGCGTCAGCAGTAGCGCCAGCCCCTCGCGCAGCAGCGCCTGGGCCGGCTGGGCCTGGCCGGTGGATGATGGTGTGCTCATATAAAAAAAGACGATCGCCGCGCGCGGGTGTTTCGGAGCGAAACATATGCGTGGCGACCGAGTAGGTAATACCGCATCCGGCTGATCTCGTGCTGTTTGGCGGGGGCTTGGGGCGGCCTCGCCGCCCCCGAAATTTCTTTTGCAACGCCCTGCTTGGCGAAGCTGGCCAGGCATCGCAAAAAGAAATAGGGCAGATGCAGCTGGCGCCCTCTGCCTTCGGCAGAGCGGCACTTTCCTTTTGGGCGTGTCCATTTTCCGCGCGGAGCGCGGAAAATGGACACACGATGATCAAAAAGTACCGTGCTGCCGCAGGCAACATACATGGCTTCGGGAAGCCGAACGGCGCAACTGCGTTTGTTCTAAAGAAGGTGATCAGACGGATCTGGTACAAAGCAGGTGCTGCCGCCTGCAGCATGCTGGAGCGGAGGCCGGGCGGCGCGCTAGCGCTTGACGTTAAAAGCCGCGCGGCCGGCGAACACGGCCACGTCGCCCAGCTCTTCCTCGATCCGCAGCAGCTGGTTGTACTTCGCCACGCGGTCGGTGCGCGCCGGCGCGCCCGGCTTGATCTGGCCGGCGTTTGTCGCCACCACCAGGTCGGCGATCGTCACATCCTCGGTTTCGCCCGAGCGGTGCGAGACAATCGCCGTCCAGCCGGCGCGCTGGGCCATGCTGATCGCGTTCAGCGTCTCGGTGAGCGAGCCGATCTGGTTGAGCTTGATCAGGATCGAGTTGGCCGCGCGCTCTTCGATGCCGCGCTTGAGGAACTTCACATTCGTCACCAGCAGGTCGTCGCCCACCAGCTGCACTTTGTCGCCGATGCGCTCGCGCAGCAGCTTCCAGCCCTCCCAGTCGTTCTCGGCCAGGCCGTCTTCGAGCGAAATGATCGGGTAGCGGCCGACGATATCGGCCCAGTATTCGACCATCTCGGCGCTGCTGAGCGCGCGGCCCTCTTTCGCCAGGTGGTACTTGCCGCCCTCGTAGATCTCGCTGGAGGCTGGGTCCATCGCCAGCATCACCTGCTCGCCAGGGGTGTAGCCGGCGCGCTGGATGGCCTCGACGATCACCTCCAGCGCCGACTCGTTGGTTGGCAGGCTAGGCGCGAAGCCGCCCTCGTCGCCGACATTGGTGCCCTGGCCGCGGTCGTGCAGCACCTTCTTGAGGCTCTGGTAGATCTCGGCGCCCCAGCGCAGGCACTCGCGGAAGCTAGGCGCGCCAACCGGCATCACCATAAACTCCTGGAAATCGGTGCTGTCTTGGGCGTGCTTGCCGCCGTTGAGGATGTTCATCATCGGCACCGGCAGCACGTGCGCGTTGACGCCGCCGATGTAGCGGTAGAGCGGCAGCCCCGTGGCCGTGGCCGCGGCTTTGGCGCAGGCCAGCGACACGCCCAGAATGGCGTTGGCGCCGAGCTTGCTCTTGGTCTCGGTGCCGTCAAGCGCGATCAGCTCGCCGTCGACCCCGACCTGGTCGGCGGCGTCGAGGCCGACCAGCGCCTCGGCGATCGTGGTGTTGACATTCTCGACCGCCTTGAGCACGCCTTTGCCGCCGTAGCGCTTTTTGTCGCCGTCGCGCAGCTCGATCGCCTCGTGCTCGCCAGTTGAGGCGCCCGATGGCACGATCGCGCGCCCGACGTCGCCGCTCTCCAGCTGCACATCCACTTCCACCGTCGGGTTGCCGCGCGAGTCGAGAATTTCGCGCGCGACAATTGCCTCGATTATGGTTGACATAATCACTCCTATACTAACCCATCGATATTCAGCATAGCGGGCTTATTATGGCGCAAGAATGCCAGCAGCTCGGTGGTACCTCGCTGCCGCTACGTTGCGATCTCGCTACCCGACCACCAGGCCCAGCTCGTCGTAGAGGCGCGCGAAGTCGAAGTTCTGGTCGAGCAGCTCGGTGAAGCGGGCGATCTTGGCGTCTTGCTTGAAGCGCACGTGCCCGAAGATGCCCTCGGCGCGCTCGACCGTCGTGAGCGTATCGTCGGTCACCAGGATGATCGGCACCTCGCGATCTTCGGCGCGGTCGAGCACGGCCGGCGCGGGGCGGATATTGCCCGTCAGCACCAGCGCCGAGGTCGAGGTTTCGAGCGCGGCCAGCTGCAGGTCGATCCGGTCGCCGCCGGTGAACACCGCCTTGTTGGTGCGGCGGCGAAAGTGCGAGAGCGCGGCATCGGCGCCCATAGCGCCGATCAGCAGGTGCTCGATCAGCTTGTTGCTCCAGGCCGGGTTGCCAATCAGCTGGCCGCCGAGGTGCTCGTGCAGGTCGGCCACCGTCACGCCGGCCAGCTGCGGGTCTTGCGTCAGGGTTGCGAACACGGGAATGCCGCGCTTTTCGAGGAATGGCACCAGCCGCGCGCGCACGAAATCGAGCTGCGGCTCGTCGATGCTGTTGATCAGCACGCCGAGCAGCCGATCACCGAGGTAGCGCTGCACGGCCAGGATGGCGTCGAGCGCGAGCGTGGTGCGGTAGCGCGTGATCAGCAGCACCGGCGCCTGCAGCATATCGGAAACCTGGTCGGCCGAGAGATCCACCAGCGAGCCCTCGGCCCAGTGGTTGGCGCCCTCGAGGATCACCAGGTCTTTATCGCGCGAGACGCTCAGGTAGGCCTCGTTCAGGCGCTTGGCGAAGTCGACGCCCTGGCCGCGGATGATGCTCTCGACGACGCGCTGTGTCACCAGCACCGGCGTGAGCTTCTCGAGCGGGTCGGTCAGGCCGAAGTGCTTGCGGATGAACTCGGCGTCTTCGTCGAGCACGGCGCCCTCAGTGCGCGTCACCGAGACGCTGACCGGCTTCATGTAGCCAGCGATCAAACCGTCGCGCCGCGCCCGGTCGAGCAGGCCGACGCAGGTGGCGCTCTTGCCGACGAACGTCTCGGTTGAGGCGACGTAGAGGGTGGCCATAGCTCTGTTCCTTTTGGATTGTGGATTTTGAATTTTGGAATACCGGAAGCCAAAATCCGAAACCCGAAATCGAAAATCGGCTAGCTCTGCAAAATGATCCGCGCGTCCAGCACGATCGCGCCCTCGCCCTGGTTATGGATCACCAGCGGGTTGATGTCCATCTCCACAATCTCGGGAAAGTCGGTCACCAGCTGCGACACGCGCAGCACGATCTCTTCGGCGGCGGCCAGGTCGGCCGGTGGCTCGCCGCGTACGCCCTTGAGCAGCGGGAAGGTGCGGATGGCGCGGATCTGCTCGCGCGCCTCGTCGCGGCTGATCGGCGCCAGGCGGAAGGCCACGTCTTTGAGCACCTCGACATAGATGCCGCCCAGGCCGAACACCACCAGCGGGCCGAACTGCGGGTCGCGGCTCACGCCGACCAGCACCTCGCGGCCCTTGCGCACCTGCTCTTGCACCAGCACGCCCGCAATCGTCGCCTCGGGGTTGTACTTACGGGCGCGGTACTCGATCAGCTCGTAGATATCGCGCGCGGTCGCCGCGTCGGGCACGCCCACCTTGACGCCGCCGATATCGCTCTTGTGCAGAATATCCGGCGACGAGATCTTCATCACCACCGGGAAGCCCAGCTGGCCGCCGATCGCGGCGGCCTCGTCGGGCGAGCGCGCCAGACGCGATTGGGGCAGGCGCATGCCATAGGCCTCGATCACATCGCGCGCGTCGAGCTCGCCCAGCTCGACGCGCCCGCTGGCGCGGACGCGCGCGAACACCTCGCGCACGCGCGCGGTGTCGACGTCGAAGCGCGCATACTCGCCGGCCGGCCGCTCGCTCCACTCGCGCTGGCGTGCCATCGCGCGCAGCGCGGCGATTGCCCGCTCGGGGAAGGCGTAGTTCGGGATGCGGTGCGTGTTCAGCAGCCGCAGCGCCGGCCCCAGGCTGGCCGCGCCCATGTAACTTGCCACCACTGGCTTGCCCTGGCCGGCCGCCAGCTCGGCGATCACCTGCGCCGTGGCCTCGGGCTCGCTGCCGGCCTGCGGCGTAAACAGCACCAGCACCGCGTCGACGTTTGGGTCGGCCAGCGCCGCCGCCAGCGCCACGCGGTAGCGATCGGCGCGCGCGTCGCCGATCACGTCGATCGGGTTGAACACGCTGGCGGCCGGCGGCAGGTCGCGCTGCAGGCGCTCGATCGTCGCAGGCGCGAACTGCGCCAGCGCCAGGCCGCTGCGCTCGGCCGCGTCGGTGGCGATGATCCCCGGCCCGCCGGCATTGGTGACGATCGCCACGCGCCGGCCGCTGATCGGCGGCTGATAGGCAAACGCCAGCGCGTAGTCGAACAGCTCTTCCATGGTATTGGCGCGCAGGATGCCGCTCTGGCTGAACGCGGCCTCGTAGGCGTTCTCCGAGCCGGCCAGCGAGCCGGTGTGCGACGAGATCGCGCGCGTGCCGGCCTGGGTGGTGCCGCTCTTGATCGCGATCACCGGCGTGTGCTTGGTCACCTCGCGTGCGGCCGCGATAAACGCCGCGCCGTCGCCGATGCCCTCGAGGTACGCCAGGATCACGCGGTTGGCCGCGTCGCCGCCCCACTCGCGCAGCAGCGCGACTTCGTCGACGTCGGCCTTGTTGCCCAGGCTCACGAAGCGCGAGAAGCCGATGCCCTCGCTCTTGCTCCAGTCGAGGATTGCGGTACACAGCGCGCCCGACTGCGACATAAACGCGATCTGGCCGGGGCTGGGCATCAGCGCGGCGAACGAGGCGTTCAGCCGGCTGATCGTATCGATCACGCCGAGGCAGTTCGGCCCGACCATGCGCATGCCGTAGCTGCGTACCAGCTCGGCCAGCTTGCGCTCGCGATCTTTCCCAGGCCCGCCAACCTCTTTGAAGCCGGCGCTGATCACCACCAGGCCGCGCACACCTTTTTTGCCGCACTCATCGGCTACCGCTAGCACCGCCGCGGCTGGCACCACAATCACTGCCAGGTCGATCGGTTCGGGTACCGCCGCGATCGATGGGTAGGCTGGGAAGTTGAGCACGTGAGAGGCAGTTGGGTGAATTGGGATGATGCGGCCGGGAAAGCCGTTATCTGCTACATTGCGGAGCACCCGATGCCCCAGTTTGGTAGGATCTGGCGAAGCGCCGACGATGGCGACGGACTGCGGGGCGAAGATCGCCTCGAGCATCAGCCAATCTCCAGTTTAAGCTATAAGGGTTGTACCAGCGCCTATGATACTAGATTGTGTGGATCTGGGCAAGCGCATAAAAAATGGAGGCTGCCCCCACGTTGGCGCTGTTTCCAGTTCCTTCGTGAGAGCAGCACTCCCGCCCGCAACAGTAATGTACCACTACGAGGTGACAGCACAATGACATCCGGGCGAATTTCGGCTAAACGTTTTGTTAGAATCCGGTTGAATTTCCTCGGCCTGCTCGATTTCTCAGGCGTGCCCGGCCGCGCGCACGGCGATCTCGCCAAGCAGCGCCACAATCACGCTCATACAGCTCGCGCGATCGGTGGCGACGCATGGCACGATCGGCACGCTGGCGGGCAGCTGCAGCTGCTCGCGCACGGCGCTGGCCGTCAGCGCCTCGGGGTCGTCCTGCTTGTTGGCGGCAACCACGAACGGCGCGTGGGTGATCTGCGCGAAGCGCGCCATGAGCCGCTGGGTCTCGGCAAACTGCGCGGGCTGGCAGCTGTCGACCATCACGACATAGCCGTGGCTGCCCTCGCTCAGCAGCTCCCACATATAGTCGAAGCGCTCCTGGCCGGGCGTGCCGAAGATATACAGCGCGAGGCACTCGGAGAGCGCGGTTTTGCCAAAATCAAGTGCGACGGTGGTTTCCGGCTTGAGCTCCAGCTCGCCGGCCTGCGTCACTTCGTACTCGGTTGAAACCGTCTCGATATCGCTCAGCGAGCGGATGAAATGGGTTTTGCCGGCGGCATACGCGCCGGTGATCACAATCTTGAGCACCTGCATGGATGCACCTTCTTTATGTTTAGAGGCTGTTTAAAAGGGGTGCGCGAGGGGCTATGCCCCTCGCACTTCCCTGCTGCCGCAGGCTGCAATCTCGTAGCTTGAGGAAGCCGAGCAGCGCAGCTGCGTAGGCCGTAACGCTATAGCGTCGCGCCGGCGCGTGGCGCGCCGGCGCGGTAGTTGTCGAGCGAATGCGCCGTGGCGCTGGCGTGCGCCAGGCCCGGCATAACGATTCGCCCCTGGCCCGGCAGAGCGGGCAGGGGCGATCACATGGCACTATTCGCGCATATTTCAAGCGCGCAATACCCAACGGCTGCTTGGCGAGCGTGGCGCCAGGCTGCCTACTGGCCCGAGATCAGCAGGCGTGCCAGGCGCTCGCCGCCGACGAACTCGGCCAGGTGTGCGAGCTGGTTTTCCTCGTAGGCCTGGTTGAAGATCGCCACATCGATCGACAGCACCTTGCGAAAGGCGGTGACGGCCTGCTCGGGCTGGTTGCTCTGCCGCGCCAGCTCTTCGCCGAAGGGCATGATCACGTCGAGCATCGCCAGCGGGTAGCGCACCGGCAGGCCGACCTTGACGTGTGTCTGGCCGATGGCGATGCGCTTTTTGGCATACTCCTCGTCGTACTGGCCGCTGAACAGATCGCAAAACCAGTTCCCGACCATGGCGTGTAGGTGGTCCATGGGCGCGCCCTCGAGGTACTCGGCCGTGTTGCTATGCGCAAACAGGCGCGCGTAGAATGCCTCGGTCATTTTCGGGGCGACGGCCTTGGCCTTGCCCTGGAGGCTGCTGAGCAATGCGCGCTCGTGGCTCGTAAGATCTATCAGCGAGATCAGCTCAGCGGCCGTGCTCAGGCCCTTGATCTGCCAGCTGGATCGACTCTGTGACATTGCGTATTTCTCCTGGTTCTTCAATGGTGAGTGTAGCGTAGGAGCGTAGGTGCGTATTGAAGCGATCGTGCGGATCGGCCCGGCGCCGCGTAGCGGCAAGCTTTAGCTGCCGCCGGCATAGCCGCGGGCACAGGCCGACCGCACCGCGCTAGAGCGCCCGGCCGATCGCGGCGGCGGCATCGCGCGCTTCGATCATCACGATGCCCAAGGCCGCGCCCTGGCGCATGTTCACCGCCAGCAGCGCCTGCTCGCCGGCCGGCAGCACCATCAGCAGGCCGTTGTCGGCGCGAATGATCGACTCCTCGGCCTGGCCGATCTTCAGATCATTCGACACGCGCTTGCTCACGCCGATCAGCGTGGCGGCGGTGGCGCCCATGCGATCCGCGTTGATCTCGCTCGACACGCGCGCCGCCAGCACAATACCATCGGTGCTGACAGCCACCGTGCCGGTGACATCGCTTCCGGCGTTCGACGACAATCGGTCCAGCACTGCCATAATCTGCTCGAGACGAGTTGCCATAATGATTTCCTTTCATCCTACTGCAAAAAATAGAGAGAAGACATATGTTGCGCAACGTAGTGTCGCGGCTCGGATACGAATAAAGTGTACACACGGCCAAGCCGGCCATCCACAACCAGATCGTAATAAATAGCTGATCAATTAATTGCGTTATTTGCGCCACTTAGGCGGCCGGCGTTTTGCTTTTGGCAGCAAGTTTCGCCGGGCTGGTGTTGATGTTTGGCCGTGCGGCGATCGATAGTAGCGAATCTGCCGTATTGTGCGCAATAGTACGCTCGAGCTGTGTATTACCGAGTTTTAATCTTCAATGCAAAAAAAGGTTTATATTTCCCTGCGTTACTGCCAGGATAAATCACCGTTATATGATATTATTAGACACGAACATTTACGAACCGAATTACCTTGCATGGCCGATATGAGATTGTTTCATGAAATCTTGTACCGCGAGCACAGCTTGCCGTATGGGATGTGGCGTATGGCTCCGGCGAATTTCGCTGTGGATGGTATCGTTTGTGCGGTAGGAAGCTGCTGGGGAAGCTATAGTTGTGATGGAGTGAAGCCCTTTTAATAGCTTTGCGGCGGCCAGCTCGCGCGCGAAGCTCGATACGGTGAACCAACCTACCACGCTACGTCGGCGCCGGGCGCCAGAGAACTTCGGCAACGGAGTGCGTGCCCGATGCTTGCGATAGCCCCGACAATGTTCACCGCCGTGGCACCCTGGAGTGCCTCCTTCCCTTGTATGTAAGGAATTGGCTTACAATTCCCGGTAACAACCTCATATCTGCCTCAAGCCACGCTTTACACCGCTGCGCTGTTGCACGAGCATGTGGCGAAGTAAGCGTTTCTGGCTCCATATCGGCTCTACAGCCGTAGCACTCACCAGCCTCAAGCTGTTCGTAGCTTCGTCTCCCAAATTTTCGGCCACACTTTCGGCACTCCTCGCGCGGATCATCAGCTTGCAATTGCCAGGATTTTTCGGCGCTCGGCTGCAGCCTGCGCGCCGCTTCGCCGCGCTGCGCGCGTGGCTCGCCGGCCGGCTGGCCGAAGACGCCGCCGCGCCGCAGCCAGGCCACGAGCTGCTGCCGGCGCTGTTCGATCAGCTGCCCGACAAACTTGTGCTGCTGGATGCCGAGCAGCGCATTCTGATGGCCAACACAGCCTTTAGCGAGAGCATTCTCGGCCGGCCGCCTGCGGCAGCGGTTGGCCTGTGCCTCCCCAGCATCCTGCGCGAGCTTGGCGCCTCGGCCGTGCAGCGGCCGGGGGCTGAGCCTGCCGAAGCGCTGGCGGTGGTGCCGGCGCCGGGTGGCGCCGGGCGCGCGTATATCGTCGAGCGCTCGGCCGTGGCAGGCGCCGCGCTGCTCGAGCGCTGGCGCGACGCGCCGCCCCACGCGACGCCGCAGCACCAGCTGCCGCTGTACGGGCAGATCGCGCTGGTTGCCCAGCGCGTCGCCAGCGTGGTGCACGAGGCCAGCAACCCGCTGCAGAACGTGCGCAGCTGCCTCGATCTTTCCAGAGAAAGCGGCGATCTGGCAGGCGCCGCCGAGTACCTCGCGCTGGCGAGCAGCGAGCTCGATCGCGTTCCCGAGATCCTCGGCCGCCTGCGCGCGATCTACCGCCCGCCGCAGCTGCGCTGGGAGCCGACCGACCTGAACAAGCTGATCGTCGTGCTGCACCACCTCGTCGCCCGCCAGCTCGCGGCGCGCGACGTCGAGATCCAGCTCGACCTTGCGCCCGACCTGCCGCCGCTGCCCGCCCAGCCCGAGCCGCTGCGCCAGGTGCTGCTGAACCTGCTGCTCAACGCGCAGCAGGCTATGCCGGCGGGCGGGCGCATTCGCATAGCCACAGCCCGCGACGCAGCCCGGCAGGCCTGCGTCATCCGCGTGGCCGACACCGGCACCGGTATCGCGCCCGAGCAGCTCGCCCGGATCTTCGAGCCCCGCGCCAGCGCCTACGCGCCGGGGCCTGGCCTGTACCTCAGCAAGCGCGTGATCGAGCAGCACCATGGCTCGATCGACGTATCGAGCACTCTGGGAATTGGTACCACTGTATTGATTTCGTTGCCCTGGCCCAAGGAGAAATACGATGAGCAAAGCAACCGTGCTGATAGTTGACGATGAGCTGCTGGTGCGCCGGCTGCTGGCCGAGATGCTCGGCCGCGCCGGCTACAACGTCGAGCTGGCGAGCAGTGGCGTCGCCGCGCTCGAGCGGCTGCACCAGCCTGGGATCGACCTGCTGCTGCTTGATCTGCGGCTTGGCGAGATCGACGGCGTGCAGGTGATGGAGAAAGCGCGCCAGATCTGGCCGCAGCTGCCGATCATCATGCTGACGGCGCATGGCTCGCTGGCCAGCGCGATCGCGGCGGTGCGCTGCGGCGCGGCCGATTACCTGCTCAAGCCGATCAACGCCGACTTGCTGCGCGAGCGGGTGGCGTCGGTGCTGAGCAACTACAGCCAGCTGCGCCAGCGCGGCCAGCTGCTCCAGTCGATGTACTCGCAGTTTCAGTCGATCCTGCACAACGAGGGCCTGCTGCACGAGGCCGGCGCGCACGACCCGGCCCACGAGGCGCGCGGCCTGGTGTATGAAGCCGGCCCGCTGCAGATCGACGTCGACCGGCATATGGTGCTGATGCACGGCCAGCCGGTCGAGGTGACGCCCAGCGAGTTCGCGATACTGCTTGAGCTGCTCAGCCAGCCCGGCGCGGTGGTGCCATGCCTGCGGCTGACGCACGCGACCCAGACGGTGGCCGACGACGAGGAAGCCGCCCGCCAGCTGATCCGCCCGCATATCGTTCGGCTGCGCCGCAAGCTCGAGCCGAACCCGCAGGAGCCGCGCCACCTGATCAGCGTGCGCGGGGTTGGCTACCGCTGGATCGCCGACCCGGTCGGGGCGGCGGTGGCGCAGTTTGTATTTGCCTGATATGCGGCGACGCGGTGGCGCCGGCGCGGAGCTGGCGCGATCGACGGCGCGACGGAGCATTGGCTATGCCCGACTTCCACGATACCCTGGCACGCCTCTACCTGCCGCTGCTGTGCAACTCGCAGAGCGAGGTGCGCCGGCAAGCCTACGCGCTGCTTGTGAGTACCTACGGCCCGCAGGCGCTGCCGGCCTTGCGCGAGCTGCTGAACGACCCCGATGCGCGCACGCGCACGCAGGTGCGCCAGAGCCTGCACGCGATCGCGGCGCTCGACGCCGATGCCGCGCCGCCGCGCGAGCGGCATATGCAGATCAGCT
Organism: Kouleothrix sp.; assembly: GCF_046328425.1. Taxonomy (NCBI): domain Bacteria; kingdom Bacillati; phylum Chloroflexota; class Chloroflexia; order Chloroflexales; family Roseiflexaceae; genus Kouleothrix; species Kouleothrix sp. Next base: position 544,103 of record NZ_JAXLWP010000003.1, read on the forward strand.
GCCTGGGCGGGCTGCGGGTGGCGCTGGGCGAGCGCGTGATCCAGCCGCACGATTGGATGCAGCGCGACGCCGGGCGCGCCGGCTGGCGCAAGGTTCAGGGCGTGTTCGCCTACCTCGCCGACCGGGGCTGGCGCGGCGCGAGCCGCGCCGAGCTGGGCGCGGCGGTGTGGGGCGGCGATGTCAGCCCTACCAGCCTTTCGCGCACGCTGACCGCGCTTCGCCAGATGTTGCTCGACGCCAGCGACGCGCAGTTTGTCGCTCGCGCGCTGGTTGTGACACGCGAGCAGGTGCTGCTGCTGCCCGAGTGCTACCACTCCGACGTGCAGGTGTTCGAGCATATCTTTCAGTTGGCCTGCGTCACCGAGAGCGAGCACGACCTGGCCGCCGCAGTGCCGCTGTATAGCCGCGCCGTGCAGCTGTATGCCGGCCCGTACCTGGCCGATGTCGCGCTGGACTGGGAGTGGCTGGAGCGCCGGCGCGATCATTACACGACCAGCTTCCTGATTGCCGCCGAGCGGCTGGCCGAGCACGCCTTCGGCGAGCGCCGCTACCACCAGTGCATCGCCATCTGCCGCCGCGCGCTCGACGCCGACGAGACGGCCGAGGAGATCCATGTGTGGCTGCTGCGCGCGTACGCGCGCCTGCACCAGTATTCCGACCTGACGCATACCTACCGGCGCTATGTGCAGGTGTCGACGCTCGCGCGCCAGGACGGCGACGCCGAGCACGACCAGGTCGTCCGTACCTACCACGAGCTGACCGCCAGGTGCTGATCGGTTGGCCGTTAGAGCCTGTCTGAAGCGAAATCGCTCCAAACCACCATTTTCAGACAGTTTCTCGGAATGCAAGGCATGATGACACGCTAATCATACGCAGGTGAACGCAATGTTATCGCTGCCGAAAAATGGCCGAAATAGCGCCATATACTTGTGTATGACGAGCTAAGCAGGGTAATGTTCGCGTAAATGCGCTCATAGATACAGAAATACTCTCACGAGGTGCTCCAATGGCTGAAATGAAATCGCTGCCGGAAGTATTGACGGTAGGCGAAGTCGCGACATATTTGCGCGTCAGCGAGACAACCGTGTGGCGATGGTGTAGCAACGGGCGGCTGCCGGCCTTCCGCATCGGCCGCAGCTGGCGCGTGCGCCGCAGCGACCTTGAGCTGAACATCGACCGCGCGTTTCCCGACGCCGATCTGCCGGGCTACGACGCGCTCTCGGCGCCGGGCGCGCAATAGGCGTATCGCCTGGCCCGCGCCGCACCATCCGGTCGTTACCGATGATTCAAAATACGCGCTGGGCGTTTTGCCTTCGGCAGAGCAATTCTTTTCTTTTATGGTGCAGAGGTGTTGGCGCCGAGCGCAAAAACCTCTGCACCGAAGGCTGCCGCAGGCCGAACCAGCCCGCCTCGCGGGCAACCGCGTGATCGCTATACATGAGGAACATAATGCAAATAGGTGATGTTATTCAAGGCATTGCGAGCGAGCTGAGCGGGTACGCCTACCTGATCAACAAGGCGCTCGGCGTCCCTGGGCTGTTTGGCCAGGCGCTGCTTGGCCAGCGCACCGACACTGCCGAGGAAGTGGTGCTGAAAACCATGCGCGCCGACCGCTCGGCCGACGACCGCGAGCGCTTTTTCGAAGAAGGCCGTACTCTCACGCGCGTGGCCGCCGCCGAAGACCAGGCCGGCAGGCACTACGCCGTGCGGCTGCTCGATCAAAGCGCGCCCGAGGCGCCCGAGATCTTTCTGGTGCTCGAGCGCGCCACTGGCCAGAACGTGCTCGAAGACCTGGTCGACCCGGTCGTCGATTGGCAGAGCGCGCCGCTGGGCGAAGCCCTGGCGCTCGATATCGCCTGGCACTTCGCGCAGGCGCTGCGGCTCGCCCACCAGGCCGGCGTCTGCTACGACGATATGAAGCTCGACAACCTGTTCTGGAACCCGGCCCAGCCCGACGACCCGCTGCGCGTGATCGACTGGAATGTCACCAGCAGCGTGGCTGCGCGCGGCGGCGTGGCCGGCGACTGGGCGCGCTTTGGCGCGCGGCTGTACGAGCTGCGCACCGGCCAGCGCATTGGCGTGAGCTACGACGGCACCGTGCTGGGCGCCGGGCCGGGCGGGCCGATCTGGCAGGCGCTGCCCGAGGGCCTGCGCGACCTGATCGAGCAGGCGCTGGCCATGCGCTACACCGACGACGACGCGCTGCTGCGCGATCTCAGGCGCGAGCGCGAGCAGGCCGGCGCTGCCTGGCCCGAGCTGCTCGAGCGCGCCACAATCGCCGACGGCTCGGGCCAGGCGATCGAGGTGCTGGCGCCGGTGTCGCGGGCCGAGCGCCAGCTGCACGCCCTGCCGCCCGACGATGCCGAGCGCCAGGCTGGGCTGGCCACCTGCGCCGACCTGCGCCAGCGCGCGGTGGTGCGGCGCGGCATGGCCAGCACGCGCGCGCTCGAGTCGGCGCTGCAGTGCCTGGTGCGCAACGAGCCGCGGCTCGCGATCGAGCGCTTTCAGAAGGCCTACAACGAAACCGGCGCGCGCGATCCTCGCCCGCGCCGCTGGCTGTGGGTGGCGCAGCTCGCGGCCGAGCAGACCGAGCGCTACCGCGCGGTGCGCGCCAACCTCGATGCCGGAGTCGAGGCGCTGAACCAGCTCGACCTGCCGCTCGCCGCCGAGCGCCTTGGCCAGGTGTGCGCCTCCGACCTCGAGCTTGCGCCGGCGGCCTGGCTGCTTGCCGAGGCGACGGCGCTGGCGCAGGCTGCGGCTGCGCCCGAAAGCGCGATCGCCACGCTCGACCGGCTGCGCGATCTGTTCGAGCAGTTCCCCGATCTGAAGGCGCTGGCGCTCGACTTTCAGCGCCAGGCCGCCGCGCTCGAGCGCCGCCGGCAAGCGCTGCGGCACGAGCAAGAGCTGTGGGATGCCGCGCAGGCCGAGCTTGCCGCGGCGGCCCAGGCCGAGCGCGCCGAGGCGTACGAGCAGGGCATGCGCCACTGCGAGCGCGCGCTCGCGGCCCTGCACCAGCTGCTGATCGGCGGCTGTATGCCCGAGCGCGAGCCCGACGTGCGCGCCGCCCGCGACGCCGCCAGCGCGCAGCTCGAGTGGCTGACCCGCAACGCCCAGATCGCGCAGATCCCCACCCTGGCCAATAGCCCCGACCCGCGCCAGCGCCGGCTGGCCCTGGCGCGCGCCGAGCAGTTGGTGCCGACATGGGCCGCGCTGCCGCGCTTGCGCAAGCAGATCCGCCAGATCGACACCTGCCTGGCCGCGATCGGCCGCGCCCGCGCCGAGCCGCTGATCGCGCCGCTCGACCAGGCGATTGGCGCGATCGAGGCGCTCGATCGCCTTGGCGTGAAGCTCGACGCCGCCGGCGCCGACCTGCGCGCGACGCAGCGCGAGCTGGCCGACAGCCGCGCCGCGCTGGCCGACCAGCAGCACCGCGCCGAGATCCAGGCCGCCCGCGCGCTGCTCGGCGAAGCCCGCGACCTGCTGAACCACACCCGCTGCGACGACGCCCTGGCAATCCTGCGGCAGGCCGAGGCTCAGGCGCCCTCGCCTGCCGTAAGCGCCGAGCTTGCCGGCGCGCTGAGCGAGGCCGAAAGCCTTCGCCAGCTGCTTGAGCGCGCCGCCGCCGAGCGCGCTGCCGTCGATACGGCGCTGGCCAACAACAACTTGCTCGCGGCCTGCCGCGCCGCCCAGCGCCTGGCGCATGCCTACCCGCAGCTGCCGAGCCTGGCTGGCATGGCCGCCGAGATCGAGCTGAGCTTCTGGCGGCAGGTGGTTGTGGCGGCCAAGCACCTCGCCGCCGAGTTTCAGCAGCTCTCGCTGCGCCAGGCCACCGGCGCGGCCGTGCGCGCGCTCGAGGTGCGCGCCGCCGATCTGCTGGTGCTGCGCCAGAGCGGCGAGCAGCTGGCTGCCCTCTCCGCACCGGTGCAGCAAGCCCTGCGCGCCGAGGTCGATCGCGCCTGCGCGGCGCTGGCGCTTGCCCAGGAGCACTGGCACCAGCGCCGCGCCGAAACCGTCGCCCAGCTGATGCAGTGGCTCGCGCAGGCCGAGGCGGCATGCGAGCGCGGCGATAGCGCGACACCGCTGGCCGTGCTTGCCGAGATCCGCTCGGCCTACCTGCCCGCCGACGCCGCCGAGCAGGGCCTCGAGGCCATCCAGGCGCACATCGCACGCCTCGATGGCGCGCTGGCCGAGCGCCGCGACCAGACCCTCGGCCAGCTGCACGACCTCGACCGCCGCATTGGCGACGCTTCGGCGATCGTCTGGCACGACGAGCTGGCCGAGATCGCGCGCTACGATGCCAGCCGCCTTGGCCCCGAGGCGCGCGCGGCCTGGGAGCAGGTGTGCGAGCGCGCCACCCGCCTGCGCCACGATGCCGAGCGCGTGCAGCGCCACGACCTTGCCGACATCGCCCGGCAGATTGGCGAGCTGAGCCACGGCGCCCAGGCTGGCACCCACGCGGCCAAGCAGACCGCCGAGCATGTCGAGCGTAGCCTCGCGCTGCTGCACGATGCCCTGCAGCAGCACTACGAGCACACATCGCACCAGCTCGCGCTGCTTCAGCAGGAAGATCGCCGCACCGCCGAAACCCTGCAGCTCTACCAGAAAATCTTTACACGCACGATGGCGGGCTTCTCGGTGATTGTGCTTGTGTTTCTTGTGCTTTCGATCACGCTAACCCGATGACATTGACCCGTAAGGAGCAACCTTATTATGAGCGATCTGCAAACACTTGTATCGCCGGCCGACGCCGGCCCGCCTGCTGAAGACCAGCCAGTGCGGATCGATGCGATCCAGCAGCGCGTGCACGAGCTGGCGAGCAAAGCACAAAGCTTTCTTGGGCGCCCAACCAACGCCAACTACAAGCAGGCCTTGGCGCTGTACGAGCGCATTCTGGGCTTTAGCGACATCAGCACCGAGCAGCGCGCCGAGTATGGCCGCCGCCTGGCCGAGGCGCGCGGCGCCTACGAGCAGTTCCGCGCGCAGTTCGGCGAGCTGACCACCGCCCGCCAGCTGCAGCGCGACGAGGTTGAGCTGATCGAGCTGCGCAAGCTGGTCAACGCCGGCGTCGAGATCGGCCCCGACGGCGAGGAGCTCGATCCGCAGTTCGACAAGCTGCTGGCCGTGGTGCGCGATAAGCTGCTGCGCCTGGCCCGCGAGCTGGCCGATCAGGCCGCCAAGCAGGCCGGCGACGGCATGGACTTTCTCGATCTTCAGCTGCTCGATGTCGCCATCGCTAGCTACGAGCAGGCCATCCGCCGCGTGCAGGGCGAAGAGATCCAATCGAGCGACACGTCGCTCGCAACCAGCGTCGCGATCATGGGCGTCAAAAGCCTGCTGCTCAACGAGGCCTCGCAGGGCGCGATCAAGAAGTACGAGCAGCAGGCCGGCCATCTGCGCGACGTGCGCCTGATCATCATGCGCGTCCGCCCGATCTACGAAGATGCCGACGCGAGCTTCCGCCAGGGCGATTACGCCCAGGCTGTGGCGCTGCTCGAGCTGGTGCACGAGCTCAGCAGCAAGCAGTTCAACAGCACCCTGCTCGAGGGGCTGGCGCGCCGCTCGGTGCAGCGCTGGGAGCAGGCGACCCTCGCCCGCGCCGATACGCTGCTCCAGTCGGCCAAGATCGCTGCCAGCCGTGGCGACTACGACCAGGTCGAAAAGCTTGTCGGCGAGCTGATCGGCCTTGAGCCGCACCTCGATACCGCCGCGCTCAAAGAGCGCAAGGCCCAGGCCGAAGATCTGGTGAAGCATCTCCAGGATACCGAGTGGAAGCTCCAGCAGCTGGTGAGCGAGTCGGGCCTGGCGCGTGTGCGCGGCGACCTCGCCGACGCCGAGCGGCTGGCGCGCGAGGCCCTGGTGCTGCGCTCGGGCCACCGGCCCGCCCAGCACGCCCTCGACAGCGTGCTGACGATTGTGATCAACAATGCCCTGCGCGGCGCCGAAGATACCCTGGCCGCCCCCGACGAGGCGCGCCTGCAATCGAGCCGCGATGCGCTTGAGCTGCAGCGCCAGTTTGTCGGCGAGATCAGCGAGCAGGCCGCGCGCCGCAAGCTGCTCGATCGGCTTGAAGATAGCCTGGCGCAGATCAAGCAGATGCTCGACCAGCAGCGGCAGATGAACGATCGCGAGAAGCAGGCCCAGCTGCTCGCCGAGCGCGCCCACAGCCAGGCGCAGCAAGAGCGCTACGCCGACGCGCTGGCGACATTCGCCGAGGCGCGCGCGCTTATTCCGCATAGCGCCTGGATCGACGCCCAGGAAAACGAGCTGCGCAACGTCTGGGCCAATGCGCTGCGCCAGCGCGCCCACGAGCTTATGGCCTCGGCGCCGCCGCATCCCGCCGCCGCGCTTGAGTGCCTGAACACCCTGCGCGGCATCGGCATGGAAGATGTCGGCAGCATCGAGCTGCGCCGCCGTGTCGAGTGGCACACCAACGGCGATCGCGGCATCTCTTATATCAACCAGGGCATGTTCACCGAGGCGATCGAGGCGCTGCTGCGCGCCGACCCGACCGACCCGGCGATCAAGAGCGCCCTCAGCTCGGCGCGCAGCAAAGAGGCCCAGCGCCTCATGAACCAGGGCCGCTGGAGCCCGGCGCTCGATGTGCTGCAGCAGATCGACCTGCCCGACGACGAGGCGCTGGCGCTCAGCAGCCGCGCGCGCGCCGAGCACCTGCTCGATCAGGCCCAGGGTTTCTTTAACCTGAAGGTGTTCGACGGCGCCGAGGCGCGCCTGCGCGAGGCCGAGCGCGAGCCGCTCGACGATATTCCCAACCGCGTGGCCCAGCTGCGCGAGCAGATCGCCGTGGCCCGCGACGTGTTTCGTAAAGCCCAGGCGCTGCACCAGCGCGCCCAGGAGTGCTACCGCCGCTACCGCACCTACACCAACCCCAACGACCTGCTCGAAGCTATCCGCATGCTCGACGAGGCGCTCGATCTGCACGATCTGCCGCTCGAAGACCGCCAGCGCATCACCATCCAGAAGCTGCGGGCCGACTACGAGCAGCAATACCAGGAGATCATCCTCGCCGAGCGCACGCGCCTGCTGGCCGACGGCGATCAGGCGCTGCAAGAAGAGCGTATGGATCGCATCCCCGATGCCATTCAGCGCTTCAAGGCCGTGCTGGCGCTTGCGCCCAACCACCAGGATATCGAGGCGCTGAGCCGGCTTGAGCGCGCGCATCACCTGCTGAAGCTTCACCGCGAGCGCCTGGCCGACGAGGCCACCCTGCTGCTCAACATGCGCAGCGCGCGCACCGGCCAGCGCGGCGTGCGCCTGGCCGACGTTCAGGCGCTGCTGCCGCGGCTCGAAAAAGCCCAGCAGATCGATCCCGAGGTGCACCGCGGCCTCAACGAGGCGATCATCGCGCTGCAGACAGCCGTGCGCGCCTACGCCGCCGCCACCGCCGATCTGCAGGCCGCGCGCACCAGCTGGGGCAGCGCCCGCCAGTCGGCTAATCCCGACTACGCCGGCGCCGACCAGGCGCTCCAGCGCGCGCTGCGCCACTTCGAGGGGCTGCCCTATACCCACCACGAGCTCGACCGCACCGACCCCGAGAGCTTGGTGCGCCAGATCGACGCCGATCGCGAGACCCACCGCACGATTCTGAACGCGAGCACCGCCGCCGCCAATGCCCTGGCCCGTGGCGATGTTGACGCCGTGGCGGCGGCCTTTGCCGAGCTGAGCCAGGCCGAAGAAGCCTGGCATGGCACCGAAGTCGCGCTCGCGAGCGGCCGCAGCTCCAGGCAGCCATCCGAGCGCTACCCGCAGCAATACACGCTGCTCCGATCGCTCTCCGAGCGGATCGGGCAGTTTGCCCAGCGCGAGCGCGAGGCCCCCGATATTCAGCAGCTGCGCGACGTGATCCAGCAGCGCATGGATCTCCAGCGCTTGTTTGAACGACTCGACCGTGAAAATCGCTTTGGCTTACGTTAAATCGGAGGAACAAATGCTTAACGAGATGTCTTTGCAGCTTGAACAGCTTGAGAGCTGGCAGCGCTCGCTTGAGGAGGCGCGCGGCCTGATCGCCGAGGCGGCGCTGGAGCTATCTACGGCGAAGCAATCGCAGATTCAGCGCCGCTGGGAGGATGCGGCGCAGAAGTTTCGCCAAGCGCACGCGCTCTACGAGGCCGCCCGCCAGAAGCTGGCGATGCTCGCGACGATCGACGCTACCACCTACCGCGCGCTCCAGGCGCTGCGCGACGGCGCCGCCGAGCTGCTGCAGCAGGTGCAGGCGGCGCTGAACGAGTTCGAGTCGGCGCGCTGGATCGAGGTGTGCGAGCGCAACATCGCGATCGCCTTCGATATTCAGCACCAGGCCGAGCAGGCGCTCTCGCAGCGCAACTACGACACCGCGCGCACCCTCGCGAACCAGGCTACCCACATGAACCCGGCGCTCCAGCCTGTGTCCGAGCGCACGATCCGCTCGGCCGTCGACCTCGCGCGCACAAATTCAAAAGTGCTGGTTGTCATCCTTTGCGTCATCTTGCTGGCGGTGGTGCTTGGGCTGCAGCTTGGGGCGAACCAGCAGGTTATTCCATCGTTGAGGTAGCCGCCATGCGTTATGCGATACTAAGCGATGTGCACGGCAATCTGCCCGCCCTGCAGGCCGTGCTCGATGACCTGGCCGGCCGCGCCGTCGATGCGCTGCTCTACCTCGGCGATGCGGTGGGCTACTACGCCGATAGCTGCGCCGTCGCCAAGCGGCTGGCCGAGTGCGTCGCGCCGCGCAGCTGCAGCGGCCTGGCCGCGCCCCAGCGGCCGTGGGTTGCCGGTAACCACGAGTGGGGCGCGATCGGCCGCCTGGCGCCGCAGCTGTTCAGCCCGGCGGCGCTGTTCGCGCTCAAGCATATTCGCGCCGATATGCCCGCCGCGACGCGCGAGCTGCTTGCCGGCCTGCCCGAGCGCCTCGAGATCGAGCTCGACGCCGGCCTCGCGGCGACACTCGTGCACGCTTCGCCGGCCGACCCAGTCGGCGCGACTGGCGCTGGCTATGTCGAGAATGGCGAGGATGCGCGCGAGGCGGCCCAGTTCTTTTCAACCCAGATCTGCTTGGTGGGCCATACCCACTGCCCGCTGATCTGCCGCGAGGCCGCCGAGCAGCGCCCCGGCCGGCCTCGCTGGGAAGCCGCCGAGATCTTCGACGATCGCCCGCCCGGCAACCGCCTGGTGTTCGGCAGCGAGCGCCTACTCTTCAACCCTGGCAGCGTTGGCCAGCCGCGCGACGGCGACCCGCGCGCTGCCTACGCAGTGCTCGACACTACGGCGCGCGCGTTTGAGCTGTGGCGCGTCGCCTACGATATTGCCGAGACGCAGGCACGCCTGCGCGCCTGGCTCAGCGATGCGCCCGCCGCGCTGCTCGATGCGCGCGGCGGCCTCGCCGAGCGCCGCCGCGTCGCGCGGCATTCAGCGGCACGGCCCGAAAATGGATACCACATTCGGCTGAGCACTTCTGCTGTACGGTGGGGCCCGGGCGCAGCGGCCCTCGCATTTCGGCAGGCCTGCTTGAAAAGGTGCGCGAGGCCGCCCTCGCACACTTCTTCGAGGGCGGCGGCCATATTCGCGGCCGCCACCCGCCAGAACAAGTGGAGGCTTCGGCGGAACTTTGTCCCTCCAAACCACCCTCAAACAGCTTGGTGTGCCGCGTTCCGTGGCGAAGCCGTGAGCAATACAGTTCATACGTGATCAAGCGAACAGTATCACAGCAACGTGTTTCAACAAAAAAGCAAGCCTGGGGCGGCTTCGTCGCCCCAGGCTTGCTTGTTGCCGGCCGCCGCAGCGCGCGGCCTGCGCTAGCCGCTTTTCAGCTCGGTGAAGAACGGCGCGTCGAGCGGCTTGCGGTACAGGATCGTCTTGGGGAAGTTATGCACCTCGAAGCGCTGGTAAATATCGGCCTGCGGCTCGGCGTGCCCCACAAACAGCCACCCGCCGGGAAACAGCGCGTCGTAGAACCGATCGATGATCTGGCGCGTCGTGGCCTCCTCGAAGTAGATCGTCACATTGCGGCACAAGATAATATCCTGCCCGTAGGTGCCGTTCAAGATCGCCGGGTAGCCTGGCTCGACCAGGTTCAGCCGCGCGAAGCTTACCATGTTGCGGATGCCGGCGCTGAGGCGCCAGCGGTTGTGCTCGGGGGTGAAGAACTGCTCGCGCAGCCGCTCGGGTGTGTCGCGGAACGACCAGCTGCCATACAGCCCGTCGCGCGCGCGCGCCAGAAACTGCGGGTTGAGATCGGTCGCAAGGATCGATACCTGCCAGCTCTCGGGATCCGGCAGGCTCTCGCCCAGCAGCATGGCCACCGAGTACGGCTCCTCGCCGGTTGCGCAGCCCGCGCTCCAGACGCGCAGCGCCCGCGTTTTGGCGCGCCGCTCGAGCAGCTCGGGGAGGATCTGCTCGCGCAGTACATCGAACTGCGCCTGGTTGCGAAAAAAATACGTCTCGCCGATCGTCAGGTGCGCCAGCACGATTTCCCAAGCCGCGCCACCTGCCTCGGCCTCGGCGTACAGCGCCGCCAGGTCGGGCAGCCGGCTGGCGTGGAGCGCCATGTTCAGGCCGTGCATCAGATCCATACGCTTGCGCTCGGGGTACGCTAGCCCGCAGCGGCTGCGCAGCAGATCACGAAATAATACATAGAGTTCGTCGCTGAGCTGCTCGTTGATCATATCCTATCTCAATAATAGGACTTACGCGGTGCGCGTTTTTGCCTTCGGCAGAGCGGTGCTTTTTCATGGATGGTGCTCAGATTGTGGCGCAAAGTGCCAACATCTGAGCACATAAAGAAAGCGAAGTACCATGCCGCCGCAGGCAGAACAAGCTCATGTCGCAAGCGACCGCGTAAGTCGTGTCAATTCGTAGCTGGGCGCCGCTGGCCGCGCCGGCGGCTGCGCGCTATGCCTAAAGCTGGGCGCTCTTCGCTGCTGTGCCGGCGTGCGGTTGTTCCGCGCGGGGCCTGTGCTGCCGCAGGCAAATGTGCCCGGTTGGGCGCCGAACCATACAGCTGCGCAAGCCATACAGCTTATCCCAGCGGCGAATCACGGCGCCATCTCTTGCCGGATCGCCTGGGCGATGTTCAGCAGCGGCTCGACTCGATCGACCGCTCCGGCGGCAACCGCCGCGCGTGGCATGCCATACACCACCGAGCTGGCCTCGTCTTGCGCCAGCGTCAGGCTGCCTGCCTCGTGCAGCATGCGGAACCCGCGCGATCCGTCGTCGCCCATGCCCGTCAGCACCACGCCGATCGCCATGTTGTGGTACGCCGCCGCAACCGTCTCGAACAGCCGGTCGGCCGAGGGGCAGTAGCGATCGGCGCTGGTGCCGGGCAGCAGCAGCACGATCCCCGGCCCGGCCAGCAGGTGCTGCCCGTCGGGCGCGAGGTAGACGTGCCCTGGCAGCAGCGGCTCTTCGTGCTCGGCCAGCTGGATGGTCAGCGGCGTCGTGCGATTCAGCCAGTCGACCATACCGCGCGCAAAGCCGCGGGCGATATGCTGTGCCACCAGGATCGGCAGCGAGAACTCGGGGCCGAGCTGCTGCAGAATGCTCTGCACCGCCGATGGGCCGCCGGTCGAGGCTGCGATCGCCAGCACCTGCGGCTGCGCGCGGATCGGCCGGATCGGCAAGGCGCTCGCTTGGCGTGGCCTGGCTCTAGGGTTGCGCTTGCTCATGCGCTCATCCATCTTATGGCTTACGCAGTTGGCGCGCTCGGCCTTCGGCAGGGCGGTACTCGCCTCTGTGTCGGTGTGCGGCTGTTCCGCGCGGAGCATGTGCTGCCGCAGGCAAACCTGCCGCATTGCGGGAGCCGAATTATGCAACTGCGTAAGTCCTACATCTATACCATTACGGGCCTACGCGGTGGGGTTCGGGGGTGGCTTCGCCGTTTTGATAGTGCTCAGGCAGCCCGCAGCTATGCTTTGGGCTGCCTGAGAGCCTGTTTGAACAGGGGGTGCGCGAGGGGCTAATCCCCTCGCACTTCTTTCAAACAGCTTCTGAGAAGCCAACCATGCCAACCGAGCATGAATGCGCTGCGCCAGTGCTAGAGCTGGTACACCGCAATCGCGTCTTGCAGCGAGCGCGCGAGGTTTTGCAGATCCTGCGCGGCCTGCTCGGCCTGGCGCGTGCCCACCAGCGTTTGCGCGGTCGCCTGCTGGATGGCCACCATCGCCTGGCCGATCTGCTCCATGCCCAGCATCTGCTGGTGCGCGGCGGCGGCCATCTGCACGTTTGCCTGAGCGCCCTTCTCCACCTCGTTGGCCATCTCCTTGATCACCTGGCCCGTCTGCGATACCAGCCGCGCGCCGCTCTCGGCCCGCCGCGTGCCCTCTTCGGTCACGTCCACCGCGGCCTTGCTCACCCGCTGGATCTCGCTCAAAATCTGGCGCACCTGGCCCGTCGCACCCTTGGCCTTGTTCGCCAGGTCGCGCACCAGCCGCGCCAGCCCCTCGAGATCTTTGTCTTGCTGATCCGAGCGGGTTGCCTCGATCGCCGCGTTTTGGCCCAGGTTGTTGATCTGGTCGGCCAGCTCGCTCACCGAGGCGATCAGCGTGCCGATCGAGCGCGTCTGCTCGGAGAGCGTGCCCAGCGTGGTGGCAATCTGGCCGACCTGCTGGCGGATCATGCTCATGCTGCTGATCGTCTCGGCCACCATCTCGTTGCCCTCGTGCGCGACATTCAGCGCCGAAAGGCTGCTCTCGGCCACCTGGTTGGCCTGGTTGGCGGTCTGCAGCGCGATCGTCTTCACCTCTTCCACGGCGGTGGCGGTTTCGGTGATCGCCGCAGATTGCTCGGCCGACGACGCGGCTTGCTCGGTTGTGGCCGCCGAGATCTGCGCGACTGCGGCGGCGATCGCGTTGGTGCCCGCCTGTACCTGCCCGGTGATCTGGTGCAGGTTCGACACCATGCTGTTGAGCCCTTCGGCTAGCTGCTCGAGCGCGCCATCGTAGCTTGCGCGCAGCCGCTGCGTCAGGTCGCCGCGCGCGACGTTCTGCACAAATGCCAGGTACTCGCCGACGGCGCGCTCGAGCAGCTGGCGGTTCTCGGTCTCGGCCTGCTGCAGGCGCTCGGCTTCGGTGCGCGCCTCTTGCTCGGCGGCAATGCGCGCCTCAAGCGCGTCGGCCATGCTGTCGAAGCTCGCGCCCAGCGCGCCGATCTCGTCGCGGCGCCGCAGCCGCAGGCGCTGGCCCAGGTTGCCGGCGGCGATCGCCCGCGCCGCCTCGGTCAGCTTCCCGATCGGCGAGCTTAGCAGCTGCGCGAGCACCAGCGCGAGTACCCCCGAGACAAACAGCGTGCCCAGCCCGGTCAGCAGGATCGTCTGCTCGGTCGAGCTCACTACTTGCAGGCTTTCGTCGCGCGCCTGGTGCACCACAATGCTCCAGCCCAGGTTCGCGATCGCCTGGTCGTCGGTGATCGTCCGCACTGGCGCGTGGCTCACCAGGCTGGGGATGTTCAGGTAGCTCATCTCCATGTAGCTCGCCGCCGAGGTCAGAATCTGCGAGAGCGTCGCCGGGTCGAAGTCGGCCACTTTCTGATCGGCGGTGAGGTATTGCGCCTCGGTGAGAAACAGCTCGGTGCGGCCGGTCGCGCCGATGTTCGCGCTCGTCACCTGCTTCACCAGCGCGTCGAGCCGGTAGGTGCTGCGCAGCACGCCGATCACATCTTTCGAGGTATTGCTATGCAGCGGCACTGCTATCGTCAGCGCCAGCGTCCGCGCGCTCTCGTCGTAGGTCGGCTGGCCAATATACACCGCTCCCTGGCCGTTGTTGAAGGCCTTCTGCCACCAGTCCTCGTCGGCCTGGTAGTAGTCGGATGTTCGGTTGGTGCTTGCCAGCAGCGCGCCATACTTATCGGTGACAAATACCTCGACATTGTCGGGGAAGGTGCTGCGGAACTCCTGCAGCTCGCCGGCCACCTGGTTGGTCAGGTGATCCTGGATCAGCGCGTCGGTGTCCTTCGCGGCGATCCACTGCTTGTCGAGCGCTTCCACCGTCGCCTGGATGTTGGTGCCGGCCGCGTAGCTCGCGTTGGCCTTTGCCGCGCCATCCTGCACTACCTGGCTCAGCGCGAACGACTGCATCAGCCCGATCTGCCGGTTAAGCAGGTTGCCCACCGAGATCCCCGCCTGCGTGGCGGTGGTGTGCAGCGTCTCGCCGGCGCTGCTGGTAAGCTCCTGGCTGCTCGTCCGATCGCTGAACAGCGCTACGGCCATGCTCGAGAGCGCCGAGAGGATCAAAAACATGAGCATGAGTTTGAAGCGTAGCGGCAAATCGGCAAAGAGCCCGCCACGCGGGAGCGCCGGGCCTGGCGCTGCGGTTGCAGTTGTCTGTGTCATGTCCATTTCTCACATCCATTCAAGCCAAAAATACAAACGGTCTAAAGCCATGGTTCGATCTCGCGTTCCGGTTCATTGCTTCGAAGCCGTGGGGGCACGCTCTATCGCGCCCGTACCGTGCCACGCCGGAGCTTCGGGGTTGAGCCGCGCCAAAGCGACATAATTGCCATATCTATCGGTTATTCTAAGATCGGAAGGCCTGGCTGATAGATTCTCTTTGATGATAAATCGACAACCGATGCATAGTGCCGGCCTGCGGCGCGATTCAGCGTGCAGAAGCGATTTGGCGGTTTCGGCCAAGCCGAAACCGCCAAATCGCCAGAAGATCAAGCGGCTTCTTTGCACGGCCGCGCCTTCATGCTATAATGTCGCGAGTATCATCGCGCCTGGTGTGGATGGCGCGTCAGTATTTGGAGCAGCATCTGTGAAGGTTACCGCTGAAAAATTGCCCAAGAGCTTGCTCGCATTGCAGATCGAGCTCGATCAGGAGCAAGTTGAGAAGGGTCTTGATCGCGCCGCACGGCGGCTCTCGCAAAAGTATAACATCCCCGGTTTCCGCAAAGGCAAAGCTCCCCGCTTCATTGTCGAAAATTATTTCGGCCGCCCCGCGCTGATCGAAGAGGCCTCCGAGGATCTGATCAACAAGGCCTTCAAGGCCGCGCTCGAACAAGAGAACATCACCCCGGTCGGCCGCGCGAATCTCGATCAGAACGATGTGCACTTCGACGCGCCGCCGTTTAGCTTCCGCGTCACCGTGCCCGTCGAGCCGACGACAACTCTGGCCGACTACCGCTCGATCCGCGTGCCCTACACTCCCGGCGAGGTCACCGAGGCGATGCTCGACGAAGCCATGAGCTCGCGCCGCGAGCGCCACGTGGTGCTGCGCGAGCCCGACGAGGCGCGCCCGGCTCAGCAAGGCGATCAGCTGACGGTGCAGATCGAAAGCTTCCTCGACGGCGAGCCGCTCGAAGAGCGCGACGAGGGCGCCGAAGTGCCCGAGACGAACGTCGTGCTCGATCCTGGCCGCCTGCTCCCCGGCCTGTTCGATGGCCTGCTCGGGATCGCGCCCGGCGAAGAGCGCGAGATCGTCGCGCATATGCCCGCCGACCACGAGAACGAAAAAGTGCGCGACCGCGATGTCACCTTTAAGGTCGCGCTCAAGCGCATCCAAGAGCGCCTGCTCCCCGAGTGGGACGAGCTGCCGGTGCTCGAGGAAACCGAGGGCACGCTCGACGAGCTGCGCGAGCAGACGCGCGGCGAGCTGGCCGCGACCATGCGCTCGAACCAGGAGCGCGAGGTGCTTGACACCTACCTGAAGCAGCTGGTCGAGCAGACTGAGTACGACATCCCCGACGCGCTGATCGAGCAAGAGGCCGACGAGCTGCTGCACCAACGCGGCCACGAGCTCGAGCGCTACGGCATTACGCTCGAGCAGATGCTACAGTATCGCGGCCAGTCGCACGACGACGCCGTCGACGAGCTGAAGCCCGAGGCCGAGGAGCGCCTGAAAACGACGCTGGCCCTGCGCCAGATCGTTGAGGCCGAGGGCCTCTCCGCCGATGATCACGAGGTCAGCGACGAAATCGACCGGCTTGTCGATACCTACGACGAAGAGCAGCGCGAGCGCACGCGCGAGCTGCTAGGCGGCCAGCTGCGCGGCACCGTCGCTAGCGGCGTGATCGACCGCAAGCTGCGCGCGCGGCTGTTCGAGATCGCGACTGGCGCCGCACCCCAGCCCGCCGAGGCGGCTGAGGCGAGCACGGTGGTAGCCGAGGAATAGCCCAGGCTACAGCCGCCCCGCCAATTGGGCGCGCGGCTCGGGCCTGTACTGGAGAAGGCGTATGGACTGGACAACTCAATACACGGCCGAATGGCTCGCCTCGCGTCCCGAGGCGCTGATCCCCATGGTGGTTGAAAGCACGAACCGCGGCGAGCGCGCCTTCGATATCTACTCGCGGCTGCTCAAAGAGCGCATTATCTTGCTTGGCACTCCCATCGAAGACCAGATCGCCAACCTGATCGTCGCGCAGCTGCTGTTCCTCGAGCACGACGACCCCGAGCGCGATATTTCGCTGTATATCAACAGCCCGGGCGGCTCGATCTACGCCGGCCTGGCGATCTACGATACCATGCAGGCGATCCGGCCGAGTGTCTCGACCGTGTGCGTGGGCATGGCCGCCAGCATGGCGACGATCGTGCTGGCCGGCGGCGCCAAGGGCAAGCGCTACAGCCTGCCGCACTCGACAATCCATATGCACCCGGCGATCGGCGGCGCGCGCGGCTCGGGCCCCGATGTCGAGATCCAGGCCCGCGAGCTGCTGCGCATGCAGCAGCTGGGCCGCCAGCTCATGTCGAGCGACACCGGCCAGACGGTCGAGCGCATCGCGCGCGACTTCGACCGCGACCTGTTCATGACGCCCGAGCAGGCCAAGGAGTACGGCATCATCGACGAGATCCTGAGCCGCGAAGATATGGCCGCGCTCTCGGATAAACGCTAGCGGAGGCTCGCGGCCGGGCAGGCTCTCGCCACCCGCCACTGTGTGGAGTAACCCATGGCCCGCACTCGCAGCAACAATACTGGCCGCGGCGCCTATCTCTGTTCGTTTTGCGGCCGGGGCCAGGATGAGGTTCAACGCCTGATCGCCGGCCCCGGCACTGTCTGCATCTGCGATGAGTGTGTTGGCCTGTGCAGCGCGATCATCGCCGAAGAGGCCGAGAGCCAGCCGGTGGCGGCGCGCCACCTCGCCGCCGGCCCGAGCCGCCTGCCAGCGCCACGCCGCCTGCGCGAGCGCCTCGACCAGTACGTGATCGGCCAGGATCGCGCCAAGATCGTGCTCTCGGTCGCCGTGTACAACCACTACAAGCGGCTGCGCAGCGCCCATCAGGTCGATGATGTCGAGCTTGGCAAGAGCAACGTGCTGCTGATTGGCCCCACCGGCAGCGGTAAAACACTGCTCGCCCAGACGCTGGCGCGCGTCCTTGATGTGCCGTTCGCGATTGCCGACGCCACCGCGCTCACCGAGGCCGGCTATGTCGGCGAGGATGTCGAGAACATCCTGCTGCGGCTGATCCAGGCCGCCGACGGCGATGTCGAGCGTGCCCAGACGGGCATTATCTATATCGACGAGATCGACAAGATCGCCCGCAAGGCCGATAACCCCTCGATCACCCGCGATGTCTCGGGCGAGGGCGTGCAGCAGGCGCTGCTGAAAATCCTCGAGGGCTGCGTGGCCCACGTGCCGCCGCTGCCCGGCCGTAAGCACCCCCAGCAGGAATACATCGCCTTCGACACGGCGCACGTGCTGTTCATCTGCGGCGGCGCCTTCGAGGGCCTCGACCAGCTGATCGCCCGCCGCGTCGGCGGCCGGCGCACGCTCGGCTTTCAGCACGGCGCGCCCTCCGACCGCGCGGCCGAGCAGAAGCAGCTGCTGGCGCAGTGCACCCCCGACGACCTGCTGCGCTATGGGTTCATCCCCGAATTCATTGGCCGCATGCCGGTGTTTGCCGCGCTCGACGCGCTCGACAAAGACGCAATGATCCGCATCCTCACCGAGCCGCGCAACGCGCTGATCAAGCAGTACCAGAAGATGCTGGCGCTCGATCACGTTGAGCTTGAAGTAACGCCCGACGCCCTTGAAGCGATCGCCGCGCGCGCTATGCAGTCGCGCACCGGCGCCCGCGCACTGCGTACAACCGTCGAGGAAGTACTGCTCGACATTATGTACGATGTGCCTTCGCAGGATCATATCGGCCGCTGCATCATCAACGCCGAAGTTGTCGAGGGCCGCGGCCACCCGATCATGGTGCCGCGCACGCCTGAGCGCACCGAGTACCGCCGCCGCATGGAAGAAGCCGTCTAGCCAATCTACGATGCACGATTGCGGGCAAGCACTGCGAGCCTGCCAATCGTACATTCAGAATCGTTATGCGCCTGATACGACGAACTTCCGATCGTGCTCAAGATGAAGGAAACGCGCCGCGCCGCATTCTCGTGGCCGACGACGACCCCTCGATTGGCACGCTGATCCAGGTGACGCTGAAAGACCCGCGCTACGAGATCGTGGCCGTGAAGAATGGCCTCGAGGCGCTTAAAGCATTTGAGGGCGGCAAGTTCGACGTCGTGATCCTCGACGTGATGATGCCGTACGTCGATGGCTTCGAGGCCTGCCAGCGCATCCGCGAGCGCTCGGATGTGCCGATCGTGATCCTCACCGCGCGCGATGGCACCGACGACGTGGTGCACGGCTTCGAGCTTGGCGCCGACGACTATATCATCAAGCCGTTCAAAACCGCCGAGCTGATCGCGCGCGTCGAGTCGATCCTGCGCCGCGTCGAGGGCTATAAGCACCGCGCCGCGCCGCCGATTGTGCGCGTCGGCGAGCTCGAGATCGACGAGCCGCGTCACCGTGTCAGCGTGCGCGGCCAGCCCGTAAACCTCACGCCAATGGAGTTCGAGCTGCTGTACTTCCTGGCGGCCAACTACGGCCAGGTGTTCGACCGCGAGACGCTGTTCCGCGAGGTGTGGGGCTACGATTACGTTGGCGAGACCAACCTGGTGGATGTGTGCGTGCGCCGCCTGCGCGAAAAAGTCGAGGTCGAGGCTTCGCGCCCGCGGATCATCGTGACGGTGCGCGGCGTCGGCTATAAGCTGGCCGAGCCCTGAGCGCGCTTCCGCGAAGGCATAGGCAACAATCAGAGGTTCGGGGGCGGCTGAGCCGCCCCCGAACTTCTTTTCTACCACCGAAAAGTCCTTCACGGTGGGGTTCGGGGCGGCGTGCAAACCTCCACGGTGGGGTCTGGGGGGCGGCTGCGCCGCCCCCGAGATCCTTTTCAGTGCGGCGCCCAGCGAAGCTGGGCGCTGCACAAAAACAAAACCTTTCTCAGCGCCACCGCGCAAGTATTATAGTTTCATAAGAATCGTAATCATGTAACTATTATTACATTGACTTTCCAATTACCAGCGGATATACTTAAGGTCATTAAGTATCTGGCAGATCCTCTGGCGCGGCCGGCGCGGCGCGTGACGAGGCGGAAAGGCGCAGGCAATGAGCACGGTAGCACAGGAACACGAAGCAATGGATGCGTACTCGCACGCGATCACCACGGCGGCCGAGCGCGCTGGCCCGGCTGTTGTCAAAGTCGAGACCGGGCGCGGCGCGCAGCGCGGCCGGGGCCAGGGCATTGGCTCGGGCGTGATCTACAGCAGCGAAGGCTATATTCTGACGAACGCGCACGTGGTGGCGGGCGCCTCGCGCGTGCAGGTGACGCTGCCCGACGGCCGCGTGCTGCCGGCTGGCGTGATTGGCGCTAGGCCCGAGCGCGATCTGGCGGTGCTGCGCGTGGGCCAGGGCGGCCTGCCCGTCGCCGAGCTGTATGCCGCGCCGCTGCGCGTGGGCCAGCTGGTGGTGGCGATCGGTAACCCCTACGGCCTTGATTTCACCGTGACGGCGGGGGTCGTGAGTGCGCTGAATCGCTCGCTGCCGCTCGACCGCAGCACCACGCTGGGCCAGCTGATCCAGACCGACACGCCGATCAACCCTGGCAACTCGGGCGGGCCGCTGGTAGATGTGCAGGGCCGCGTGATCGGCATCACTACCGCGATTCTGCCGTACGCCCAGGGCCTCGGCTTCGCCATCCCTATCGGCAGCGCGCTGGATGTGATTGGCCAGCTCACCGAGGCGCACCGCCAGGGCATTGGTCGCGGCGTGCTGGGGATCAGCGGGCTGGATGTGCCGATCGGCGACGACCTGCGGCGCGCGCTGACGCTCGAGCAGCCCAGCGGCGTGCTGCTGCTCGAAGTAGCTCCGGGCGGCGCGGCGGCGCGCGCCAGCCTGCACAGCGGCGATATCATCCTGTCGCTGGGCGATCACAGAACCGACAGCGTCGACGCGCTGCGCCAGGCTGTGCAGTCGCTCAAGGGCCGTAGCCCCTGGCCGGTGAGCTTTCTGCGCGATGGCCGGCGGCGCCGCGTTTCGCTGGTTCCTGTAGTACAATAGCTGCACCAAACACACGCTGGCGAGCGTCTCAGCACATGACGACGTGTGATGCGCGGCTCTCGCGAGCTTCGCGATGGAGGAGCTATGGGGCTTTTCGATAATATCAGCAAGACGATCTCGCAAGTAGGCGACCGCGCCAAGTTCGAGGCCGACAAATTTCAGCGAACAACCAAGCTGCAGAGCGAGCTCAACGATCTCAAGCGCCAGATCGACAGCAGCCGCATGGAGTTTGGCGACCGGGCGATCCAGCTGTTTCGCGCCGGCCAGATCCAGTCGCCGACGCTGGGCGAGCTGCTGAAGACGCTCGACCGGCTGCAGGGCGAGGTGACGTTGAAAGAGGAGGCGCTGAAGCAGGCGCAGGCCGAGGCGTATACCGAGCCGGCGCCGGCAGCTGCCCCGGCCGCGCAGCAGGTGCCGATCACCAGCGAGCCGGCGGTGCGCCCCACCGCGCCAATGCCGGGGGCCGAGGCGGCTACGAAGTTCTGCGCGAACTGCCGCTTCCAGATGCCGTCGTCGGCGGTTTTCTGCCCGAACTGCGGCGCGCGCCAGGGCGCGTAAGTGCGGAAGTTTACGGAAACACGCGGGTGAGCGCTCGTAGGCGCTTACCCGCGTGTTTTTGCGGATAATGTTGTGCTCGTGGCATCCGCGTACGCCTGCTCGGGCAGCGTCGCCACCAGCTCGACGATCCGCACGATCCGCAGCGGCCGGTATGCGTCTTTGTCGAGCCACAGCTGCGGCGCGCGCTGCCGGAACGGCTGGTACTGATCGAGCATCCACTGTTCGGCCGCAGCCAGCGCCAGCTGGCCTTCCTCGTGCAGCACGCCCTGCCGCCGCAGGTGCCGCAGCGCCAGTACGCCATACGCCGTCTCTTCGGTGGTGGGGCCATGATGGCTGCCCCAGCCGCCGCTCGGCGCCTGATAGCTGACGATTTCGTCGATCGCGCGATCGAGCTGGCGCGCGTAGCGCTGGTAGGGCAGCGCCAGCAGCGCCTGGCTGGTGGTATAGAGCCACGAGCTTTGCCACTTATCGCCCATCCAGCGCCCGTCGCTCTGCTGCTGCTCGATGATGTAGCTGTACGCCGCGGCGGGGTCTTCGCCGAGCAGGCACAGGGCGTGGGCCGCGTGCGCCACCACCGAGAGCGATGGCTGCAGCTCGCCGGGAAACGCGCAGAAGTGCGAGTTGACCGCGAAGCGGCGTAGCGGCGCCGAGCTTACGCTCTGCCCGGCCGTGTGCAAGATCGCCAATGCGGCGGCGGTGTCGTCGCCGTCGGGCATGAAGTAGTCGCTAAACCCGATGCCCTCGGGCCGGAAGGCCGCCTTGAGCGTTTGCACCTGCGGCTCGATCGTATCGCGCAGCGCGGGGTGCCTGAGCAGGCCGGCGAGGCAGAGCATGTACATGCCGAAAACCAGCTCGAAGTGGTTGATCGGCCAGACACCCGGCACCACGCCGGGCAGCCCAACCCCCGTCATCGTCGCGGCGCGCTCGAGGTAGCCAAGCGCGCGCTCGCGGGCCTCGGCCAGATCAGGCCGGTCGCGCGCGGCCTGAAGCCAGGCGGCGGTGGCCGCAGAGCTATGGCCGACCCCGCCAGTGCCGTCGAGCAGCGCGGGCGACGGCTCGACGCCCCACCCCTCCCACGAATGCACCGGCGGCGTGCCGGGCGGCCATTCGCGCCCGGCGATCAGCTTGCGGCGATGTTTGCCCAGGGCGATGAGCTGCACGTATGGCTCGATCGGGATCTTCAAACCGGCGCGGGCTGTTTCTTCCAGCAGGTGCGGCAGCAGCAGCTCTACGCCCACCGGTAGATCGTCGGTGAGGCGCGCCCAGTAGCTGGCCTGGTGGCGTAGAAACGCCAGCCCGGCGTATATCGAATGCTGCTCGTGCACCCGCGAGCCGTACTTTTGCAGCGCCAGAATGGCCGCGAGCGTCGATACATCGCGCGCGCGCGGCACCGCCGGCTCGCCCCAGCCGCCGTCGGGCTGCTGCTGCATCTCGAGCCATTCGAGCGCAGGCCAGATCATGCCCGCCGGTGGCATAAACCGCAGCACCTGGGCGGTTTCGTAGATCGACGGGCTATTCATACCGCCGCCTTTGCCCAGCTCGCGAATGCTATGGCGTAGATCGGTCAGTAACACATCGGCAATATGGCTCATTGCCCCACTCCTCAGCACCACTCGCTACGCGGTAGCCTCGTGGGCGGTAGGCTACCTCCACGCGTCCGAAGGCGCCCCAATGCCGTTCTTCTGGGGTCGCCGTACCTCGCGGCTGCGGCTTGCCGCAGCTTGCAAAAGCAAACAATGCCTACACATATGCATCGGGGAACTCGTGGCATTGGCAAGCGCCAAACCGCACGCCGCCAGTGTCTTCTCCTTGGCGCGCCAAATCTATGTGCAGCGAGGGCGCAGTGCCAGCCGGCCAGACATCTACCACGAGCCTGGCCAGGCAGTAGTAGCATGGATATGCTACGATGCAGGAGAATACTAATCGCTATAGTACCACATTCTTAACTGAAAATATACAATTTGCGGGAACAATCTGCCGGCCACGCATGAAGGGAGCGATGAAGTGACACGAGGCGTACCGCCGTTGGTACCATAGCGCCGGCAAAGATGATGCTACTACAATAATACGTAGAGTCTGGGGAAAAATGTTGGTTCGGCGCGCAGCGGTACCAAAATCGGACTAAAGGCAACCGAGGGGCGGTTACCCAGCCGGCGAGAGATCGCGCCGCGCCGTAGCGAGGTGGCGAGCCAGCGCCTCCTGCGGGCTGCGCGCGGTAGCCATCGAGCCAAGCCCAATGTCGAGATCGACCAGCGTCATGGCGATAGCCGCCGAGATACCGCTGAGCGTCACCTGGCAGCCGAGCAGCCGCAGCGCCTGAGCGGTGCCAAGCAGCCCGTGCGCTACGGCGGTGTCGATCGCCGGCACACCGGCAATATCAAGGATCACCAGCTGGGCGCGCTGCTCGGCGGCGGCGTGCAAAATGCGGCTGGTGAGCGCCTGCGCGCGGCGGCCGTCGACCGTGCCCACAATCGGCACGAACAGCACGCCCTCGGCCAGCGGCGACACCGGTGTTTCGAGCGTTGCGACCAGCTCAAGCAGCTGGCGCTGCTGGCCAAGCTGGCCCTCGAGCTGTAGGTTGACCTCGGCCAGATCGTGCGACTGCCGCTCGGCCTGCGCCAGCGCGGCCTCGGCCTGGCTCGCGTGGGCCTGCGCCTCGGCCAGCGCGGTATCGGTAACGATCCGCGCCAGCACCAGGCCACCGACGATCAGCGCGTACAGAATATACAGCGGCGGGTCGCCCGGCAGCGCGGTAATGCCCGAGCGCAGCACAAAAATCGCCGGCGTCGCCAGCGCACAGGCCAGCACCCAGGCCGGCCGGCCGAGGATCAGCGCCGTCACCGGCGGCACGATCAGGCTGAAAATCGTGGCGATGCTGAACAGCGGCGGCGGCGGCACCAGCCCGGAGAGCAGCGCGCTGCTGATCACGATCGCCAGCGGCGCATAGCGCCAGCCGCGCACATACACATACAGCAGCAGCGCCGCGATGACGATACCGATCAGGTTCATAGTGACGGCGAAGGCCGGGCTGCCTGCGGCGATCTGGTAGATCCCCAGCAGCACAAGGCCGACGACGACCATCGCCTGCGTGCCGATGCCAACCTGGCGTTGGGTAATACGCATTCTAGGCTCCTTTTGTGGGCAACCGGCGGCCTAGTGCCTGCCCACTGCACACGCGGCCGCTATACGCCATGATACAGCGGCGATTGCGCTCGTCTAGCGACAATAGCGCTTCTGTTTGATTACAAACAGCGCACTAGCACATGAATTCTATCAACATTATCCACAGGTTATCCCCAAAAACGCTTACACATTGCTCGGCGCATAGCTGCCGGCGAGCCGCATGAGTGTGCTATAATGAACCACAGAGCGGCAGTTCTGCGGCTGGCCCGCGCGCGTTATGTTTATATAGCGCGATAGAATGCCGTATATTCTGACACCTCACCACGGAATGCGCATGCTTTGCTGCATGGAAGTGTTTCCCGGGAAACCCGCGAACTTCAGTGGTGTAAAGATTTTTTACCGAGCTGGCATAGCGCAAGGCGGAGCACGCTCATGAACGAATTCACGCACCTGCATGTTCACTCCGAGTATAGCCTACTGGATGGCTATGCCACCACCAAAGGCATTATCGAGCGCGCGGCCGAGCTTGGCATGGACAGCATCGCGCTGACCGATCACGGCGTGATGTATGGCGCGATGGATTTTTACGCCGCCGCGAAGAAAGCCCACGTCAAGCCGATCATTGGCATGGAAGCGTACATGGCGCCCGGCTCGGTGAAAGACCCGATGGTGAAGGGCGGCAAGAACTACTTCCACATGCTGCTGCTGGCCAAGAACGAAACCGGCTACCGCAACCTGGTGAAGCTGACCTCGCGCGCGCACCTCGACGGTATGGCGCGCGGCGTGTTTGCCAGGCCACGGATCGACCGCGCGCTGCTCGAGCAGTACCACGAGGGCATTGTTGCGACGTCGTCGTGCATTGCCGGCGAGGTGATCCAGCACCTGACGCAGCAGCAGAAAAAAGAGGCTCGCGCGATCGCCGCCCACTACCGCGATCTGCTCGGCCCCGAGAACTACTACCTCGAGCTGCAGCTGCACGGCAATACGCCCGAGCTTGAGCCGATCAACGACGAGCTCGTGCGCATCGGCGCCGAGCTGGGCATACCGCTGGTGGCCACCAACGATACCCACTTCGTCCGCCGCGAGGACCTGGAGGCCCAGAAGCACGTGATGGCCATGGGCTTCAACCTCACGATGAAGGAGTTCTGCAGCAAGAACTACCAGATGGACGACACCTACTATATTATGTCGGGCGAAGAGATGTGGCAGCGCTTCAAGCGCTACGGCAGCGCGCCGCTCGAGAACAGCCGGCGTATCGCCGAGATGTGCAACCTGAAGCTCGACTTCGGGCGCGTGCAGCTGCCACAGCTGAACTTCATCCCCGAGGGCCACGACGCGGCCTCGTTCCTGCGGTTTGTGTGCGAAGAAGGCCTGATGAAGCGCACCGGCGGCCAGCCGACCGAAGAGTACGTGCGCCGGCTGGACTACGAGCTCGACGTGATCAACGCCACCGGCTTCCCCGATTACATGCTGATCGTGTGGGACTACGTCAAGTTCGCGCGCACGCACGGCATCCCTGCGCTGCCGCGCGGCTCGGCCGGGGCCTCGCTGGTGCTGTACTGCCTGTTTATCACCGACGTCGACCCGATCAAGAACAAGCTGCTGTTCGAGCGCTTCCTCTCGCGCGAGCGCCTCGAGATGCCCGATATCGACACCGACTTCGCCGACTCGCGGCGCAGCGAGATCCTCGAGTATATCGCGCATACCTATGGCCGCGAGAACGTCGCGCAGATCATCACCTATGGCACGCTGGGCGCCAAGGCCGCGCTACGCGACATGGCGCGCGTGCTCGACATCCCGCTCAGCGAGGTCGACCGCGTGGCCAAGCTGATCCCGTCGCTGCCGGTGGGCACCACGATCGCCCAGGCGCTTGAGCGCGTGCCCGAGCTGAAGCAGATCTACGACGGCAACCCCGACCTGCGCAACCTGATCGACTGGGCCCAGCGCGTCGAAGGGCGCATGAAAAGCGTCGGCACGCACGCCTGCGGCGTGGTGGTGAGCCGCAGCCCGCTCGACGAGATGGTGCCGCTGCAGCGCACCTCGAAAGACGAGAACGCCGTGATGGCGGCGTTCGAAGGCCCAACGCTGGCCAAGATGGGCCTGCTCAAGATGGATATTCTGGGCCTGGCGAACCTCTCGATCGTGGCCGAGGCGCTCAAGTATATCGAGCAGACCACCGGCCGCAAGCTCGAGCTGGCCGACATCCCGCTCGAAGATCGCAAGACGTTCGAAAGCCTCGGGCGCGGCGAGACCACCAATGTGTTCCAGCTTGAAAGCGCGGGCATGACCCGCTACCTCATGCAGCTGCGCCCAACCCGCGTCGACGACCTGTATGCCATGGTGGCGCTGTACCGGCCTGGCCCGCTCGAGCAGATCCCCGTCTACATCCAGAACAAGAACAGCCCGCAGGGCATCAAGTACCTGCACCCGATCCTCAAGCCCATCCTCGAAGACACCTACGGCGTGATCGTGTACCAGGAGCAGATCATGCAGCTGCTCCAGACGATCGCCGGCTACACGCTTGGCGAAGCCTACATCGTGATCAAGGCGATCAGCAAAAAGAACAAAGAGCTGATGGCCGAGAACGAGATCCGCTTCAAAGACGGCTGCCTGAAAAAAGGCATCAGCAAAGAGATCGCCGACCAGCTGTGGGATCTCATCCTGCCGTTCGCCGGCTACTCGTTTAACCGCCCGCACGCCACGCTGTACGGCCTGCTGAGCTACCAGACCGCCTGGCTCAAGACGAACCACCCGACCGAGTATATGGCCGCGGTGCTTACGGCCGCCGCCGGCGAGATCGAAGAGGTGGCCAAGAGCGTGGCCGAGTGCTCACGGCTGGGCGTGGCGGTGCTGCCGGCCGACGTGAACCGCAGCAGCGAGGGCTTCACGATCGAGCGGCTGCCCGACGGCCAGCTGAAGGACTTCGCGAACCGCCTGGGCGTTCGCTTCGGCCTCTCGGCCATCCGCAATGTCGGCAGCGGCCCGGTGCATGCGGTGATCGACGCGCGCGCCAAGGCCGGCCCGTTCAGAAGCCTTGAAGATTTCTGCGACCGGGTCGACCGCGCGGCGCTGAACAAGCGCGTGCTCGAAAGCTTGATCAAGTGCGGCGCAACCGACGCGCTGGCGGGCACGCGCCACCAGAAGCTGCACATCCTCGACGCGGCGCTGGCCGCCGGCATCGAGGCCCAGCGCGCGCGCGAGGCCGGCCAGTCGAGCATGTTCGATATGTTCGGCGGCGGCGCCGACGGCGCCGTGACGGTGCAGGCCGTCGGGCTGCCGATCATCCGCCACGAGCCGCAGCACGATAAAGAGATGCTGGCCTGGGAAAAGGAACTGCTGGGCATGTATGTGTCCAATCACCCGATCGCCAAGGCCCTCGACGGCATGGATATGACCGGGATCACGCCGCTGGGCCAGCTCGGCGACGACTTGGTGGGCAAGGTGCACACCTTTGTGGGCATGATCGGCGGCGCCAAGCGGCTGGCCACCAAGAAGGGCGATAGCATGCTGGTGGCCACGCTCGAAGACCTGGAGGCCTCGGTCGAGCTGGTGGCGTTCCCCAAGAGCTTTGAGAAATACCGCGACCTGCTGCAGGACGACGCGCTGCTGCGCGTGACCGCCAAGGTCGATAAGCGCAACGAGAGCATCCAGCTGCTGCTGGAGAGCGCCGAGGTGCTCGAGCCGGTCGCGCGCCCGACCGCCGATCTGCCGCCGCAGATGGACTTGGAGGGCCAGGCCGACAGCATTCCGATCGTGCCCGACGACGCCGGGCTGATGGCCGGCCCGGCCGACGATGCGCCGCATCCGGCCGACCTGGCGGCCCGCGCGCTTGGCGCAGCTGCGGCCGCAGGCCCCGCGCCCGACCCGGCGCCGGCAGAGCCGCCCGCCGACAGCCCGATCAGCGTGATCCGCTCGCGCATGAAGGTGGGCGCGAACGGCAACGGCAATGGCAACGGCAATGGCAACGGGCATTCCAATGCCAACGGCAGCTATCCGCCGCCGCAGGCCGGCCAGCAGCTGCGGCTATACCTGCCACGCACTGGCGACTACGACGCCGACGTGCAGCGCATGCACAAGATCGACCGGCTGCTGCGCCAGAGCGCCGGCGACGACAGCGTGTTTCTGCATATGCCGGCCGGCCCGAACGTGGTGGTGCTGCAGCCGCGCCACAAGGTGCGCTGTAGCGCCGAGCTGATTGGCGCGCTGCGCGGCGAGCTTGGCGCCGAGAGCGTGGTGCTTGGCTGATACCACATCCGGCTGAGCACAGGCTGTATGTAGGGGTTCGGGGATGGCGAGGCCGCCCCCGAAATGTTGTGCAGCCGCCCGGATCGTGAAAAAAGAGCGCCGCCGCATATGCGGTGCCGGTGGCGCAGGCCTTGTGGAGGCTAGCCGCAGGCTGGTACAGCACGCCAAGCTGATTGGAGCGCGAGGGTAAAGCCCTCGCGCTTTTCTGTTGTCATACTCTGTTCGCTTGATCACGTATAGATTGTGTTGCACTACGTGGCTTCGCCACGCAGTGCAACACAAAGATGCGCCCGCCGGCTCGCTCGCCCCTGGCACGCTCCCTGCTTACCCTCTCCGAGGATTGGAGAGAGCGAGCGAAAGGAGTGAGCATGCAATTCAACGAGCAAGTCGCGCTGATCACCGGCGCCGGCTCGGGCATTGGCAAGGCGGCAGCAGTGGCGTTTGGCCGCGCCGGCGCCAGGGTGGCCGCGCTTGGCCGCACCGCCAGCGAGCTGAAGCAGACCGTCGACGAGATCGCGCAGGCTGGCGGGCAGGCCATGCCGGTGGTGGCCGATATTGCCAAGCCCGACGAGATGCGCCAGGCCGCCGAGCAGGTCGCGCAGCGCTGGGGGCGCATCGACATCGTATTCGCGAATGCCGGCATCAACGGCGTGTGGGCGCCGATCGAAGAGCTGAAGCCCGAGGAGTGGCAGCGCACGATCGATATCAACCTCACCGGCACGTTTCTGACGATCAAGTACGCGGTGCCGTACCTCAAGCGCAATGGCGGCTCGGTGATCGTCACGGCCTCGGTGAATGGCACGCGGATCTTCAGCAACACCGGCGCCACCGCCTACTCGTGCACCAAGGCCGCGCAGGTGGCCATGGCCAAGATGCTCGCGCTGGAGCTTGCGCCGCAGAAGGTGCGCGTGAATGTGATCTGCCCCGGCGCGATCGAGACGAATATCGACGAGAACACCGAGCGGCGTGACCTCGAGCACGTGCGCATCCCCGTTGAGTACCCCAAAGGCTCGCAGCCGCTCACCGGCGGCCAGCCCGGCTCGGCCGAGCAGGTGGCCGACCTGGTGCTGTTCCTGGCCTCTGATCAAGCCAGCCATATCACCGGAACCGAGATGTGGATCGACGGCGCCGAGTCGCTGCTGCGCGGCTAGCGGCCCGTGGGGCGCAAAAGCGGGTACTTTTCTTGCCAGGGCTTACACGGCTAGCCTGCTCAGTCTTCGGCAGAGCGGTACTATTCGATGCAGAGCGCGGAAAAACCGCACACAATCCGCTGCCGCAGGCAGCATCAGCCACACGAGGTGGGCAACCGCGTGAGTGTGTAAAAAGAGGAGAACGAGATGAGTCAATCATATCTGGCCCCCAGCCGGGCGGCGCCAGGCGACATGCGCAATGTTGGCCAGCAAGAGCGCCTGGTATCGGTGGTGGGCGGGCCGCTGCTGGCGCTTGCTGGGCTTACACGCGGCGGCCTGGGCGGCGCCGGGATGGCAGCGCTCGGCGGCGTGTTGCTGTACCGCGGCCTCACCGGCCACTGCCCGGTGTACGGCGCGCTGGGCGTCAGTAGCGCTACGGCGCCCGCCGGCCCGCTGCGTACCGAGCAGAGCATCATGGTGAACCGGCCGCCCGAGCAGGTGTATGCCTTCTGGCGCCAGCTCGCCAACCTGCCGCAGTTCATGAAGCACCTCGAGGCGGTCGCGCCGATCGACGAGCGCCGCTCGCATTGGGTTGCGCGCGGCCCGGCCGGCTCGCAGGTGGCATGGGACGCCGAGATCACCGACGACCAGCCGAACCGGCTGATCGCCTGGCGCTCGCTGCCAAGCTCGGAGATAGAGAACAGCGGGTCGGTGCGCTTCGAGCCAGGCCCCGGCGGCCGTGGCACGCTGCTGCGCGTGCTGCTGAGCTACAACCCGCCGGCCGGCGAGCTTGGCGCGGCGGTGGCGGCGCTGTTTGGCGAGGCACCGCAGCAGCAGATCGCCGCCGACCTGCGCCGGCTGCGCAGCATCCTCGAGGCCGGCGAGATCCCGACGATTGTGGGCCAGCCGAGCGGCCAGCGCACCGCGCTGGGCAGCCTGCTCGACGCAACCCAGCACAACGACGCGAACACCCGCCAGGCCGGCGCGCGCCAGCCGAAATCGGTGGTGGACGAAGCCTCCGAGGCGTCGTTCCCGGCAAGCGACCCGCCCGGCTGGGTGGGCGGCCACACCCGCGAGGCCGAGCGCGAAGTAGGAGGCAGCTAGATGAGAGCATTATGCTGGCGCGGCAAACGCGATGTCCGGGTCGAGACCGTGCCCGATCCCGAGATCATCAACCCGCGCGACGCGATTATCAAGGTCACCAGCACGGCGATCTGCGGGTCGGATCTGCACCTGTACGACGGCTACATCCCCTCGATGGAGGCCGGCGACATCCTCGGCCACGAGTTCATGGGCGAGGTTGTCGAGATCGGCGCGGGCGTGAGCAGCCTGAAAGTTGGCGATCGCGTGGTGGTGCCGTTTACGATCGCCTGCGGGCAGTGCTTCTTCTGCCAGAACGAGATGTGGTCGCTGTGCGATAACTCGAACCCGAACGCGGCGGTGCTTGAAAAACTGTACGGCTCGTCGGGCTCGGGGCTGTTCGGCTACTCGCACATGATGGGCGGCTACGCCGGCGGCCAGGCCGAGTATGTGCGCGTGCCGTTTGCCGATGTCGGGCCGCTCAAGATCCCCGACGGCCTGGCCGACGAGCAGGTGCTGTTCTTATCCGATATCTTCCCCACGGGCTACATGGCCGCCGAGAACTGCAACATCCAGCGCGGCGATACGGTGGCGGTGTGGGGCTGCGGCCCGGTTGGGCAGTTCGCGATCAAGAGCGCCTACCTGCTGGGGGCCGAGCGCGTGATCGCGATTGACGAGGTGCCCGAGCGCCTGGCGATGGCGCGCGAGCAGGGCCAGGCCGAAACGATCGATTTCTCGAAGGAGCACGTGCTGGAGCGGCTGAAAGAGCTTACCGGCGGGCGCGGCCCGGACTCGGTGATCGAGGCGGTGGGCCTGGAGGCCCATGGCACCAGCATCGACGCGATGTACGATCGGGTGAAGGCGGCGGCGTGGATGGCCACCGACCGGCCGCACGCGCTGCGCGAGGCGATCATGGCCTGCCGCAAGGGCGGAACCGTCTCGATCCCCGGCGTGTATGGCGGCTTCCTCGACAAAGTGCCGTTGGGCGCGGCCTTTAGCAAGGGCCTGACATTTAAGATGGGCCAGACACACGTGCATAAGTACCTCAAGCCGCTGCTCGAGCACGTCGAGCGCGGCGATATCGACCCGACGTTCGTGATCACCCACCAGCTGCGGCTTGAAGACGCGGCCAAGGGCTACGATGTGTTTAGCCACCGCGACGACGGCTGCATCAAAGTGGTGCTGAAGCCGTAGCCGCCGCGTTGCCTTGGCCGGGGCGCGGCTTTGCGGCTCTGCCGAAGGCTGAGCGCGCTAGCTAAGTAAGCCCTATGGAAATAACAATGGTAGGGCGTGGATAGTAGCTTTGCTACCATCCACGCCTCACCAGGGATGTTCGGAGGGGCAAAGCCCCTCCGGCTCCCCTATTTCCGATGAAGGCCGTAGAGAAAGCAAATCTTATGAATGCAACAACGAAATTCGCCCTGGCGATTGGTGCCGGCGCAGCTGTGCTGCTGGCGCGCCGGGTGCTGTGGCGCGGCGCGCCATACAGCTTCCGCGGCAAATCGGTGCTGATCACCGGCGGGTCGCGCGGGCTAGGGCTGGTGCTGGCGCGCGAGCTGGCGGCCGAGGGCGCGCAGCTGACGCTGGTGGCGCGCGACGCCGCCGAGCTCGACCGGGCGCGCGCCGAGCTGGCGGCCGAGGGCGCGGCGGTGCAGGGGTTTGCCGCCGACGTGCGCGAAGAAGCCCAGGCCCGCAGCGCTGTCGAGCGCGCCGTCGAGCGCTACGGCAGCATCGACGTACTCGTTAACAACGCTGGCGTGATCCAGGCCGGCCCAGTCGAGCATATGCAGCTTGCCGATTTCGAGGATGCCATGGCCACGCATATGTGGGGCGCGCTGTACACCATGCGCGCCGCGCTGCCGCATATGCGCGCCCAGGGCGGCGGCCGCATCGTGAACATTTCGTCGATCGGCGGCAAGGTGGCGGTGCCGCACCTGGTGCCGTACACCACCAGCAAGTTCGTGCTGGCCGGCCTTTCGGATGGGATGCGCGCCGAGCTGGCGAAAGACAACATCGCGGTCACCACGGTATTCCCCGGCCTGATGCGCACCGGCTCGCATTTCAACGCGCTGTTCAAGGGCCAGCACAGCAAGGAGTTCACCTGGTTCTCGCTGCTCGACGCCCTGCCGATCAGCTCGGTGAGCGCCGAGAGCGCCGCGCGCCAGATCGCCGAGGCGGCGCGCCAGGGCCGCCCGCAGCTGGTGATCTCGATCCAGGCCAAGGCGCTGGCGCTGCTGGCCCAGCAGCTCCCTGGGCTATCGGCTGGCGCGCTCAAGCTGATGAACCGGCTGCTGCCCGCGCCAACCGGCGCCGCCGGCGACCAGAGCAAGCCGGGGCGCGCCAGCCAGTCGGCGCTGGCGCCGTCGCTGCTCACCAGCCTGGCCGACCGCGCCGCCGCTGAGAACAACGGCCTGGGAGCGCGCGAGGCCGGCGCCTAGCCCAATACTTTTCAAATACAGGACTTACGTGGTGTCCTCCCGCATGGGAGGTTTGGAGGGCGCAAGCCCTCCAAAATCACTCTTTTTAGCTGGTCGCGGCCACCGCCGTGCCCGCGACCAGCTAAAAAGGAAGTTTTCGGGGCGGCAAAGCCGCCCCCAAACCTCCACCAAAGTGTCAGTAATCAAGCGAATTTGGTATCAAATACCGCTTTGTGGCTCAAGCGATCGCCTCTGATGCGTCGGGCGCGGCTGGCCAGGCCGAATTTCGTGTGGCCCCCGCGCGCCGGCCAGCAGCACGTTAGCGTGCGCCTCGAAGAAGCGCTGTCGCCAGGGCAGTGCGCGGCCGCACCATTTGTATCCGGCGCGCGCGTGACGCACAGCGCCTGAGGCGAGGGGGTTGTGCAGAGCGTTGGCGACCGCAGCCTCACCGTGCTGTTCGACGCCGTGGGCTACAAGACGCTGGCAATTGCCACGGTGCGCGAGCGCGGCCTGCTACAGGCGAGCCGAGCAGAAGATCTGTAGAAGCTGGGTTGCTGGTATGCCGTAGCTCATACCGGCTTGGTATGAGCGCGTATGGTTTGAGTTGGCCGCGCACCCACGGGCATGGCGCGCGACCACAACGGGCAAGCTGGGCGCTAGAGGCTGCGCGTGTTCATAAGCTTCGGCGCGCCGCCTTTCGCTTTCTGTAGGGCAGGCGCTATAGAGCGCGAACTGTTCGTTGCGCGTGGCGCCGAGCTGGCTTAGCTTTTCGACTGCTTGCTGGCAGGATCGTCGTCGCGCGCGGCGTTCTTGAACTCGCGGATGCTTGCGCCGAACTCGCCGGCCACCTTGGTGATGCGGCGCGCGCCGAAGAGCAGTAAGACGATGGCGAGGATGACCAAGAGCTCTGGTACGCCTAGCATTATTGCACCTCCTGCTAAGACAAAGCTGCCAATGGGACGTGTCGATGCTCTGTATGGGGTTTTCCGCGCTTCGGGCGGAAAACCCCATACGATTCTGCCGAGGGCTGAGCATGCCAACTGCGTAAGTTCTATTGATATATTCCACCGCCACAAATTGAGAAGCCCAAGCCCTCCTGGCTACTAGCCTGATGCGCCGGTCGTGGTCGTGGTAGTCGGCTCGATGGTGGTCGTGGTCGTAGTCGGCTCGGCCGTGGTCGTGGTCGTGGTAGTCGGCTCGACGGTGGTCGTGGTCGTGGTAGTCGGCTCGACGGTGGTCGTAGTTGTGCTGGTCGGCTCGGCCGTGGTCGTGGTCGTAGTGGTCGGCT
The DNA here is from genome assembly GCF_046328425.1 of Kouleothrix sp. Taxonomy (NCBI): domain Bacteria; kingdom Bacillati; phylum Chloroflexota; class Chloroflexia; order Chloroflexales; family Roseiflexaceae; genus Kouleothrix; species Kouleothrix sp. The sequence continues at coordinate 578,257 of NZ_JAXLWP010000003.1, forward strand.
CGGCCGTGGTCGTGGTCGTGGTCGGCTCGACGGTCGTAGTCGTAGTAGTCGGCTCGACGGTGGTCGTAGTCGTAGTGGTCGGCGGCTCGGTTGTGGTCGTGGTGGTGGTCGGCGGCTCGGTTGTGGTCGTGGTGGTGGTCGGCGGCTCGGTTGTGGTCGTAGTGGTGGTCGGTGGCTCGGTTGTGGTCGTAGTGGTGGTCGGCGGCTCGGTTGTGGTCGTAGTGGTGGTCGGCGGCTCGGTTGTGGTCGTGGTGGTGGTCGGCGGCTGGGTCGTGGTCGTCGTGGTAGTCGTCGGCGGCTGGGTCGTGGTCGTGGTGGTCGTGGTTGTGGTCGTGGTCGTCGTGGTGTTGTCCAGGCGCACCTGGATATTGCCGCCGCTCAGCTTCGTGCCGGCATACGAGTTATCCGACTGGTTTATCTGGTTATCGTAGATGACGACGCCTTCCGTGGTGGTGATCTTGATGCGGAAAGTATCGCCGCCCCGGTTGTCGTGCTCGTCGTGCTCGTGGTTGTTGTTGCCGCCGTCGGTGACGGTGAGCAAGAAAATGAAGCTGCCCTTGCCGTTGATCGTGCCGATGCCCCTGAGCTTGGCGCGCGAGCCGGATCCGCTCAGCGAGGTGAAGCTAGTGCTCTTGAACTTCAGGTTGCCGGCTTTGAATTGGAACTCAAGGCGGCCGGTGGGCGGGCCTCCGTTGGAAGGGAGCGTCGCACTGAAGTCAAACGTCGCCTTGCCCTTCGCCGATTGCTTTTTGGGGTAGGCGCCGGCAGGCGAGTTGATCCAGCCGCTGCCGCTGATATAGTTCTTTTTACTCCCCGCCAGCGCCGTCTGTACCGGCGTGACGACCGGCAAGAGCGCCAGCGAAAGGCCAGCGGCGGCCAGCATTTTGAAGAAGCGCCGCCGCTCCGGGTCGGAGGGGCGGATCACGCTTGTCTGGAGCAGGCCGGCCTTGCTCAGCTCGTCGAGCGACAGCTCCAGCAGCTTCTCGGCGTGCTGCTCGGTCAGGTTGAACTTGAGGCGCAGGAGGTTGGCCAGCTGCTGCGGCGAGGTCTCGCCGTCGCAGTGCTGCCAGACGAGCGCGGTTGTGGTGTTCAACACATAGGTCGTGCTATTCTGCACGTTGTAGACGCCGAGTCCGTCGCCGACAGCAACCGTGCGGGCGCGGGCAATACGTTGTGGGTTGCTCATAGGTTTCCTTTTCTGCTGTTGTTGGGCGTGCGAGCAAACAGGAACGTTTGGGCTCTACGCGTCTCCTGCGAGGGAGATTGCCGCCAGGTGAAATCTTTGTTTATGCTGGCACCTCCTGTGGCTGAGCCGCGGGTTCGAGCTGTAACGATGCGATGTAATCGTCAACCAGCTTTTGGTAGTCGGTCTTCCAGCGCGGCGTCAGCGCGATGTGGCCCTGGCGAACCTCGCCCTTCTTGGCGCGCTGCCGAACATACTGCTCCACTTCCTGGTGGCCGATGTTTGAGTTGGGGCGGTAGGTGCCGTAGACGCTCATATGGTAGGAGCCGATGCCGCCCCAGCGGTAGATGTAATAGAGCTCTTCGAGCTTAATGGCCTTGTACGGCGCGACCGAGCCGCGGAAAGCTTTCCCAAGCCGCGTCTCGAACACCTGGTCGTAGCCGGATCCCTCCGGCGGGTAGCCGTGCACCGCGTCGAACAGCGCCCGCGACCAGCAGCTCCCGGCGTGAAAGAAATTGCCTACCGGGCCGCTCAGGGTGCCGCGATCCCAAAACCAGGCTTTGTCTGGCTTGAAAAAACCTTTCTTGGGCTCGAAGTGCCGCACCGAAAACGCGAGCCGGTGCGGCAGGTAGATGTCGTCGTCGTCCCAGACGAACAGCAGATCGTATGTGGCCAGCGCAACGGCCAGGTTCATCTTCTGGCCGACCGTGTGCAGCCGCTTGGGCAGGTTGACCACGTGCACCTCGGGGTGCTCGAAGGCAAGCGTCTGCTGCTCGTAGTCGTTCAGGACGATCAGCTCCTTCGGGCCGGCGTAATCCTGGCGCAGAAACGACTCGATGCTTTCTTCCAGCAGCTCGGGCCGGGCGTAGGTCAGGCAGATGCAGCTGACACCGGGCGTTTGATCCATCGTACGTTCTCCTCCGCTGCTTGCCGCAGGGCCGCGCGTCATACGTTGCAGCTGTCCTTGAAGCGCTCGAAGTACCAGTCGTCGTCGTGCACGCGCCGGGCGGCAAACTCGGCGCGCCGCTGCCAGACATCGCTGTCGACGGCGTGGGCCATGGCCGGGCCGAAATCGCCCTGGCTCTTGAGCGCATTGACGACCCGGCCGATACGCTCCTGGCTGAAGTGCAGCAGCGCCACGCGCAGCTGGTTGTGCGTCACAATGCCGTGCTTCAGCTGCAGCGGGTTTTCTTTGCGAAAGTAGTGCAGGATGGCCACCTCGGGCACGACCCAGACCTCGTAGCCCAGCAGCCAGTAGCGCACGCACAGCTCCAGATCTTCCGAGCCCCACTGCGGCATGCCTATGTCAAACGCCCCGGCGCGGTCGAGCGTCTCGCGGCGTATGGCCATGAAGCCGCCGCCCAGCGACGGCACCGGGTAAGGCTCGGCCTGCTTCCATCCCAGCCACTCGACGCGCAAGTTTGGCTCGGCAATGCGCTGCGCGTACGCGGCGTTGTGCTCGGGCTTGCCCATGATGCCAATGCCGGGGCCGACGACGCCGACATTCGGGCGGTTGAGCGTGGCGACCACCGGCTGCCACCAGTGCGGCGGAATATCGATATGCGCGTCGGCGAAGACGATCACCTCGCCGCGCGCCGCCTCGAGCCCGCGGTTACGCGCCCCCGCCACGCCCAGCGGCCTGGCCGACTGGATGAGCAGCACGTCGTCGCAGCTGCTCGTGCGGTTCGCGAGAAAATCGGCGCTGCCGTCGGTCGAGCCGTTGTCGACGACAATCACCTCGCATCGGGCCGGCAGCGTGGCCTGGAACTGCTCGACGGTGCGCCGGAGCAGCACCGATTCGTTTAGGGCCGGCAAGACGACGCTGATTCTGAGCGGGTGGTTGTTCTTGAACAGCGCGTCAGCCGCCGCTTCGTCCATCGGCGGCGGCCCCGGAATGGCGAAATACGGCGGAGGAAACGTCTCGGCCGCCGGGGCCGTCTCGGGCGCGCGCTCGCCCAGGAAATCGCGCACCAGTGCGGCGTAGTCGCTGTTCCAGTGCGGCTCAAGCACGATCCGCCCCTGCGGGATGCGGCCGCGCGCGACCTGCTCTTGCATATACGCCAGCACGCCGCTGTCGGCCGAGCCATTCTGGCCCGAGGCGCTCAGGTGGTACGAGCCGGTGCCGGCCCAGCGGTAGATGTAGTAGAGGTCTTCGGGCGCGAGCGGCTGGCCCTTGGTCGCGCCGGCCCGCAGCTCTTCGCAGGCCCGCTCGAACCTGACGTCGAAGGCAGTGCTGATGTGCTGGTAGCCCTGGGTTTCGGCGAACAGCGCGCGCGAGAAGCAGCAGCCGCCGTGAAAGATATTGCGCTCGGGGCCGCTGACCTTGCCGTTGTTCCAGAACCAGGCGCGCTCGGCTTTGAAAAACCCGCGCCTTGGCGCGAAGCGCGCCACCGAGAGCGAGAGCCGGTGCGGCAGGTAGATGTCGTCGTCGTGCCAGACGAACACCAGGTCGTGCGAGCAGAGCGCCACCGCCGCCTGGTACTTCTCGCCCACCGAGGCGAAGCGCTGCGCCAGGTTGACGATGCGCACCTCGGGGTGGTCGAAGCTCAACGTCTGGTCGGGGTAGTCGTTCAGGACGATCAGCTCTTTCGGGCCGGGGTAATCCTGGCGCAGGAACGACTCGATCGCCTCTTCGAGCAGCGCGACGCGGCCGTAGGTCGGGCAGATGCAGCTCACCGGCGGGGCCTCGCTCAGCCCTGCCGCCCAGCGGCTGGCTGGCGCGGCGTGGGCCTGCGGCTCGGAGGCGACGCTCTCGGCCTCGGCGGGCGGCTGCGCCGGGTCGCTTTCATCCTGGAGGCTGCGCAGCGTGTCGAGCACGGCCGGGGCCAGAATATGCTGCTGGAATTCCTGGGCGTATGCCTCGGGCGTCTGCTCGGGGCCCAGCTGCTCGGCCTCGAACTGCTCGAGCAGGTGCTGCGGGTACGGCAGCAGCACGGCGAACGGCTCGCCGGCCGCGAAGCGCACCGCCTGGCCGGCGCGGGTGAACTGCCAGCAGGCGGTGATCGTGACCGGCAGCAGCGAGGCGTCGAGGATCTGCTCAAGCGCGGCCAGGCCGTCCTTGGGCGCGTTCACCGGGCCGCGCACCCACAGGCTGGTCTCCTCCTCGGTCTGGATCTGGTAGCCGGGGTAGAAGCTCAGCCGGCCGCCGCCCAGCAGGCTGCGCACAAACGGCGGCGTGTCGGCCTCGGGCGCGTCGAGCTTGATGTGGATGTCTTCGGGCAGCGGCCCGCCGTTCCAGCTGGCCTCGAAGCCGTATGGGCAGCGCAGCTCCCAGCCGATGCTGTTGGCCGCGCTCAGGTCGAGGTCGCCGAGCGCCGCGCCCGCCGCCCACGCGCGCTCGCCCGGCGCCGGGGCGAGCGGGGCGGCCTGGTTGTGCAGCTGGTAGGCTTTTATTTTCATTCGATCGATCTCCATTTCCCTGGTAGCGTATGTGGGCAGCGGGAGCCGTAGCCTAGCCACGGCGGCGCTCAGCCGGCTGCCGCGACAGGCTCGCCCTCGGCGACAAACGCCAGCAGCTGCTCGTACTCGGCCTGGTAGCCAAACGCCTCGACATCGTGGCGGTAGCGCTCGTAGACCAGGCGCGCGAGCGGCGCGGTGTAGTAGCGCCGGTAATCGCTATGGGTGCCGGGTTTGTTCCGCGACACGTTCGTCTCGACCAGCAGCGGCTCCAGCTGGAAGCGCTCGGCGAGCGGCGCCCAATCGCGCTCGACCTGCTCGAGCTTGCCGACGTAGTCGACAAGCAGCTCGCCCGCGTCGTAGAGCAGGGCGTACTGGCTCTTGAAGTGATTCTCCGAGAGCGCGTCGGGAATGCGGCAGACGCGCTCGGCGAAGTCGGCGAAGCTGGTGTTCGCCGGCAGGTCGAAGAAGTACGGGTCATAGAACGGCCGTGGCATCGCGGGCGTCGGGGTGAAGAGGATCTTCTGGCGGTAGCACGAAACCAGCCGGTCGAACGGGTTGCGCACGAAGCTGAAGCGGTAGTAGCCGTGCTGGGCCTGCTTCAGCCGGATGCGCTCGATATGCCAGCGCCCGTGCCCGTGGATGCCCTCGGTTCCGCGCGACAGGTCGTAGTCGAACCCGGCGGGCTTCGCCAGCGCGATCTTGATCGACGAGCAGGCCGATTTCGGAACCGGCAGGTACACCAGCCGCAGCGCGTCGACGACGTAAAACTCGCGCACATGCGTCGCGCCGTTTTTTCGGATGCGCTCCTGGAGCTGCCTGGTTGTCGAGGGCGCCGCGCGGTAGAACGATGCCTCGAACTGCCGCAGGTCGACGCGCCCTTGGGGGGTGTCGATAAATGTCGGCGCGGGCAGATCCGCGGGCTCGGCTTTGGCCTGCGGCGTGCTGCTGGGGCCGTTGGTCAGGTAGTCGTTCACCAACGCGGCGTAGTCGCTGCTCCAGTGCGGCTTGAGGGCGACGGGGCCGCGCGCGATCTCGCCGCGCTCGGCGCGCTCGCGCACATAGGCCGCGACTGCGGCGCCGGGCTGGCTTTTCTGCCCAAAAGCGCTCAGGTGGTACGAGCCGGTGCCGGCCCAGCGGTAGATGTAGAAGAGGTCTGCGGGCGCGATCGGCTGGCCTTTGGCTATGCCAGGGCGTAGCTGCTCGCAAGCCGCCTCGAACTTGGCGTCGAAGCCGTCGTCGGTATGCGGGTAGCCGCACGCCTCGGCGAACAGCGCGCGCGAAAAGCAGCAGCCGCCGTGGAAGCGATTGGTCTGCGGCGGCGCGAGCTGCCCGCGGTTCCAGAACCAGGCCTGGCTGGCCTTGAAGAAGCCGCGCGCCTGGCTGAACAGCGCCACCGAGAGCGAGAGCCGGTGCGGCAGGTAGATGTCGTCGTCGTTCCAGACGAACACCAGGTCGTGCGAGCAGAGCGCCACCGCCGCCTGGTACTTCTCGCCCACCGAGTGGAGCCGGCGCGGCAGGTTGACGATGCGCACCTCGGGGTGGTCGAAGCTCAGGGTCTGGTCGGGGTAGTCGTTCAGGACGATCAGCTCTTTCGGGCCGGGGTAATCCTGGCGCAGGAACGACTCGATCGCTTCTTCGAGCAGCGCGACGCGGCCGTAGGTCGGGCAGATGCAGCTCACCGGCGGGGCCTCGCTCAGCCCTGCCGCCCAGCGGCCGGGCGGCCCGGCCTGCGGGGCAGCGGCGCCGCTCTGCGCGGCGGCCGGGAGCGCCTGGCCGTGCGGCACCACGCGCTTTTCGAGCCGCCCATACGCGCCCGGCGCGTACGGCAGCAGCACGGCGAACGGCTCGCCGGCCGCGAAGCGCACCGCCTGACCGGCGCGGGTGAACTGCCAGGTGATCGCGATCGACGCCGGCTGCGCGCTGGTGTTCGCGATCTGCTCAAGCGCGGCCAGGCCGTCCTTGGGCGCGTTCACCGGGCCGCGCACCCACAGCCTGGTCGGCCCCTCGGTCTGGATCTGGTAGCCGGGGTCGAAGCTCAGCCGGCCGCCGCCCAGCAGGCTGCGCACAAACGGCGGCGTGCCGGCCTCGGGCGCGTCGAGTTGGATGTGGATGTCCTCCGGCCGCGGCCCGCCGTTCCAGCTGGCCTCGAAGCCGTATGGGCAGCGCAGCTCCCAGCCGATGGCCTCGGCCGCGCCTGGCGCGGGCGGCTGCCCCAGCGTCGCGACTTCCAGAGTGGCGGCGTGGCTGTGCAGCTGGTACGCGGTGAGCTTCACAGCCGGGCCTGGCTGGGGCTTTTCCTGGGGCTGTTTCGCCGGGAGCGCCTGGCGGTAGACGACGCGGCCGTGCGGCTCGGGCGGCGGCAGCGCCCGAGCGATCAGCGGCATCCAGAGGCGATCCCAGTCGCGAGCCGAATCCCACGGCAGTTGCAGGCGCGGCCAGCCAGCGAATGCAGCCTGCCCGGCGAGCGCTGAGCCGAGCACGGCGCCTGGCGCGCCCAGCCGCAGCCAGTGGCTCTGCTGGGCGAGCGGCCGGTGCGCCAGAACCACGATGGGCTTGTTCGCGAACAGTGCCTGGTGCTGCGGCCCGACCTCGCCATCGTGCAGCAGCACCACGTCGGCGGCTGCCACAAGCTCGGCGGCATGGTTGGCTGCCGCCATTCCATCGGGTGCTTGCTCCGGCGGGCCGCCCCAGACGCACGAGGCAGCGTGAGGGGTATGCTCGGTGATCTGGCGCGCCAGCAGCGCGGGCAGCCCATCCAGCGGCTCAGTGGCATACGACACAATCCGCAGGGCCCGGCCGTGATCGGCGCGCGGGCGGATCGGCAGCGCGGTGGCCGAACGGTTTTGCGAAAAGATGATCTCGCGATTCTGGCGTGAGACTTGGACTGGCGCGGCGGCGGCTGGCCCGGCCTTGGCCGTTTTCTGCTCGTGGTAGCTGCGAACCCACTGCTCGGATAGCTCGTCGGCTTGCTTCTTGTAGCGCGGCTGGCCGATCACAAGATCGCCTGGGACGGCGAGCGGCAGAAAATCGAGCACCTGGCGCGCGACCGCCGCGTGATCGTGGGCAAGATCCTCGTAGGCCAGCTCCAGCGGCTGGACGCCGCACGTCTCAAAAAGGAGCTGCCAGGCTGCCTCGTGCTGGCCGATCTGCTGTATCAGCCCGTCGATCGCGTCCAGGTCGAATGTCGGCTGCGCCGCCGGGGCCGCACGGCCAGCCCGCACCCACGTATCGGTCTCCCACCATATATCCGTCTGCAAAGCCTTGAGGCACGAGACGGCCTGGCGGACTTTATCGCGCCGCGTCAGGCGAATGTAGCGCGCGCCTGGCAGCCAGTGCTGCAGCAGCTCGGCGGCGCCGACGCCGCGGAACTCGGGGAGTTCGCGTAGCCTCTGGATCAGCTGGAGCAGCTGCCACCACTGGATTTTGGCGCCGAACACGCCATTCGGCGTTGCGCCCTCTTCGATGATACGCTCGAATGCCAGTGGGTAGTCGATCTTGTCCGCCTGCCCCGCAAGCCGCTTCAGGCTCGCCGGGTGGAGCGCCTCCTGCGGCCGGCCGGCCAGGCCGGTGCTCGCCAGGGCGTCGCAGAGCACGTAGCTGCCCGTGCGCTCAGTAGTGCAGATCAGGTACGCAATCGGATGTTGCAAGCCCTTGCTCCATCTGTGTGATGCTATTTTGCGTGGGAGCGTATTATAGGGTTAAGACGATGCCTAACTGTCTTAAACAGCGCCAGAGCAAAAAAAGAAGGACGCTACGGCGCCAGCAACACGCCGGCCGTAGCGCTTCGACCGGGCGCGGTCAGGCTCGGCTTCATTCTGAGCGCAAGCCTCACGGCTGGGCGGGCTGTGCGCGCAAAGCGCGAGCACGGCGTCGATCGGCCCATGCCGGCAACAGCTAGTTCAAACGCATATACGCCAACAGTATATGAATGTAGTGCCGTGGCCTACAGCCGGTTGTTATATTTCCAACCTGGACATTTGTTATATGCGCGCTCATACTACTCCGTCCGGTCATTTTCGTTTTGCGATGCGCCGACCGGCTTCCCCGGGCAGCGCATCGCAAAACGAAAATTCGGGGGCGGCGAGGCCGCGCATAGCCTATGTGAGCAGCCTTTGCTGCACCGCGAGCATCGCCGCCTCGGTACGATTCTCGACGCCCAGCTTGGCGAAAATATTGCTGACGTGGAGGCGCGTGGTGCCGTAGCTGATGCCTAGCTGCGCGGCGATCTGGCTGTTGGTTCTGCCGGCCACCAACAGCGCCAGCACCTCGCGCTCGCGCTTGGTCAGGTCGTGGCCAGGCGGCGGCGCGAGCGGCGCGCCCTGCCGCTCGAGCGCCTGAGCCACAGTGGCGAGCACCGTGCGCCCGCTCGCGGCGTCGCGGATCGCCGCAGCCAGGCGCTCGGCATCTACGTCTTTGTGCAGGTAGCCGATCGCGCCGGCCTGGAGCATCTGGGCCATGCATGTCTCGTCGGCGAGGCTCGTCAGCGCGATCACGCGGATGCCGGGAAATTCCGCACGGATATACGCAGTAGCGGCCGCGCCATCCATCTCTGGCATGGCAATGTCCATCAGCACGACATCGGGCTGGTATGTGCGGCAGCGCTCGATCGCCTGCGCGCCATTAGTGGCCTCGGCCACCACGGCGAGGTCGCTGAAGAGCGATAAAAAAACCTTGAGGCCATCACGTACCATCATGTGGTCGTCGACAATCAGCACGCGAATTAGTTGCTGTAGCTGTTTCATTGGGCTACCTCATTACGACAAACGGCGAACGACGAATGGCCAAGCGAGTGATGCTGGGGCAATGCTCCGGGCTGCCTGCTTTCCTCGCTCAACCGCCCCGCGCTCGGCTAGAGCCCTCGGCCTCCTTGGCCGGCCAGCTAATCGACACTTCGGTTCCGCGCTGGGGCACGCTATCGATCCGCAGCTGCGCGCCGATGCCCTCGGCGCGCTCGGCCATGATCCGCAGGCCCATGCGATCGGGTGGGATGCCGGCAAGCTCAAAGCCCTGGCCGTCGTCGCACACTTGCAGGAGCAGCGCGTCGGCGGTTGCCTGGAGCCGAACCCCGACCCGCGTCGCGTGGGCGTGTTTGGCAATATTGTTGAACGCCTCCTGGGCAATGCGGTAGATCGCGATCTTTACATCGGACGGCAGGTTCGCCCGCCCTTCGGCGCTGAGCGTTACCGGGATGCGCGTGTGGCCGGTCAGCACATCGCCCAGCTGTTTCAGCAGCGCCTCCAGGTCGGCCGCCAGCAGCGCGGCGGGGCGCAGCTCGAACAGCAGCGCGCGCATCTCGGCGAGCGAGCCGCGCACCAGCTGGCGCACTTTGTCCAGGCTGCTCGCGCCCTCGGCGGCGTCGCGCTGCCAGATCGCCGGCAGCGCCTCGGTGAGCAAGCTTGCGGCATACAGTGTCTGGGTCACCGAGTCGTGCAGCTCGCGCGCCAGGCGCGTGCGCTCGGCGCTGACGGCCAGCTCGCGCTCTTGCCGGTAGCGGCGGGCATTTTCCAGCGCGATTGCCGCGTGCGCGGCCAGCAGCTGGAGCGTCTCGGCGTCCTCTTCGGTGTACGCACCTTTCGCGTAGCTCTGCACAAAGAGCATGCCCAGCGCCTGCTCGCTGCCATACAGCAGCACGGCCATCCCCGATGCGGTATTCGGCGCGGCGCCCGACAGCTCGAAGTCGAACTCGGGATGCGGAAAGATGCCGAAGTCGTCGATCCGCACCGGCGCGTTGCGGCGCAGCACGTAGCCGGCGAAGCTATTGGCCAGCGAAGCGCGCCAGCCAGGCTGGCGGCCTTCTGTGCCGTTCAGGTATACATAATCGGCCTCGCGCGCGGCGAGATCATACAAGGCGATCGCCAGCGCCTCGGTCGGCATCAGGCGGATAAGCGCGGCGTGGATCTCGGCGTAGATCTGCTCGGGGTCGAGGCTGGCGCGGCTGATTGCATGCGCGGCCTGGTACAGCTCGCTCAGCCGCTCGCGGGCCGTCAGCGCGCTGCGGTACAGGCGCGTGTTGTCGATCGCCGCGCTAACGTCTCGGGCGATCGTCTCGGCCAGACTCACCTCGTCGGCGGTGAAGCTCCGCCCGGCCTGGTCGGTCGCAAGCATCATCACGCCGACGATCGCGTCGCGGATCACGAGCGGCACGTGCAGAATGCTCTGCATCTGGTAGGCGGCCACGAATGCTCGCAGGGCCGGCGATAGCGCGAGCGTATCGAGCGCGGAAAGGATCGGCGCATTGTTGGCGAGCAGATCCTGCTGCGTGAGCGGCGTGTCGGCGAGCATGGCGTTCAGCGACTCGACATCGAGCGGCCCGGCGTCGCGCTCGAAGCCGACCATGGCGCGCAGCTCGGGCGTCTGCTGATCCGAGATCAGGATCATCGCCAGCCGGGCCGCGAACAGTGCCGCCGCGACCTCGCTCATGCCCTGCAGCGCCGCCGTGAGATCGGTGATGCGGATGGCGATATCGCCGATGTGCTTGAGCGCCGCCAGCTGCTCCACACGCCGCTGCAGCGCCGCATCCACGTGCTTGCGCTCGGTGATATCGCGCCAGACGACCAGCCGGCCGCCGTAGCGCCCAAGCCGATCGACTAGGGGTGTGAGCCGCAGATCGAACACCTGCCGCGCCGCACCCACGCCCACGCCGGTTTCTTCGGCGATCTCGCCTGTGCCGCGATAGCGCGCGATCAGGTCGGCGTGCTCGGGGAATAGCTCATCGACCGTCGAGCCGATCACGCGCTCGTTCGGCTGGCTGAGCGTGCGACGCGCCGCCGAGTTGATGTCGACAACGCGATTGTGCTCGTCTAGCACCAGCACGCCGTCGCTCATGCTGTCGATCACTGTGTCGCGCGCGATTGGCACCAGGTCGAGTAATCGGAAACGCGCCAGGCTCCAGGCTACCGCCAGGCCGGCCACGGTGAAGCCGAACGGCGTCAGATCTAGGTTGGGCCAGGGACTCAGGTTGGCGATATACAGCCCGTTCCCGATCCACGGCGCGACGATCGCCACGACCAGCGCAGTAGCTTGCCCGCGGTACAGGTACGGGGCACGGATCATCGCGCGAATGAGCAAGCTGGCGCCGGCGATCAGGCACAGGTAGGAGTAGCCGATATAGCACCAGAACCACGGCCCATGCGTAATGGCCAGGATGGAAGGCGCAGCGCCGGTGCTCTGGCCGATCGAGCCCCAGATCAGGTGATGCTGCTCGTTAGTCCAGGCCAGCACTATAGTAGCCAGGGGCACCAGCGCAAGCAATAGCGTGATCCGGAAGCTCAGCGAGCGCCGGCTCTGCGTATACTGCAGGGCGAAGGCGAGCCAGGCCGGCGGCACGATGCCAATGCCGAGGTATTGCACCTTTGCCCAGAGCAGGCCGGTGGCTAGGTCGGTGCTGCTCAGCTCGCCGGCATAGGCAAGCGACCAGACGCTGGCGCCGAGTGCCAGGGCGATCAGTGGGCGCGCGCCCGGCACGTGTTGGCGGCGGTAGACCGTGCCGGCGATGGCGAGCGCGAGCAGCCCGATGATCACAAGCGCGATCGAGAATGGTGTCGAGATCCACGGCATGGTCGATGCTCCGATGTGTAAACGTGGCGCTCTGCTTGCCTGCCGCGTATTCTTGCGAATGCGCTTGCAGCTGGTCTGGTGCCGATCGCCCGAAGCGCTGGCTCAGTAGCTCCGCTATGGATACAAAAGTGCCGGCTCTGGCCACAGCTGCGCGGCCCAGGTGCCAGGCGCACTGCGCGGGCAGCAGATCCTCGCCGCGCCGCAGTAGCTGGGCAGTCCAACGCCGAGATCATGGCTGCCCGCGGCCCTGCGATACACGCGCGTGGCCCCACTACCCTCAGTGTGCTCGAGCTGGGAAGTTCTATCTATATTATATGCGGTCATAGGCTGTTGGGAAGACCAAATCTGGAATGCGGGCGCGCCGCCGCGTGAAGAAACTATGATCCGCGCTTGCGTGATACAATAGGGTAGTAGCCGGGCGCCGTGCCCTCGCCGATGCCAAGAGGAGGAAGACCATGCGGCCACGCGAGCATTATATTCAGCAACTTGAAGGGCTTCATACCGAACTCCGAGCGCTTGGTCAGATGGTAATTGTGTCGATAACCAAGGCGATCGCTGCGCTGCGGCAGCAGGACGTGGCGACGGCGAAGCAGGTGATCGCCGACGACGAGCGGATCGACCAGGCGCAGTACCGGCTTGAGGAGCACGTGCTGGTAGTGATGGCGACCCAGCAGCCAATGGCGCGCGACCTGCGCCAGCTGGTGGCGGCGATCGAGATCGCCAGCGAGCTCGAGCGCATCGGCGACTACGCCAAAGGGATCGCCAAGATCACCGTGCGCAACAGCAACCAGCCGCTGGTGAACCCACTGCTGGAGATCCCGCAGATGTCCGAGCAGGCGATCAACATGCTCGGCAGCGCGCTCGACGCGTATGTGAACGTCGATGCCGATGCCGCGCGCGGGCTGAGCAACGCCGACGACACGGTCGACGAGCTGGTGACGCGCATGCGCGCCGAGCTGATCGAGCTGATCCAGAACGACCCGAGCACCACCGCCCGCGCGGTCGACCTGCTGTTTGTGACGCACAACCTCGAGCGGATCGCCGACCGCACCACGAACATCGCCGAGCGGGTGATCTTTATCGCCAGCGGCGACGTGGTCGATCTAAACCCTTGATTGTCATACGCTGTTCGCTTGATCACGTATAGATTATGTTGCACGGCGTGGCGAAGCCACGCCGTGCAACATAATACGAAGCGCGGGGCGGCGAAGCCGCCCCAAACCCCCACCAGAGTGTAAGTAACCAAGCGAATTTGGTATTACGCAGCTGCGCACTTGTGCGACGGTGCAGCCTAAAGCAGCTTAGTGTCTATCCGTAAATTGCCATGTCACACAAAATATGGGCGCAGGCAAGTTGCACCAAGGCTAACCAATTGCTGGCCTTCTTACACCAGCGGGTGCGCAGGCTGCGGCGCTTGAGTAACCAGTTGAAGGTGCGCTCAACCACCCACCGCCGCGCCGGAAAACCAGCTTCGCCTGGCACGTCACCAGCCGGCGCAGCCGCTTCGCCGCGTCGTCGCCGATGTTTGATGTGCGGCGTATAGCCGCTCTCCAGGACAAAGGTATGCACATCACTGTAGTCATAGCCGCGATCGGCACAGAAGTGTTGCTGCTGTGTCGGTCGTTTCGCCGCAATCGTGACCACCAGCTCGCGCACCATCGTTTTGTCGGCTGCATTTGCCCCGGTGATCCGCACGGCGATGGGTGCACCGCGCTGATCGACCACCAGGTGGATTTTGCTGCCTGAACGCGCACGGTCGGTCGGATTCTTTCCAGTCGCTTGGCCGCCCAGTGGCGCCGCACCACTACGGCTGTCAATCGATTGCCAGGTCCACTGGATGTGGCGCGTGCGGTTGTAAAAGCGTAGCAGCACCTCCAGTATTTTGGCGAAGCGGCCTTGCTGCTCCCAGACTTGAAAGCGGTCGTGGATGACCGAGCTGCAAACGCCAAACCACGAACGATGGACGGCTTTCCATTGGCAGCCGGTCCACAGGACATACCAGATGCCATTGATAATCGCGCGGGTGTCAGCCCTCGGTCGTCCCGGGCCACGACGGACCGGTTGTTTGGGGAGCAAGCGCTTGATTTTGCGCCACAGCGGGCGTGGCACACGAAAGTAGTCAACGTTCTTCGGTTTTGTGCTAGGATAGCGCATGGCGTAGCCTTTCTGACGATACCGATTCGCACCAGTATTGTCGGGCGGCTACGTCTCGTTGTCCACCCCCTCCCCATTTACGGATAGACACTTAGGACAAACGCAGTTGGCGTGCTCTGCCGAAGGCAATTTCTCGGCTTCCTGAAGCCGAACAGTGCAACTGCGTAAGCCCTAGAAGCTATAAACCGGCTATTGACAAAGCGCTGCGGTTGGACTAGAATTGTCGACAATCGACTGCCGACTTCTCTCTCCCTACTACGTTCCCTATATTTTCTGGCGAGGTCCCATATGCTTGAAGATGGGCTCGAGCTTCGGCAACCCAGCCGTAGTCGCTTGGTCGACGACGTTTACCGCAGCCTAGAGGAGGCGATCTTATCGGGCAAGATGCGGCCGGGTGACCGTCTGATTGAAATCAAGCTCGCCGACCATCTCAAGGTCAGCCGGACAACCGTGCGCGAGGCGCTACTGATGCTGGAGCGCCAAGGTTATGTTGTAAGCGAACCACGGCGCGGCACCTTCGTTACGCGGCTGTCACGCGAAGATGCACTCGACCTGTGCTACAACCGCGCTTTGCTCGAAAGCTTCGCCGTCGGCATTAGTTACCAGCGTATCGATGGCAGCGTGCTCAAACGCATGTCTGATTGTGTTGAGCAGATCCGCCGCTGCCGCTTGCCAGACGACGTTCCGCGCCTTATTCAGATCGACCTGGCGTTCCACCGCCCGCTGGTCGAGGCCTCGGGCTCGCGGCGGCTGATCGAGCTATGGTCAAGCTTGAACGGGCAGATTGGCGCGCTCGTGTTGCGCGGCTTGGAAGAGCAGCACGCCCAGATCGAAGATGTGGCGGCATTCCACGAGCGCCTGCTCGACGCGATCGCTTCTGGCGACCTCGATATCGCCAAGCGCGGCGTGTTGGATCACTACGTCGGTATTGAAGATCAGCTGGCTGTACGGAACGAGCTTATCCAACAAATCACCGGCACACTGTCGGCATCATATCTCGACGACTTTCAACCCTCTACGAAAGCCACATAAAACGAGGGTGCGGGCGGTAGCCGTAGCTGTATGTGCGCCTACGCTCCGATGAGCAGAAAGAAACCTTCTCATGACATCGAGCAAGCTGAGAGTAGCGGTTCTTGGGGCTGGTGCTTGGGCCGAGCACGCCCATATCCCCGGCTGGTTACGTGACCCGCGCTGCGAGCTGGTGGCGATCTGCGATGTTCGTGCTGAGCTAGCACGCGACTTCGCCCAGAAGTTTGGCGTCGCGGAATCGACCGATGATTGGCAGGCGCTGGTTGGGCGTCCCGATATCGACGTGATCGACGTGGTCACGCCCTCGGCCACGCACTTCGAGCTATCCATGGCCGGGCTCGAGGCCGGCAAGCACGTGCTCTGCGAGAAGCCGGTCGCCTACGATTTCCGCCAGACGCTCCAGGCCGCCGCCCTAGCTAAGCAGAAAGGGCTGAAGACCAAGCTGGGCTTTACCTTCCGCTATAGCCCAGGGGTGCTGTACGCCAAATCGCTCATCGACGAGGGTTTCGTTGGCCAGCCGTTTATCTTCAACGGCTATGAACAAAACTCACAGTGGCTCGATCCACAGAACCCGCTGCGCCAGGTCGATCATGAGGCCGACCAATCGACGATCCAGACGTCGTCGCTGGAAGGCTACGGCGCGCCGGTGATCGACATCGGCCACTGGTGGGTCGGCGCGGATTACACGCGCGTGGTCGGCACCATGCGCAACTTCATCCCCGAGCGCGTTGTGCGCGCGACCGGCAAGATGATGCGGATGAACATCGACGACGGCGATATCTTTATCGGCGAGTATGCCAACGGCGCGATCGGCTCGATCCAGACCAGCTTTGTGACGATCGGCAATTACCCCGGCATCGAGGCGCGGATCTACGGCGAGCGCGGCGCGATTATCTGCCGGCTGGTCGAGGAGTTTGGCGTGGCCGAGACGGTCAAAATCGCAACCCCCGACGACGTCGAGTTCAAGCAGGTTGAGATACCTCAGCAGTTTTACCCGGCCGGCGGTCACCCGCGCGAGTCGTGGCGGAGCCTGTTCTACGCCAATCTGGTCAAGGATTTCATCGACGAGATTCTAGCCGGTGGTGATCGCAATCAGGGCAACTTTGCCGACGGCGCCTGGGTTCAAGAGACGATCAACGCGGTCGAGCGCTCGTTCCACGAGCGACGATGGGTCGATCTGCCGCTGGAACGATGATCAGAGATAGGCTTCAGACTGTTCAAACAGGCCCTGAGAACGAACAATGACACACGCGCCCGCGTTCACAACCTGGCTGGACGACTTCTTCACCTCGTACTACCGGCACCGCCCGGTCAGCGCGACGTTTGTCGGAGTGCACGACTACGACAAGCGCCTGCCTGATTTCTCGCAGCAGGGGCTTGGCGATACTCTGGCGGACGCCGAGGCGCTGCTGGCCCGGCTCCGCGCGCTACCTGCGGAATCACTCTCGGAGGCAGAGGCACTTGACCGCCGGCTGGCCGAAGGGTTTCTGGAGATCCAGCGCTGGGAGCTTGCCGACGGCCGCTACACCTGGCGCAACCCGAGCGCCTTCACCGGCGAGGCTGCGTTTGGCGTGATCAGCCTGCTTCGCCGGCCGTTTGCCCCGATTGGCGAGCGGTTGGAGTCCGCAGTCGCGCGCATAGAGGCGATTCCCGGCCTGCTCGAGCAGGGCCGCGCGACCTTGCGCGACACGCCGGCAAACTGGGCCGAGCGCGGGCTCGACGAGTGCGTGGGGCTACGGAAGTTGCTCGACGACGGGGTTGCGCACCTAGCTCGCGAGCACCGCGAGCACTCGGCTCGGCTCGTGCGCGCGGCCGAGCAAGCGGCGGCGGCGGTGCAGGAGTTTGAGGTGTTTCTTAAGGATATGCCTGGCCACGGCGACCACCACGGCTACGCCGCTGGGCCGGAGGCGCTGGATCTGCTGGTGCGGCGCGGGCACTTTCTGCCCCAGAGCATCGACGAGATCGAGCGCTACGCCGAGGAGCAGCTTGCTAGCAGCACAGCCTACCTGGCTGAGCACGCGCGCGACTTTGGGGCAGAAACCTGGCCAGAGGTGCTGGCCCAACTCGCCGGCATCCATCCGAGTGTCGACAGCTACTACGCTCGCTATGCCGAGCTGTGGCAAGCCTGCCGCACGACGTCAGATGCGCACCAGCTGCTGACCTGGCCCGACTACCCGATTCACTTCGTGCCGCGGCCAGATTGGGCGCGAGCGGCGGCCCCGCACCTGTATTTCCTGTTCTATCACTCGCCCGCGCCGTTCGACCGGCTGCCGGAAATAGAGTATCTGGTGACGCCGATCGAGCCGGGCATGCCTGCGGACGAGCAGGAGCGGCTGCTGCGCGCCAACAACGACAGCGTCATTAAGCTCAACCACGTGGTGCACCACGGCGCGCTCGGCCACCATGTCCAGAACTGGCACGCTTTCCGGGCCGAGTCGCGGATCGGCCGCATGGCCGCAGTGGATTGTGCATCGCGTATCGCCATGCTGTGCGCGGGAACAATGGCCGAGGGCTGGGCTTGCTATGCCACTGAGCTAATCGACGAAGTCGGCTTCCTGACGCCGCTCGAGAGCTTTGCCGAGCGCCACACGCGCCTGCGAATGGCCGCGCGCGCGCTGGTGGATATCCGGATGCATACAGGAAGACTATCGCTCGACCAGGCCGCCGCGTTTTATCGCGAGCGTGTGGGCATGGCGCCGGCTGCTGCGAAGTCCGAGGCGAGCAAGAACAGTATGTTTCCTGGGACAGCCTTGATGTACCTGATGGGTACCGATACGATCCGCCAGCTGCGCGACGAGCTGTCGTCGCGGCCGGGCTTTGAGCTGAAATCCTTCCACGACCAGCTGCTCTCGTACGGCTCGGTGCCGGTGGCACTCGTTGCCGAGCAGATGCGGAATAGTGCTGGAGATACGTGATGCTGAGCGACACGACAATGGCCTACGCCGAGAACCTCACCGGGGCGCTGCTCGGCGTGGATGCGCTGTACCGCCACGAGTCGGGCGACGCGGATGGCCTGGTTGTAGTGAACATGGCCACCGGGGAGCGCTCGGAGCGATTCGGCTCGTATCAAGAGGCAGCGTCGTGCTTCCGCGAGCTAGGGCGGCGAGCCGAGGCGCTGCCCGAGCCCGATCGGCAGCTGTACTATGCGCAGGTGTGCCGCTCAACGCTGGCGTTTCTGCGCTGGCGCGGGGGAGTTCTGCCATTCACCGAGCAGATCAGCGAGTTCCTGCACGTGCCAGCCGCGCCAGCCTCCGACGCCGAGCTGGATGCTCTCCGCGCCGAGATGCGCGGGCTTTTAAGCAGAATGGGCTACAGTGGCGACCTGGGCGCCCAGTGTGCGGCGTGGGAGGCGCGCAACCGGGTGCCGCCCGACGAGGTGCCCGCCGTGCTTGACGAGCTGCTCGACCAGGCCTGGGATCGCACTGCCGAGCGGATCGCACTGCCGGATCCGAAGTCGGACGGGATGCGCGTGCAAACGGTCTCAGGCGTGCCATTCAACGCGCGCTGCGACTACCTGGCCCGCACGGTCGAGCTGAACGTCGACCCAATCTTGACGCGACCGGCGCTCAAGCACCTGGCGGTTCATGAATGCTACCCCGGCCACTATGTGCAGTTCAAGCTGCGCGAGACATGGTATGCCAATGGCGAGGCGCCCGCCGACGGGCTGCTCTCAGTGGTCAATACCGCCAGCTCCTGCACATTCGAGGGCATCGCCGACAACGGGCTGCGCGTGCTGGACTGGATCGAGGGCGACGACGACCGCTTCGCCGCGCTCATGACCCGCTACCGCTCGGGCATCGGCACTGCTGCGGCCTGGCGGCTGCATCAGCTCGGCTGGGCGCCAGAGCAGGTTACCGACTGGCTGCGAAAGAACACGTTAGTAGGTGGCGAGGGGTGGGTTGCGAATCGCATGCGGTTCATCGAAGCGCCGCAGCGCTGCGCCTTGATCTGGTCGTATTGGTGGGGCGAAGCGTCTGTAGGTCCAGCCTGGGAGCGAGTGCCGACCGAGCGGCAGGGCGACTTTCTGCGCTTCCTCTACGGCCGAATGCACTCGCCGCAGAGTGTAGCTCTTTTTTCGTGACGGCTCAGCATAACCCAAAGCGGGTAAAGTGTAAGGCAGAGCTTCGCCTTCGCTGAAACCTTACCTACTCGGAGGCAACGGCGCAGTGTAGAAAGGGGCGCGTATTGGAATTGAGAGTCCGTGAACGCTTTCCTCTCGACCAGCCAGGCTATCAGATTTCCCTAACGGAAGGAGCACAACGGTGGCAAAGAACTTCGACAACGGTGAAGGGAACGAGCGAGTGAGCCGGCGGCGGTTCTTGAAGGTCATGAGTCTGGGGCTTGGCGCAGGTGTACTAGCCGCGTGTGGCGGCGGCGCTCCCACAACGCCGGGCGCAGGTGGTGCCACAGCGGCGCCAGCCGCGAGTGGGGCGGCGACGGCGGCCCCAGCCGCGCCAGCGGCGACGGCAGCCCCGGCCGCGGGCAGTAGCGGCAACTCGCTAACCTACGCCTTGGGCTTCGACCTGGACGACACCTTGGATCCGCAAGTTACCAACTTCGACTCGACGATCCGCGTGACGCTCAACATTTGCGAGCCGCTCGTTTGGGAGCCGGAGCCCGGCAAGTTCGTTCCGGGCCTCGCGGAGTCGTGGGAGATTTCAGACGACGCCAAGACCTATACGTTCAAGCTCAAGCAGGGTGTCAAGTTCCACGATGGAACCCCCTTCAACGCCGAGGCGGTTAAGTTCACGTTTGATCGGGTGATGGACCCGGCCACCAAAGCCGGCCAGTCGCACGACCAGCTTGGGCCGTACGACCACACCGAGATCGTCGACGACCACACCGTCAAAGTCGTGATGAAGCAAGGTTACGCGCCGCTGCTCACTAACCTGAACGGCTACCTTGGAATCGTATCGCCGACAGCTGTGAAGAAGGACCCGGCAGCCTTCGCGCGCGCCCCAATCGGCACCGGGCCGTTCATGTTCAAGGAGTGGGTGCCCAAGGATCATATTACGCTCGTCAAGAACCCCGACTACAACTGGGGCTCGTCATTCTTCAAGCACACCGGCCCGGCCTACCTGGACGAAGTGATCTTCAAGATCATTCCCGAAGGATCGGTTCGCACCGGCGCGCTCAAGAGCGGTGAGGTTCAGTACGCCGACGATATCGACCCGCTGGAGTACGAGGCGCTCAAGAGCGACAAGCAGTTCGTGGCGATCGAGAAGGGCCAGCCTGGCTCGGGCTACGTACTGCTGCTCAACACCACCAGCACCGGGCCGATCAACGACCCGCAGGTGCGCCTGGCGATGGAGTACGCGGTTGATCGCGAGGGTCTGAACAAGTCGGTGTTCCAGGGCTTGAACAAGGTCGCCTTCAGCCCACTCATGCAGCCGACCTTTGGCTACGACGCCTCGACCCAGCAACTCTACCAGTTCGACCCAGAGAAGGCCAAGCAGATCCTCAATGCGGCTGGCTGGGCCGAGGGTAGCGACGGCATTCGCGAGAAGGGCGGCCAGAAGCTGGCGATCAACTTCCCGATCATCTCGCGGCCGAACGACAAGGCCATGGCCGAATCAATCCAGGCCAGCTTGCGCGACGTGGGCATCGACTTCAAGATCACGCCGCTTGAGCGCGCCGCCTACACCGAAGCACGCAAGCAGAACAAGTACGACGCTGGCTTTATGTGGTTCTCGTACGGCGACCCCGACGTCCTGCGAACAATCTTCCACTCGGCCAACGTCGATGCGTTTAACCGCGCGAAGTACCAGGTGCCGGAAGTCGACAAGCTGCTTGAGGACGCCGCCGCCACCACCGACGCTGCCAAGCGCAAGGATCTCTACGCGCAGGTGCAGCAGCGGGTGCTCAAGGATGTGGTAGTGGTACCGTTGGTCGACACCGTCACTCACAATGCCAAGCGCGCCGAGGTGACCGGCGACTACCTAGACTCGCTGGCCTCGTACGTGTGGCTGTACGACGTGCAGATCAAGAAGTGACGCGGTGACCGGATGACAGGGTGACACGATGCCAAGATGACACGATGCGGACGATGGGCTGATCTTGGCATTGTGTCATCTTGGCAGGTAGAAGCCAATGATCAGCTATATCACCCAACGGTTGTTTCAAGCCATTCCGGTGCTCATCGGCATCTCGCTGCTGACGTTCGCGATGCTGCACCTGGTGCCCGGCGACCCGGTCGAGATCTTTGCCGGCGACAAGCCGCTCACGCCTGAGCGTGCCGCTGAGATCCGCCACCAGCTTGGGCTGGATCGGCCGCTATACGTGCAGTACCTCGACTACGCCGGGAACGCACTGCGCGGCAACTTGGGCGTGGGCCTGCGCAGCCAGCGGCCGGTGGTCGACAGCATTCGCGAGGCACTACCAAGCACGCTAGAGCTGACGGCTGTCGCGCTGCTGCTGGCGGTCGTCGTCGGCGTGACGCTCGGCATCATCGCGGCGGTAGCCCACGGCTCCTGGCTGGACACGATTGCGATGGGCTTCGCGATGGTGGGGGTGTCGGTGCCGGTGTTCTACTCCGGGTTGCTGCTGATCCTATTCTTCTCGTTCCGGCTGGGCTGGTTGCCGGCCACGGGGCAAGGCGGCTTCGAGCGGCTGGTTCTGCCGTCGATCGCGCTTGGGCTCGCTTCGGCAGCAGCGCTCGCGCGGCTGGTGCGTTCGAGCATGCTCGAAGTGCTCAGCCAGGAGTATGTCGTCACCGCGCGCGCTAAGGGATTGACCGAGGCCGGGGTCGTGCTGCGTCATGCGCTAAAGAACGCCATGATCCCGACCGTGACGCTGCTGGGGCTCCAGCTCGGCGCGCTGCTTGGCGGCGCGGTGGTGACAGAGACGATCTTCTCGCGGCCCGGTATCGGCCGGCTGGCGGTCGAGGCGATCGGTAACCGCGACTTCCCGCTCATCCAAGGGACAGTTCTGTTTGCTGCGGTGGCTTATGTGCTGGTGAACCTGGTCGTCGACATGCTCTACGCCGTACTCGACCCGCGCATTCGCTATAAATAGCCCGAGCTACGCGGTGTTCTCCTGCGTGGGCGGCCTGGAGGGCGCAAGCCCTCCAAATCACTCTTTTTGGCTGGCCGCGACCAGCCAAACAGGAAGGTTCGAGGGCGGCTTTGCCGCCCCCAAACCCCACCACGTACCTGGTACTCTCTTCTGCTGTAGGCAAAACGCCGACTGTGTAAGCCCTGTACATACCCGTTAGTGAGCGGGTGGCCGTAGCGCGCCAGCCGCTCACTGCGTACTAATAATGACTATGGCACAGCTTTCTCTGGGGGCTCAAACGAAAGTCGAAGGCCAGCCGCCGGCAGGGCGCAGCCTGACGCGGGATGCCCTGCGCCGGCTGGCTCGAAGCACCAGCGCGCTGGTTGGCAGCTCGATCCTCGTGCTTATGGTGCTGGCGGCGTTGCTTGCGCCGATCGTCAGCCCGTATGATCCGATCAAGGCGAGCCAGCGCACCTCGCTTGAGGCGCCGAGCGCCGCTCACCCCATGGGCACCGACCGCTTCGGGCGGGATATTCTTTCGCGCGTGCTGTGGGGCGGCCGGCTGTCGCTGCCGGTGGGCTTTGTGTCGGTGCTGATCGCAGCAGTGTTCGGCATCTCGCTCGGCCTGCTGGCCGGGTATCACGGTGGGCGCATCGACGCAATCATCATGCGAATGGTCGACTTGATGCTGGCGTTTCCCGGCATTCTGCTAGCCTTGGCAATCGTGGCAATCCTCGGCAGCAGCCTGCTTAACCTGATGATTGCGGTCGGCATTGCTTCCATTCCCGACTATGTCCGAATTACGCGCGGCGCCGTGCTCAGCATCCGCGAGCGCGAGTTCGTGCTGGCCGCACGCACCATCGGCGCCCGCGACGCGACCATCATTGTGCGGCATATTCTGCCGAACATCCTGCCGCCGGTGATCGTGCTGGCGACGCTCGGCATGGCTTCGGCGATCATCACCGGCTCGACGCTCAGCTTCCTCGGGCTAGGCATCAAGCCACCAACACCTGAGTGGGGTAACATGCTCGACGAGGGACGCGGCTTTCTCCAGCGGGCTTGGTGGGTCGCGTTTTTCCCTGGCCTGGCGATTATGTTGACAGTGTTCTCGATCAATCTGCTGGGCGATGGCCTGCGCGATGCGCTCGACCCGCGCCTGCGTCGAAAATAAAGTTGGCTGCCGGCCCGATTTGGGCCAAGAGCGGTCGGAAGGGATATCTATGCGCTTTACCGATAAGGTGGCGATCGTCACCGGCGCTGGTAATGGGATAGGGTTGGCGATTGCGCAGGCTTTCGCGGCCGAGGGTGCCAAGGTTGTGATCGCCGATATCAACGGCGCGGCTGGCGAGCGCGCGGCCACCAAGCTCGGCGACGCGGCGCTGGCCGTGCAAACCGATGTTGCCGACGAGGCCAGTGTGGTGCGGATGGTCAAGGCTGCTACGGATCGCTACGGCAAGGTCGATATCTTGGTCAACAACGCGGGGGTGGTCGCCCACAAGCTGCTGCTCGAGATGGACCGCGACACCTGGGATCGGCAGATCGACGTCCAGCTCACCGGGCCGTTCCTGGTCTCCAAGCATGTCGCCCGTCATATGATCGACCGGGGAGTGCGCGGGCGAATTGTCAACATCTCGTCGGTCTCGGCGCTGATGGGCCGGGTCAAGGGCGGCGCACACTGCGCGTCCAAGGCTGGGCTGACACTGCTGACCAAGGTGCTGGCGATGGAGCTTGGCCAGTACGGCATCACTGTCAACGCGGTCGCGCCTGGCCTGGTCGAAACCGCGGCGCAAAAGGAAGAGATGAACTTATCGTCGGAGTACCAGAACCGCTACTTGCAGGAGCTGCCGACCGGCCGGCTCGGCCAGCCGTCGGATATTGCCAACGCCGTGCTGTTCCTGTCCTCCGATGCCTCAGAGTGGATCAGCGGGCAGCTTTACGTCGTAGACGGCGGGCTGATGGCTGGGCACCTGTCGTTCCAGGGCGTCCACGATTTTACGATGTTACATGGAACTGGCACAGGCCAATGACCAACCACTCGATCCAAACCTACCTTGGCAACGTCCACCTGATCGACGGTATGGGCGGCCCTGTTCCCGCTGAGCCATATGCTCTCCTGATTGAGGGGCGCACGATCATCGCGGTCGCGCCTCAGCGCGAGCTACGCTGCCCACCGGGCGCCGTGTCGTTCGATCTGCGCGGCATGACCGTGATGCCCGGCCTGATCGACTGCCACGACCACCTGGCCGACCTCGAAGGCAGCATGCAGCAGCGCGCGGCCATCCCGCCGAGCTTGGCGGTGCTTAAAACCGCACAGGTCTTCCACGATACGCTGCTGGGCGGCTGCACCGGCATTCGCGATGCATCGGGTGTCGACCTTGGGATGAAACTCGCGGTCGAGCAGGGTATCATCCCTGGGCCGCGCCTCAAGATCAGTATCACGATCCTCTCGCAGTTTGGCGGGCACAACGACCACACCGAGCCGGCTGGGATCGACTCGCGCTTTCCCAAGCTTCAAGGTATCCCCGACGGCATCTGCGACGGGGCCGATGCGTGCCGCCGCAAGGTGCGCGAGGTTATTCGCGCCGGCGCGGACTGGATCAAAATCGCGACGACCGGAGGTGTCGGCACGCCGATCGGCGGCCCGCTTGTGCGCCAGTTCTCGGTCGACGAGGTTCGCGCGATCGTCGACACCGCGCATGCGGCCGGCAAGCCGGTGATGAGCCACGCCTATGGCGGCGAGGGCGTGAAGATCTGCCTCGACGCCGGCGTCGACAGCATCGAGCACGGGGCGGCAATCAACGACGATCTGATCGAGCAGATGGCCCGCCAGGGCACCTGGCTGGTGCCAACCTTCACGGTGCTGCGGAAAGTGCTGGAGATCGATACGCGCCAGCCCGGCATGCTCCCCGAGTATATGCCGCGCAAGGCCAGCTGGCTGGTCGAGCGCCAACGCGAAAGCTTTCCAAAGGCGCTCGCGGCCGGCGTGCGGATCGCGATGGGCACCGACGCTGGCGGCTTCGGCCATGGGCGCAACGCTGGCGAGCTGGCCTACATGGTTGAGGCAGGCATGACCTCAATGCAGGCGATCGTCGCCGCTACACGCATGGGTGCAGAGTGTATGGGTCTCGGCGGCGAGGCGGGTGTCTTGCGAGAAGGAGCTTATGCCGATCTGCTGGCGATTGACGGCGACCCTCTCGACGACGTGCGAATCTTGGAGGATCGTGCGCGGCTGCGATTGATCATGAAGGATGGGGTTTTCGTAAAGAATACACTGAGCGGTTGATCCACCGACGACCTGCTCTGGGAGCATCGGCCCATGACACGCACCTTTGAATGGCTTCCTGTCACGACACTGGCGAGCGGGGCAGAGCTGCGCGTTCCCCTTCACACCCTGCGCGGCGCGTACGCTGGCCCGACGCTTGGGCTGTCGGCGCTGGTTCATGGCAACGAGCCGCTACCTTCGATTGGGATTATTCGCGCCTTACTGGAGCGGATCGATCCGGCCGAGCTGCGCGGCACGGTGCTGGCGGCGCCGGTGTTAAACCCGCTTGGCTACGCCGCTATGACACGCCACACCCCCGAAGACGGGCTGAACCTGAACGCAGCCTTCGTCGACTCCGACGCCGGCGGTCACCCCGAGCCGGTCAAGACGGTCAGCATCCAGCTATCGTCGGCAATAAGCGCGGGGTTCCTCAGCCGCTTGAACTACCAGATCGACTTTCACACCGGCGGCAATGCCAGTGTCCACATGATCGAATTCAACGACGACGAGGAGTCGCTGGCGATAGCGCGGGCATTCAATATGCCGATCCTGCTTCGCGATGTCTGGCTGCCGGGGCAGATGTGGGCGCGTGCCGAGCAGCTCGGCGTTAAGGCGATTGTGGCCGAGCTGGGCGGTGCCGGGCAGCTGTATGCCGAGTGGGTCGAGCGCGGTGTCGCCGGCGTGCTGAACGTGATGCGCCAGCTCAAGATGCTGCCCGGCGAGGTGCTTCCGCCGCCGCGCCAGTTTGTCGTCAACAACCTGCCCGGCCACGAGGAGAACCTAAACATCCTGCGACCGCGCGAGGCCGGGCTGATCGTGCCCGAGCCGGCGATCACGCCGCGCGTGGCCTTCGACGGCCAGCCAATCGTCGGGGCGCAGGTGCTCGGGCGGCTGCTAAACCCCTACGATCTGACGCTGCGCCAGGAGTTTGCCACGCCGTTTGAGCGCACACTCATGCTCGCCACGCGCATCGCCCCAACATGGTGTACGCCGGGTGAGTTCGGCTATATCATCACCGACGCCGACAAAGCCGAGGTGCTCGAATAATTCCCTCGGAAGAAGAGGTTGCCATGCTGTTGAAAGGCAAAGTCGCGCTGGTGACGGGAGCGGGGCGTGGGCTAGGCGCCGGCATTGCCCGCGCGCTGGCGCGCGAAGGCGCGCGAGTGTGCGTGACCGATATCAACCAGGCCGAGCTGGCCGAGTCTGCGGCAGAGCTCGGTGCCGACGGCGGCGAGGTGATTGCGCTGCCGCTGGACGTCAGCGACCTGCCCATGTTTGAGTCGACGGTGCGCCAGGTGGCCGGGCAATGGGAACGCCTCGACGTGCTCGTTCACAACGCGATCTACATGCCGCTTATCCGTTTCGAGCACCTGTCGCCGGATGAATGGTGGCGGCAGATCAACGTCGGCTTAGGCGGCCTGTACAACGGAGCGCGCGCCGTCTGGGATGTGATGAAGGCGCAAGGCGGCGGCCATATCATCGGGATTGCGAGCGGCTCCAGCGTGCGCGGCTACAAGGACGAAGTGGCATATTGCACGATCAAGCACGGCCAGGAAGGCTTTGTCAAGGCGTTGTCGCTTGAGGCATCCAAGGACAAGATCGCGATTAACACGATGGGGCCTGGGAAGCCGATCAAGCCGACGCGGGTCACCCGCGCTGAGCTGGCCCGCATGCCGGCTGCCGAGCAATCCGGGTGGGCCGACCCGGCTGAGCTTGGCAAGGCGTTTGCCTGGCTGGCCGCCCAGCCGCCCGAGCGCTTCAGCGGGTTGCGCTTCGACGCTGGGCCGATCGCCGACACGGTCGCAGCCGAGGGGTATGGCTTCGCGTTCGACGCCAAGAAAGTCACACTATACCCGGACGACTTCGCTGCTCGCCTGCGCTGGTATGCCTCGTACGAGGACTGATACGCTGTTCGCTTGATCACGTATAGATTGCGTTGTACTACGTGGCAAAGCCACGGAGTACAACGCAATAAGAAGGGGCGGCGAAGCCGCCCCCAAACCCCACCAAAGTGTAAGTAATCAAGCGAATTCGGTATGATACCAAGAATCACAGAGGCGAGAGGGATCTATGAGCGAACAAAAAGTCCGCTGGGGTGTGATCAGCACCGCAAACATCGGGCGCCGTGCGATCTTGCCGGCGATACGGCGCTCGCATAACGGCGTACTTGTCGCGGTTGGCAGCCGCGACCTAGCCAAGGCGCGTGCATTTGCACACGAGCTAGATATCCCGCGAGCCTATGGCAGCTACGAGGAAGTTCTGAACGACCCCGAGGTCGAGGCGATCTACATCCCACTGCCGAATAGCCTCCACCGTGAGTGGGCCATCCGCGCGGCTGAAGCGGGCAAGCACGTTTTGTGCGAGAAGCCACTTGGGCTGGATGCTGCGGAGTGCTTCCAGATGGAAGTGGCCGCGCGGGCACATGATGTGCTGCTCATGGAGGCGTTTATGTACCGCTTCCATCCACAGACGGCGCGTGTGCGCGAGCTGATCGCAGCCGGGACGATCGGCAAGCCGCAGCTGATCCGTGCGTCGTTCAGCTTTCGCCTGACGAACCCAGCCAACATTCGCCTGAACCCGGAGCTAGGGGGCGGGTCGCTCATGGACGTGGGCTGCTACTGCGTCAACGTCGCTCGCACGCTCTTTCAGTCGGAGCCAACCGAGGCCCAGGCCTCGGCCGAGTGGAGCGCAAGCGGCGTAGACGAGCTTATGGTTGGCAGCATGCGCTTTCCTGGCGGGCGCTGGGCCCAATTCGACTGCGCGCTGACCATAGCGCGTCGCGAGGCGTACCAGGTGATTGGGGATGAAGGCTATATCGACGTGCCGATCGCGTTCCTTCCGGGGACAGTCGACACGCAGTTTCGCATCCATGATAAGCAGGGCCTGCGAGTCGAGACGATCGATGGCGTAGACGAGTACCAATTGATGGTCGAGCACTTTGCCGACTGCGTGCGGAATGGTAATCGGCCACGTTACTCAGCGGGCGAGGCCGCCGCGAATATGCGCGCGATCGCAGCACTCTACCAGTCGGCGCGCAATGGCGGCAGGCTAGAAGTGGTTGCAAGCCAGTGATGCCGTGCACAATTCGGCAGATAGGGCAGCGCACGAGGCGCCATGCTCCATCTGCAACCCAATGTGTTGCCAACGAGCATAATAGGGAACGCGATGTCAAATGAACCACGTTACACCGTGCTGATTACGACCTACCTCGAGCCCGAGCACATCGAGCGGCTGCGCGCAGTCAGCCCGCGGCTCGACGTGATCTACGAGCCGGAGCTTATTGCAGCGCCACGCTACCCGGCCGACCACTACAACACGATCAAGCGGACGCCCGAGCAAGAAGACCGCTGGCGCGAGCTGTTGAAGCGCGCCGACATCCTGTTCGACTTCGACCCGACGCATCGTGAGGATCTGCCCGAGGTCGCTCCAAACCTCCGCTGGGTTCAGGCTACCAGCGCTGGGATCGGCCAGTTCGTGCGGCGCATGGGCTATGAGCAGAGCATGCCAGGCGTTGTTTTCACGACCGCAAGCGGCGTTCATGCCAAGCCGCTCGCCGAGTTTTGCGTGCTGGCCATGCTGGCGTTCGGCAAGGGGCTGCGACGCATGATTGAAGATCAGCGCCGTAAGCACTGGGAACGTTACGCAGGCACCGACCTTGACGGGCGCACGCTTGGGATTGTCGGCGTCGGCAGCATTGGCACAGAAGTGGCACGCTTGGGCCAGGCGCTAGGCATGACGGTGATTGGAACTAAGCGCACGGTTGCCGGTGCCGACCTCGGCGCGCTGCACCTTGATGCGCTTTACACACCAGACGAGCTTGCAGAGGTGTTGCGGCGAGCGGAGTTCCTTGTGATTGTCACCCCGCATACCGATGAAACTGAAAAACTGATTAGTGCGGCCGAGCTGGCGCTCATGCCGCAAGGCGCCGTGCTCATTAACATTGGCCGTGGGGCGGTGGTAGACGAGCCGGCGCTGATCGAGGCACTGCGCTCGGGGCAGCTCGGCGGTGCGGCGCTCGACGTGTTTGAGCACGAGCCGCTTCCAGCAGACTCGCCGCTTTGGAGCCTGCAGAACGTGCTGGTTAGCCCGCACTCCGGCAGCACCAGCGACCGGGAAAACAGCCGGCTGACCGAGCTGTTCTCGGAAAACCTGCGCCGTTTTCTTGCCGGCGAGCCACTGCTGAATATTCTAGACATTCAGGCACTCTACTGATTGGCTTCCTGAGCTATGATACGCTGTTCGCTTGATCACGTATAGATAGTGTTGCACTACCGTGGCGAAGCCACGTAGTGCAACACTATAAGAAATGGGGCGGCGAAGCCGCCCCAAACCCCCACCAAAGTGTCGGTAATCAAGCGAATTTGGTATGAGGTACGCCGCAGCAATGGAAGGAGCGCCCCAAAGTGAAAACAATTTTCGAGGCGTTGGCCTGGAAGGAAATCCGCGTCACAGCCCACGCCGCCGCCCAGTACATCCCGCTGAAATATGGCGAGGCCGGCACCGGTGGCACGCGCGCAACATTGATCGCCGGGACGCACGGCGATGAAGGTCCTTGGTCGGCCCTGGCGATCAAGCTATTCTGCCAGCGCGCGGCGACACAGCTGAGTGGCCGCCTGCGGGTGATCTTCACTGCCAACGCCCTTGCGGCCGAAGTCGAGCGCCGCAACTCGTGGATCGACTCGCCCAACGCCGTCGACCTCGACGGCGTCTTTCCCGGCAACGAGGGCGGCTCGCATACTGAGCGGCTCGCGGCGCACCTCGCCCCACTGATCGCCGATAGCGATGTGGTCATCGATCTACACGGTGGCGGCACCTGGTGTATCAACGCCTTTGTCAAGCGCTTCGAGGGCTCTGAACAGCTCGCAGCCGACCTTGGCGCGCCGTTCATCAGCAACGCCCCCAATAAGCGCGGTGGCTTGACCACCTACGCACGCTCGTTGGGTATCAAGGTTGCCAATGTCGAGGTCGGCGGCCGCTCGGGCCGCGAGATGTACT
The DNA here is from genome assembly GCF_046328425.1 of Kouleothrix sp. Lineage (NCBI taxonomy): Bacteria > Bacillati > Chloroflexota > Chloroflexia > Chloroflexales > Roseiflexaceae > Kouleothrix > Kouleothrix sp. The sequence goes on from NZ_JAXLWP010000003.1 coordinate 608,829, forward strand.
GGACCGAGCGCAACGCTCTGGGACTCGAGCGCGCCTTGTATAATCTCGGTGTCCTCTCACTCGGCGAGCCTCCGGCTCCGGCTGAGCCAGCGGTCGATGTTGGATCGACCCAGGCTATTCGTGCGAAGGTTGGCGGGATCTTTGTGCCAACCCTACGCGAGGACGCTGTCGGAACGATCGTGCCGGCTGGAACCGAGATGGGCAAAATCCTCGACCTGCATACACTTGAGGAGCTTGAGGTCTTCACTGCGCCGTTTGAGCGCAGCGCGATGATGCTCATGCGCCCGCAAATCTGCACAATTGAAGGTTCCGCGCTCGTGTATGTGGTGGCGCAACCAGCCTAGCAGCGCATCGCGATAGTTCAAGGAGAGGTACATCTCGGGCGGTGCTTTTGATCATCGTCTTTGGGGGTTTGGGGGCGGCGAAGCCGCCCCCAAATTTCTTTTAGTGTTGCACTACGTGGCGAAGCCGCGTAGTGCAACACTATCTACAAAGTGATCAAGCGAACAGCGTATCAGAACGGCAGATCCTCGTCGTTGTCGATCACCTGCGGCACATTGCGCGCGGCCGAGCGGGCCGGCGCGGGCGCGCGCCCGCTATTGCCATTGCCGTTGGCTGCGGCCGGGCGCGCAGCGGCCGGCGGCGCGGCAGCCGGGCGGCGGGCCGGCGCGGGCGCCTCTTCGTCGAGCGGCGCGTCGTAGTCGGGGGCGCCTGCGCTCGGGCGATCTTGCTTGCTCGACAGGATGATCATGTCGCTGGCGATCACTTCGGTGCTGTAGCGATCCTGGCCGTTCTGATCCTGCCACTTGCGCGTCTGCAGGCGGCCTTCGACATACACGCGGGTGCCTTTGGTGAGGTACTGGTTGCAGATCTCGCCTAGCTTGTCCCACGCGACAATCCGGAACCACTCGGTGTCGTCGTGCTGCGTGCCATCCGACGACTTCCACGAGCGGCCGGAGGCGACGCGAAAGGTGGTGACCGCGCTGCCCTGAGGTGTGTAGCGCATCTCGGGGTCGGCGCCGAGATGCCCGGTGAGCATGACTTTGTTCAGATCTTTCGCCATGGCTTTCCTCCTCGTGTTTGGATTAATAGGTCGTACCAGCTCAGCCTTGCCGTACAAACTCGAACGCTCACTGCTTCTACCGGGCGCGGATCTGTGCGAAGCAAGAACCGATTCGATGATGCCATCTTAGCATGTATGTTCAAGATCGTCAAGAGTGCGGCTGGCGTTTGCAGGGCTCGTGCAACGTCGGCCCTCACCCCCCTACCCCCTCTCCCGCGCGCGGGAGAGGAGGGTAGTGAGGTGCGGTCGCCGCCGCGACCGCACCACAAAGCCAGATGTGTTTCCCCTCCCCTGTCAGGGGAGGGGGTAGGGGGAGGGGTCGAAAGACTTCCTGCTAGCGTTTGGTGGCTGATTCGGTTTATAATGCGCCGCAGCCGCAGCCGCAGCCGCAGCCAACACGGAGGGTAGCAATGGCCGAAGTGATCGTTCACAGCGCCGGCAATCTGCGCCAGCAGATCAGCGCTGGCGCGCACACCTTCTACGCCGACGAGCCGGCCGATGCCGGCGGCGACAATGTCGGCCCCAGCCCATATGATCTGCTGCTCGCGGGCCTGGGCGCCTGCACATCCATGACGCTGCTGATGTACGCGCGCCGCAAGGGCTGGCCGCTTGAGGATGTCGAGGTGCGGCTGAGCCACCGCCGCGACTACGCGCGCGACTGCGCCGGGTGCGAGCAGCCGTCGGCCCTGCTCGACCTGATCGAGCGCCGGATTACGCTGAAAGGCGATCTCGACCAGGCCCAGCGCCTACGGCTGCTCGAGATCGCCGAGAAATGCCCGGTGCACCGCACGCTCACCGGCACGATCCGCGTGCTCGACCGGCTCGAGCCGTAGCGGCGCCCGGCGTTTATGGGATGCTGGCCGTCCAGCTGCCCGATGCGGTGATGCCGCAAGCCCCGCTCGGGTTATAGCTTTGGAATGAGAAGCTGCCGCTGGCATTCTGCGACGAGCTAAACTGGCCCGTGATGGTGTAGCTGCCGCCAAATGCGCCACCGCCGCTCAGGTTGATCTTGCCGTTGCTCAGCGCTAGCCCGCCGCTACCGCCCATGATCGTGATGCTGATGCCGCAGCCGCCCTGGCGCGCGCCGATTGAGAAGTTGTTATAGGCGCTGCCGTTCGATAGAATGTCGAACTCGACATCTTCGTTTTGCGTGGTCTTGCCAGCCCAGTGGCCATCTTTCGGCTTGTCGCCCGAAGGCTTGGCCGTAGGGCTAGCGGTGGTAGTTGGGGTTGGCGTGCTGGTTGGCGCCGGCACCTTGATTGCGATCGGCACAAAGCGCCGCAGATCGGCGACGTTACCGGGCGTTGTGGTAGGCGTGCGCGTGGCCGTAGGCGATGCAGGAGCAGTGGCTGTGGGCGTATTCGTTGCCCCGCCGCTTGTCGTTATCTCTAGCGTCAGGTCGTCGAGCGTATAGCCGATGTCGGTGCCGCTGGCGTCGCTGTAGAACACAAAGCCGATCCACACCTGCGGCTGATTCACCGATTTCCCCAGCAAGCTCGCCAGGTCGAAGCCCAGCCGCGTGTAGCCGTTGCCGTCCGATCCGCTGGTGGTGCCGCCGCATAAACCAACACCGCTGAACTGCGTGCTGTTTGTCGACGTGCCAATAAACAGCCCATCGGCCGAGCAGCCCGAGATGGAAGGGCTGTGCCCGCGAATGTAGATATACAGCGTGGCGGCCGTGGCATTGCTCAGGTTCACCGGGCCGTACACCGCCCAGGTGTTGAGGTTGTTGGGGTATTGGCTGCCGCAGGCCTTGCCGCTGCCCTGCGCCCCGCCGCCGTGCGCCATGATCGCGAACTGGCCGGTGTGCGAGGTGCAGTTGCGCTTGCCCCACAGGTAGGTGCCGCCGTCGCTGCTGCTCTGGTCGCTCAGCTGCCAGTCGCTGGTGGGCCAGCTGCCTTCGAAGCTTTCGTTGAGCGGCGCGGCATTCGGCGATACCAGGGTCGCCGAGCGCGCCGTGGCTGGCCGCGTAAAGGTGAGCGGCTGCGAGGCCAGCGTGAACTGGCCGCTTGGGTCGGCTACGGCCGGTGTTGGTGCCAGGCCCGCCGGCTGGGCGGCAGCCGGGCTGCCGAGAGCGATAGCAATCAGTGTAGCAGCACAGGCAACCGCCACGAACATCGGCAGAGTACGCTGATGGTTCCGCATGGAAAACCCCTTTGCTAGGATTGGCGCGATCTGGCAGGCTGGTGCTGAGCCCGCCAGATCGCGGGCGTGCTTCATTCCAGCGAGTGGGGCGAAGGACGGACACTGCGCCGACCAGCCTGGCCTGCGATACGCAGGCCTACTGTGGTGCTGCCACCCAGGTGCCCGACATAGTCACCGAGCAATCTCCGCCGGGGTCGTAGTTCTCGAATGCGAAGGTGCCACTAGCCGACTGCGCTGAATCGAACTGGCCGGTGATCGTGTATTTTCCCTCGTCGTCGTCTTTGCCGCTGGTGCTGATCTTGCCGTCGCGCAGTGGGATGGTACTGCTGGTACTATAGGTGTCGATCTCGATCTCGCAGTCGCCCTGGCTCACGGCGAGCTTGAGGTGGTTATAGGCGCTGCCGCCCGCCGCGATCTCAAACGAGATCGGCTTGCCCTGGCTGGTGCTACCGGCCCACTGGCCATCTTTCGGCAGTGTTAGGGCAGGCGCCGGGCCTGCCGCACCGTGCACCTCGTTGCCGAGCAAACCCAGCAGCACGGTATACGGCGGCGGATTTTCGGGGTGCAGCTCGAAGCGTGCGCGCTCGAACCACTGCACAGTGTAGGGCTTGCCCTCGATGGTCTCGCTGATTTCGTCGCTCAGCGGCAGGCCGAACAGCGCCAGGTTCTCGGCCTCGCTCTTGCCTTTCTTGCCGTCGAACTCCAGGCCGCTGGCGTGCCAGGCTTGCAGGATGCTGCCGCAGATATTGTGGCCGGTCTCGGCGAAGAAGCGGCAGCCGGCCTTCGAGTCGCTCTTGGCGAAAGTGGGAATAGGTGTGACGACGCTATCATAGCACCACGGGGGTGGTTTGAGAAGCGATTACCAATTTTCGACCAGGGCTCGTGCAACGTCGGCCCTCACCCCCCTTATCCCCTCTCAAGGGTAGACTTTTTTTGGCGGAGCGCATTCTGATGCGGAAAAACGCCGTTCTAATGCGAGATGACGTTTTCCGCTTCCTGATGCGAAATACGCTCACCAGGCTGCGCTGCGCGATATCCAGGCTTGAGTACGCCTGAAACAGCCTGGCCTGGCCGTCGTCCAGGCGGTATACCCACAGGCCGGCTGGTGCGGCGACCACAAACGTGGGCAGGCCCTCGCTTCTGAGAACAGCACGCTACAGATTCGGTGCCAGTAAACCATACATACCAAGCGTGAGGCTGATCTCGCCGCCGTGATGGAGATCGTGCTCAATACTGTCCAGGCCAACTACTATGGACAGAGAAAACAATGACGGCTGAGGATCAAACACAGAGCACAAAGCGGCGGCGCAACCGCGTAGCAATTCAACCCATCCATCTTCAGGAGCGCGATCTTGACATGCTCCTCTCGATCTCACATGGCCGATACCTCTCGGTATCGGCGCTCGAGTGGCTGCATTACCCCGGCTGGCGCGAGTGCTACAAGGCGTATCTTGATGACCGGAAGATCGATACCTCGGCAACGTATTACCCCGCACCGAAACTGTACAAGCGCCTGCGGGCACTACGCGAAGGGCCAACGCCGTTCGTGTATCGCCTGGCGCGATCGGTCGAACGTGCAACCGTCGTGTTCAATCGCCTCCTGGATGCCTACGCATTGACGGAGGCCGGGGCCGAACTTCTATGCGCGCACCGAGGCTTCGAGCTAGCTCAGCTGTGGTATGAGGAGCCACGCAAGCGTGCGAGCAAGAACTTTGAACACAGTGTCGCGATTGGGTCAATTGAGCTACTGGCTAGCCAGTTTTCCCAACCGGTCATGTGACGATTGGCCAAGAAAGAACTCCTCTACCACGGGTGCAACAACAGCGGGAACAATATCGTGACCCTGACCGTTCAATGTGCGATATCGCGCGTTCGGTAAGGCATCTGCGACTGATTGCGCCGCTTGACGCAGCATCGCGTGACTTTCCTGCCCGTCTATCACTAGTGTGGGTATTTGCACAGCAGCGAACAGTTCCTGCGGCAATGACCTGAGGATTGTCGATTCGTAGATGAGCGTGTGTGCCATTGTTTCAAGCGCTGGTCGGAACGGTGCATGGCGCATCTGCGCAACGATGGCGGCTGGTATGCCAACTGCCTCGGTCTGGAAAAGCTCGACGGCATCACCTCGGCGGCCCGCCGTGATCAGCTCGGCCAGCTGCGGCGCAAGCTCTCCTGCCCTCGTGCCTGTCGGCGGTGGGTCGTATAACACGAGCTGCGAAATAGCCAGGCCGTGAGCGGCTGCTCTCAGCGCGAGGGTTGCGCCTGAAGAATAGCCGAAGACACGTGCCGAGCCACCAGCGTGGGAGATGAGTGCGTCAAGGTCTTCGATCTCACGCTCGATCGCATAGGGCGCGGTATCACCACTCTCGCCTCGTCCCCGGCGATCATAGTTGAACACCGTGAAATACTGTTCGAGGAAGTGCGCCAGCGGTGCTCCGGTTGCCCGGTCATTGAACGCGCCAACCACCAGGATGAGCGCAGGCCCCGCTCCTGACTGGTCAAAGGCGATACGCGTCCCGTCTTTTGAGGTTACTGCTCGCATGTGTTCTCCTGCAGTTGTGACCTGGAAACAGCCAAACGCTATGATGACAGTGCCACCAGGTTCTACGGTTACGAACGAACGTTCGCATTATAGTGTACTTCGCTAGGCAATGCGAGCGGGAGCGCAACTATGCTCTCTGAGAAGGGGCAGCAACCCGCGGCTGCCGTGGCCGGCGCGCAGCTGCCGCCGCTGCGGTAGGTTGTGAGATGTCTCCCTGGGCGGGAGAAAGCGCTCAGCCAGCCGCCGGCGGAAGGCGGCCAGATCCTGGTAATGCTTCAGGATCTGACCGAACTGCGGCGCGCCGAGCAGTCGCGGCGCATGTTCCTGGCCAATATCTCGCACGATCTGCGCACGCCGCTGGCCTCACTCCAGGCCATGATCGAGACCTTGCAGGATGGTGCGATCGACGACCGAACCGCCGCCGAGGATTTTCTGGGGCGGATGGACGCCGAGGTTCAGGGGCTCAACCGGCTGGTAGCTGAGTTCCTTGAGCTGACGCGGATCGAGACCGGCGAGCTGGAGCTGGCGCTCGCGCCAGCCGACCCGCGCGCGCTGGTGGCAGGGGTGGCGGCGCGGATGGCGCCTCAGGCCCAGCAGCGCGGTATCAGTATCGACCTCGCGCTGCCAGTAGGCCTGCCGCCAGTGATTGCCGACTCCGTGCGCGTCGAGCAGGTGCTGCTGAACTTGCTGCAGAATGCGCTCGCCCACACGCCGCGTGGTGGCCAGATCACCCTTGATGCTGTCGCTCAGCCTGGTCGACTTCCACGACGCGATGGAGCAGATCCTTGACCCAGCCACCGCGAAGAACCCGGAGCAGGTGCTCGCGATCTACCCGCAGGTCAGCGCGAAGCTGGCCGCAGTCGAGGCCGAGGCGAATGATGCCGAGATCCAGGCGATCCGGGCAAACCTGGACGCGCTGCGCAGCCTGGCCGAGCGTGGGGCGACCAACGCGCTGCCTGAGCAGGCCAGCAAGCTCAAGAGCAGCTTTGTGAAGGTCTACCTTGTTCGGGGCTAGATGGTTGAGCGGTACAGACACCCAAGGCCGTTCACATTGCGAGCGGCCTTGGGTGGGCAGTGCGGGCAGGTCGGGATGCCAGTATACCAGAGTGTGCCGAAGAGAGGCGCGGCTCGTTTTGGAAGCGCTGCCGAACCATATGCCGCGTCAGCCGCCGTGCGCGGGCCGCGCACCAGTGGTAAAATCGCTGCGATCTTGCGCGAAGCAGTCGGCTAAATATGCAGGTTGGGCGGCATGGCGTTGTGCCACACCTTGGAGCCGCTATCTTATACGCTACTTTTGCGTGCCAGAGTATACCCAAACCGCTGATCAGCTGGGAATCGATCCTGCGGCCCAAAGGCAAGTAGTTTCTGGCGTAAGTCTGTTTCGAACTGAGCCACTTTGCCACCGAGTGCATTGGCAGACGCAAATGACGTGGAACGCATGAAGCCAATGATCGAGTCGGCTGTCCAGATCGTCGCGACACGCATCTGATACTGAGTGACCTGCCAGCCAGTAGCTCGAAATATCTCAAACGGTTCACCCCAGGGCGCGGCTGTCGGTTCGGGAAGTGCGATATTAGCCCAACGATTCGCAACCGCAACAACAATCCGCTTCCACGGCTCAGGCCCACTCCAAATCGCCTCACCACCAAGCGTTGCAAGATGACCGTTCTGGCCGAGCCACTCGCTCGCTAGTTCGAGGATATGGTTCTGCTCAAGGCGATGAAACGCTTCGCCGATCGTTATGAGTTCAACAGAAGCAGGAGCGAGCTGAAGTTGCTCTGCCGGCGTCACGCGCCACTCGATATTGCGCCTGCCGAGCTGATTGGCACGCTGCTGAGCAACGGAAATCATCTCAGGCTCAAGATCAACCGCAACGACGTGCCGGAAGTACGACGCCATGGAAATGGCGATACGCCCCGGTCCACAAGCGAGATCAAGAAGAAGACCCTGTCCGGTCGATCCGGCGGCAGTGCGCAGATGCGCGAGAAACGCATTGGGATACGGTGGGCGGTAGGATGCATAGTCGTTCGCCGTGCCGGAAAAGGCGGTTTTCGATGATTGACTTGACATATCTCTTTCACAGTTGGTGGGGTTCGGAGGAAAGCCGTCTAACACCCTGCCGTTGAGGTGTGCCGCCAGATGGAAGCGGAACAGCGGGCGAGATGAAACCACACAACTTGTGCTTCTGCTAGACACGAGCGCTGAGTTTGTTCACCATCTCGGCGAGCGAGAGAAACGCAGTGCGCAGATCGAGTAGCGTGAGCATCCACTCGGCGCAGATACTCGGGAGCAATCTCGCCGTCCACCGACATTCGCACTAAATCCCCCTGGATGCCACGTTTAGTGTATAGCCAATCTGCGCTGGTCGGCGTTCATTCTCAACTATACGTATAGCTGCCCGTGAGGTTATGCTATGGCAAAGCGTAAACAGCGATCTCGAGTACCTGACGAGCTCGACTCCTGGCGTGAGCAGATGGAGCATGGGCATGTGGCCGGCTACTGGGCCAGCGTCGGGCGATTCCCACCGTCAGCAACCACCCGTACCTCAACTGGCTGCAGCATCGTGTTGCTCGGCAGCATGATGATTGTCGTTGGGGTCGTCGGCGTATTCAGCAATAACCCTGGGGGGCTGCTGAATGCCCTTGGCGGAATGATCATTGGAGCGCTCCTCCTCTGGCTGGGCACACGTCTGCTGCGCAGATCCCGCCAGAAGCACCGCTGAACAGCCAGGCACACCATATCCGCACCAAATGCTGGGTCTGAAACGGATGGCGACGGGTTATTGTCGCACAGGGCGACGGAAGCGCAAAGCGAGATTGGCACGGATATAGATCGTTTCCCAGCAGTGAAGCACGTCTGCTCCTGGTTGGGCCTGGCGCCGCATAACGATATTTCGGGTGGCAAAGTCTTGCGGTTACGCACAATGGAGGCATCCTCCCAACTTCCAGATTCGGTAGCAGCCATGCGCGCGTGGATCGAGAGAAGTGCGGCGCGCGGCATACTGTCTTGCAGACCCGCCCACGCCGCATGCCGCAACGCGTGCTGGCCATGTGGCAACCGTTCATCGAGGGCCGCGGCGCGGCGCCGGAAGGCGAGGATCTGCGAACGGGTGAGCTCCAGGCTGATGGTCATGTTCGACTGTGCCAAATCTGTCCAGCCAGGACGTCGCCCCATCTTGCTCGCGCGGTTTCGCCCATATGCGAGTTGAGCACCTAGCCACATCCTCTCTGTCAGAGCCTTTGCTCCATCGTACGAGGTTTCTACCACCATGCTTGTCCAACGTGTTGCGCCTCAGCCGCCCATCGGCCGACTGAGGCGATGGTAGGCAGGTGTGCTGGCCTTGGCAAGCCCCCGCCACTCAATCGCCCCGAATGGCGGGCCGGAGCTGCATGCGCCTGGTGGGCCGCTGGGTGCATCACCTGAACGGCTACGCACGGTGCTTCCGAATGGCACTGACTGCCACGTTTATCCTCGTTTGGCAAAGGCCTGCACATCATGAACAAAGTGCTTGTCGAGGAACACCGTACTGTGCCCTTGGTCATAGACTTTCAACCGTGCATCACGGATCTTCCCAACCATTTCCTTGACGTCCGCTACCGAAAAGGCGAAGTCGTCTCGCCCACACACCACGAGAAGCGGGTCCTCGATCCGGCCGAGGCTCGTCTCTGCGTCATGCGACATCTCCGCCTCGGCCTCAATCAACACATCGTGCCGAAACGTCCCTTCCACAGGCCCCATCAACATCGGGCCGAACACCCACAACACGCGTGCCAACACCTTCCGCCGCACGCCGGGTGGGAAGACTGCAGCTGCGCGCTCGGCCATCGCCTCTCGGTCCTTTCCTTGGTTCACCAAGAGCGCGTACCGATAGTCGATCCGTTTGGCCTCGGCACTGATCTTGTGCGCCGCGCCGCCTATGACCATAGACTTCGCCAGTTGCCCGTGATCGGCAGCAAAGTGCTGAAGAATCAATCCCCCGAACGAGAAACCGATGATGAGGTCAACCTGACCACTAAAGTCGTTTCGCACGATCGCGGCATAATCGTCCGCCATATCTTTGGTTGTGTAATGCGGCGGCAGGCCTGACTTACGGCTGACCAGGTAAACCGTGTACTCATCGCAGAAACCTCGCATGCCACGCGTGAAGCCAGTAGTAGCTACACCAACTGGAAGGGTATTTCCTGGTCCACCCAGGAGAAAGAGGAGCGTTTTGGCGCCGGTTCCAAACTTGAGGTATGGAACGCCGTTGCCGAATCGGTCGTATGTGAGGTTTAGTTTAGCCATAGCTTGTCCCAGCGCATTTCCACTGTCGGTGACTGTAATACCGCGAGCGTAGCCACGTTCGGCTTCTGGCGGCCCAACGCTTGCGCGTCAGCCGCCGCGCGGTATCACGTTCCAAAATGACTCGAAACTCGCGCGCGAAGCGGTTGGTTGCATCCCACCATCACGGCGAGCCATGACTCCCGCACTAGCGAAACTCCCCGACATCCGCCGGCGCGCCCCGACCAGTATCACATAATGCGGCCAGCAGTCAAGGTCCGAACACTCGCTGGAGCTTTCAAGCCCTCGCCGGATCCTGGTTCCTCGGCATCGGTGTCTCCATCACTGGTGGCGGCTCCCTCCCAGGAGGTGACTTGGCATCTCCGGTGTACCCGTCTTTCGCGATCAAGCCGAAACTCGAACATGGCGAAGGATTTCGTCCACGGCGCTGACAAGCGGCTGTGTTGCATCTATGACGATGCCGCCGCTCGGTATGTCTTCTTTCGTTCGATGCAGTCGCGCAACGAGTTCCTTTTCCTCTGGTTTTCCGCCCCAGTCAGCTGGGTCTCGCGCCACACGCTCATCAAGCCGCCGATACAATGTGTCAAGGTCGTTGACCTCAAGAACAAACACGCCGTCGAATAAATCGATGAATTTTGAAAAATTCCGCGAACCACCGCAGAAAAAAGAAAGAGCGTTGCTGTGATCAGCGATTACGGATTGCACTTTGCCGATATCCCAAAGTAAATGTTGCTGTTGCCATACGACCTTATCCCACTCGCTCGCATGGACAGGTTCACTAAGCCGTTCGCCTGTCTCTGGATCGCCCCGATATTTCAACTCCCGGTCGCCATGGAGAACGTGATAACCGCGCCGCTGCAATTCTTCAGCCACCGAGGTCTTACCCGTGCCGGAGACACCCTCAATAAGATAATTTCGTTTGCCCATCGGTCCATCCATTACTTGTCGACTACGTGTCGACTACTCTCTGTTCGCACTACAGCATAGCAAGAACGACAGCGCCAAGCAAGTGGTATCACGCTCGAACAGTTGCCGAACGACCAGCATTCAGCCGCGCCGCACCAATAGGTCGGTATGAGTGTAAGCACGAAATCAGTTGCTGAAATGCCACCGATCTTGGGGCCGCGTAGCGGCATCGGCTGGAATGCATTGTTGGGTTGCCCGTTGTCGTATCGGTTGACCGGCTACGGACTCCGATGCTTCTTGGGCTGACGGGTGGCCATTCACTTCAATCGCGTTGCCTCGCTCGAAGCAATCTTCCACAAAAGCAAGGCAGCGACCAGCATAGGCAGGAGAACCAAGCTTCATATTTGCCCACGTGAGCGCTTGTTCGATCATCTCAACGGTATCTGCCATCAGGGTGTACACCTCTTATAACCAAACCAATGACATCGAAGGAGAGAATGGCAACCCAACTAGAAATAGTAAGCTGCGTGGCCGACTATGCCACATACGTGTGATAGCGTTCCATCAATTGCTGCCCATGATGCCGATATAGGCAGGCTTATATCTGTTTTAGCTGACGATGCGATGTTGTATATGGATGCTCGTCCGTCTATTATTCGCCAGCGCATCGGCATTCCAGTGCCTACAGCTAGTATATATCTGTTTCCTGAGTATGAGGGTACACATCTTCCCGGCCTTCTCGACCGCGTCCGTGGCGTCCTGTGCCGCTGTAGGGCGATGCTGGAGGGCATAGGATTGCTGAGTGTTCTTGGGGGTCTCCGCGTGCCCCTGCCCCACGAGGGTGTTCGGGGCTCTGCATCCCCGCGCCCTGCTCTTCGTCTGAGGGCTTTCGGGGGCTCTGCGCCCCCGTGCCCCGCAGCAGGAGGCTGCCGCCAGCCCCCTGCACCTCCCCGACACGGCGCTGCCCCTGGATCCCATAAAGAGTGCTTTCTCTGTTTCCACCTTGGTGGCGCATGCCTCGTGGCACGGGTATGGGTAATGGTTGGCCTCTGGGCATAGGCACAGACCGCCGTCTCCGCTCCCCCGCTCCCTCACTCCCTCGCTCTCCGCTCACGCTGACAGTTTTTGGGTCGCATGACATGAGATCGCCATCCGTTGCTCGAGCGTATCAGGTGCGAGCAGCGCATAATGGCGCGCCTGTAAGGCAATTGCCAGTTCAGTCGGATCGCCTAGCCGGCGGGCGATTGCGAGCGCTTGCGCGCTGTACCCATCGCGCTGTTCGCGCAGGGGAGAATAGCGATACTCCATTGCCAAGTGGCCGAGCAAGCGCGCTCGGAATGCGCTGTCATCCTCACCTAGGGCGGCGAGCGCCTTCTCCAGCAGCGCTACGACCTGCACATCGACTACCCCTGGCGTCACGACCGTCTCCGCCAGACCGAGCGCCGAGCGCGCCAGGCGTACTGCGTCCGAAAGATCCTACGCCAATGCTGCGGCAGCGGCGAAGGTACGGCGCGCCGCTGGCGCACCAAGCTGACGCCACGGACGGTGAACACGCGACGGCATTCTTGTGTGGGGTCTGGGGCGAAGCCCCTGAAGGGCTTGGCAGAGGCGAGCACGAGGCGCGCACGATGCGCGCCCTACGGGAAAGGCCGAGCCAGCGGCAACGTCAGACGCGCATGCCTCAAGGGTAAACCCGCAGCCGTGCCCGTGCGGCGGCTATGCCCCGCCCGCCAGCACCTGCAAGGTCGCTTGCGCGCAGCGTTGCCAGCTGAACTCGGCCGCGCGCGCCAGCCCGAGCGCGCGCAGCTCGGCGCGCAGCTCGGGGTTGGCGGCCAGCCGGGCCATGCCGCCGGCGATCGCCGCAGTATCGGTAGGGTTCACCAGCAGTGCGGCTGTGCCGGCCACCTCGGGCAGCGACGAGCTGTTGGCCGCCAGCACCGGCGTGCCGCAGGCCATGGCCTCGAGCACAGGCATGCCGAAGCCTTCGTAGAGCGAGGGGAACACAAACCCCAGCGCGCCGCTCAGCAGCGCAGGCACGTCGTCGTCGGGCACGTAGCCCACAAAGCGCACCCGATCGGCCACGCTCAGCTCGGCGGCGCGCCGCTCGATCGCCTCGGTGAGCCAGCCACGCTTGCCGGCGATCACCAGCTGCAGATCGCCGCCTGGGGCCTGCAGATGCGGGCTGCCGCTCAACGCCTGCGCGAATGCCTCGATCAGCCGGGCCAGGTTTTTGCGCGGCTGTACCGTGCCGATGTAGAAGAAGTACGGCTGGCTGATGCCATAGCGCGCGCGCGCCGCCGCCTGGGCTGCGCCGCCGGCCGGCCGGAAGCGCGCCGACACGCCGTGGTGGATCACGCTGATCTTGGCGGGCGCGATGCCGGCGTGGCGCACCAGGTCGTCGCGCGTGGCGCCCGAGATAGCGATGACGTGGCTGGCGGCGCGCGCGCTCCAGAGCGTCGAGAGCCGCAGGTAGCGCCGGTGCATGGGCGTGTGGGCCTCGGGGAAGTGCAGGTAGCCCATGTCGTGGATCGTCACCACCGTGCGCCGGCGGCGCAGCGGCGCGCCCAGCGGCAGCACGTGCGCTGGGATGAACAGCGTGTCGGGCGGGTGCAGCGCCAGCTCAGCCGAGAGCCGGGCGTGGCTCCACAGGCGCGGGAACGGGATGGCGCGCAGCGCGAAGTTCGGCCCGAGCGGCGGCAGCGCAGCAGGCCGAGTGTTGCAATAGAGCGTGTAGCGGTTGCGCTGGTCGAGCTGGGCCAGTGCCGCGAGCAGCTCGTAGGTGTAGTGCTCGGTGCCGGTGCGCGCCGCCACCGCCACGCGGCTGGCATCGATTCCGATATGCATGGTGTTGGTGCTCGATCATCTTTAGGGCGTACGCAGTTGGCGCGCTCTGCCTTCGGCAGAGCGGTACTCTATCTCTAAACCGTGTCTATTTTCCGCGCGGAGCGCGGAAAATAGACACAGAAGATGACCAAGTACCAAGCTGCCGCAGGCTCAATCTCGTACCCTGAGGAAGCCGAATCACGCAAGTGCGTAACTCCTATTCCTATAAAGTCTATTGTACCAAAGGTTCTAGAGTGCCAGCGCGAGCGCTACGGCCTGGTCGGCGGTGAGGGCCTGGCCGGCGGCCCAGGCGGCGGCGGCCAGCTCGGCGCCAACCGCCTCGCGCGCCGGGCCAAGCTTGCGGTCGAGGCTGGCCTGCTCGGGGGGCGAGAGCGGCGCGTTGATCGACTCGCGCAGCGCGGCGGCGGCGCCGCCCAGGCGCAGCGCCGGATCGGGCGCAGCACTGAGCGCGGCCAGGCAGCCCAGGTCTTCGAGCAGGTAGCATAGCGCCCAGGCGTCGCCGAGCTCGCGGCTGATCGCCAGGCTTTCGTGGTAGAGCTCGCGCGCGGTGGCGTAGTCGCCGCTGTCGCGCGCGAGGTTGCCGAGGTTGTTCAGCGAGATCGCGATCGCCGAGCGGTCGCCGACGACGCGCTCGAGCGCCAGAGCCTCGCCCATGAACGCGCGGGCCTCGTCGTAGCGGCCGCCTTCGAGCGCCAGCATGCCGAGGTTGCCGAGCGAGTTGGCCACCCACAGCTTGTTGCCGACCGCGCGGCGCAGCGCCAGCGCCTCGCTGGCCAGCTGCTCGGCGGCGGCGGCATCGCCCAGGTGAAACGCGACGATGCTCAGGTTGCTCAGCAGGCTGCCGATCATGGGTTGGTCGTTCAGCTCGCGGCGGATCGCCAGGCTGGCGTTGTACGCCACGCGCGCGGCGGCGTAGTCGCCCTGGTGCATAGCCAGCAGGCCGGCGAAGTGCAGCACCTGGGCCTCGCCGGCGCGGTCGCCAATCGCGGCGTACAGTGCGCGCGCCTGCTCGTTCCAGGGGCCAGCCTGGGCGTACTGGCCCTGCTTGCGCAGCAGCTCGCCGATCAGCGCCTGTGCGCGCGCCTGCGTGCGCTGGTCGCCCTGCTCCTGGGCCAGTGCCAGCGCCTGGCGATAGCGCGCGTCGGCGGCGGCCCACTGGCCCACCACCTCGAGCACCTGGCCCAGCTCGATCAGCGTTGCGCTCTGCTTGGCCGCCTCGATCAGCGGCAGGGCGCGCTCGTAGTAATCGATCGCGGCGGCATTGGCATACTCGGCCTGGGCGGCCGCGCCGGCTTTCAGCAGGTACTCGCGGCGCTTGTCGGCGTTCTGGCTGCGGTCGTAGTGGTAGGCCAGCAGGTCGACGTAGCGGTCGAGCGCGTCGGCGTAGCTGCGCTCGATATACTGGCCGATCTGCTCGTGAAGCAGCGCGCGCGTGGCGAACGGCAGCGTCTCGTAGGCCACTTCCTGGGTGACGACATGCTTGAATAGGTACACCAGCTCGGGGTCGGGCGTATCGAGCGGCGTGAGCTCAAGATCGCTGAGTATGTCGAGATCGGCGCGCACCAGCGCCTCGCCGCCAAAAAAGCGGTAGACGCCCCAGAGCATCGCGGCGCGGAACAGGCGGCCGATCACGCTGGCGACCTTCAGCAGCGTCTGCTGGTTTTCGGTGAGCTGATCCATGCGGCTGAGGATGAGGCTGTGCAGGCTGGCGGGCAGCTCGATCTGCGCCACTGCTTCGGGCTGCTGCGGGTCGATGCCGCGGTCGTGCAGGTAGTTCAGCAGCTCTTCGACATAGAACGGGTTGCCCTGCGCGCGCGCGCTGATCTGCTCGGCCAGCGCCCGGTCGGCGCTGACGCCGGGGCCGTACACCTGGCCAAGCTTGAACTGCACCAGCTGGGCAATTTCGTCTTCGGGCAGGTGCGTGAGCGGCAGCTCGCTGAAGTGTGCAAGCTGGCCGACTTTCGGCGCGAGCAGGCGCTGCACCTGCGGCGGCCGGTAGGCCAGCAGCAGCAGCACCGGCATATCGGCGATCGCGCGGCCGATCACCTCGAGCAGATCGTGCGAGAGCGGGTCGAGCCAGTGGCAATCTTCCAGTACCAGCAGCAGCGGCATGTCGGCGGTGCGCGCGCGCAGGCAGCTGACGAGCAGCGCCTGGAGCGAGGCGTTGCGCAGCTGGGCGTCGAAGCCGGCCGTCAGCTCGGTGTCGGCGATGCCGAGGTTGAGCACCGCGCCCAGCAGCGGCAGGCGCGGCAGCAGCTCGGGGCCGATGCGCCGCAGCTCGGCCTCAAGCCGGGCGATCTGCGCCTCGGCGGGCCAGGCTGGGTCGAGCCCGAAAAAGCCGCGCCAGATATTCTGCCATACCAGAAAGCTGGTGTTGGTGCCATACGACTGGCACTCGCCGCCGTAGCCAACCACCTGGCGCGCGCGTGCCAGGCGCACAGCCTCGGCCACCAGGCGCGACTTGCCCATGCCGGCCTCGGCGGTGATCGCGACGATGTGGCCGCGCCCGCCGATCGCCTGATCGAGCCGCTGGCCGATCGCGCGCAGCTCGGCGGCGCGGCCGACCATCGGCAGGGCGTAGCGCGGCTCTTGCAGGCGGATGGCCGGGCGCGCCTGGCGGTCGATCAGGCGGTAGACGATCGCAGGCTGCGATTTGCCTTTCACGCGCAGCGGCGGCAGCGTTTCCCAGCCAAAGGCATCGCCAGTCGATTTGCGTGCGCCCTGGCTCACCAGCACCTGGCCTGGCGGCGCGTGCTGCATGAGCCGAGCGGCCATGTTCACCTCGTCGCCGAGCGCGCCATAGGTGCGGCGGGTGCTGCCGCCGTAGGCGCCGGTACGCATGCGGCCCTGGCTGACGCCGATCTGCACGCCGGTGATGTAGGCGAAGGACGGGGCGCGCAGCTCGAGCGCCGCCGCAACCGCGCGCACCACGTCGTCTTCGTGGGCCAGCGGCGCGCCAAACGCGGCATACAGGTAGCTGCCTTTGTCGCCGATCGTCAGCTGGAGGATGTAGCTCTCGTAGCGCGCCAGGATGCCCTGCACCCACAGAATAAAGGCGTCGAGCTTGGGCTGGGCGTCGGCGTCGGTGTCGTAGTCGATCCCGCCGAAGCGCAGAAACAGCGCCACGGCCGGGCGCAGCTCGGTAAGGAACTCGCCCAGGCCGCCCTGGAGCCGCGCGTACACCGACGGCAGCAGCCATGGCCGCACGATCGTGTCGGTGAGCGCAGCCGCGTCGAGCGCCGGCCAGGGGGCCGGCTCGGGCGGCGCCAGCAGCTCGGCCAGCACCGCGAAGCGCGCGCCGGTTTCGGCGTCGTCGCGCCACTCGGCCAGGCGCGCGCCCGCGCCCAGCGCGGCGGCGGCCGGCTCGTCGAGCAGCACCTCGCCCTTGTCGGCATGGTGCTCGGCGTCGGCCAGGCGGTTGAGCGTGGCGCCGGCCAGCACGTCGATGGTTTGAATCGCCGGGTCGCCGACGACGAAGCGCCGCACTGGCCCGGCCGCCACCGCCACCTTGATCGCCAGCGCCACGCTGCCGGCGCCGTCGATCTCGATCATGGCGAACTGGCGCATAGCCGCCTGCATCGCCAGGGCGCAGGCGGCGGCGCGGTGCGCGGCCGAGGTTTGCGCGCTGGCAGGCTCCGGCTCGGCGCTCAAAGCTGCGAGGTCAAAGCTGTCGTCGAACCAGCAGGTGATCGCGTCGCCGCTGAAGCCGATCACGCTGCCGCCGTAGCGGTCGGCCTCGGCGATCAGCGCGTCGTAGATCAGGTTCAGCTGGCGCGGCAGCTCTTCGGCGCCGCGCTGCGGGCCAAGCGCGCGCACCAGCGCCTCGGTCAGCGGCGTGAAGCCGGAGATATCGGCGAACAGCGCGGCGCCGCCCGAGCGCTCGGGCAGCTGCAGGCCGCGCGCGAGCGCGTGCCGCCAGTCGGTTGGGATGTATACCGTCAGAGCTTCCATACGCGTTTGGGCATGGTTCAAACCAGCTTATCGGCCGATCCGCTACGGATGATACCAAATTTCGCTTGATTATTTACACTTTGGTGGGGGTTTGGGGCGGCTTCGCCGCCCGATCCTTTAGAGCCTGTTTGAAAAGGGGTGCGCGAGGGGCTATGCCTCTACCCTTCTGGCGGGTGGCGGCCACGAATGTGGCCGCCACCCGCAAGAAAAGTGGATACTTGGAGGGACTTCGTCCTCCAAACCACCCTTTCAAACAGCTTCTTAGGAGTTACGCTGTCTCGTTTAGTGTATGCGGTTTTCCGCGCGCAGCGCGGAAAAACCGCATACTGAAGTATTGAGAAGTACTATGCTGCCGCAGGCTCAATCTCGTCGCTTGAAGAAGCCGAAGAGCGCACGTGCGTAACTCCTATTCTTTTTATGTTGCACTGCGTGGCCTCGCCACAGAGTGCAACATAATCTATACACACAAAGGCAGATGCATACGGGCGCGATAGCACGCGCCCGTACAGTGGCAAGCCGAAATCCTGTGATACGAGCCGCTACGTCGCTACCGTGCCGCCGCCGAAGTCGTCGAAGAACGCCTTGCCGGCGTTGATGAACCACAGGCCGATCGCGCCGCCCTTGCCGTTGAAAAATGCCTGATCGGCGCTGTCGAGCGTCACGGTGGCGATCCGCGTGCTATTCTTGTAGATCTCGACCGTGCCGTTCGCGAGCGCGCGCGCGCCCAGCCGGTCGCCATTGGCGAAGCTGGCGGCCTGGTTGGCGTAGAGCTTCCAGGCCAGCGCGCCCAGCCGGAAGGTCTGCACGCGCACCGCGCGGGCCTTGGCGTCGTACACTACGGTGATCGCGCCGGCCTGCGGAATGCTGCTTGTTTGCGTTTTCAGCATCAGGCCCTGCTCGCGGCTGCTGGTGTCAATCGTGCTGAGCGTGACAAACGCTTCCTGGCTGGTGCCAAAGCTGGCGCCCTTCCAGTAGATCGGCCCGCCGTCGAGAACGTCGACGCGATTGCCGGCGATTTTGTAGAATTTTGTGCCGCTCAGCGCACCCCACTGGCTGCCCAGTGCGCCATTTGTGCGGTTGAAGCCGTCGCGCACCGGGTTGCTCGGGAAGCCGCCGGCGATGGTGATGTTCAGCGTCTTGGTTGGCTCGGTGTTGCCGGCCACGTCGGTGCTGGCGAATGTTACCACATAGCTGCCTGCGCCGCTGAGCGTGAAGCGGCCGGTGTAGGCCTGGGCCGCGCCGCCGTTGACCTGGTACTTGGTGCCGGCCACGCCCGAGAGCGCGTCGGTGGGCGTCAGCACCACACTGGCCTGCACGCCGGCAATGCCGAACCAGCTGGCTGTGCTCGGCGCGGTCTTGTCGACTTTCACGCTGTAGCTGGCGCTGCCGGTGTTGCCGGCCAGGTCGCGGCAGGTCGCGCCGAGCGCGAGCGTGCCCTCGCCCGACGACGCCGTGCTGGTGGTGCAGCTGGCGGTGTCGATGCCCGAGCCGCCGCTGTTGTCGGCCCAGTTCCACGCCACCGTCACGTTGGTGTTATTCCAGCCCGCGCTATTGGCTGGCGGCTGCTGGGACGGCGTGGCCGTCGGCGGCGTGGTATCGGGGTTTCCCGCGCCGGTAACCGTCCAGGTGCGCGTGGCCGGCGTCGCGTCGCGGTTGCCGGCGGCGTCGACGGCGCGCACCTGGAAGGTATGCTGGCCGTTGCCCAGCGAGTAGCTCTTCGGGCTGGTGCAGCCGCTGTAGGCCGCGCCGTCCATGCTGCACTCGAACGCCAGGCTGGCGGCGGGCGTGAGGTTATCGGCGCCGCTGAAGCCGAACGCCGCCGTGCTGCCGGTGCTCGGGTCGGGCGGCACGCTGCCGATGCTGGTGATCGGCGGCGTGGTGTCGGGCGCGTTGACGATCGTGAGCGCGCCGCTGCGTGTCGTGGCGGCGCTGTAGCGCGGGCTGGTGTAGCTGGCCGACACTGGCGCGGGGATGCTGCCGCCATAGTAGGCGCTGGCGGTGTAGCTGCCGGCCGGCAGCGGGATGACGCCGAGCGGCGCCTGGCCGGCCACGTCGGTCTGCACCACCAGGCCATAGCTGCCATTCGTGCCGCTGACGATCAGCGCCACCGGCTCGTTCGCGATCGGCTGGCCGTTGGCGTCGCTGAGCGTGGCGGTGATCGTGCTGGTGGCGCCGGTGCCCACGCTGGCCGGCAGCGGCGCGAGCGCGAGGGTGGTGCCAACCTTGCGCACTGTCAGCGCGGCGCTGGCCGACGAAGGCTGGTAGGTGTTGTCGCCGTTGAAGCTGGCGTAGGCGCTGTAGCTGGCCGGGTCGATCGCCAGCGGCAGGGTCACGCGCGCCACGCCCGCGCTGTCGGTGCTGGCCCTGCGCGCGATCGTGCCGACGCTGAATTCGATCGGCTGGTTAGCTACGGGCTGCCCGCCACTGCTCAGCGTGGCCGCCAGTGTGACGTCGGCGCCATAGGCTGCGCTGGGCGGCGTGGCGCTCAGCGCCAGGCTGGTGGCGAGGTTGGCGGGCGTCGTGGGTGCGCCCGGGTCGACGCCGACGCTGTAGAACGCGCCGTTGTTGGTGTCGAGCGCCACCACGCCCACCTGGTTCGCGGCCTGCACCATGAAGCGCAGCTGGTCGCTGCCGCTATTGGCGGGCAGCGGCAAGCTGCCCTCCCAGGCCAGGTCGTCGCTCTGGCTGCGCGTCAGGTCGAGCGATTGCCAGCGGCCGGCCAGCGCGCCGTTGCCGGTGTACGTCACCCACACCTTTTCCAGGCGTACGGTCGGGTCGCCATAGGCGCCAATGCTGAAGCTGACGCTGTTGTCGGCCGGGCTGTAGCTGCTGGTCACTCGCACAATCGCCGGCGGGCCGGCCAGCGCCGGGATCACGCCCGAGCCAAGCGCCGCGGTGTTGTTGTTGTAGAACAGCCAGAACTTCATGGCGCCGTAGGTGCGGATGGTGCCGGTGTCGCTGGCCGGGCTATCGGCCAGGAACTGCGCCGGCGTGACATTCAGCCGCGTGGTGGCGCCGCCATTGGCGATTTTGTCGAAGTAGTTGCTGCTCCAGAACTTGTACGGGTAGAACGACTCGGTTGGGAAGGTGACGTGCACGCCGCGCAGCTCGGTGGCGGGTGCGCCGGTCAGCGGCAGCTGGCGCGGCAGGTCGGTGAAGCTGGCCTCGCGGAAGCCGACGCCGCGCAGCAGCGTGTTTGGCACGCTGACATTGCGCTGTTCGAGCGGCAGCACCGGCTCGGCCGGGTTTGCTACGATGCCGTTCGTGCCGCTGATGTAGGTCGCGGCGCGCAGGCTGCCGTCGGTGGTCGAGGCCAGGTTCACGTGCATTGTGGTCAGCGCCGGCGTGATCGTTTTCTCGGCCTGCTGCAGGCCGTAGGGGTTGCCGGGGATGCTGGTGAGGTCGCCAGTCGCGACGATCGACGGATCGTTCGGCAGCGTCAGGCGCTCGCCGGGCATGTTCACCTTCATCATCGGCAGGCCGTAGAGCGTGGCGATCGCCAGGGTTTTGATGTCGATGCCGCGCAGCTGCGCCGAGTTTGCCAGGTAGCGCTGCTTTGCGTCGGCCAGCGCCTGGCCGATCGGCACCGGGCCAGTGCCGACGCGCATCTGCTGCGCCAGGTAGACATACAGCTGCTCGGCGAACTGCGTGAACTCGGTGTCGCCGTACTGGTAGCCGGTGCCGGCGATCAGCGAGGCGCCCTTGCGCGCGAACACCTGCGCCCAGTCGGGCTGGAGCGTCAGGCCGGCCACCGCGTCGCCGTCGATCGTGTTATAGCCCGAGTGGCAGCCGGGGCTGATCACCAGCGACCCCTGCATCGGCACGGTCGAGCCGAGCAGCTCGGAGGCTGCCAGCGTGCTGCTGTAGTCGGCGGCCAGCAGCGCGCCATCGCTGAAGTGCCCGGCCAGGTACAGCAGATCGTGCCGGCTGCCGAACAGCTTGTCGCGCAGGTCGTTGGCCGTCCAGGTGCCGGGCAGCTGGTTCGACTGGCTGCTGGGCGAAAGCAGCGTATCGACCGGGCGGGCGGTGCCCAGGCCAAACTGCTGCGCGATCGTGGTGCTCGAGTCGTAGTGGAAGTCGTAGCCGGTCACCAGCGAGCTGGTCGGCACGATCTGGCCGTTGGTCGCCAGGTAGGCGTCGATCATGGCGGTCGCGTCGGCGGCGTTTTCTACCAGCCGGCCAACCGCGAGCTGCGGCACTGGCAGTGTGGTGGTTTTAAACGGGATGTCGGCGCGCGAGCCGTAGGCGTCCTGGCCCAGCACGTAGCCGAGTTTCAGGCTGGCCTGCGAGGTGCTGCCGTCCTGCACGGGCGGGTCGAATGTCGTCTCGTTGCCCAGCAGCGCCTGGTCGGGGTAGCGGAAGAATGGAATGGTGCTGTCGCCGCCCACCAGCACGACATACTGCAGCGCGCTGTTGGCGGCCTGGTAGCGCTCCACCACGCCCTTTACCGCTTCGGCCACAATGTTTTTGGCGTTCGGGCAGGCCGGCAGGCTGTCGGCCTGGGCATTGGCGGCGCGCACCAGGCCGTCCTGGCCCACGTCCACCACCACGCCCGCCACGTCGGCGCGGGCCGCCAGCGTGGCGAGCCGCTGGCTCAGCGTGGCCTTCTCGGCCGCGCTGCCGCCCAGGCGCGCCGGGTCGGTCAGGAAGATCGTGTGGTAGCCGCCGCCGACGCCGGGCAGCAGCGCGCCGTTAGGCGTGGGCGTTGCCACGCTGCTGCAGGCGGTGCTGTTTACACTCACCTGGAGGCTGTATTGGTTTAGCGCGTCGTACACGCCATTCTCGCCGTATACTGCCAGGTAGTACTCGCCGCCGGTGTCCCAGGTGTTGAGCTCCAGCGAGCGCGGCGTGGTGCCGTCGATCGCAGTCGCGCTCAGCAGCATGGTGTCGAGCGCCAGGCTCGCCTCGATCTCCGAGCTTTTGAAGGGCGAGCTTTTGAAAGGCGAGCTTTTGAAGGGCGAGCTTTTGAAAGGCGAGCTTTTGAAAGGCGAGCTTTTGAAAGGCGAGCTTTTGAAAGGCGAGCTTTTGAAGGGCGAGCTTTTGAAGGGCGAGCTTTTGAAGGGTGAAACCGCGTAGGGTGCCAGCACACTGGGGCGGAACGTCGCCGGGCTGAGCGCCTGGGCGGTATAGGCCTCGGGGCTGACAAGCTGCGGATCGAGGGTGTTGATCACAAAATTACTCGACTCGAGCGCGTCGTAGTCGAGCTGGGCCTGCTGCACCGCCAGGCTCTGGGTTGTTGGCGCGGGCGTCACCAGCGCGCTGGCGGCCGCGCCAATATCGCTGAACAGCGCCATGTCGTACTCGCCCGGCAGGTTGCTGAGGTTCACCACCACGTGGCTGCGCGGCTGCACGTCGAACTTATACCAGCGCGTCTGGCCAGGCAGCGACAGGTACTGGTTGACAGTAGCGCTTGGCGTCGCGGCGAGCTTGTAGGCGGTATACCAGGCGTCGTTGTCGGGGCCGGCCGGCGCACACATCGAGAGCGCCGAGGTATTGCCGCTCGGGTCGGTGGCCGTGGCCGTCATCGGCTGGTTGAAAGCCGCCACGCCGCTGAGCGTCGCGCTGATCGGCGCGGTGCCGTCGGCGGCGGTGGCGACGCTCAGCGAGCCAAACGGCGCCTGGGCCTGGCCGAAGCCGGATTGATCGCACGCGCTGTTGGCGTAGAGATCGATCGTGTAGCTGGTGTTAGGCGCGCCGAGCATCCAGCCCTGCACGTTTGTCGTGCTGCTGCCGGGCACGGCCGCGGTGAGCGTCGGCGCGGCCTGGTCGTTATTCGCGCCGGCGTCGAGCGCGATGCCGCCGCCGGTGTTGCTGAAGATCGCGCTGCCGCGCACGCTGTTGCCCGTGCCGGCGCGCAGGTGCACGCCGGCGCCGTGGTTGTAGGCGATGATGTTGCCGGCGCCGATGGTATTGCCGGTGCCGCCGAACAGATCGATGCCGCTGCTGGTATTGCCCAGCGCGCCGGTGCCGGCAGCGTTGGTGCCAATGAAGTTGCCCTGGATGGTATTGGTGTCCGCGTTCAGCACAATGCCCGGCCCTTCGCTGCCCGAGATCAGGTTGCCGTCGCCGGGGTTGGGGCCGCCGATCAGCGTGCCGCGCACCGCGTTGGTGCCACTGATCGTGTAGAGATTGATGCCATAGCCGCTGTTGGTGATCGCGGAGGTGCCGGCGGCGTTGGTGCCGATGAAGTTGCCCTGGATGGTCGTGCCGGTGGCGGGGCGCGACAAGTCGCCGCCGACCTGGATCGCGCCGCCGTTGCCCGAGATCAGGTTGCCGATGATCCGGTTGGCATCGGCGCCGTAAAGGTAGATGCCCGCGCCTGCGCCGCCCATTCCGAAGCTGCCACTCACATCGGTGCCGATGTAGTTATTCTGAATCAGGTTGTTGTTGGGCTTCACGCCGACGCTGAAGCTTATCAGGGCGATCTGCTCGGCGTTGCCCGAGATCAGGTTGCGCTGGCTTGGCGCCGGCCCGCCGATCCGGTTGCCGGAGGCGTTCTGCTGGATGTAGATGCCGGCAATGCTGTTGCCGCGCGCGCTGGCGCCGTCGGCGCTGGTGCCGATGAAGTTGCACTCGATGGTGGTATTGGTGCTGTAGGGCATGTCGATGCCGATGCTGAAGCGGTTGATCACCAGGCCGCGGATGGTGCTGCCGCTGACGAATGGGCTGAGCGAGATGCCGTTGAATGACTCGCCCTCGCCCTCGCCGTCGGGGCTGCGTGTCAGCTCGATCTGCAGCGTCGGCGGCCAGCTGGCGCAGCTCGCGCCCGGCTGGGTCAGCCCGTCGATGGTCACCGGGTCGGTAATGAGCGGCAGCGCCGAATCCAGCGCGATCGTCCGCCCGCTGCTGCCGACGAGGTTGAAGCTGATCGTATCGAGGCCGGGGCTGCCGTTGGCGTCGAGAATGGCCTGGCGCAGCGATCCAGGGCCGCTGTCGTTGGTGTTTGTGACGCTGAACGAGGCGGCGTAGGCGCGTGGCGCGCCCGGCCCCAGCGCCGAAGCTGCGGCAACCCCGAGTGCCAGAACGAGGGCGACGACGCGGCGAAAGGCGTGAGGCAGTCGGGCGTGGAATGCCGCTTGCATGGCGCTGCTCCTATGTGCGAGGCGTGTTTACGTGCCGCCGATATATGCTTTGGACTTACGCAGCTGGCGCGCTCAGCCTTCGGCAGAGCGGTACCGTGCTCGGTATGGTGTGCGGTTTTTCCAGGCGCAGCACGGAAAAACCGCGCACAGAAGATGAACACGTACCAGATCGAGAAGATAGTCTATCATGAAAAACGGTTTTCCGGCGGCCTGGTATACGCCTATGATCGGATTGTAATCGCGGCCTCGCCAAGCTGGGCGCGGGCCTCGCCGAGGTCGCGCACGCGTGCGCGCAGGTGGCGGGTTAGCACGCGGATCACGCCGCGCGCCACTTCGTTGCGCTCGTCCATCAGCTCGTAGAATGGCTCCTGGTCGAGCCGCAGCAGCTGCGTGTCGGCAACCGCCGTCACCGAGGCCACGCGCGGCTCGGGGTCGAGCAGCGCCATCTCGCCGAAGACGTCGCGGGTATGCAGGTGGTTGAGGGTGTGGTCGCCGTCGTGCACGCGCACCTCGCCCTCGATGATGATAAACATGCTGGTGCCGGAGTCGCCTTTGCGGAAGATCGTCGATCCGGCTGGCGCCTCGGCCTCGTGCAGCAGCCCGGCGACATCGGCCAGCACTTCGTCGGGCGTCTCGGCGAAGATCGCCACGGTTTTCAATATCAGCACTTTTTCGATGCGCGAGAGCATAGCGTGCGCTCCTGAGCCGTTGTGCGGCGTGGTGGTATGCGGTGAGCCCTGGCCCAGCGCCCACTGCGCGGTCTCGCGCAGCAGCGGGTCGGCCGAGGCGGCCAGCGGGCGAATGGCCTCGGCCAGCTCGGGTGCGCCAATCATTGCGGCGCTGTAGATCGCGCAGGCGCGCACCCAGCCGGGGTGCTGCCCGTCGGCATTGGCGATCAGCTCGGCCAGCCGGGCGGGCATGCCGATACGGCGCTGGGGCGTGGCTGCCGCCAGCTGCCGCAGCCGTTTGTCGGGCGGGCCGTCGCCCAGCAGCGGCAGGGCCAGCGCGCGCAGCTCGGCGTCGACCTGCGTCTCAATCACTTCAAGCGCGTAGGCGCGCTGCTCGGCCGAACCGCGCAGCAGCGGCGCGCGCGCTCGCGCGATTGCCTGTGCGTCGCTGAGCAGGCCCAGCAGGCTCAGCACGCGCTCGCGGGTGGCGGCCAGATCGGACTGCAGCGCATCGGCCAGTAGCCCGGCGCCGGCGCAGTCTTCGAGCGCCGCCAGCGTGCCTGCGCCTAGCGCCACCTCGGCCTGCAGCTGGCGCAGCAGCCGCGCGCGCGCCTCGGGCGCCGGCCGGTACTCCAGGCGCTCGAGGGCGCGCAGCACCTGGCCGCGCGCGGCCGGGTCGGCGATATCGGCGCGCGTGGCCAGCAGCGCAGCCGCATCGCCGCCGATGCGGCCGCACACCTGGGCGATCCGGCCGGCCAGCGCCGGCTCGGCCGTGGCAAAGGCCGTGGCGAGCGCCGGCAGCGCCGCCGGCCCGCCAGCCACCAGCGCCATCGCGGCTGCCTTTGCGCTGGCCGGCGCCGCCAGCGCGGCCACTACCTCGGGCCACAGCCGCGGGCTGCACACCCGGCCGGCGGCGAACAGCGCAGCGCGCCGCACGCCGCTATCGGGGTCGCGCAGCAGCTCAAGCAGCGGCTGGTCGAACGCCGCAACGCCGACTTGCCCGAGCGCCTGCGCCGCAGCGGCGCGCGCGCCTGGGTCGGGCGCGGCGGCCCAGCCCAGCAGCTGCTGGCCGGCCGCCAGCACGCCGGCGATCCCGCCGCCGCGCAGCAGCCCAACCGTCGCACCCAGCCGGATGGCCGGATCGGGGCTCGCCAGGAACGGCGTGATCGTGGCCAGGGCGGTGTTGCCACGGTGAGTTGCCAGCACCCGGATGGCTTCGCCGCGCACGTCGGCCGCCGGCTCGGCCGCGATCAGCTCGGCCACCGTATCGAGCGCGGCAGCGTCGCCGCTCCGCTCGACCGCCAGCAGCGCCTGCTGGCGCACCGGCGCGGCCGGGTGGCGCAGCAGCCCCGGCAGCAGGCCGGGCAGCGCGTCGTCGGCGCCGGTTGCCAGCGCGCGCAGCGCGTAGATCGCCACCTCGGGCCGAGGGTCGCTCAGCGCTTGGCGCAGCACCGCGCGGCTGGCCGGGTCGACCAGCGCGGGCGTGTCGTCGCCGAGCGTGCGCCGCGCCAGCGCGCGCAGCAGCTGGGCCGGGTACTCGCGCAGCAGCAGCGCGGCCAGCCCCAGCCATGCCGCGATCACCACCAGCAGCACCACGGCCAGATCGATCGGGCTGAGCTGCGCCAGGTAGCTCAGCGCCAGCAGCAGCACGCCGGCCAGCCCCACCGCGCCGGCGTAGACCATGCCCTCGGTGAGCGCCTGGGCTTGGGCGCGCTGCGCCGCAGGCAGCGGCTGGTAGATGATATTCAAGCTCAGCTTTACAAAGCCGTCGTAGCTCAGCTTGCTCAGCAGCTTGTTCAGCGCCGCCAGCCCAAATACCAGCGTCAGCGCCGCCCCCAGGCCGCCGGCAACCACGATCGCCAGCGTCCCAGCCGCCAGCAGCAGCGGCGCGATCAGCAGCAGCGCGCGCAGGCCGAAGCGCCGCGCCACCGCGCCCAGCACAAACGCGTTGGTCAGCGTCCAGGCGATCGCAACTACCGCGTTGAACACGCCAATAAACCCGGCCAGCTGGTTGGTGTTGGCCAGCTGCGCCTGCGTCTGCATATAGAACAGGTTATCGATAAAATAGTAGCCGATGATCGCCAGCGAAAACAGCGAGAGTGTCAGCAGCACGTAGCGGCTGCGGCCGAGCCCGCGGCCAGCCTGCGGCATTGCAGCGGGCGGCGGCGTGGCCGCGCGCGCCAGCTCGGCCGGGTACGCTCGGGTCAGCGCCAGCGCGATCAGCAGCGCGCCGAGAACCGCCGCCGCCGCCAGCAGCAGCAGGTTCGGCGTGCCGATCAGGGCTACCAGCGGCGGCATCAGAAACCCGCCGACGACCGCCGCCGCCGGCTCGCCGGCCGCGATCAGGCCAAACAGGCGCTTGCCCTGCTGCATGTTCACCAGCTGGCCGGCGCTGTTCCACAGCGCCAGGTTGGTCATCACCAGCAGCACCTCGTGGCCGATCGGCAGCGCGAAGATCAGCCAGCTGCCCGCGCCGGCCGCCAGGCCTAGCCGCATGCCGACAAACGCCAGCATCACGCCCAGCAGCGTGGCCGGCAGCAGCCGCGCCAGCGCCACCCGCCGTACCGCGTGCAGGTAGCTCAGCGATGCCAGCGCGGCGATCAGGCTGGCGCCGATGTAGGTGTAGGGCAGCAGCTGGGCGCTAAACTCCGCCAGAAACAGCGCGTAGGCCGCCGAGCGCATGAGCGTGCGCGCGGCGCCGTTGCTTAGCGCAAACAAAAACAGCCGCCGCACCAGCCGCCCTTCGCCTGGCTGAATGCCGAGCAGCTCGGCTAGCGTGTGGTTTGATTGCATAAGTGCCCGGTTGTGTGTGGCCGGCACGCCGGTACGAGGCGGCGCGCCGCATGCTGCAAAGTTACTCTGTCGGGCGGTTGATACCAACTCCGTTTGATTACTTGTGTTTTCTTGTGCGGCGCCCGGCAAAGCCGGGCACCGCACAAGAAAAAGAAATTTCGGGGCGGCGAAGCCCCCGGAACCCCCACCATAATCCAAGCGATCAGCCGGATTTGATATGAGGGGCTCGGACGTTGTAATCTCCCCAACGGAGCTTTGGCGGGTCGCAGGCCCGCCAAATGTGGATCTTCCAAGCCCTTACTCTGGATCAAGATCGCCAGCGCCAAGCATGTAGTTGAAGTTCCCCTCGCCCACCGCGCGTGTCAGCTGGCCAATGATCCGCGGCACGTCGTCGTAGGGGCCAGACACGAAGAATGGCTTGCCTTCCGGCCCGCCGGTGGGTACCGGCGTGGTGCAGGCGGCCGGGTTGGCGCCGGCCAGCAGGTGCTGAACCTGCGCGAACACTGGGTCGGGCCGAAAGCCTAGCCCTGCGGCGTAGCCGACCGCCGTGTCCACAATTTTCGCTACCAGGTCGAAGTCGGCGGGCTGCATTGGCTGGACGTGCAGCGCGTGCTGGCGTAGCCCGGCGTTGTACTCGGCCGGGCCGGCGAACAGCTTGGCCTGCGCGCTTTTCACGCCAAGGCACGCCAGATCCACCAGCAGCAGGCCTGCGGCTACCTTGTTGGTCATGATCGAGCGCCGCGCTACCAGGATGCTGGCCAGCGCGGCCGGCTTGTTCCATCCCTGCGACAGCATCACTTCGTGCAGCGGCCATTTGGCGGCCAGCGCGAAGCCGCTCGGCGGCTTGGCCATCGCAGCTTGGCCTTTTTTCTGCTTACCCATGCGCTACTCTCTGCTAGGTGGCTGTATTGTTATTATGCACGCCGCCAACGCGAATGTCAAAGCGCGCTGTGCCGGCGTCAGCGCCCTGCGATCATGCCTCAGGGCAGCAACGCACCTGCTGCCGCGCCACGAGGCATGTGCCACTGGCGCCGCAAACGAGCCGGCGCGCTTTCGCGCAGCTGGCGGCGCAGCCGGCTGGCGCCGGTGTGCCTGCGCCAGATCTGCTACAATACGCGTGCCCCCGAGCCGCAGCGTGCAACAAGGAAAGCCATGAGCGAGAAACCCTGGCTGGCGCACTACGACGCCGCTGTGCCGCGCACGATCGATGTGCCGCCGATTGCCCTGCCCGAGCTGCTGAGCGCCGCCGCGCGCGATTTCCCGCACGCTCCCGCGATCCTGTTCTACGGCGCCACGATCAGCTACGCCCAGCTCGACGCGCTGGCCACGCGCTGTGCCGCCGCCCTGCGCGCCGCCGGGGTCGGCGCCGGCGATCGCATCGCACTGGTGCTGCCGAACGTGCCGCAGGCGGTGATCTGCTACTACGGCGCGCTGCGCGCCGGCGCCACCGTGGTGCTGGCCAACCCGCTGTTCGAGGCCGGCGGCCTGATCCGCCAGGTCGAGGACGCGCGCGCCTCGTCGGTCGTCGCGCTGAGCATGTTCCACTCGCTGATCGCCCAGGTGCGCGAGCGCGTGCCGTTCGAGCGCGTGATCTACACCAACCTCAAGGAGTACCTGCCCGGCAGCCAGCGCCAGCTGTTCACGCTGCTGCGCCAGGAGCGCGAGGGCCACCGCGTGCCCGAGGCCGAGGCCCGCCGCTCGCTCTGGCTCGCGCGCATGCTCGCGGCCGCCGATCCCGCCGCGCCGCTGCCGCCCGCCGACCCAGCGGCGCCTGCGGTGATCCTCTACACCGGCGGCACCACCGGCGAGGCCAAGGGCGTTGTGCATACCCACCGCAGCCTGGTGGCCAACGCCCTGCAAACCTCGGCGTGGGTGCCCGAGCTGCGCCGCGGCCACGAGCGCGTGCTCTGCGCGCTGCCGTTCTCGCACGCCTACGGCATGACCTCGTGCATGAACTTTGCGGTGCGCCTCGCCGCCGCCATGATCCTGCTGCCAACGTTTGAAACCCAGAACGTGCTGCACGCGATCCGGCGCGAGCGCCCCACGCTGTTCCCCGGCGTGCCGCCCATGTACGCCGCGATCACCGACGTGAAAAACGCCCGCGCCTATGGCCTCTCGTCGCTGCACGCCTGCATCAGCGGCGCCGCGCCGCTGCCGGTCGAGGTGCAGGAGGGCTTCGAGCGCATCACCCGCGCCCGCCTGGTCGAGGGCTACGGCCTCAGCGAGGCCGGGCCGGTCACGCACGTCAATCCGCTGGGCAACACCCGGCGCCACGGCTTTATCGGCCTGCCGCTGCCCTCCACCGAGGCGCGCATCGTCGACATCGCCACCGGCGCCGAGCTGCCGCCCGGCGCGATCGGCGAGCTGCTCATTCGCGGCCCGCAGCTAATGCAGGGCTACTGGAACCGCCCGGCCGAGACGGCCGAGGCGCTGACGCCCGACGGCTGGCTGCGCACCGGCGACCTGGCGCGCATGGACGCCGACGGCTTCTTCCAGGTGATCGAGCGCCGCAAGGAGATGATCGTCGCCGGGCGCTACAATATCTACCCGCGCGACATCGAGGAGGTGCTGTACGAGCACCCCAAGGTGCTCGACGCAGCGGTGGCCGGCGTGCCACGCGACGGCGCGACCGACGTGAAGGCGTTTGTGGTGCTGCGCCGCGGCGAGAGCGCCACGCCCGACGAGATCATTCAGTTTCTGCGCGAGCGCCTGCACGCCTACAAGCTGCCCAGCGCGGTCGAGTTTCGCGAGGCGCTGCCGCGCTCGTTTATCGGCAAGGTGCTGCGGCGCGTACTCGTCGAGGGCGAGCGCCCCGAGTAGCCGCGCCTAGCGCAGCGGCACTACCTCGATCTGGCCGAGCTCCAGCGCGTCGCCGCCATCCTCAAGCGGCAGCCGGTCGAGCGCGGGGTAGCTGTACCAGCCCACCAGCACGCGGTAGCGCCCCGGCGGCGCGTCGAGCCGCAGCGTCGGCCCGTACAGGTCGGTCAGTCGCTCGCCCGCGCGCCACTGGTCGGTCGGCAGCGGCGCCGGCGGCCGGTCCTGCTGGCCCCACAGCGCGCCGTCCGGGCCGGCCAGGTGGACGAACAGCGTGTATGCCGGCAGCGTGCCGGCGCGCGCCTGCCACGCCAGCGTCACCGGCACGATGTCGCCGGGTCGGTATGGCCCGGCCGGCAGGGTGTAGCCAACCAGCGCGATCCCGCCGCGCCAGGCGCGCTCGGCTGGCGTGGTGGCGGCCAGCGCCAGCGGCTGGCGCTCCACGCGCCACAGCCGGCCCTCCGGCCGCTGCGCCAGCCCCAGGCTCGGCAGCGCGTGCAGCAGATACACCGCGCGCCCGGCCGCCAGCGCCGCGTCGGCGTCGCGCCGCGCCACGCTTTCGTTCAGCGGCCGTACCTCCAGGTCGGGCCTCAGCCCCTCGATCGCCTGCAGGTAGCGCAGGCTCTCCACCGCGTCCCAGTCGACAATCAGCAGCGCGCCGTGCGGCAGCTTCTGCCCGATCAGCGCGCGCGCGGCAAGCTCGGGCGCGATCGTGTTCGCCGCGCGGATGGCCGGCAGGTTCTGCCACAGCAGCAGCGCGGGCAGCGCGAGCGCGAGCAGCGCCAGCCTGGGGCTCCGCAAGCCCGGCCAGCTGGCCTGCGCCCGGCCAGCCGGCCAGCTCTCTGCCAGCGCCATCGCGCCCTCGCCCAGCAGCAGCGCCGCCAGCACGTGCGCCGAGATCAGAAACACCTCGACATCCTGCACAAAGAACAGCACGCAGAACGCCAGCGTCAGCAGGTAGCCGCTCGTCAGCAGCGCCGCCAGCGCCAGGTCGCGCCGCCACACCCGCGCCAGCCCCAGCAGCGCCAGCAGCGCGCCGGCCGGCAGCAGCTGCGGCCACAGGTAGCGCCCGGCCAGCTCGCGCAGGTGCTCGGCGGCCACTCGCCATGGCTCGGCCACATTCAGCCACACCGAAAGCGCATCCGAGCCCATGATCACGCGCGCAAGCGTGCCCCACGAGTCGAGCCAGGCCGGCGCGCGGAGCGGCAGGTATAGGTACAGCAGGCAGCCCGCCAGCAGCCCCAGCAGCGCCAGCGCGGCATCGCCTATGCTGAGGATGGGCGCCGGTTGCGTGCCGGCGTGGCGCCCGCCGCCGGGCCACCTGCGCGTCGGCATGCCCCGCTGCGATTGTGCCGCGGCGGCCTGGCCCGCAGCGTCGCGCGCCTGGCCCGTCCAGAGCGCGATCAGCCCAAACAGCATCGCGCCGGGGATCACGAGGATGATCGTGCGGTGGTGCGCCAGGCCGAGGCCCAGCAGCAGGCCGGCCGGCCACAGCCGCCAGCAACCGTCGCGCCAGCGCAGCAGCGCCAGCAGCAGCAGCGCCAGCAGCAGCAGCGCCAGCGCGTACACTTCGGCCACCGTCGCCTGCGACCAGAAGGTGCGCGACATGCCCAGCGCCAGCGCGGCGGCGGCGGCCGCGCCACGCGCCTGCCCGATCGCCCGCGCCACCAGGAACAGCACGCCTACCGCCAGCGCGGCCGCCGCCGCCGAAAACAGCGAGACGCGCCACGCCACGCTGCCCAGCGGCAGCTGGCTCCACAGCCAGCCCAGCAGCGTGTACAGCGGGTAGCCGGTGGGGTGCGCTACGTCGAGCGTCGGCAGCACGCGCTGAAACTCGGCTGTGTCGCCGCTGCCGATCCCCGGCAGCAGCGTCGCCGCGTACAGCGCCAGCGCGCCGGCGCTCAGCCCGCCGGCGATCCAGCCGTCGGCGGCACGTGGCCGCCCGGCCCCGGCGCTCATAGGCCAGCCGCCTTAGACAAAGCAGGCTTGCAGGCGCGCAGGCCGCAGGCGTGTGCCCGCGCAAACCGCGTATACCGGGCCAGCGGCATATGGCAAACACATGCGGCCTTCCCGCGCCCTTTTACTCCGCAGCCCGCATCGCACCCCATCAGCCGCCCGACTTCTGCGGCTCGGCCTCGACGGGCGCCTCAGCCGCGCGGGCGAAGCGCGCCACCCGCCCCAGGCGGCGCTCAAACAGAAACAGCAGGTTCAGCCAGCCGTCGCGCCAGGTGAACAGCTTGGTCTCGCCGATCCGCTCGCGGTAGTCGATATGCACCTCGCCGAAGCGCAAGCCGCGCGCCTGCAGCGCCTCGATCTTGATCTCTTCCGAGAAGGCCATGCCCGGGTGTGTCGCCTGGATCTGCGCCAGGCACGCGCGCCGGAACACCCACATGCCCGATTGCGAGTCGGCCACCCAGCGCCAGTACAGCAGCCGGAACGCGTACGTCAGCACTTTGTTGCCCAGCTGGTTGCGGCGGCGCATCGCCAGCGGGTTGCGCAGCGGGAAGCGGCTGGCCGACACAAAGTCCAGCCCGCGCGCCAGCATCTCGTCCACAATCCCGGCAATCGCGTGCGACGGGTAGGTGCCGTCGCCGTCCACAGTGGCGATGATGTCGCCGCTGGCCGCCGGCAGCCCGGCCTGGTACGCGCTGCCGTAGCCCTTGCGGCCCTCGAAGATCACGCGCGCGCCCCCTTCGACCCCGATCCGCGCGGTCTCGTCGGTCGAGTTGTTGTCGACGACCACCACTTCGTCTACGTACTCGGGCATGTGCTCCAGCACATACCGCAGCCCATGCTCTTCGTTGAAGCACGGGATCACCACAGAGATTGTTAGATCACGGTACATGCCTGTAGCTCCTTACAGTCGAATTAGGCCCGCAGCGTAGCGCGCAGGCCGCGCGCGCCGCCGATCGCCAGCGCCAGCGCCGGCAGCCCCAGCAGCGCCAGCAGCAGCGCCGCCGCGCCCGAGGGCATCCCCGACGCCAGCACATACCACTCCCACAGGTCGAACAGGTGGTGGTTTGGCACGTCCTGCGTCCACAGCCAAAACGCCCGGCGGTTCATGCGCGGTGGTGGGATGGGCAGCGCCTCGCGCAACGCCAGCGGCTGGCCGCCCTGCCGCAGCTCGATCTTTTCCACCAGCAGCCCCAGGTCTTCGTTGCGCGGGTTGTCTTGAGTGTCGCGGGTGGGGTTCCAGGTGTCGCTGTGCAGCTGCAGGCGCGCGCCGCGCCCAAGCTGCTCGGGCGTCAGCCGGAAGCGCAGCGTCCAGCGGATCGGGTCGCCGTCGGTGTTTGTGCGCTCGACGCCCGGCAGCGGCGCGTTGTTTAGCCGCAGCTCGAAGTTCGCGCGCGCCAGCGGCCAGGGCCGGTGGTCGGCCACCCACAGCGTCCCATCGAGCCCGCCCTCGCCGGCCGGGTTCAGCTGAACCGTCGCGTCGGCGTAGGTCCAGCGCGGCAGCAGCTCGCCCTTGCTGCGGTCGCCCTCCGAGTACGAAAAGTCCTTCACCAGCAGCGCGGTGCCGGGCGGGCCGCCCGCCGCGCGCCACCAGTACTCGCGCGCGCGGCCGGCCCAGATCCGCAGCTGCGCGACGATCGGCGAGGCCGCCGGGGTGAAGTAGCGCTCGGCCGGGTCGCTGATCTGCAGGTATACGTCGAAGCTCACCAGCAGCGGCAGCAGCTGCACCGCGAAGCTCGCCAGCGCCAGCCCGCCCGCCGCGATGCGCCAGCCGCGCGCCCGCGCGCCCAGCTCGGCCAGCAGCCCGGCCGCCGGCAGGTAGGCAAACGGCAGCACAAACACCATGTAGCGCGGCCCCCACGCGCCGTCGCCGTGCCAGTAGCCCACCGTGCTGTAGAACCCGAGGTGGCTCAGCAGCATCAGCGCCGCCAGCGCCGACTCGCGCCACTGCTGGCGCGGGCGCGCTGCCAGCCCCACCAGGCCCAGCAGCATACTCGGCGCGTAGAAGATCAGGCCCTTGCCGGTGCTGATCGTCAGGCCGTACAGCCCTTCGCGCCAGTTGCCGTGCTGCCCGAGCGCCTGCGCCCCCACCGAGCCGTAGCCGCTGTTCAGCGCCGATCCGAACAGCTGCGCATTGTACAGCAGCAGCAGCGCCAGCGGCAGCGCCAGCCCTAGCGCCCCGAAGGCCAGCCGCCCCAGCAGCGCCCGCCCGAATGCTCGCGCGTCGCCGCGCCAGCACACCGCCAGCGCGTACAGCGCCAGCGCCGGCAGCGCCAGCCCGGTCTGTATCTTGGTGGCCAGCGCGCCAACCGCAGCCAGCCCGCCGATCGCCCACCACAGCCGCGCCTCGCGCCGCAGCCCGTAGCCGCACAGCGCCAGAAAAAACGTTGCAAGCGGCTCGCCGAAAAAGGTGCGGCTGTGCGGCCACGCCAGGCTCGTCAGGCCGAACAGCAGCCCCACCAGCACAGCGATACGCGCGCTGAAGCCCATCTCCACAACCCACGCCAGCACCAGCCAGGCCGTTGCGGCGGTGACGATCGCCGGCAGCAGCAGCACCACCAGCCGCAGCGTCAGCTCGCTGTAGCCCGGCGTCGCCAGCGCCAGCGCGTTTCCTGCGGCAATAAACGGCACCGCCAGCACCGACTGCAGCGGCCCGTAGCGGCTGTAGCGCAGGCCGTCGGCGCCGGTGTTCACGTTCATCAAGAACTGCTCGTCGGGCGAGATTGCGAAGCTGCCGGTTGCCAGCAGCGACTGCCCGGCCGCTAGCACGGTCTCTTCGTCCGAGGCGTAGGTGTGGCCGCTCATCGTCAGCACATACCAGCCCAGCAGCAACAGAAACAGCGCGGCGCCAGCCCTGCGCGCGCGCGCGGCCGATCCTCTCTCGTGGCGGGGTGACTGCATAGGCGGTGTTTTCGCTCCGATGATGCACCACTGCTGCAGTGGCTGGCGCGTGTCGGCGCCAAGCAAGGAGCTGCGCGGGCGCCACTCGCTATTTGCATCGCTTAGCGATCCTATGCAGAATGGGCAATTTGTCAAACATAAAAACGCCACCCTCAGCGACGTTGCTGAAGGTGGCGCTCGGGGAATGTCAGGCCGAGTGCTACAGCTGCTGTTCGTTCGGGGCGTTAGTGATTTCTTCGCTTTGGCGCACCTCGGTGCGGAACGCGCGGATCGCTTGGCCAAGCGATTGGCCTACCCCCGCCAGCCGCGCCGGGCCAAATACGATAATAATAATCGCCAGAATGATCAGCAGCTCTGGAATACCAATATCGCCCATACGATGCCTCTTCAGCGTAGCGGCCCGATTGCCAATGCGCTGAGTATAGCAGTCGTTTATAAGCGCGAGATGAGTCGAGTGTGAAAGGCTGGTAAGTCTACTCGGTGATCGGTAGCACCTTGACGAAGTTCGTCGCTCCGCGCGCGGCAATCGGGTGGCCGCCGGTCATCACGATCGAGTCGCCCGGCTGCACAAACCCGCGCTTCAGCAGCATCTCGTTCACGCGCGCGCCGAGCGAGTCCAGCCGGTCGACATAATCGCACATGATCGGAGTAATGCCCCACACCAGGTTCAGCCGGTGGTACACTGCCTCGGCCGGCGTAAAGGCCAGAATGGGCGTAAGCGGCCGCATCTGCGCCACCAGCCGCGCGGTGGTGCCGCTCATGGTGAATGCCGCGATTGCGCTCACCGGCAGCGCCTTGACGATCGCGCAGGCCGCCGCGCTGATCGCCTGCGACACCGTCGGCTGCCGGTCGATCGTGATCGTCGGCGTCGCGGTGTGGTCGCCGTGCCGGCCGCTGGCCTCGGCCACCTCGGCGATGCGCGCCATCATCCGCACCGACTCGATCGGGAACTGCCCGTTGGCGGTTTCGCCGCTGAGCATCACTGCGTCGGTGCCGTCGATGATCGCGTTTGCCACGTCGCTGGCCTCGGCGCGGGTAGGCCGCGGGTTGCGGATCATCGAGTCGAGCATTTGTGTGGCGGTGATCACCGGTATGCCCACTAGGTTAGCCGCCTCGATCAGCTGCTTCTGCACCACCGGCACCTGCTCGGCCGCCATCTCGACACCCAGGTCGCCACGCGCCACCATGATCCCGTCGGCGATCTCGAGGATGGCCGAAAGGTCGCTCAGCGCTTCGGGCTTTTCGATCTTGGCGATCACCGGAGTGTTCTTGCCGGCGGCGCTGATGCGCTCTTTTACGTCGCGCAGGTCGGCGGCGCGGCGTACGAACGAGATCGCGACATAGTCGACGTTGTGCGCTAGCCCGAACTCCAGGTCGGCAATGTCTTTCTCGGTCAGCGCCGGCGCGCTCACGTTTACGCCCGGCAGGTTGATACCCTGGTTCTCGCGCAGCTCGCCGCCAAACACCACGCTGGTGTGCACTTCGTCGGCGGTTGTCTCGACGACGCGCAGCTCGATCAGCCCATCCGAGAGCAGAATGCGGTCGCCGGGCTGAACGTCGAGCGGCAGCGCGGTGTAGGTGGTGCTTACGCGCGCCGCAGTTCCGGCGATCTCGTGCACGGTGATATCAAAGCGGTCGCCGGGGTGCAGCAGTACGGGCACGCCATTTTCGAGCTTGCCGGTGCGGATCTTTGGCCCTTGCAGATCCTGCAGCACCGCAAGCGGCCGGTCGGCCTGGCGCGCGGCCTCGCGCAGCATCTCGATGCGCTGGGCATGCTCGGCGTGGCTGCCGTGCGAGAAGTTCAGCCGCGCTACATCCATCCCTGCGGCGATCAGCTGGGCGATCGTTTCAGGGCTGCCGCTGGCCGGGCCGATCGTCGCGACAATCTTTGTTCGGCGCATACGTCTCCACCACTTCTGAAGTGCGGCCGAGTACAGGTATGGTGCTGCGATGTCGTTGGCGGGCGCGCGGCTATTATACCTGATTCGAACCGCGCATGGCGCTTTTGCGGCGCTGGGTTCCGGGCCGCCAGGCTTATGGCCCGGCTGTCAGCGATGGCGCGATTTTGCCCAGCAGCGTCGCGCCAATGCCCTTGACATTGTTTAGCTCGTCTACGCTTTTGAATGGGCCATGCGCCGCGCGATACTCGATGATCCGCTGGGCAAGCGCCTGCCCGATCCCGGCGATGCCGTCCAGCTCGGCCGCGCTGGCGCTGTTGATGTCGATCGGCGCGCCGGCCTGCGCTGCCGCGCCGGCTGCGCTGGCCGGGCTCGCTGCGCTGGCCGGTGCGGCCTCGCCCTGCCGCGGAATGTGGATGTGCTGGCCGTCGCTCAGCCGCTCGGCCAGGTTCACCTGCTCGGCGTCGGCGTCAGCGCTGAACCCGCCGGCGGCCACCACCAGGTCTTTGATGCGCGCTGTAGCGGGCAGCTGGTATACGTCCGGCGCGCGCACCGCCCCGCTGACATACACCACCAGCGGCGGCTCTGCCGTGGGCGCGGCGCTTGGCTCGGCGGCCGGCTCGCCCTCGTATGCGGGCGCGGCGTTGGCCGGCTCGATCGCGCCAATCGCGGGCGGCTCGGGCGCCTCCGGCGCCCCCATGAGCCAGCGCGCCGCCAGTATCGCTATGGCTACTACCACCGCGCCAGCCGCGACCAGCCGCATGTGGCGCCGGAACAAGGCGAAGAAAGTCGCCATCGTGTGCTCTCCTGCATCGGCGGTTCCTTTCTTTATTATGCCAGAAGCCCAACGCGCCGGGCAAGACGATTCGGTCCTGATACGAATGGTACTCTTTTTGCGGCCATGCGACTGCCCGCTGTGCATGCTGCTTTCGCGCGAAGCCTTGGTTTTCCAAGCGTTGCTGGCGGCGCAGAATAAAAAAAGCGGAGGCGGCCGGGCACCCGGCCGCCTCCCGAACCCGAGCTAGTATGGTTGCCTACGAGGCTTTGCGCTTGCTCGGCGCCGCCTTGGGCTTGGCGGCCTTGGCAGGCGTGCGGCTAGCTGCGGCCTTCGGCGCGGCTGCGGCCTTGGCGGGCTTGGTGGCCTTGGCGGGCGCGCGGCTGCCGGCATTGGCGGCCTTGGGCTTGGCCGCGCGCGCGGCTGGTGTGGCAGCGGCGGCCTTTGCGCCTGCCTTGGGCGCGGCCTTCGCGGCGGCTTTGCGCGCTGGCGCGGCCGGCGTGGCCGGGGCGTTCGGGTCGGGCACGTAGTTCGCCACCTCGGCCAGGTCATTCACCAGGTAATCGCACTTGGGGTAGCGGTTGCAGCCGAAGAACGGCCGGCCGAACTTGCCGCGCCGCTGCATCAGCTCGCCCTGCTGGCACTTCGGGCAGGCTACCCCGGTCGGCTCGGGCAGCGGCACCGGCTTGCCGTCTTTGCCCAGCCGGCGGGTGTTGGTGCATTCCGGGTAGCCGCTGCAGCCCAGAAACGGCCCGAAGCGGCTCTTCTTGGTCACCATCGGCTTGCCGCAGACATTGCACACGACATCGCTGATCTCGGGCGCGCTGGCCGGGTTGATCACCACCTGCCCGTCTTCATCGCGGTGGAAGTCGCCGGTGAAATCGCACTCGGGGTAGCGGTTGCACGCCAGGAACTCGCCATTGCGGCCGAACCTGATCGCTAGCTGGCCCTGCTGACATTTGGGGCAGGCCAGGTCGGTGGTCACGTCTTCGCGCTTGACATTGCGCATCGTCTCTTTGGCGGTGGCCAGCGTCCGCTCGAACGGCGCGTAGAAGTCGTGCAGCACCGGCCCCCAGCGCTTCTGCCCCTCGGCGATATCGTCGAGCTGCTGCTCCATCGACGAGGTGAAGCCGTAGTCGACAATGCTCGGGAAGTGCTCGACCAGCAGCTCGGTGACGACCCGGCCAAGCGTGGTTGGAATAAGCTTCTTCTCGGCCAGCTCGACATACTTGCGCTCGACGATCGTCGAGATCGTCGGCGCGTAGGTCGAGGGCCGCCCGATTCCCAGGCGCTCGAGCTCTTTCACCAGGCTGGCCTCGGTGAAGCGCGGCAGCGGCTCGGTGAAGTGCTGGATCGGCAGCAGCTGGAGCAGGCTCAGCGCCTCGCGCTCGGCCAGCGGCGGCAGCCGGCGCTCGCTATCCTC
Organism: Kouleothrix sp.; assembly: GCF_046328425.1. Lineage (NCBI taxonomy): Bacteria > Bacillati > Chloroflexota > Chloroflexia > Chloroflexales > Roseiflexaceae > Kouleothrix > Kouleothrix sp. The sequence continues at coordinate 648,868 of NZ_JAXLWP010000003.1, forward strand.
GTCTTCCTCGCCTTCGTCGAGGCTCACGTTATACACCGCCAGAAAGCCTGGGAACTTCAGCACGCTGCCGGTGGCGCGGAAGGTGTACGGGTCGACATCCGAAGAGCCAGGGGCAGAAGAGGAAGCTCGCTCGTCTTTCGCCTTGCGTCTTTCGTCTTTCGTCAGCGCCCCAATGTCCACCGTCGTGCTGTCGAACAGCGCCGCCTCCATCTGGCTGGCAATAAAGCGCTTCCAGATCAGCTCGTACAGCCGGAACTGCTCGCGCGGCAAGATCTCGCGCAGCGCCTCGGGCGTGCGGCGGCTCGATGTGGGGCGGATGGCCTCGTGCGCCTCTTGCGCCCCTTTGGCTTTGGTGCGGTACACCGGCGGCTTTTCGGGCAGGTAGTCGGCGCCGAAGCGGTTCAAGATGACGTCGCGCGCCTCTTCTTGGGCCTCGCGCGCGATGTTGAAGCTGTCCGTTCGCATGTAGGTGATCAGGCCGACCGTGCCTTCGTCGCCGCCGATGTCTACGCCTTCGTACAGCTGCTGCGCTACGATCATGGTGCGCTTGGCCGAAAAGCCCAGCTTGCGCCCGGCCTCTTGCTGCAAGGTGCTGGTGGTGAACGGCGGCGCCGGCGTGCGCTTCTTGTCTTTGCGAGTGATCTTGCGCACGGCGTAGCTGGCGCCGTCCAGGTCCGCTACAATCGCCTGGGCCGAGTCGGCGTCGCCGATCGCGAACTTGTCGAGCTTCTTGCCGGCGCGCTCGATCAGCACCGCGCGAAACTGGTCCTTGCGGTCGCCGCTCGGCTTGCCGCCTGCAGCTTGCTTGCTCAGGTCGGCCTCGATCGTCCAGTACTCTTGCGGCACAAACGCTTCGATCTCGCGCTCGCGCTCGACCACGAGGCGCACCGCCACCGACTGCACGCGCCCGGCCGAAAGCCCGCGCATCACTTTGTCCCATAGCAGCGGAGAAAGCTTATAGCCTACCAGCCGGTCGAGCACGCGCCGCGCCTGCTGCGCGTCTACCAGGTTGTGGTCGATCTGGCGCGGGTGCGCGATCGCCTGCTGCACGGCATTGCGCGTGATCTCGCTGAACTCGACGCGGTAGATCGGCGTGCCGCGCGGGATGCCGGCCGCCTGCGTAATATGCCAAGCGATCGCCTCGCCCTCGCGGTCGGGGTCGGTGGCTAGGTACACCGCCTCGGCCTGGCGGATCGACTTCTTCAGCGCCGCCACGACCTTTTCCTTGCCCTTGGCTACCTCGTATACCGGCGCGAAGTCGCGCTCGACATCGACGCCCAGGTCGCTCTTCGGCAGGTCGCGCACGTGGCCCATCGAGGCCTCAACCCGAAATCCGCGCCCAAGGTACTTCTGAATAGTTTTCGCCTTTGCCGGCGACTCGACAATTACAAGTTTATCGGCCATACCTGCTGCTGATCCTTATATGTATGTATACGCGTGCTGGCCGGTCGTGCCGCTGGAATCTCTGCGGAAGGGCAGCCGATGCCGCCGGGCTGGGGCGCGAGCCGCGTATATATGGCAGTGCCGGGGGTACCAGACTCTTCGGCATGCGAGACATGAGGCTCACTATAGCGAGCAACTATGGCCTTGTCAAGTACCCTTGTTCTATTGCCGTATCGCCAACCTGGCAGCTCTGAGGTGTGCGCAGCCGTCGCGGAAGCTGTATTGTCAGCAAATTGTCATGTTTCGGTCGATCAGTACCATCGTCCTATTGTTCCACCGCGCCGCGAAGCCGTATAATTCGTGGCAGACGCTCGCAAAAGATTTCGGCATACGCGCATGCGCGTTGAAAGCATCGAAAGGCGCGGATGATGCTCCAGCGGCGAACACAACGAACGGGCCAGTCGATGGTCGAAATGGCGTTGCTGCTTCCCTTCATTATCATGATTATTTTTGGCATTATCGACATGGGCTGGTATATCTTCGGCTACGCCACCGTGTACCAGGCGGCGCGCAATGGCGCCGAGAAGGCTGCCGAGATCCCGCCGTACCCCAGCAAGCTCAGCCCGCTCGACCGCAGCGATCTGTGCGTGTCGTCGATTTTGTCGGCGACGCTGGCCGGCACGCCCGAGGTGCTGTTCCGCGATATCGCCAGCGGCAACAGTGGCAATACCTTCGGGCTGAGCTACCCCAGCGGCAAGCGCCAGCTGGGCGAGCCAATTCAGCTCGATCTGGTGTATAACATCCAGCCGCTCACGCCCTTCTGGCGCCTGATTACGTTCGGCAGCCAGGGCACAATGCGGGTGCAGATGGCGACGCGCCGCTCGATTGAATCGCTAGGCGATAACCCGAACTCGCCCAACCTTGTCGCCTGCCAGCCGTGAGGAATAGTATGCTGCGACACACTCCAACCCGCGGCCAGGCCCTTGTCGAGTTCGCGCTGGCGGCGACGCTGATATTCTTCCTGCTCGCCGCCGCCGTCGATATCGGCCTTATGATGTTCGCGCTGCAGGGCCTGCACAACGCCGCCCAGGAGGGCGCCTCCTACGGCAGCCGCTGGCTGATCACCGACGCGCAGGGCCGCCGCGTGCTCGATGTCGACGCGATCAAGCAGCACGTGCGCTATGAGTCCGGCGATAAAGGCGGTATTGGCTTTGTCAACCTGCTCGACCTGAATGGCGATGGCGTGAAGGACGACACCCAGGCCGGCGTGGTCGACCAGAATATCACCGTCGAGATGCTGGCCGACCCGTCGATGGACGGCGACCCGACGTTCGACGTGGCGCACAATCTTCCTGAAAATGTGCTCTGCACCGACGCCAGCACTGCCACCACGGCGCTGTGCTACATCCGCGTGACGGTGCATTCGGTTCACAAGATGCTGTTCCCGCTGGCGCCGGCGTTTAGCCGCACCGTGCCGCTGAAGTCGTCCTATATCATGCCGATCCGCGACAGCGTGGCGCGCGGCACAGGCACCGGCACCTCGACACAGATTACGACCTGCACCGTGCCGAACTTCAAGGGCGTTTCGCCGAATGCCGCGTCGTCGCTTTGGGCCAACGCTAAGTTCACCGGCACGATCAATATTACCGTCGGCAACTATACCATCGGTACCCAGAGCATCGCCGCCGGGACGATCGCCCTGTGCAAGACGTCGATCTCGGTTGGGCCATAAGCTGGCTTACCTACTGCCGGGCCGCTGTGCACGTACATTTCAGCACCCCGGAGCCAATACTTTGGATGGAGGAATGATATGAGTGCCCGTTTCCTGCGAACAAAGCAACGCGGCCAGAGCATCCCGCTGATTGCGCTGCTGATCGTCGTGCTGGTCGGCGCCGCCGGCTTGGCCGTCGATGTTGGCAACAACTATGCGCAGCAGCGTAACACCGTGCGCGCCACCAACGCCGCCGCGCTGGCTGGTATGAATGCGTTGATCCAGGGTGGCACCGATCAGTCGGTTAGCCAGGTGATCCAGCAGTCGCTGCGCTCGAATAATATCGATGGCGTGTTCGACGATAATAATGTCGATACGCGCCAGGCCGACCAGCGGCTCATCCAGGCGTACTACCTCGACTCAAAAGGTAACTATCTCGCCACTTGCACCATCGGCTCGTGCGGCACGGTGCCTTCGGGCGTTACATACATCCAGGTGAAGGTAAACGGCGATGTGAATACCTACTTCGCTCGCGTGCTCGATCGCCCAACGCTCCCGGTGAAGGCACAGGCCTACGCCGGCCGCTGCTCGCCGGTCGAGGGCGTCTACCCGATCGGCGTGCAGTCGAGCAACCTCGATCAGAACGGCTTTCTGCCGCCGCAGAACCCTGCCGATCTGCCATACTACAAGATCTACAAGGACTCGACCTACCCCAATGGCCTGACGCAGCGGCGCATCTACCTGCGCGACGAGGCCAACTCGCCCGGCAACTTCAGCTTCCTGCGCTGGAAATCGACCAACAGCGCCGGTAGCAATACCGAGATGGTCTCGATGCTCAGCGGCCCCGGCAACCTCGCCGATGGCTTCGACGAGGGCCTGGTGAAGAATGGCGTTACCACCTGGCCCGACACGAACTCGCAGCCGCCGATGGTTGCCGGCAAGGTGGTGTACCCGGTGAAGCCGCACGAGATCAATGCCGGCGATTGGGTCTACGCGAATAGCGGCCTGGGCCTCAGCAGCGGCGTCACCAGCGCGATCCAGGATCATATCACCCGCAAAGACGTGTTGATCCTGCCGATCGTCAAGCCGGCGGTTGGAACTGGCGCAAACGCAACATTCCAGATCGCCGGCCTTGCCTCGTTCTATGTCGTCGGCTTGGGTGGCAATGGCGCCAACAGCTACCTCGACCTAGTGTACATCGACACGGCCAACTCGATCGCCTGCTTGAGCACGCCGGCCGTCACCAGCAGCACGCTGGGCATCAATGGCGCCGTGTTCCTCAAGCCGCGCTGGGGCCAGCCGCAGTTCGGCCAGCCGATCGCCTACGAGATCATCATGGACGTGTCGGGCTCGATGAGCTGGAACTTCAATGGCCAGGGCAACCAGGGCGGCACGGGCAAGGTGATGCAGTGCGAGCAGTTCGGCAACACCCCCCCGGTGGCCTGTAATGGCAGCGATGATTACTGGAATAAGCAGACCGAGCGCCGCGTGTATGTGCTCAAGCAGGCGCTGGCCGGAACTGGTGGCTTCATCGACAACATGCGCTCGTACGATACCATGCGCATTATCACCTTTACCACCGATGGCAGCAACCGCGTGTCGGTGAACACCGGCCCCAACTGGAGCACCGACAAGAGCGCGCTCAAGAGCACGGTGATGGCCGCCGGAACATACAAGAGCAATCAGTACCTCACCTTTGGCGGCACGCCAGGCCCGTCGGCGCTGAACAAAGCCGCGACAATCCTGCAGAGCAGCCCGCCGCCGCCTGCGGCCAATGGCCAGGCGTACAAGCACGCGGTGATCTACATGACCGACGGCGTGGCCAACCTGTTCCTCGATGGCGCCGTGAACTACGCCAAGGATATCTGCCCCGAGTACAATGGCGACGTGCGCGCACTTAGCACGCCGCGCTGCCAGTACGACCCGCCGCCCGACTACAAGCCCAATACGCAGCACGGCATGCGCCCGATCACCGCCATGATCGACGAGGCCGGCAAGATGAAGGCGAACATCAGCAACCTGCAGCTCTTCGTGGTGGCGCTTGGCCAGGTCGATGTGCTGGGCCTCGACGAGGTCGCCTCCGATCCCAAGCTGGTGTTCCCGGCCCGTAGCCCCGACCTGGTGAGCCAGGTGCTTGCCCAGATCAAGGCCAAGGCCGAAGGCCCCTGCATCGAAAACACCAGCGCCGATTGGGTCAGCCATATCGATACAGCGCACACGGCCAACCTGCCGACGCTGAACCTGCCATCTGGTGTATATGGCTATATCTACCTGTACGACGCCAACTTCACGCCGGTGAGCCTGCCGTGGACGGGGCCGGGTAGCGATCCGCGCGGCGCGGCAACCAACGCCATGCCAATCACGCAAGACGGCGTCAGCCAGCAGCTGAGCTATTCGCTGCCGACGCAGAACGGCCTGATACCCGGCACCTACTACATGAATGGCTATGTCGGCTACCTAGCGAAATCGCCCGACGGCGACGATGTGTCGCGCGTCTACGACCAGATCAAGCCGGGCTTGACATCGCAGCAGTACGCTTCGTTTACACTTACGCCGTCGGATGTGCTTGGCGCGACGGTGGTGCTCGATCCGCTGCGCCTGCTGCTCGCCAACGATAAGACGGTGTGTAGCTAGTACGGCTTAGCCCCGCCGCAGTATTTCGATACGAGACCGAGCCCGGGAGATGCGTGGGTATCGTCCGGGCTCGGCTTTCCACAAATTGCCCCTGCTTAAGCGAGGTTGTATATGTTTGCTTCGCGACACTGGTCGTTCCAAGCGCGCGTGTGTGTGCTCCTCGGGGTGTGCCTGCTGGTGCTGGCGGCGTTGCCCGCCACGAGCCTGCGCGCCGCAGTGGTGAAAAGCACCATCGACGACTCAATTGCCGATTTCAGCCGCGGCTCGTTTCAGCGCACTGTGCTGGGGCCGCTGCAAAACACCAAGTTCTCGCCCAACGATAAATCGGGCGCGATCCAGCTAGGGCCGATCGGCCTGCTGAAACAGTGGATCGACTCACCATTCAATCTGAAGGTGCCGCTCTCGCGCATGGGCGCCACTGCGGTGGGCAATCGGGTGTATCTGATCGGCGGCCTGACGCCGGTGAACAACGCGACACAGGCAGTCGCAAATGTGTGGTCGGCGGCCGTGTCGCAATCCAATGGAACATTCCTGGAAGACTGGTTCGCCGAGCCGAACCTGCCGGTGGTGCAGGGTTCGAACCAGAGCGGCTTTACCACGCCGGTCGCGCCGATCTATGCGCCCGGCGTCACGTCGGTGGCAGCGAACGGCGGCGGCTACTACATCTATGTGATCGGCGGCAATGCCCAGCCGAGCGCCAACAGCACCTTTGATTTCTCGAGCTACGCCGTGCGCATTGGCCTCGCCGGCGCCGATGGCCACATCAGCAGCTGGGTGGTCGGCCCGCCGATCCCCAGCCCCGACCCAACCGATACCCAGAATATCAGCCAGCTGGGCATCCAGTCGCCGGCGGTTACCTCGCTGAAGGTGGGCGGGCAGACATATGTGTATGTGATCGGCGGCCTCAAGCGCTACCGGGTTGGCACCGGCTTTAATGCCCGCACCGTCAGCGAAGGCTCGAAGGACGTCTTTTACGCGCGCGTCTCGTCGGGCGGGCAGCTGGTGAAGCCGAGCAACGGCAGCGCGGGCTGGGATAAGCTCAACTCCATCCCGGTGCCTGGCGACACGCCGGCCGGCCTATGGGATGCGGCGGTGATGGCCGATCACTTCATCGTCAGCACCGGCGAGTCGGCCGATGTGCTGTATGTCGTCGGCGGCCAGATCACGCCCGACGACCAATCCGCCTCGCCGCCGAGCCTGCCCTCGTTTAGCTCGGCGGTGTACCGCGCGTTTATTGGCGCGAATGGCGTGCTCACCTGGGATTTCACCTGGCAGGGTACGCTGCCGCAAACCCGCACCGGCCTCAGCGGCGTGCCATTCCACGGCTCGCTGTATGCCGTGGGCGGCATCCCCAGCAATGGCAACCAGCCCGACAAAGGCGTGCTGACGACGTATGTCGAAGATAATATGCAGCTGCACGGGTTCAAGCCCGACGAAGTGCCGCCGGGGATCGACAGCGGCGGCAGCAACTTCCTGAAGAGCGACGCGCTGCGCTTCGCGCGCGTGTTCCACGGCACAGCGATCGTGCCGGCCGACGCTACCAGCCCGAACTCGGCGTTTGTGTATGTGTTTGGCGGGCGCGGCGATACCAGCGACGGCAACCCCGGCGACGACCAGGGCTCGACCAGCGTTTTCTTCGGCAAGATCGGCGGCAGCGAAGACTCGGCCACCACCGGCTATGCCACCAACGGCTGGTACTACTCCAAGCCGTTCGACATCAACTCGACCGGGGCGCAGCTGCAAAAGATCTACTGGGCCACGCAGATCGATCGCACGGCCTCGGCGAACCCCGACATCGATGTCAGCTATCGCATCTCGTCGGGGAACACCTGCGCCAACGCCGACTGGAACGACGGCAGCTGGGTGGCGCTGAAAGCGGCCGAGAGCGACGCCCTGCACTCCTCGGTCGACGGCAACAACTCGTCGGCGCCGATCAACCTGGCCGCGCGCTGCTTCCAGTACCGCCTCAAGCTCAGCACCGACAACTACCTGGTGACGCCATCGCTGCTGAGCGTGAGCATCGACGTGTTCGTTCCGGGCAGCCCGGATCTGAACTTCAACAATGTGTCGGCCCAGCAATCGGGCGGTACCTTCCAGGGCATGAATGTCGTGATCCAGAACGTCAACACCTTTGAGCAGACCCTAGCCGCCGATGCTGAGGTGCGCGGCTCGTTCTTCGTCGACTTGTGCATCTTCGGGCCGGGCGAAACCGTGGTCGACCCGGTTATTCCGTTCAGCAACCAGAACCCGGAGTGCAGCGACGTGTACGCCGATATCAACAACAGCGCCATGCAGGTCAATACCGTGCTGCCGGTGACGCGTTGGCTCGCGACCACCGGGCCTAATGCCGATAAGCCGGTCGATCTGCTCTCGTACTTCAAGACACCTGGCGCCTACACGGTGATCGCCGTCGTCGATTCGTACAACAATATCAACGAAGGTACACTTGGCGGCGAGAACAATAACATCTCGCCAAAAGTGAACTTCACGGTCAATAAAATCGGTTACGTCATGAATCTGCCCATGATTCGGCGCTAAAACTGCGTGAATTTGCACTGCTTGCCGCACACCTGCCAGCGCCAACATACGGAGGCCAACCGCATCGGTTGGCCTCCTAAAGCCGTTGGGGTGCATGGCTTGTCAGCCTGTGCTATAATGATCGCTCAGGCACCTGCGGCTCCGCATGCTTGCTAGAAGAAAGGTTGAAAGCACATGAGGCGTGGAGGCCGGCTGTTTCTGCTTCTCGGGCTCCTGATCATCGTCATCGGCGCGCTAGCCTATTTCGTGCTATCGCAGCCTCAGCTGGCGAATCAGGATCTTGCACCGCAGCCAACCCAAGAGCTGAAGCGAAAGATCGTGATCGCGCGCATCGACATCCCCAACAACACCGTGATCACCGATACTGTCACGTTTCTGACGACGATCGATATTCCCGAGAGTGAGTTCGCCGCCGCCTCTGGGCAGTATTTCACCAGCCCCGAGGAGCTGCTTTACAAGCAGACGCTGCGCGCAATCGCGTTTAACGATCGCATCCGCAAGGCCGATATTACTGAGCCTGGCTTGTCGATTCAGATCCCCACCGCCCAAGCTGGCCAGCCGCGCGTCAAGGCAATCACCTTCCAGGTCAATAACCTGAGCGGCGTGGCCGACCAGATCCGGCCAGGCGATTTCGTCGACGTGCTGTCGTCGTTTATCGTCAAGCGTACCTACCTGCGCCCAGGGTTCAGCGACCAGGGCCAGATCACGATCAAAGAAGAGCCCTTCGAAGGCCAGACGACCAAGACGCTCCTGCAGAACGTGCAGGTGCTGCAGATCCGCAAGCCGGCCCCGGCGCCCGAGGGCACGCCCACGCCGGGCGGGCCTGCCGCCGCCGGCCCACCTCAGACCGATACCAACGGCCAACCGGTTGGCAGCGGCGGCGAGACGGGCAACCAGGCACAGGGCAACACCGAGCCCCAGGCGAACAACGGCAACACCTTCCAGCCTGGCTCGTGGCTGCTGCTGCTGGCGGTGACCGATCAGCAAGCCGAGCTGTTGAAGTTCTCGCTCGAGCAGGGCACCGGTATTACGCTGGTGCTGCGCGGCCGCGGCGATGCAGCAATTGAAACCACCACCGGCGCCACGCTCGATCTGCTGGTGTCGCAGTATGGCCTGCCGCTGCCGCAGCCGGCTCTTCCGGCCGTCAGCGGGCCAACGTCGCTTACACCACTGCCGACAACCGGCCCGGCTCAGCCGGCTGGCGCTACGCCCACACCTACTACGACGCGATAACCGAAGGGTACGAGGAGAATCGCATGCCTGAGCAGTCCGAGATCCGTGTCTTGATCGTCGACGATATCGCCGAGACGCGCGATAACCTCGAGAAACTTCTGTTTTTCGAAAAAGATATCAAGGTCGTCGCGAAGGCCAGCACCGGGCGCGAGGCAGTGGCGATGGCCAAGCAGTATCAGCCCGACGTCGTGCTGATGGACATCAATATGCCCGACATGGACGGCATCGCGGCAACAGAAGCGATTCTCAGCCAGGTGCCAACCGTCCAGGTGATCATGATGAGCGTGCAGGGCGAGCAAGATTACCTGCGGCGCTCGATGCTGGCCGGCGCGCGCGAGTTCCTCACCAAGCCGATCAGCGCTGAGGAGCTTTACCACGCGATCCGGCACGTGTACCGGCTGCAGACGACCCAGCGCCGCTATGTGTCGGCGCCGGTCGAGCCGGGCCTCAGCGCCGATACCGGAGCGCAGGGCCAGATCATCGCGGTGTTCAGCCCCAAAGGCGGCGCCGGCACCTCGGCCGTAAGCGCCAACCTGGCCGTCGCGCTGCGCCAGCTTACGAGCAAGAAGGTCGCGCTTGTCGACGGCAATGTGATCTTCGGCGACCTCGGCGTGATCATGAACCTGGTGTCGACAAAAACCATCGCCGACCTTGCCAACCGCATCTCCGAGCTCGACCGCGAGCTGCTCAACGACGTGCTGGCAACGCATACCTCGCAGGTGAAGGTGCTGCTGGCCCCGCCCAACCCGCAGACGGGCGAGCTGGTCACATCCGATCACCTGCGGGCGATCCTCGAGCTGATGCGCAAAGAGTTCGACTACGTCGTCGTCGATACCCAGTCGTCGTTTCAGGATCGCGCGCTGGCCGTGCTCGACCTGGCCGACCGGATTGTCACGCTGATGACGCTGGAGATGCCGTGCATCAAGAACATCAAGCTGTTCCTCGAGGTGGCCGAGCTGCTCGAGTACCCGCCCGAGAAGACGCTGCTGGTGCTGAATAAGGCCGACAGCCGGCTGGGTATTCGGGTCGAGAATGTCGAGGAAAATATTCAGCACAAAGTCGCGCTGCAGATCGGCAATGCAGCGCACGAGATGTCGCTGTCGATCAACCAGGGCGTGCCGCTGGTGATCGAGAAGCGCGGTCACCAGACGTCGAAAGATATTTTTGCGCTGGCGAACCTGATCAGTAACGCCCGTGGCGGCGCTGCTGTAAAGGCCGGCGCCAAGCCACCCGATCCAAAGGCGCCCGAGAACCGCGGCCTGTTTGGCCGGCTGCTCACCAAGCGCTAGCGTGCAGCCCGCGCACGCGCGATCGGCCATCCTGATACTCATCGCAAGGAGGTTCTGCTATGTCGTTGCTGAAGCGGATTGGCGGCGCGCCCGCCACAGGCGAGAGCAGCGGGCCGGCAATGCGCCCGGGCGCACCGCACTATGACACCAGCAAGCTGGCTCAGCCGCGCGATCGCGACGACCACGCTTTTGCCGATATCCGCGCCCGCGTGCAGAATAAGCTGATCGCTGAGCTTGACCCAAAGCTCGATCTTTCGAATGCCGCCAGGGTGCGCCAGCAAGTCGAAGATATTTTCAATACGATCCTCGATAGCGAGAATATCGTGCTGACGCGCACCGAGCGCGTGCGTATGTTCGAAAGCATCGCCGCCGATATCCTTGGCTTCGGCCCGCTCGAAGAGCTGCTGAACGACACCGACATCAGCGAGATCATGGTCAATGGCCCGCGCAGTATCTACATCGAGCGCAAGGGCAAGCTGCAGAAAAGCAATGTCGTGTTCAACAACGACGAGCACGTGATGCGCGTGATCGACCGGATTATTTCGCCGCTCGGCCGCCGCTGCGACGAGTCGTCGCCAATGGTCGACGCGCGCCTGCCCGATGGCAGCCGCGTCAACGCGGTGATCCGCCCGATCTCGCTGGTCGGCCCATGCCTGAGCATCCGCAAGTTCAAAAAAGAAGGCATTACGATCGAGGATATGATCCGCTTCGGCTCGCTGTCGCGCGAGATGGCCGAGTTTCTCTCGGCGTGCGTGCGCGCGCGCCTGAACATCGTCGTGTCGGGCGGCACAGGCTCGGGCAAAACCACGACGCTCAACGCGCTCTCGTCGTTTATCCCCGAGGACGAGCGGATTGTCACCGTCGAGAACGCGGCCGAGCTGCAGCTGCGCCAGGATCACGTCGTGACGCTCGAGTCGCGGCCGCCAAATGTCGAGGGCTCCGGCGAGATCAGCATCCGCGACCTGGTGATTAACTGCCTGCGTATGCGCCCCGACCGGATCGTCGTCGGCGAGTGCCGTGGCGGCGAGGCGCTGGAAATGCTCCAGGCGATGAATACCGGCCACGACGGCTCGATGACCACGCTGCACGCCAACACCCCGCGCGACACAATCGCGCGCATCGAGACGATGGTGCTTATGGCCGGCATGGATCTGCCGGTGCGCGCCATCCGCGAGCAGATCGCCTCGGCGATCAACTTGATCGTGCAGCAGGCGCGCTTGAAAGACGGCACCCGCAAGATCATTAACATCACCGAAGTGCAGGGCATGGAAGGCGATGTGGTGGTGCTGCAGGATGTCTTCCTGTTCGAGCAGACTGGCCTCGATGAGCGTGGCAAGATCGTCGGCCAGCTGCGGCCGACCGGCATCCGGCCCAAGTTCGTCGAGCTGTTCGAGGCGCAGAATATCTACTTGCCGCCGAATATCTTCGGGTATGCCGGCGAGCGCTCGTTCTTCTAAGGGGCTGCGATATGCGTCTTCCGGCGAATTTACCGATCAGCCCGACCATGCTGCTGATCGTGGCGGGCGTGATCGCGCTGATCTTTATTGCGATCGGCCTGCTCGGCCGCCGCTCGGGCGATGGCACAAGCAACGCGCGCAACGTCGACGACCGGCTGAACCAGTTCGCCGGCCGCGCGCAGCGCAACCAGCAGGCCGAGCCCAAGCCCATGGCCAAGATCGACGCGGCCTTGAGCAAGGGGCGCCAGGGCAGCAAGATCGCCCGCGACCTGGCGCGCGCCGACCTGAAGCTGACGGTGGCCGAGTTTGTTGGCCTGAAGATTTTGTCGGCGCTGGCGGGCGTGGGCCTGGGCGTGTTTGTTGGGCGGGCGAGCATCGCCGCCATGGTGCTGTCGGGGCTGGTGGCCGGCGTGCTGCTGTCGTTCGCGCCGAACCTGTATGTGGTCTATGCGTCGCGCAAGCGCATCCGCGCCTTCAACAACCAGCTGGGCGACGGCATCACGCTGATGGCGAACTCGCTGCGCAGCGGCTATAGCTTCCTGCAGTCGATGGACCTCGTCTCGCGCGAGGCGCCGCCGCCGATGTCGAGCGAGTTTCGGCGCGTGGTGCAGGAGATCGGCCTGGGCCTTTCGACCGAAGAGGCGCTGGCGAACCTGCTGCGGCGCGTGCCGTCCGACGACCTCGACCTGCTGATCACCGCCGTGAACATCCAGCACGAGGTTGGCGGCAACCTGGCGCAGATCCTCGAGACCATCGGCCACACCATTCGCGAGCGCGTGCGCATCAAGGGCGAGATCCAGGTGCTCACCGCGCAGGGCCGCATCTCGGCGTATGTCATCACCGCGCTGCCGATTGTGCTGGCCGTCGGCATCACTGTGATCAACCCCGACTATATGTCGCCCATGTTTAAGTTTGGCCTGCCGCCGGACGCCTGGTGCTGCCTGCCGGTAAGCGCGCTGGTGATGATAGTCGTCGGCTTCTTCGTGATCATGAAGATCGTTGACATTGAAGTGTGAGGTAGGCAATGACCCCACTGATCCTTGTTCTCGCGGTTGTCATGATTGCTGGCGTTGGCCTGGTAGTGTTCGGAATGACCCGCCCGGCCCAGACCGATGCGATTGGCGAGCGCTTGAGCCAGTTCACCGAGCGAACCATGACGCTGGACGAGCTGGAGCTTCAGCAGCCGTTCAGCCAGCGCGTGCTCGCGCCGCTGGCGCGCGCCATCCTGGCGCAGCTTGGCAAAATCGGCCCGAAGCAGAGCGCCGAGCGCCTGCGGCTGAACCTTCAGCAGGCCGGCAACCCCGGCAATATTACGCCGACCATGTTCACCGGCCTGCGCATGGCGCTGATGATGATCCTGCTGGTGACCGGTGCGTTTGTGACGTTCGGCCAGGGCATGGCCACGCCCAAGGCGCTGATGTATACGGCGGTGCTGGCGGTGCTGGGCTACCTGCTGCCAGGCATGTGGCTGGGCCGCCAGATCAAGCAGCGCAAGCACAATATCGTCAAGGCGCTGCCCGACGCGCTCGACTTGCTGACGATCAGCGTCGAAGCCGGCCTGGCGTTCGACCTGGCGCTCATGCGCGTGGCCGATAAGTGGGACAACGAGCTGTCGAATGAGTTCAAGCGCGTTCTCACCGACACGCGGCTGGGGCGGGCGCGCCGCGACGCGCTGAAAGAGATGGCCCAGCGCACTGGCGTGGAAGACGTGCAGACATTCACCGCCGCGATCATCCAGGCCGAGCAGCTTGGCGTCTCGATCGGCAAGATCCTGCGCATCCAATCCGACCAGATGCGCATCCGGCGGCGCCAGCGCGCCGAGGAGGCGGCCCACAAAGCCCCGATCAAAATGCTCATCCCGATGGCGTTCCTGATCTTTCCATCGCTGTTCGTGGTGATCCTCGGGCCGGCGGTGCCGCGGCTCATGGGCTCGCTTGGCGGCCTGTAGGCGCGAAGTGCGAAGGCAGCGAGAACCGGGAACCGGCTTGAAGGTTCTCGGTTCTTTGTATGAAAAGCGGGCAACCTGCTATGGCGGCTGCAGCTATACAGATCGTTAACCAGACGCGCGGCGCGGTGCTGGCCGACCGGGGCGAGCTGGCGCGCTCGTTTGTGGCACGCGGGCGCGGCCTGATGGGCCGCGCGGCGCTGCCCCACGGCTACGCGCTGATCATCTACCCCGAGTGGAGCATCCACACCTTTTTCATGCGCCTGGCGATCGATGTGCTGTTTGTCGATCGGGCCGACCGGGTGGTGGGGCTGCGCGAGGCGATGCCGCCCGGCCGGCCGTTTGCGGGAGTGGCGCCGTGGCGCGGCCGGTATGTGATCGAAATGCCGGCGGGCGTGATTGCGGCGACGGGCACCGCGCCAGGCGACCAGCTGGTGCTGAGCCCGCCGCTGCCACAGTGAGGGCGAAGATGCAGCCGCAACAGCCGGTGTATGTGCGGATCGCCGACCTGGGCTGGGAAAGCTGGGACGACGGCGACAGCGCGCGGCGTGGCGAGATTGTGTGGAAGACGCTGTTCAGCGGCGAGCGCACCCCGACCGGCGAGCTAAGCGCGGGGCTGGCGCTGGTGCCACCCGGCGGCGGGCTGTCGCGGCACCGCCACGCCCAGGCCGAGATCTACGTGGTGCTGGCTGGTGTTGGCGTGGCCGAGATCGATGGGGTGGCATACACGGCCGAGGCCGGCACGGCGCTGTTCATCCCTGGCGGCGCCTGGCACAGCATCAGCAACACCTCGGCGGCCGAGCTGCGCTTTCTATACGCATTCGCCGCCGACGAAGCCAGCCAGATCGTTTATGAGTGGGCCTAGCCGTAGCGCGGCGGCCGGCGCTCGCGGCCGGCCAGCAGCAGGTAGCCGTAGAGCAGCACACCCGAGAGCAGCGACACCGCCAGCTTCAGCGCCAGCGGCTGATCCGATGGCGAAAGAAACCCCTCGATCGTGCCGGCAAGCACCAGGATGGGCACGCAGCCGAGCAGCAGCAGCGCGGCGCGGCGCGAGGCCAGCACGAGCGCGGCGCGGCGTGTGAGCAGCCCCGGCCGCAGCAGCGACCAGCCGAGCTGCATGCCGGCCCCACCGGCGATAAAGATTGCGCTGAGCTCGAGCGTGCCGTGGCCGGCGACAAAGCCCCACAGGTTGCCGGCAAACCCCAGCGCCTGCGCCGCGCCGGCCAGCACCCCCAGCATCAGCCCGTTCTGGGCCAGCAGGTACAGCGTAAACACGCCCATCAGCGTGCCGCCCGCGAACGCCAGTATCGTCACCTGGATGTTGTTGGTCATGATCAGCGACGCGCCGGCGGCATTGCCGTCGTTCAGATCTTTCCACCACTCGTGCTTGTCGCGAATATCCTGGATGCGCTCTTCGATGCCGGGCAGCAGCGCCGCGCCGGCCGCCGGGTCGCGGTAGGCCGCCCAGAAACCGGCCAGCGCCGGCAGCAAGAACATCAGAAACGCCGCGAAGGTATACGGCCAGGTGGCGCGGAAGGTGCGCGGGAACGTGGTGCTGAAGAACACGGCGATGTCGCGGCGGCGCGCTGCCGGGTTTTGGTACACCGCGCCGTGGCCGCGCGCGACCAGGCCGTTGAGAAAATCGACGACGCGGTGATCGGCGAAATCGCGCCGCGCGACCGCCAGATCCGATGTTGCGCTGCGATACAGCCGGCCAAGCTCGGCCAGCTCTTCGGCCGAGAGCCCCGCCAGCCCGCCAAGCCGCGAGTGGTCGAGAAGCGCGCTCAGGCGCTCCCAGCTGGCTTTTTTGGCGGCGATGAAATCTTCGGCCAGCATACGTGCTACCCGGCCTCAAAGCAGGCGCGGCAGCGGGCCTCGTACAGCTCGAGGCCGCCCACGACGATGGTAGGGGCGTCGAATGGCGCGGGCCGGCCGTCGATCATGCGCTGCGAGCGCGTGGCATAGGCACCGCAGCGCACGCAGATCGCGTAGAGCTTATCGACCTGCTCGGCCACCGCCAGCAGCCGGGCCATAGCCGGGAAGGGCGTGGCGCGGAAATCCTGATCGAGGCCGGCGATGATCACGCGCAAGCCGCGCCCGGCGAGCGCCTGGCAGGTGCGCAAGATCGTATCCGGATCGTCGTCGAGGAAGTGCAGCTCGTCGAGCGCCACCACCTGCACGTCGTCGCGCAGCGACTCCCCGACCTGATGGATCGAGTGGATCGGCTGGGCCTCGATCCGCACGCCATTATGGCTCACCAGGTTGCCGCTGGCGTAGCGCGTGTCGCGGCTGGGCGTGAACGCCTGCAGGCGTTGGCGGGCGATCTGCACGTGATTCAGCCGGCGAATCAGCTCTTCGGTTTTTCCGCTATACATACAGCCGCAGATCACCTCGATGCGGCCGCCGGAGCCGGGGCGGGTCATACAGCACTCCTATACCATCGTGCGCCGGTGCGCTCGCAGTATCCTACCATGGGCGCCTACGCTCGGCAAGCTAAATTGATAGTTGACAAATCTTTAAGAGTGATGTATGCTATCGGAAACCGCTTTACTACTCAATATTAAGCAATTGGCCGGCCTGATGCTTGGGGCGATCTACGGTACGCTCTGAGCCGTTCTAGAGGCCTATGCTGCGCGAACCCGCCCCAGAGCATGGGCGTAAGCCGCTACTATATGTACGCGCTGTAGCCGCAGAAAGTCTTTACGCCCAGCGCTAGCTCAACCGAAATAAGCCGATCAAAGAGGATTACGGCGCGCGATGACGACGATCGATAAAGTTGCCAAGCTGGCGGGTGTATCCCCGGCGACAGTCTCGAAAGTGCTGAACAACCGGCCATATGTGAGCGCCGAGACGCGCGCGCTGATCGAGCGCGTGATCGCCGAGACCGGCTTCGTGCCAAGCCAGCGCGCGCGCGGCCTGAGCAAGCGGCGATCGTATATTTTCGGCCTGCTGATACCCTACACCCCCGATCAGCTATTTGCCGACCCGCACCTGCTCGAATGTATTCGCGGGATCGAGGACGAGGCCAACACCCACGATTACAACATGCTTCTCTCGACGGCGCGCGCGCCGGCCGAGGCGGCCAGCGCCTGCGTGCGGCTGATGCGCAGCGACGTGATCGACGGCGCGATCATCCTCGAGACGCTCGACCTGCAGCCGTTTACCGAAGTGCTGAGCCAGCACGAGGCGCCGATGGTGGTGATCGGCTACGCCCACACCGACGATTTGCACTCGGTGCACGCCGACGACTACGGCGGCGCGCTGACGGCCATGCGCCACCTGCTTGGCCTGGGGCACCGGCGCATTGGGGTGGTTGGCAGCGTGCTGCGGCCATTCGCGCTGGAAGAGCGCCTACGCGGGGTGCGCGAGGCGCTGACCGAGCGCGGCCTGCACCTCGACGGCGGCCTGATCGCCATGGGCGATTTCTCGCTCGAGAGCGGCGAGATCGCCGGCCAGATGCTGCTGAAGCAGCCCGAGCCGCCGACGGCGATCTTCGCGCTGAACGACCGCATGGCGCTTGGCGTGATGCGCGCGGCGCGCGAGCTTGGCCTGAGCATCCCTGGCGATCTTTCCGTGATCGGCTTCGACGACATTCAGCCCGCAGCGCTCTCGACGCCGCCGCTTACCACGGTGCGCCAGCCGGGCTTCGCGCTGGGCGAGGTGGCGGCCAGAGCGCTGTTTGCCCAGCTGGATGGGGCACCGCTACCACAGCCATCGATCATTTCCACCGAGTTTATCGCCCGCGGCACCACTGGGCTGCCGCGCGCCTGATAGCGCACTAACGAAGGAGGAGCAGGGCCGAGAAGTAACGCGGCGCGGCAAGAGGCCGCGCATCCCGACGACGACGAACGGAACTCAGATGCTCACAAGCGAAAGGAACCGACCATGCAGTTTAAACGGATGCTGAGCCTGTTTGGCTTGGTGATGGCGGCGGCGCTGGTGCTGGCAGCCTGTGGCGTCTCGACGCAGCAGCAGGGCGGCGGCACGGCCAGCAGCCCCACGGCGGCACCGGCGGCGAATAGTGGCGGCGCGGCCGGCGCCAACGCAATCACGATCCGCTGGCGCACCCGGCCGTCGGACGCGGCCGAGCAGGCTGTGTACCAGGCGCTGAACGACGCGGCCAACCAGCAGCTGGCCAGCAAGAACATCAAGGCAGTCTACGACCCGGGCGTGAACCAGGACTACGAGCCCAAGCTGAAGGCCGAGCTTTCGGCCGGCACCGCCCCGGACATCGCCTGGATCCCGGGCGCGTCGACCGCCGACTATGTGGCGGCCAGCCAGGCGCTGGACATCAAGCCGTACCTCGACAAAGACACGAGCATCAAGGCCAGCGATTTCTACCCGCAGCCGCTCGCCGAGCTGACGCACGACGGCAAGATCTACGGCCTGCCGCGCGACGTTTCGACGATGGTGACGTATTTTAACGCCGACCTGTTCAAGGCCGCCGGCATCCCGAACCCGAAAGAGCTGAGCGACCAGGGCAAGTGGAATTGGGATACGCTGCTCGATAGCGCCAAGAAGCTGACCGACGCCAACAAGCAGCAGTATGGCCTGGGCTTTGGCGACTGGTGGGGCCCGGCGTGGGGCTACTTCACCAACGCGGCCGGCGGCGGCATGTTCAACAAAGACCGCACCGCCTGCAACCTGAGCTCGCCCGAGTCGGTCGCCGGCGCCAAGTACGTGCAGGATCTGTACAGCCAGAAGCTGGTGCCGGCCGGCGACGCCGACGGCGAGGCGCTGTTCAACGCCGGCAAGGTCGGCATGTACTTCAACGGCCGCTGGTTCACCCCCGGCGTGCGCACCAACGCCAAGTTTAACTGGGACGTTGCCGAAATGCCCGAGGGCAAAGTCAAGAGCACCTGGCTGTTCTGGGGCCCGTACATCATCAACGCCAAGACGCCGAACCCCGACGCGGCCTGGGAAGTGCTGAAGGCGATCACCTCGGCCGAGGCGATGGGCAAGGTGGCCGGGATGGGCACCAACATCCCCTCGCGCAAGGATCAGTCGGCGGTAGACGCGTTCCTGAAGTCGAACCCGCCGGCGAACAACCAGGCGTTCATCAAGGGCGCCGACTACGCAGTGGCCGAGCAGGCGCTGTACACCGGCAACTGGGGCGATTTCAGCGGCAAGGTGCAAGCACTGTGGGATCAGATGATCGCTGGCAAGATCACGCCGGAGGATTTCGGCAAGCAAGCCTGCGACCAGACCGCCAGCACCTTTAAGAAGTAGCCGTAATCTCGTAGCCGGCAGCCAGCCACGCGCATGCGTGCTGGCTGCCGGCTGCTCTCAGACGTGGCCGCCACTGGCCAGAAAGGGGAGTGGAGGAGCATAGCCCCTCGCACTCCCTCTTTTCAGACAGGCGCTCACTGCCGACAGGATCAGGAGGGAACAGGGATGAGCAAACAGGCGACCCTCGCAGCGCCCGGCGCCGCGCACAAGCGTAGCAGCAAGCAGCTGCGCGAACAGATCGACGCATACACGATGCTGCTGCCCACTATCCTGGGCGTGATGATTTTTTTCGCCGTGCCGCTCGCGATCTCGCTGTACCTGAGCTTCACCAGCGCGCGCATCAGCACCGCCGTCGGCGAGGCGAAGTTTGTGGGCCTCGAGAACTATCTCAACGTCTTTAAAGATTCGAATTTCTACCTTGCGCTCCGCAACACCATGATCTTTTCGGCCGCCACGCTGTTGCTCTCGACGGTGCCGGCGCTGATACTGGCGGTGCTGCTGAATGAAAAAATTCGCGGCCAGGCGTTTTTCCGCGCGCTGTTCTTCATCCCGGTGGTCGCCTCGGTGGTGGCGGTGTCGCTGCTATGGCGCTACCTGCTGAATATTGACTTTGGCTTTGTCAACTATGCCTTCAGCCTGCTTGGCCTGCCGCGCATCCCCTGGCTCACCTCGCCGGATTGGGCACTGCTCAGCGTGATCCTGGTGTTCTCGTGGAAGACGATCGGCTATAACATGGTGATCTTTCTGGCCGGCCTGCAGGGCATCTCGCGGCCGCTGTACGAGGCCGCCAGCATCGACGGCGCCACGCGCTGGCAGCAGTTCATGCGCATCACCGTGCCGATGCTCTCGCCTACCACGTTTTTCATCCTGATCACCACGCTGATCAACTGCCTGCAGGTGTTCGATGTGCCCTACGCGCTTGGCTACGGCCGCAGCACCACAATCGGCCCGGCCGACTCGATGCTGACGGTGGTGCCGCTGCTGTACCGCGAGGGCTTCATCCTCGACCATATGGGCTACTCGTCGTCGCTGGCGTGGGTGCTGTTCATTATGATTATGGCGATCACCTTCTTGCAGTTTCGCATCTCGAACCGCTGGGTCAATTATGAGTAATTGGCACGAGCTACGCCGTTGGCGTTGTGCCGCCGGCAGATAAGCAGAGCCTGCTTCACAATAAAGAGGTACATAATGACCGGACAAGTGCTCCAGCGGCCGTTCGAGCGTTGGTTGGCGTATGCGTTTCTGCTCGTCACCGGCCTGATCATGGCGTTTCCGTTCATCTACATGCTGCTGTCGTCGCTGAAAAACTCGTCGGAAGTAGTGCAGGTGCCGCCGCAGCTGTTCCCCGAAAACCTGCAGCTTGGCAACTACCTTGAAGTGATCAGCATTGTGCCGTTGGGCACGCAGCTGGTGAACACCGTGATCGTCACATTTGGCGTGGTGGTTGGCTGGGTGATCACCTCGGTGCTGGCCGGCTACGCCTTCGCGCGCCTGGAGTTCTTCGGCCGCGACGTGCTGTTCTTCCTGTACCTGGGCACGCTGATGGTGCCGTTCGCGGTGATCATCGTGCCGATGTTCAAGATCATGGTGGCGTTTAGCTGGGTCAACAAGCTGGTGGCGCTGATCATCCCGTGGATCTTCACGGCGTATGGCACGTTTCTGCTGCGGCAGTTCTTCATGAGTATCCCGAAAGATCTTGAGGAAGCCGCGATGATCGACGGCGCGAGCCGCTGGGGCATTCTGTTCAAGGTGGTGATGCCGCTGGCGCGCCCGGCCATGGCCACACTAGCGACATTTGGCTTTCTGTATGCCTGGAACAGCTTTCTGTGGCCGCTGATCATCATCAGCGACGCAAGCCGCAAGGTGGTGAGCCAGGGCCTGATCGACCTGCAGGCGCTGTACGCGGTGCGCGTCGACCTGATCATGGCCGGCTCGGTGCTGGCGGTGCTGCCAACGCTGCTGGTGTTTCTGCTCGCGCAGCGCTACTTCATCGAGGGTGTGGCGAGCACCGGCCTGGCCGGGCGCTGATGCGCCGGGGGCGATTTCTGCTACAATACCCGCCACTGCAGATTTCTTCTTCCGGTTTGCTGTAAGGAGGATGACATGGGCATCATCGCATGGCTGGTATTTGGCGCGATCGCGGGTTGGGTGGCGAGCATGATCGCCGGCACAAACGAGCGGCAGGGCTGCCTGCTGAACATCATTGTCGGCATCGTCGGCGCGTTTATCGGCGGGTTCCTGTATAGCCTGCTCACCGGGCGCGATTTCGTGGCGCGCTTCGACCTCACCAGCTTTGTGGTGGCGGTGATCGGCGCAGTGATCTTGCTGTTCGTGCTTACCGGGGTGCGGCGCCGGCGCTAGGATGTGCGGCGCGCGAACGCCGATGGAGCTGGCCGCGAGCCCGCCAAGATCGATAACACAACAGCCGCCTGCTTCGAAAGCGGGCGGCTGTTGCGCGTTTGGTTGAGTGCGCCGGGTTGTGCTGAAACGAGCTGGCACGGCGAGGGATTCAGAGGGTGGCCGAGGCGACATTGAGGAGTGTGACATAGAGGTCCATCTGAGTGCCAGCCATATTCTGTTGTTGATGTCCAGCGCCTTTCTGATATACAGCATACTCGATTGCAAGGCCCGGCTCAATAGTTCCAACATCCTACTTTTTGCGCCAATGAGTATCCATGAGTACCATTGGCATGGATGACCTGCGCGCGTATGCCGCAGGTGGCGAGGCCGCGCCGCGTGCCCGGCACTACGGTAGGGCGCGCCGGCCGCGCGCGCTTGTGGTATCATGGCCGCAGGCGACCGACAAATGCCGAACGGACTGAACCGCATGCCAAAAGCACAGAAAACTCTCTTCGACTCGCAGCGCGACGAGGCGCTGCAGCGCCAGGCGCCGCTGGCCGCGCGCATACGGCCGCGCACGCTTGAAGAGTTCGTCGGCCAGGAGCAGATCGTGGGCGAGGGCCGGCTGCTGCGGCGCGCGATCGCCAACGACACGCTGTTTTCGATCATTCTGTGGGGGCCGCCCGGAAGCGGCAAAACCACGCTGGCGCGGATTGTGGCCGAAACCACCGACGCGCACTTTGAGCCGCTCTCGGCGGTGTCGGCCGGCGTTGCCGACCTGCGGCGGGTGGTGAAGGAGGCCGAGGATCGCCTGGGCATGTTCAAGCAGCGCACCGTGCTATTCATCGACGAGATCCACCGCTTCAACAAGGCCCAGCAAGATGCAGTGCTGCCGTACGTCGAAGAGGGCACGGTGATCCTGATTGGCGCCACCACCGAGAACCCGTCGTTTGAGGTGAACTCGGCCTTGCTCTCGCGCGCGCGCGTGTTTGTGCTCGAGGCCCACACCGACGAGCAGATCGGCCTGCTGGTTGACCGGGCGCTGGCCGACGCCGAGCGCGGGCTGGGCAGCTACAATGTGATGCTGGCGGCCGACGCGCGCGGCTACCTGGTGAATATGGCCAATGGCGACGCGCGCACCGCGCTGAACGCGCTCGAGGCGGCGGTGATGGCGAAGGCGCCAGGGCTGGCCGGCCGGCGCCTGATCACCGTCGATGATATTCGCGATGCGCTGCAGAGCCGCGCCGCGCGCTACGATAAAAACGGCGAGCTGCACTACGACGCGATCTCGGCACTGCATAAATGCGTGCGCGACAGCGACCCCGACGCCGCGCTGTACTGGCTTGGCCGCATGCTCGATGGCGGCGAAGACCCGCTGTACGTAGCGCGGCGGGTGGTGCGTATGGCAGTGGAAGATATCGGCCTGGCCGACCCGCAGGCGCTGCCGCTGACGATCGCGGCGCAGCAGGCAGTGCATTTCCTGGGACAGCCCGAAGGCGACCTGGCGCTGGCCGAGGCGGTGGTGTACCTGGCGCAGGCGCCCAAGAGCAACGCGGCCTACAAAGCCTACGGCGCGGCGCTGCGCGACGTGGCCGAGACGCGCAATGACCCAGTGCCGCTGCACCTGCGCAACGCGCCCACCAAGCTGATGAAGGGTCTGGGCTATGGCAAGGGCTACCAGTACGCCCACGACTTTGAGGAAGCGCAGGTCGACCAGGAGCACTTCCCGCCGAACCTGCAGGGCCGGCGCTACTACGACCCGACGAACCGCGGCTTCGAGGCGAGCGTCCGCGAGCGGCTGGCATGGCGCGATGCCCGGCCGGCCGCCGCCGGCCAGCGCCCTTTGCCTGGCGGAGGTGCGCCCGCGCCCGTGGCAGGCCGCCAGCCGCCGGCCAAGCAGGACGAGCTTCAGGCGCTGGCCGGCGAAGAATCGCAGGATGCCGGCGACGACGACGGCGCGCAGGTGCGCCGGCCAGCCGCCAAGCGCCCTGGCAAGGCGCCCAAGCGCAGCGATGGATGAGCCATACCGAAGAGCGGAACGCAGATACGCGGCCAATTTAATCGTGGCACCAGGACGCCAAGGAGTACAGAGCGCAGCCGCTCTTGAACCCTTGGTGTTTTGTTATCTGGCGCCGCGCACGCGGTAAAAGAACGGTATAGGTGGAAGCATATGGCGACATTCTTTTCGGCGAGCGACCAGGAGCTGGAAGCCGGCACAGCGCGCCCGGCGCTTTCGCGCGACGCGCTGCGCGACGTGCTGACAACTGCGCTGCGCGCAGGGCAGCTCATGCTCGAAAATGGCGCGAATACCGCGCGGGTCGAGGAGACCGTACACCGGATGGGCACGGCGCTGGGCGCCGAGTGGATGGATGTGTATGTGACGCCGCAGGGAATTATTGCCTCGGCGGTATCGCACCACGAGCACCGCACGCGCATCCAGCGCGTGACAAAAAGTGGCGTCGACCTGAGCCGCGTGGCGGCGGTGATGGATGTGTCGCGGCGCACCGAGCGCGGCGAGCTGACAATCGCGGCCGCACTCGACGCGCTGGACCGCATTGCCCGGCAGCCGCGATTATACGGCGTGTGGCTGACGACGCTGGCGGTAGCGCTGGGCTGCGCCGGGTTCGCGGTGCTGTTTGGCGGCGGGCTGGGCGAGTTCGTAGTGGTTCTGCTGGCGGCGGCGTGCGGGCAGGCGCTGCGCCACAGCCTGCTGCACCGCAACCTGGATCGGCTGATGACCACGGCGTTCGTGGCGGCCAGCGCCAGCGCGCTGGCGCTGGCATTTGCTACGGCGCTGCCGCTGGCCGTGCCGATCGGCGTGAAGCCGGCCGTGGCGATCACTGGCTCGGTGCTGTTGCTGGTGCCAGGGGTGCTGATGGTCAGCTCGACCGCCGACATGGTGCGTGGCGATATCACCTCGGGGGTAGCGCGGGCCACCGCAGCGCTGCTGGCGGTGATGTCGATTGGCGCGGGCATCTGGGCGACACTGCTGATCAGCCGGGCGCCGGTGGCGCTCGAGACGACGCTGCAGCCGAACCTGCTGGTGGCGCTGCTGATGGCGCTGCTGGCGGCCGGCGGCTTCGGCGTGCTGTTTGACGTGCCGTACCAGGTGCTGCCGTTCGCCGCGCTGACGGGCATGCTGGCCTATGGCGTGCGCTGGCTGATCGCATATGCCGGCGGGCCGGTTGAGGTGGCGTTTTTCTTTGCCGGCCTGACGATTGGCGCGATGGCCGAGCTGCTGGCGCGGCGGCTGCGCACCACCAGCTCGCTGTTCGCAATACCTGGCTACATCCCGCTGGTGCCAGGCGCGATCGCGTTCCGGGCAGTGTTGAAGTTTGTAGAGGCCGACTATACCGCCGGCCTGGCCGACGCGGTGCGTGCGGTGCTGCTGATCGTGGCGATTGCCGTGGGTATGGGTACCGTGAGTGCGCTGGTACGGCTGCGGCATAAGCCGCTGTTTTGAGAAGCTTAGGGCTTACGCGGGGCTCGTGCAACGTCTTTCGATCCCTCCCCCTACCCCTCCTGCCAGGGGAGGGGTTAATATATCTGGCTATGTGGTGCGGTCGCCTCCGCGGCACCACATAGCCAACAATAATCTCCCCTCTTCCGCACGCGGGAGAGGGGGGTGAGGGCCGACCTTGCACGAGCCCTGAGGGCTTATGCAGCAGGAGCGCTCTGTCGAGGGTCGAAAGATGGAGATCGAGTATTGACAGCGCTTACAAGGCGTGCTATTATCAAATTGCAAGCGCTATCACAATACAGAATAACGTACCCCATCAGCACAGGCACTTTTGGCATGGAGTTTGAAAGTGCTTGCAATAGTATGCGCCCTTGTGGGTATACTTCTGGAGGTTCATGCCGACGTGGTGCTGCCACATCGAGCGGCGAATGCGGTATTATCTATGCCAGCAGGTATCGCTATCCTGGCGTCAGGCGCCGCCGCAGACAAGCTTGGAAGGGCAGCATGACACGTAACCAGAAAATGCCTGGGGAAGTAACTATTTTTGATGTAGCGCGCGAGGCCGGCGTCTCGTATGCGACTGTCTCGCGCGTAATCAATAACAAGGAACATGTCAAGCCCGACAAGCGCGAGGCAGTGCTGCGGGCCATGACCCGGCTGGGCTACGTGGTGAACCAGCAGGCGCGCAGCCTGGCAGGCGGCCGCTCGCGCGTAATTGGTCTGCTTGTGCATGGCTTTGAAAGCGCTTACACTGGCGAGATCGTGCGTGGCATCGACCTCGAGCTTGAAGCGGCGCAGTACGACCTGATGCTGTACACCACGCACCGGCGCCGCGCGAAAGAATCGGCGTATGTGACGGCGATCACGCGTGGCATGGCCGACGGGCTGCTGCTGATGCTGCCGCGCAACCCCGAGGCGTACCTGCAGTCGCTGCAGCGCCAGCGCTTTCCGTATGTGCTGATCGACCACCAGGGAGTTGGCGAAGGCGGCGCGGCGGTAGGCGCTACGAACTGGCGCGGCGGCTACGACGCCACGCGCTACCTGATCGAGCTAGGCCACCGGCGGATCGGCTTTGTGACGGGAACCATGGACATCGGCTGCTCGGTCGATCGGCTGGCAGGGTACCACGCAGCGCTGGGCGAAGCGGGCATAGCGGCCGACCCGGCGCTCGTGTACACCGGCGACTTTTTACGGCAATCGGGGTTTGCAGGCGGCCGCGCACTTCTGAGCCTGCCCGATGGGCCAACCGCGATCTTCGCCTCGAATGACGAGATGGCGTTTGGCGTGATCGATGCCGCGCGCGACCGCGGCCTGCGCATCCCCGACGATCTTTCGGTGGTGGGGTTCGACGACATCCCGCAGGCGGCCAGCATCTACCCGGCGCTGACAACTGTGCGCCAGCCGCTCGAGCAGATGGGCCGCGTGGCGACGCAAATGCTGCTGCGGCTGATCGACAAGGGAGCGGCCGAGCGCGCCGAGCTGGACACCGAGCTCATCATCCGCAATTCTTGCCAGCATCCTCGCGAACCGGCGGGGCGCTGATATTCTGACCGCAGGCATACGGAACACCGCGGCAATTATTCCTACGCCCCGGCCGTTTGCTGATCGCAGTATGGCACGCGACACTCAGCTGTACTTCGTACCTGGCGCATAGCGAAGCCTCACGAACGTAGCTCGGGCTGCGTGCCGGGCTTTGCGCTGCCCGCGATTATATCGCGCCCGTGCTCGACATCCCCGGTGGGCCCCCGGCGGGTGTGGGTTGCGTGTGCTCATGTTCGTCTACTCGCAAAGGAGCAAGGCCATGAAGGCACGAACGAACCTGAAGATGCTACTGTTGGCGCTTGTGCTGGGGCTGCTGGCGGCGTGCGGCGGGCAAGCCGCCGCGCCGCCGGCAGGCCAGCCCACCGCAGCGCCAGCGGCGGCACCGGCCGCCACCGAAGCGCCCACCACCGCAGCGGCGCCAGCCGCCACCGCAGCACCCACCACAGCGGCGGCACCAGCCGCCACCGAAGCACCTACCGCCGCCGCCGCACCTTCACCTGTTCCAACCGCCACACCTGGGATCTCGACGGTTGGCACTGGCGCGACGAAGATTACCTGGTGGCACATCACTACCACCGAGCCCGGGCACAGCAACTGGCAGAAGCTCGCCAACGACTACGCCAAGGCGCACCCGGATGTCTCGATCGAGATCACCGTGCTCGAGAACGAAGCGTTCAAGCAGAAGCTGGCGACGGCCATGCAGTCGGGCAGCCCGCCGGATATATTCCAGAGCTGGGGCGGCGGCGTGCTGAAGCAGTATGCCGACGCCGGGCTGGTGCAGGATCTGACGCCGGCGATGCAGGAGAACGGCTGGGGCGCGAGCTTCCAGCCTGGCCCGCTCTCGCTGTACACCTTCGACGGCAAAACGTATGGCGTGCCGTGGGACGCCGGCATGGTCGGCTTCTGGTATAACAAAGCGCTATTCCAGAAAGCCGGCATCGCCAAGCCGCCGGCGACATGGGCAGAGTTGCTGGATGCCGTCAAGAAGCTGAAGGCCGCCAACATTACGCCGATCGCCGTCGGCGAGGGCGATAAATGGCCGGGGCACTTCTGGTGGGTGTACCTGGCGGTGCGCGAGGGCGGCAGCGCGGCGTTCAACAAAGCCTACACGCGCGAGGGAACGTTTGCCGACAAACCGTTCGTAGAAGCCGGCGCCAGGCTCAAAGAGCTGATCGATCTCCAGCCGTTTCAGAACGGCTTCCTGGGCGCAAACTACGGCAATGAGCAGGTGCTGATGGCCAACGGCCAGGCGGCAATGGAGCTGATGGGCCAGTGGGCGCCGGGCGCCAACCGCGCCGTGGCCGAAGACGCCAAGACCTACAATGAGAACCTGGGCTGGTTCCCGTTCCCGGTCGTCGAGGGCGGCGCGGGCGATCCTTCCGACGCGCTTGGCGGCGGCGACGGCTTTGCGGTGGGCAAAAACGCGCCCAAGGAGACGATCGACTTCATCCGCTTCCTGACGAGCGTCGACACGCAGAAGGCGATGGTGAAGCAGGGCCTGGCCGTGCCGCCGACGGTGAAGGGCGCCGAGGCGGTGCTGGACGACCCGCTGATCAAAGAGGTGCAGCAGCACGCGGCCAATGCCAAGTACTACCAGCTATACTACGATCAGTACCTGCCCCCGGCGGTAGCCCAGGCGGTGCTGGAGTCGGTGCAGGGGATCTTCGCGGGCACGACCACGCCCGAGGAAGCCGCCAAGACGATCGAGGAGGCAGCTGCGACCGAGCTTGCGAAGTAAGATCGTTCGGCTATCGCCGGCCCGGCGCGTAGCGCAGAGCAGGCGATAGCAGGAGGTTTGCACCCCGCGCGGCACGCCTGGGCAGGCGCCAGGGCGTGCCGCGCCGAGAAGGGCAGGCGATGGCACAGGTATCTACGCGGCCAGGCGAGCGTGCAGCGCCGCGCGCACGGCCGCGCATGCTCTGGAGTCGCGTCGCGACGATCGCCGGCTTTCTCATGCCGGCGGCGCTGCTGTACATCGGGCTGGTGCTGCTGCCGGTGATCCAGGCAGTCTACTACAGCTTTTTTCGCTGGAATGGGCTTGGCCCGCTGCAGAGCTTCATCGGCACGGCGAACTACGCGCGCGTGCTGGGCGACAAAGTGTTTCGCGGCGCGCTCGCCCACAACCTGACGATCCTGGTGCTCTCGCTGATCATCCAGCTGCCGATCGCGCTGGGGCTGGCGCTGCTGGTGCGGCATAATCTGCGCGGCCGGGCGGTGTTCCGCACGATCTTCTTCCTGCCGTACGTGCTTTCGCAGGTGGTGACGGGCGTGATCTGGAACTTCGTGTACCTGCCGCAGGGTGGCCTGATCAGCCGGCTGTACCAGGCGATCGTTCCGGGGGCCACGCCGCCGGCGTTTCTGGCGCACCCGAACACGGTGCTGGCGGCGCTGTTCGTGGTGATCACATGGAAGTTCTTTGGCTTCCACATGATGCTCTACACCGCCGGGCTGCAGAACATCCCGGCCGAGCTGGAGGAGGCGGCGCAGATCGACGGCTGCGGCCGCCTGCAAACGCTGCGCTATATCACCGTCCCGCTGCTGGGCAGCACCGTGCGGCTGACGATCTACCTCTCGGTGCTGGGGTCGCTGCAGTTCTTCGACCTGATCTGGATCATGACCACCGGCGGCCCGGTGAACGCCAGCGAGACCATGGCCACGTACCTGTACAAGTTCGGGTTTCTGCGCTTTCAGCTGGGCTACGGCAGCGCGGTGGCGGTGATCATGTTTGTGCTGTGCTTCGGGTTCTCGCTGATCTACCAGCGTCTGGTGATGCGGCGCGATTTTGAATGATCGGCCGGAGGGCTGGCTATGACAACACGGCAGGTGCAGGCTTCGGCCGCATCGCGGCGCGGCATGGTCGCCGCCGCAAAATACGCCGTCGCGATCAGCTTCGCGCTGCTTGTGCTGATACCACTGCTGGCAGCGGCGATCAATGGCTTTAAAAGCAATGTCGAGGTGCTGCTGCGCCCATTCAGCCTGCCGACGTCCTGGCACTGGGAGAACTACGGCGGGATCGTGCGGAGCGCGAGCTTCTGGCGGCAGCTCGGCAACAGCACCATGGTGATGCTGGCCGCGTCCTTTGGCGTGGTGGTGCTTTCGAGCATGCCGGCGTTTGTGTTCGCGCGCATGAACTTCCGCGGCCGCGAGCTGCTGTTCAACTTCTTTACGCTTGGGCTGCTGTTCCCGGCCGCGGTGGCGATTTTGCCGCTGTACATCACGCTGCGCCAGGCCAACCTGGTCGACAGCCTGTGGGGCGTCATTCTGCCGCAGGTTGCGTTTGGGCTGCCCGGCAACATTCTGATCCTGCGCGGCTTCTTCGCGACCATCCCGCGCGAGCTGGAGGAGGCGGCGGCGATCGACGGCTGCTCGCCAACCGGCTTCTTCGTGCGGGTGCTGCTGCCGCTGATGCGCCCGGCGCTGGCGGCGGTGGCGGTGCTGACAATGGTGTTGAGCTGGAACGACTTTTTCCTGCCGCTGCTGGTGCTGAACAGCGAGAAGCTATACACGCTGCCGCTTGGCATTATGCAATTCCAGGGGCAGTTCGGCACCGACTGGGCGCGCGTGCTGGCGTTCGTGTCGCTTTCGCTGATCCCGACGATCGGCTTCTACCTGGTGGCCGAGCGCCAGCTCATCGCCGGGCTGACGGCTGGCGCGGTGAAGGGCTGAGCGCTGGATGACCACGACGGGTTTCGGCTGAATGGCAAGGAGCCATATATGGCTACTACGAACGCAAGATATCGCGATACGACACTTTCGATCGACGAGCGAGTTGACGACCTGCTTGGGCAGATGACGCTCGACGAGAAGCTTGCGCAGCTGGGCTGCCTGTGGAGCACCACGCTGGTGCGCGACGATCGCTTCGACGCCGAGCTCGCGGCCTCGCGAATGCCGCACGGCATTGGCCAGGTGACGCGGATCGGCGCCTCGACGGGGCTGCACCCGCGCGAGAGCGCCGAGCTGATGAACGCCATCCAGCGCGTCGCCGTCGAGCGTACGCGCCTGGGCATACCGGTGATCGTGCACGAAGAGTCGGTTGGCGGCTACTGCGCGCGCGACGCGACGGTGTTTCCGCAGGCGATCGGGCTGGCCGCCAGCTGGGATCCGGCGCTGCTCGAGCGCGTGGCCGGCGTGATCCGCGAGCAGATGCTGGCGGTTGGCGCGCGGCTGGGCCTGGCGCCGGTGCTCGACATCGCGCGCGACCCGCGCTGGGGCCGGCTCGAGGAGACCTACGGCGAGGATCCAGTGCTGGCCGGCACGCTCGGCGCGGCGTATGTGCGCGGCCTGCAGACGGGCGACCTGCGCCAGGGCGTGGTGGCCACCGCCAAGCACTTCCTGGGCTACTCGATGTCGGAGGGCGGGCGTAACTGGAACCCGGTGCAGCTTGGCCCGCGCGAGCTGCGCGAGGTGTACGCCGAGCCGTTCGCCGCCGCGATCCGCGAGGCCGGGCTGGCGGCGGTGATGAACTCGTACGCCTCGATCGACGGCGTGCCGTGCGCCGGTAGCTACGCCATTCTGACGGAGCTGCTGCGCGACGAGCTGGGCTTCGCCGGGGTGGTGGTGGCCGACTACTGGTCGATCCCACAGCTGCTGCGCTTTCACCGGGTTGCCGCCGACAAGGGCGCCGCCGCCGCGCTGGCGCTCGCGGCCGGGCTGGATATCGAGCTGCCGAACTTCGACTACTATAGCGCGCCGCTCAGGGCCGAGCTCGAGGCTGGGCGCCTTGGCGGCGCGGTGCTGGATACGGCGGTGCGCCGCGCGCTGCGGATGAAGTTTCAGCTGGGCTTGTTCGAGCAGCCCTACGCCGACGCCGACGCCGCGGCGGGGTACTTCCAGACGCCAGCGCAGCGCCAGCTTGCGCGCCGCGCCGCGGCTGAGTCGGCCGTGCTGCTGCAGAACGATGGCGTGCTGCCGCTGGCGCCCACGCTCGGGCGGGTGGCGCTGATCGGCCCGGGCGCCGACGACCAGCGGCTGCTGCAGGGCGACTACCACTACCCGGCGCATCAGGAGATGATCTACCTGGCGCAGCCGCAGGCCGATGCGGAGAATCTAATCGGCGCCGACGACCTGACGCCCCAGGCCGGCGGGGCGTTCGCCGCCGGCCCGCACTACACGCCGCATGTGACGCCGCTGGCGGGCCTGCGCGCCGCGCTGGGCGCGGATACCGAGCTGTTGTATGCCAAGGGCTGCGAGGTGCTGGGCGACGACCGGGGCGGCTTTGCCGAGGCGCTGGCGGCGGCGCGCGCGGCCGAGGTGGCCGTGGTGGTGCTGGCCGGCAAAAGCGGCCTGCACCGGCCAGCCACGGTGGGCGAAGGAAATGATGCCGCCGGCCTGGAGCTGACAGGCGTGCAGGCCGAGCTTGTCGAAGCTTTGGCGGCCACTGGCACGCCGCTGGTGGTGGTGGTTCTGAGCGGACGGGCGCACACGCTATCGCGGATCGCGGTGCACGCCAATGCCTTGATACAGCTGTTCCCGCCCGGCGAAGAGGGCGGCAGCGGCCTTGCCGACGTGCTCACCGGCGCCGTAAACCCCAGCGGCCGCCTGCCGATCACGCTGCCGCGCGCGGTTGGGCAGGTGCCGATCTACTATGGGCATCGCGCCGGCGGCGACCGGCCGATGTTCTTCGGGGATTACGCCGACAGCCCGCCGACGCCACTGTTCTCGTTTGGCCACGGGCTGAGCTACACCAGCTTCGCATACGGCGCCTGCGACGTGCGCGCCACGAGCACGGCCGAGCCGATCGAGATAAGCGTCGAGGTGCGCAACACCGGGCAGCGCGCCGGCGAGGAGGTGGTGCAGCTCTACGGCCGCGACATGATCGCCACGGTGGCGCGGCCCGACCAGATGCTGCTCGGGTTTGCGCGCGTGTGGATCGAGCCGGGCCAGGCCAGGCGCCTGACATTTACGGTGCACCCGTCGCGGCTGGCGTTCTACGACCCACAGATGCGCTTTGTCGCCGAGCCGGGCGCGTTTCGCTTCAGCGTTGGCGCATCGTCGGCCGACCTGCGCGCCGAGCAGGTGGCTGAGCTGAGCGGCCCGGTGGCCGAGTACCGCCAGCGCGAGATCGTCGCGACGCGCGTGGCGATCGAGTAGCGCCCGCGCGGCCGCCAGAGGGGCAAGATCGACGGCGTGGCGATGCTGTAATACCAAATTCGCTTGATGACCGACACTTTGGTGGGGTTTGGGGGCGGCGAAGCCGCCCCCAAATTTCGTATTGTATTGCACGACGTGGCGAAGCCACGTCGTGCAATACAATCTATCCGTGATAGGACTCACGCAGTTGGCGCCCTCAGCCTTCGGCAGAGCGGTACTCTATCTCCATATCGTGTCCATTTTCCGCGCGGAGCGCGGAAAATGGACACAGAAGATGAGCAAGTACCATGCTGCCGCAGGCTCAATTCCGTACCGTTGATCGCTTGGATTATGGTGGGGGTTCGGGGCGGCGAAGCCGCCCCCGAAATTTCTTTTCTTGTGCGGTGCCCGGCAAAGCCGGGCGCCGCACAAGAAAACACAAGTAATCAAACGGAGTTGGTATAACATCGCCACGCCGTTTGTATGCCGCAGCGCTACTCGGCGGCGATCGCACCGCTCGCGAACGCGCGCTCCCAGGGCGCCAGCAGCTCGGGCTTCAGGTCGGCATCGGCGTGCGGGCGATCGGCGATCGGCTCGGGCGAGCCATGGCTGTGGCTGCACAGCACGCCCTTCCAGGCGCGGTGCATCAGCCAATCGAGCGCGGCGCTGACCGCGGCGGCGCTGGTGGGGTACGGGCCGACCCACGGCTGGATCAGCTTCTCGTTGGCGATCGACCAGCCCCAGCCCTCGGCCGAGGTGGTGTTGGGCGTGATCGTGATGCCGATCTGGCTCAGCGCGGCGAGCGCGTTGGTATCTTCCGGGTGCATGATCGATACCTCCTGGCGGTAGTTCTTAGTGATTGTGTGAAACTGTAGCAGATTCGCGCCGCCGCCACATACGCGCAACGGCTGATTCGCCTGCCGCCTACCGGCGTATCTTTCGATCCGCCTAACGGAGCAGCCTGTATCGGCCGAGCGAAAGATCCGCAGCTACACACATATGCGTAGCGCGCCGCACTGGCGGATGCTCGCCGCGCGTTGCGTGAAGCCAGGGCCGGTGCTACAATTTGCGCATACCGCCGCGCCTGTGGAGGTGGCCTCTACCTGCTACAACAGCTCAGGCCGCGATCGCCGGCGCAGCGCGCCGGCGCCGGGCGTGGTGCATTGTCGCGTGCCGCTCCACAGCATCGAGCAACCGAGCCTATGACCAAAACCCTGCGCGAGCTGTTCGTTAACCGCGTGCGGCAGAGCGACATCTTCCGCAAGATCCTCGACGGCCAGGCTCGCCGCCAGATCATGGTGGTGACAGCCGGCGCGGGGCTGGGCAAATCGTGGCTGCTGCGGGTGTTCGCCTACGAAGCCGCCAGCCGCGCGCTGCCAGTGGTGCAGATCGACTTTGCCGACGGCCAGGCCTACGACGCGCTGTCGCTGGCGCGCCGCTGCCGCGACGCGCTTGGCCCCGAGCACTTTGCGGCGCTGATGCGCGCGATCGACGAGGCCACCACCGCGCGCGTGGCGGTTTCGGCAGCCGGCGCGCCAGCCGCGCCGGTAAGCGTCAGCATTGGCAACGAAAACAGCTTCACCAGCTCGGGCATCAGCATCTCCGATATCGGCACCACCGTGATCCGCGACAACTCCTTTGTGATCCAGACCGACAACCCGATTGTGCGGCAGGCGATCGAGGACCGCATCACCGCCGCGTTCTTCGAGTGCCTGGCGGCGCTGGCCGGGCGCACGCGCGTAGTGCTGCTGTTCGACTCGTACGAGCGCGCGTCGCTGGAGGCCGAGCGCTGGGCGCCAAGCGCGGCCGACCGCTGGGTGGTGGGCGAGCTGCTGGCGCGCATCCGCGACGGCAAGCTGCCAAACGTCGCGGTGGTGCTGGCCGGCCGGCGCGTCCCCGATTTCGGCATCGAGTGGAACGAGGTGCTGGGGCGCGTGTCGCTCGAGCTGCTCGAGTGCGCGTACATCAAAGAGTACCTGCGCGAGCGGCGCGGCCTGGCGAACATCACCGACGCGCAGGCCGAGGTGCTGTGCCAGGCGGTGGCCGGCAACCCGCAGGTGATGGGCCTGATTGGCGACAACCTCGAGCAGGCCAACCGGCCGGCTATGGCCGACGACGAGTGGTAAGAAGCTGCTTTCAGACGGATTCTAAGGCCAGAACCGGCAACCGTAGCCTGGGGTCGCGGGCGAAGGACAGGGGCGATGGACAACACCACCCAGGAGCACTATGCCCAGGCCGACGCGCTGATTGCGGCGACGTTTGGGCGCGTGCTCGACGAAGTTGGGCCACGCCAGGCCGTGGTGCTGCGCCGCTGCGCCATCCCGCGCTGGTTCGACGCCGAGGTGCTGGCGGTGCTGCGCGAGCGCGCCGACGGCAACGACCGGGTGCTGGCGGCGCTGGCGGCCTATAGCTTTGTGCGGCCGCTGGGCGAGGGGCGCTATGCCTACCAGGCCGACGTGCGCGCCGCGCTGCTGGCCGAGTGGCGCTCGGCTGCCCCTGGCGAGCTGGCCGCGATCAACGCGCGCCTGGCCGATCACTTCGCGGCGCGCGCCGCCGCCGAGGCCGGGCGCGAGCTGTCGCTGCCGAACCTGACGCTGACCGTCCGCCCGCGCGGCGACTGGGAGCTGTGGGAGCGCGAAGCGCTGTACCACCGGCTCCAGGCCGACCCCGCCGCCGGGCTTGCGCAGCTGCGCGCCGCCTTCGACCAGGCCGAGTCGACCTACCGGCTGGCCGATGCCGAGGCGCTGCTGCAGGCCGCCGCCGAGGTTCCGCTCGACGCCGGCGGCGCGCGCTGGCTGCGCTACATGCGCGCCCGGCTGGCGCGCTCGTCGCTGCGGCTTGACGATGCCGCCAGCCAGCTGAAGGCGCTGCTGGCCGAGCCGGGCCTGGATCCGGCGCTTGCGGCGGCCACGCGCGAGGCGCTGGGCGATACGCTCGCCGAGCAAGGCCAGTGGGCGCGCGCGATCGAGCTCTACCGCGAAAGCCTGGAATTCTACCAGTCGGAGGGCGAACGCCGGCGCGCCGCCGAGGTGATGCTGCGGCTGGGCGACGCCTACCGTGGCCTGGGTGTGAACACCGGCGGCTGGTATGTGCCGGCGTTCGCGCAAAACCGCGTGCTTGCCGCGCTCGGGCGCGCCTGGTACTGGCTGCTGGCGCTGCCATTCGCGCTGCTGGCGCCGCTGCTGGTGCGCGCGGGCCGCGAGCTGCCGCGCCCGGCGCTGCTCGGCGCCTACCAGAACTGGCTGCTGGCGCGGATCTACCGCACCGCACAGGGATGGTACGCCCAGGCGCGCGCGGCGTTCGCGGCGCTGGGCGACGCGCGCGGCACGCTGCTGGCCGAGCAGCAGCAGGCCGAGATTACGCTGCTGTTCGGCTACGCCGACGCCGCGCTGGCCGAGCTGAACGAGCTGCGCGCCCGGCCGGCCGCGCAGACAACCTACCGCCGGCTGTGGATCGATGCCGCCCGCGCGGCGGCGCTGATCGAGGGCGGCGACCCGCAAGCGGCCCAGGCACTGCTGGCCGAGCTGCTGGCCGGCTTCCGCGCGCTGGGCGACGCGCGCGGCGTGGCTGCGGCGCTGGCGCTGCAGGGCCGCGCCGATTCCGCAGTGGGCGCTGCCGACGAGGCGCTTGAGCACTATCGCGAAAGCCTGGCTGGCTCGCGGAGGCTGCGCTACACCGCCGCGCGCGAGCAGGCGCTGTACGCGCTGCGCGCCTGGCAGCGCCGCGTTGGCCCTGGCCCGGTCGCCGACGAGATCGGCAGGCTGCTCGAGCACGAGCCTGAGAAGCGCTATGTCGCGCGCTTCCCGCGTAGCCTGCTGCCGCAGCTGCGCGGCCTGGTGCTGACGCTGGTTCCGCTTACGCTGCTGCTGGCGGCGCTGGTGGCGCCTAGCACCGTGGTGCGGCGCATCGGCAACAGCCCGCTGATCGAGCTGCAGACGTTCTTTAACCTGTGGAATGTGCTGGCGCTGGTGCTGGCACTGGGCGTGCTGGGCCTGGCGGTGTACGCGCTCGTGGGGCTGGGGCTGATGTTCTTCATCCCGCTCGACGCGCTGGAGCGCGAGCAGCCCGACTACCTGATCACCGACGAGCGCGGCATCGCGCGCTACGATTATCGCGGCGCGCTGGCGCTGCGCATCGAGTGGGACGACATACGCCGCTGGGTGCGCGTCGATCGGCGGCTGTGGCAGCGCCCGATGGCACTGTTCTCGCTGGCGTTTCTCGAGGCCGCCGACGGCAGCGACCTGCGGATCGACGGTATCACCGGCTGGTATAACGGGCTGCAGCGCGATATTGCGCTGCACCTGCGCGATGCCGGCAACCCCACCCGCGCCGAGGATCGCGGGGTGGCTATCGGCCCGAGCAAGAGCGGCGCGCTGCTGCTGCTGGGCGCGCTGCTGGCGCTGGCCTGCATTTCTTCCGAGAACCGCTGGAGCGATGGCCTGATCAACGCCCTGCCGCCGGCCGTGTACACGCTGATCTACCTGCTCTCGTTCAGCGGCCTGCCGATCCTCATACCGCTGGGCTACTGGTTTGTGGCTCAGCCGCTGGCGATACACCGCCTGCTGAGCCTGCGCGACCGCTGGCCGTGGTTTGTTGGTGCGGCCGGGCTGCTCGCCGTGGCGCTGGCGCTGTTGGGCGCGCTGCCCATTCCTGCGCTGAATGTCGGGCTGCTGCTGTGGGGCGCCTACGCGCTGGCCGATGCGCTCTACACGCTGCTGTTCCCGCGCCGGCCGGCCGCAGGCTACGCGCTGATCGGCGCGGCGCTGCTGGCGGCCGCGCTGGTGGCCTACCCGCAGGCGCAGCGGATGTTCTTCGCCACGCTGAACAAAACTTACATTCGCCGCGAAGATTACGACCAGGCCGAAAGCGCCGGCTCGGCCGCGCTGCCCGCCCCCGACGCCGACCCATCCGCGCCCGACGTGCCGAATAGCGCCGACGCGGCCACGTGGCAGGCGCTGGGCAATACGCTCTACCTCAAGGGCGATTTCGCCGGCGCGGTGGCGGCCTACGCCAATGCGCTCGAGGCGCTGCCCCAGCCGCTGGGCCAGTCCTCCGAGCAGGCTGCGGTGATCCTGCTGAACCGCGCGCGCGCCTACCAGAAGCTGGCCGAGCGCCAGCCGGCCGCCAGCGCGCTTGCCCAGCGCGACATCGACCAGGCATGCCGGCTGGCGCCGCAGCTGTGCCTGCGCTAGCGCAGCCGGGTGAAGCGGTTCTCGGTGCCGGCGAGCAGCCGCTGGATGTTCTCGCGGTGCAGGTACACCACAAACAGCGCGCATGCCCAGATGAACAGCACATAGGCCAGCGGCAGCCGGCCGCCTAGGTAGAACAGCGTGCCCGCTACCAGCTCGGTCGCGGCGGCCGTGAGCGAGCCCACCGACGAGATCCGCGTGATCAAAAAGGCCACCACCCAGGCTGCCACGCCGAACAGCACCAGCAGCGGAAAGATCGCCAGCAGCACGCCGCCGCTGGTGGCCACGGCCTTGCCGCCCTTGAAGCCCAGAAACAGCGGGAAGGTGTGGCCGATGATCGCCGCGATGCCCACCAGCACGATCGCCGCGAAGTGGCCGGGCAGCAGCCGCAGCGCCGCCATGGTCGGCAGCATGCCCTTCAGCATGTCGAGCAGCGCCGCCAGCACAAACGGCCCGAAGCCGCTCGAACGCCAGACGTTCGCGCCGCCGATGTTGCCGCTGCCGACTTTACGCAGATCGACGCCGCGCGCGCGCGCGACCAGGTAGCTGAACGGCACCGACCCGGCCAGGTAGGCCGCCACGATCAGCCCGGCCGCCAGCAGCAGTTGCGAGGTCGACATTCGCTTGCTCCTTCAGTGCAATAGCGCTTGTTTGAAATGGAGGTTTGGCGCGCTCTCGTGCTGCCAAAGCCGCGTGTTCAGGCTGGTTATCGGTGCGATCTGTGAATGATCGCTCTATGAGATCACCGCCGTGCCGCGTGTCGCGCGGTCGATCGCCGCCAGCAGCCGCTCGGGCTGGCGCCGGTAGCCTTCCCAGGGCGCGCGCCCGCCGGCGATTGCCTGGAGCACTTCCCACAGCGCGCGATTCACCGGCGCTGCCACCCCGGCCTGCGCGGCGGCGCGCGCCACCGCGCCGTACAGAAACTCGCCCTCGGAGCGCGCGCTGCCGCGCGTGAGGTCGAGCAGGAGCGACGGCGGTTTGCGCCCGCGCCCGCCCGCCACTACCCGCCGCAGGATCGGGTCGAGCAGCGCTGGCGGCAGGTAGCGCATGGCGCGGGCCAGCAGCGCGGCGGGGTAGCGCGGCAGGTTGATCGGCGCCAGCCCCAGCCGAT
The DNA here is from genome assembly GCF_046328425.1 of Kouleothrix sp. NCBI lineage: Bacteria > Bacillati > Chloroflexota > Chloroflexia > Chloroflexales > Roseiflexaceae > Kouleothrix > Kouleothrix sp. The sequence continues at coordinate 687,998 of NZ_JAXLWP010000003.1, forward strand.
CCATCGTCGCGAGCGCCTCGCGGAAGGCCCGCCGCTCGATCGCCAGCAGCTGGCGGTTGGCATATACCTCGGCTACCGTCATGTCGAGGATCGCCGCAGTGGCGTTGCCGAGCATATTGAGCAGCGCCTTCGACCACTTCATGGCGCGGTAGTCCGGCGCGTCGAGCACCACAAAGCCGGCCGCGCGCAGCGCCTGCGCGGCCCGGCGCGCGGCAGCTTGCCCGGCGGTGTCCAGCGGGGCGATACCGATGCCGCCGGCTTTGGCTACGGCGACGCGGCCGGGCGCCTCGACCTCGACCGAGGTGGTGATCGCGCCGCTGATCACGCGCGCCGCGCCGAACTCGGCCGCCAGTAGCTCTTCGTTGCCGATGCCGTTCTGCAGCGTCAGCACCGCGCGCGGCTGGAGCGCCGCCAGCGCCGGCAGCGCGCCGGCAGTGTCGTAGCCCTTCACGCACACGATCGCAAGCTCGGCTGGCTGGTCGGCCGGCGCGAGCTGAGCGGCGTCGGTGATCGTCGGCAGGTGGATGACCGTGGCGGCCTGGCCGGCCTCGGCTAGGTGCAGCCCCTCGCGCGCGATCGCAGCGGCGCTGCCCGGACGCGCCAGCAGAATTGTGCGCTCGCCGGCCTGCGCCAGCCGCCCGGCCGCCAGCATCCCGATCGCACCTGCGCCAACCACAACAATCGCCACACGAGTCCCTTCAGCTAATCGCAGCGCTTACCTTGGAGGCACCCCGCGTACCGGCCGCCTGGGCCATGCGGGCGCTGTATATTACAGCATCTCGTTGCAACACGCCAGCGCTGGTTGCCTCGCGCGGCCGGCGCGCAATTTTGTTATGAAAAAGATATCATTTCTCTTGCCCTTGAGATTCCAAATAGGGTACAATGACCATTGCCAGCCCGGCTGTGCTCAATTGGCGCCCAACGAAGGTGCTGCCAGCCCCGGCCGCCGAAAGAAACAATCATGAAACGCTTCTGCTCCATTGCCATTGTGCTGCTGCTGCTTTCGAGCTGGCCGGCAATAGTTAGCGCCGCGCCGGCCCTGCCGCCCGGCGCGCTGCCCGGCGAGCTGGTGCTGAAACTGCGCCCCGGCGCGGCGCTCGGCCCGGATGGCCGGGCGCTTGGGCCGCACGCGAGCTTGCTGAACGCGCTGCTGCGCTCGAGTGGCGCCGGCGGCGCGCGCGAGCTGGGCGCAGGCAGCCACACCTACCGCCTGCGCGTAGGCCTCGGCGCCGACATTGGCCAGCTGGCTGCCGCGCTCGCGGCCCAGCCCGATGTGGCCTACGCTGAGCCAAACCACCTGCGCACGGCCATGCGCACCCCCGACGACCCGGTGATCACGCAGCAGTGGGCGCTGCGCGATATTCACGCCTACGAGGCCTGGGATATCACCACCGGCGGCGCTGTGACGATCGCCCTGCTCGACACCGGCGTGTCGCCGAGCCACCCCGACCTGGCCGGCAAGCTGCTGCCCGGCTACGATTTCTTCAACAACGACAGCGACCCCAGCGACGACGAGGGCCACGGCACCTATACCGCCGGGGTCGCCGCCGCCAACACCAACAATGGCATCGGCATCGCCGGGATCTGCTGGGGCTGCCGCATCCTGCCGGTGAAAGTGCTGGGCAGCCGCGGCCAGGGCGACGACGCCACCATCGCCCAGGGCATCCGCTGGGCCGTCGATCAGGGCGCGCGCATCATTAGCATGAGCCTGGGCGGCCCTGAAGATACCCAGGTGATGCGCGACGCCGTGCAGTACGCCCACGATCGCAACGTGCTGATCATCGCTGCGTCGGGCAACGGCCAGGCCGAGGGCAATCTGCCGAACTACCCGGCCGCCTACCCTTCGGTGCTGGCCGTCTCGGCCACCAACAGCAACGACGGCGTCACCGGCTTCTCGACCACCGGCAGCTTTGTCGATATCGCCGCGCCGGGCGTGGGGCTGTGGAGTACGATCTGGAGCCGGAGCGAGGGCGATAGCTACGGCGTGGAAAATGGCACCTCGGCCTCGTGCCCGCACGTGGCCGGCGCCGCCGCGCTGGCGCTGACGCTGCGCCCCGACCTGAGCGCCGACCAGCTGGCCGAGATCCTCGAGGCCGCCGCCGACGACCAGGGCGCGCCCGGCAAGGACCCGGAGTATGGCTACGGCCGCCTGAACCTGCTGCGCACGGTGCAGCTCGCCGCCGACCCGAACATCCTCAGCCGCGCGCGTATCCAGGGCGTGGTGGCCGGCGCCGCGCCTGGCCAGGTGACGGTATCGCTCAGCAATGGCCAGCAAATTCAGCCCGACGCCACCGGCGCGTATCGTTTTGAAAACTTGCCGGCCGGCGCCTATACGGTGACGGTGAGCGGGCCGAGCCTTGCCAGCACCGCGCAGCAAGCCTGGGTCAGCGGCACGCCGCTCAGCGTGGCGACGCTTAACTTCAGCGTCGGGCCCGACGCGGCGCAGTTTTTCGCGCCGGTGCCGGCCCCCGCCGACGGCGCGGCCTATTTCGCGGCCACTGGCCACACGCTGCGCGGCACGTTTCTGGCCTACTGGCAAAAGCACGGCGGCCTGCCGATCTTTGGTTACCCCACCAGCGAGGAGTTTGCCGAGCGGGGTGAGGATGGGCGCGACTACACCGTGCAGTACTTCGAGCGCCACCGCCTCGAGCTGCACCCCGAGAACCCCCCACCCTACCATGTGCTGCTGAGCCGCCTGGGCGATACCATCCTGCGCCAGAGCGGCCGCAGCTGGTTCGACTTCCCCAAAGGCACCGCCGGCCCCGGCTGCCTGTTCTTCGCGGCCACCGGCCACAGCCTGTGCGAGCCGTTCCTGAGCTACTGGCGCGCCAACGGCCTCGAGCTCGACGGCCGGCGCGGCAAAACCTACGCCGAAAGCCTGGCGCTGTTCGGCGCCGCGCTCTCCGAGCCGCAGGTCGAAACGCTCAGCGATGGCCAGCCGCATATCGTGCAGTGGTTCGAGCGCGCGCGCTTCGAAAGCCATGGCGACCAAGGCGTGCTGCTCGGGCTGCTCGCAAACGAGCTGGCCACGGCGCGCGGCTGGCGGCGCTAGCTAAAACTAAGCAGTATGGTTAGGTCTTTGCGGACGGCATCCTAAAAAACAGTCGAGCTACGTTCAATAAGCGAATGATATGCTGCGTGGCATATGCAGCAAAGGAGGCGCGAAGCAGGCAGGCTTATACAGGCCTACCCCGGCGCTGGGCCTGCCCTACGCAGCTATCTCATACGCTGTTCGCTTGATCACGTATAGATAGTGTTGCACGACGTGGCGAAGCGTCGTGCAACACAATAAGAAATTTGGGGGCGGGAAGCCGCCCCCAAACCCCCACCAAAGTGTAAGTAATCAAGCGAATTTCGTATCACACGTCTTTCTTTCGTTAAAGCACAGGAGTGAGAAATGAACCGATCCCGGTTATCTCGTTGGGCGGTGCTGTTGTTTGGCGCTGCGGTGATCCTGGCGATTGCTCCGCAGGGCCGCGCCCAGGCGCAGACGAGCCAGCGCTGCTTTGCCGAAACGGGCTTTTGCATCGAAGGGCGCATCCGCGAGTTCTGGGAGCAAAACGGCGGCCTGCCGGTGTTCGGTTTCCCGGTTGGCCCGCAGCAGCTCGAAACGATCGAGAACCGCCAGCTCCAGGTGCAGTGGTTCGAGCGCAACCGGCTCGAGCTGCACCCCGAGAATGCGCGCCCCTACGACGTGCTGCTTGGGCGGCTTGGCGCCGACCGGCTGGCGCAGCAGGGCCGCGATCCCTTTACCTTCCCCAAGACCAGCGCACAGCCCGGATGCCGCTTTTTCGCCGAGACCGGCCACAATGTCTGCGGCGACATCCTGAAGGCCTGGCGCGCCAGCGGCCTGGAGTTCGACGGCAAGAAAGGCAAGAGCGAGGCCGAGAATCTGGCGCTGTTCGGCCTGCCGCTGAGCGACCCGCAGGTCGAGACGCTCGGCGACGGCAAGCAGTACACCGCGCAGTGGTTCGAGCGCGCGCGCTTCGAGCTGCACCCCGAGAACCAGCCGCCCTACACCGTGCTGCTGGGCTTGCTAGGCAACGAGATCCGCGCCAACACTGCGGCGCCGGCCCCCACGCCAGCGCCCAACCCCTGCGCCGACGTGCCCGAGCCGAAAAACGCGCGCATCCGCCCCGGCAAGTGCGTGAAGCAGGGCGAGGTGATCGCAATGGACATCTACGGCTTCCAGCCGAACGAGCAGATCGGCTTCTGGCTCACTGCGCCGAACGGCGCCGTTCTCGGCACGGTGCACACCTACAATGTCGGGCCGAATGGCGCCGTCGAGGGGCTGCCGTTTGATACCAAGGATCTTGACCCCGGCCTGTGGTTCTGGGTGTTCAAGAGCTCGACCAGCGACTATGCCTCGGTGATCTACTTCAAGGTGCTGAAGCCCTAGCGCCCTGCTCGGCCTGAGTGGCCTGTACGAGGGTGCTCGCGCTGCGCGAGCACCCTCGTACGATTCTGATGTCAGCCGAACTCTTTTGCCCCGATGTCGCCGCGGTAGCTGCGGCCCTCGAACGCCACCCGGTCGGCATTCACAAGCGCCACGCCACGTGTTCCCGCGAGCGTGGCGCCGCTGGCCACCAGCGTCAGCACCAGCCCGCCGCTGCTGCGCAGCGCGCCGCCGGGCTGGCCCGCGCCAAAAAAAGGCAGCCCGGCAGATAGCCCGCCGAACAGGCTGCCCGCCGAGCGCTGGCGCTGCGGCGTGTAGCGCAGCCCGGCGCTGCTCTCGGTGGCGCTGTGAAACGCGCGCACGCCTTCGTCGAGCGTTTCGAGCCCGTCGATCGGCCCGCCGACCGCAAAGTGGTGCGGGTAGCCGCGCGCGAACAGCCCGAGCCCGACCGTGGCCAGCGGCGACCACTCCGGCGCTGGCCGCTCGTGCAGGCGCTGCGCGATCATGGCCTGCACCCACGGCAGCAGATCGTCTTCGAGGCGCGGCAGCACCACCTGGGCCTCGCCCTCGTGCATGCCGGCGCGCAGCGCGGTGAGCCGCGGCCCCTGCTCGGTGACAATGCAATCGACGCCGATGATGCCCCAGAACGGCAGCCCGTCGCGCGCAAGGCCATCGACCACCGGCAGAATCAGGCGCTCGTGCAGGTAGGCGCCAAGCTTGCGCGCGTAGGTCGAGGCGCTGGTGTGCGCGCCGATCCCGCGCGCCGGCGCGCCGCCCTCGCCTGGCTCGGCGCGGTCGTACAGGCGCGTGGGCAGCATCGGCACGGCGGTGCGCCCGTCGGTGAAAGCCGACATCACCACGCGCGGGCCGCTCAGCGCCGCTTCGATCACCACGCCGCCATTCGCGCCGCCCGGCACGCTGGCTGCGAACAGCTCGCGCAGGCCCTCGATCGCCAGGTAGCGGTCGTCGTAGCACGCCTCGCCGCCAGCCGGGTCGTCGGCCTTGATCATCACAGGCAGGGGCAGCGTCGCCAGGTATTTCTCGGCGGTGGCGTGGTCGGTGAAGGCGCGGCCTGGCGCCGTAGGCAGGCTGTGGCGCAGCATGAACTCTTTGGCCTGGCAGCGGCTGCGCGCCAGCTCGCTCGAGCGCTGCGACGGCCCGCACACGCCGATCTGCATCGACACGACTTCGTCGACCAGGCCGGCGTGCAGCGGGCGGCTGCCGGCCGGCACAATGATGTCGACGCCCTCGTCGAAGGCCCAGCGCGCAATCGCGGCGGCGTCGCCGAGGTCGATCTCGGCGGCGGGCGCCAGCGCGCTGGTGCCGCCATTGCCGGGCGCGCAGATCAGCTCGGTCACCAGCGGGCTGTTGAACAGCTTCCAGGTTAGCGCGTGCGCGCGGCCATCGCCGCCAAGCACGAGTACTTTCATGGCATTTGCGTCGTTTGTGTGCGGCCTCGCCAGCGGCCATTATAGCATGCGCCCCCTGGCGCCCGGCAAGATGGCTCGCAGCGGTATGCGTAATCTCTTCGTCATCCCCAGGCCAAACAAACCACTATCTCGAACGTTTATAGGGTATATGGTGCTGCTCTTCGCAGCCAACGGCCTGCCGATGTTGGGCGATCAGCCAGGCTATTCGCAACGCAGGCCGAATGAGAGGCAGTTATGTTCGATCGATCGCTGTGCATTCACGGCCACTTTTACCAGCCGCCGCGCGAAGACCCGCTGCTCGGCTCGATCCCACAGGAGGCCGGCGCCGCGCCGTACGCGAACTGGAACGAGCGCATCCACGCCGAGTGCTACCGCCCGAACGCCGAGCGCGGCAACTTCGGGCGTATGAGCTTCAATGTCGGCCCGACCCTGTTCGGCTGGATGCAGCAGCACGACCCGGCGGCGTACCGCATGATCGTCGAGCAGGATCGCGCCAACCTACGGCGCTATGGCGTCGGCAACGCGATCGCGCAATGCTACAACCACACGATCATGCCGCTGGCGACGCGCGCCGACAAGGCGGCCCAGGTGGCCTGGGGGATCGCCGACTTCGCGCACCGCTTTGGCCGCCGGCCGCAGGGCATGTGGCTGCCCGAAACGGCGGTAGATAGCGAGACGCTGGCGATCATGGCCGATTTCGGGATCGAGTTCACCATTCTGGCGCCCTGGCAGGCCGCCAACGACCAGCTCGATCCAACCGAGCCGTATCGCGTCGAGCTGCCGGGCGGGCGCTCGATCGTGGCATGCTTCTACCACCAGGGCCTGAGCGGCCGCGTCAGCTTCGACTCGGCCATGACCTCCAACGCCGACGCGTTTGCGCTGCACGATCTGGCGGCGCAGTTCAACCCGGCGAAGGCGCAGCGCGGCGAGCCGCAGCTCATCCTGGTGGCGAGCGACGGCGAGCTGTACGGCCACCACCAGCCGTTCCGCGATATGTTTCTCGAGCACCTGCTGGGCACGGCCAGCGCGCAGAGCGGTATCGAGCCGACGTTCCTGGCGCGCTGGCTGCGCGATCACCCGCCGCGCCGCTCGGTCGGGCTGCGCGAGCGCACGTCGTGGAGCTGCCACCACGGGGTGGCGCGCTGGATGGATAGCTGCGGATGCACGCCCGAGGCTGGGCGCTGGAAGGCCGCGCTGCGCTATGCCTGCGACCAGGTGGCGGCGGCGTTGGACATGGCCTACGCGGCGGTGCTGCGGCCGTTTATCGCCGACCCGTGGCGCCTGCGCGAGCGCTACATTCACGTGCTGCTGGGCGAGATGACGGTGGCGGATCTGATCGGCCAGGCCGCCGGCCGCCGCCTGCCGGCCGACACCGCTGGCCGCATTCATATGCTGCTCGAGGCCCAGCGCGAGCGCCAGCGCATGTTTACCTCGTGCGGCTGGTTCTTCGAGGATTTCGACCGGATCGAGCCGAAGAACAATGTGGCCTATGCCGCGCGCGCCGTTCAGCTGACGCACATGGCGGCCGGCGTGAACCTGGCGCCGCTCGCTGCCGATGCGCTGCGCCAGGTGGTGAGCCAGCGCACCGGCCTGCGCGGCGACCAAGTGTTCGCGCGCCATTTTGAGCGTGCGTATGCGTACGGCCCCGAGCCGCAGCCGATGCTTGCCGGCGCGCTGCCTCTGCGCAATCTTCAGCTGCTGTAATACGCTCTGCGCTTGATCACGTAGAAGCTGTCTGAAAAGTGGATATTTGGAGGGACGAAGTCCCTCCAAATATCCACTTTTTCTGGTGGGTGGCGGCCACGCGGCCGCCACCCGCCAGAGGGGAAGTGCGAGGGGCATAGCCCTTCGCGCACTCCCCTTAGGTAGGTGGCACCGATGGCTTCGCCACGCAGTGCCACAATTGTCCGAGCCCCTTGCTTGCACCAGCGACTGCAGCTGCTCGATCTGGTAGCCCGCCTTCGTGGCGGCGTCGCGCAGCTGGCCCAGCAGCTCGTAACACCGGCGACGTCTCGCCCGTGCCCTCGTCTGCCGCGCTGAGCGAGATCAGCGCCACCTGCCCCAGCCAGGCCAGCAGCTGCTCGAAGGCGTTCTTGTCGAACCAGAGCACGCCCTGGTAGCGGTTGATCCGCAGCAGCTGGCGCACCTCGGCGTCGGCCAGCAGCGCCCTGGCGCAGCTGCGCGGCTGCTGCAGCTCGGCCGATTTAAACCAATCCTGGTAGCTGGTGAGGTACTTCAGCACCTGGCCGCCTGGCCAGGCGGCCGGGTCGTCGGCGCCAAGCTCGTGCAGCACGCTGCTGAGAATGCGGCCCAGCCGCCACTCGTCGATCCAGCTGCGGCTCTGCTCGGCGTAATCGCCGGCGCCGGTGAGCTTGCCCAGCCCGTGGATCGCCGCCCAGCCGAACAGGCTGCCCCAGCTCGCCGTGGTATCCTCGATCGCCGGCGCGTCGGCGGGTGCCAGGCGCTGCTCGAGCGCCGGCAGGCGCAGGATGGCCGCCAGCTCGGCGCGCGCCTCCCCGGCCCCACGATGATCATCGATGCGCATCATCGTAGAGACGTCACCCTGCGTCAGAAACCCATATGAGAACGATGCGTCGTGTCAGGGCGCGATATGTGCCTTTGCTGCCCCAGCTTCCGAGAAAGGGTACTATAAACACCTAGTACCTTTGGGCTATTACGGGGGGGGGGGGAATTCGTGTACTATGGATGCATCTACGAGTATTCCTTCCTCTGGTGTGTAGTGCATACTTCGTGCGTTTGCCTACACAGTACAGCTTCTGCATCTGTTCTTCTGCAATTCCTTCGGTCTGGGCTTTGCCTGTACTAGCCTGACAACTATGTGCTGTGCTTGATACTATCAGTCAAAGTACTATCGGCACAACACATAACCGTACCTGTGCGCTTAGTGCAGGTAAGCGGCGTTCTCGCGCATTTGCAGAAGAAAGGCACTCCCATGCGTAAGGCGTTATCGATTCTCGTGCTGACCGCGCTGCTTGGCCTGACTTTACCGAGTAGTATTGCGTTTGCGCAAGCAGTAGGCACCGGAACATACGATGATGCCAATACTGCGATACAGTATAGCGGTACTTGGTCAACCGTGAGCGGCGGGACATATGCAAATGCTATGTCTGGTACGTTGCATTTTACTCAAGATCCAAATGCGACAGCCTCGCTTACATTTATTGGGAGTTCGATTACAGTTTGGTATACGGCAGCGTATAACCGTGGCATCATGCAAATACTCCTTAATGGGACATCTATTGACGTTTTTAATACTAATCTCCCAGAAATACGCCGGCAAGTAGGTAAAACATACTACACAACCAGCTCAACTACCCCACAGATCATTACGGTCAGACCGTATGGTGGCTGCGTATGCACAATTGATGTTGATGCCTTTTCCGTGAATATCGCATCGAACGGAGTGGGGACATACGACGATTTCGGTACGTTGGTAAGTAGTCGATTTTTTGGCTCCTGGACCTCATCGACAAGCACAAGCGGCGCTTTCCAGAGTACACTTCACTGGAGTGATACGCCTGGTTCGTTAGTACGTTTCACATTCTTTGGCGAGCAAATTCAGGTTGTATTCAGTCGCGGTCCTAATCGAGGTCGCGCGCTAGTTACAATCGATGGAAAAGATAAAGGAACCATTGATCAATACTCATCAGATAGCGCATATCCAAGGCAATATACCAGAACCTATAAAAATTTGGGATCTGGTATTCATGTCATAAATATCGTTGTATCCAGCAATAAACATTCGTCGTCCACCGGTACCCGTGTTGATCTCGATGCTTTCGATGTACCTGCTTGCCCAGGTGATGTGAAGTCTTGTAGAGCTTATGCTAGAGTGCATAAAGAGTATGATAATACTTATAGCGCAGTTGCCAGCAATATCGATTTCGCAGATCCGCTACTTAGGAATACAACAAACGAATCATTTTCGTCTGGTGTTCTTTGGATTGGAGATTTCAAGTTCAAAAATATCGGTAGTTATTTTGAAGCTGGGTGGCATAAAGAGATGGGAGGAAACAATAATGCCTCTGTCCTTTATTATGGTTATTACGTTAGCGGGAGTAAATTCCAACCAACGGTCTTTGCATATGCATACGACACTCGCTATAAAATCCAAGCATATCAACAGGCTGGTCCGCCAGGATGTTACTGGCGTATGTATACTGATGCTGTAGAACGGACAGGACCCCTTGGAGCTGACCTTGGTATTTGTGCTGGAAATATTCGTGCTGGCGGCGAAGTGACCGATACGAGCATTTCTATTCATAATGAAATGGGTGTCTCATTCTTCTCGTCGCTCACATATGGGCGGAATCTTTCTGCTCCAACAACATCTTGGAATGGCTGGGATTTTCAAACTGAGGACTATAACTACGGTATTGACAGAGTCGATGGGAATTCATTCTATATTAAGGGATATAATGGGTCACTCCCATGACAGCAGCATATCGGGCGCCGAAGGCGTTCCCGCGCTGGCTTGTCAGAATCTCACACGACGTTCTTTGCCCGCAGGGAAGGAGTATGTCATGCCCTGGAAAGTAGGCAGTATTCTCATCATTCTTTGTTTGCTACTCAATGCCTGTGGCACGCCTGACGCAGTCACCTCGCAAGGCGCAGGCGGCGATGCCGCCACAGCCATGCCGGTGCTGGCCTCATCATCGGTAGATGCCGCAATCAGCCACGACATTGCCAAGCTGCTGCGTAAGCGCCCAACGCCGGGCGAGCAGGTCGAGCTGGATGTCTATAATTGGGTGGGAAGTTATCGCGAAGCTAGCTACGATTGGGATAGCCAAAGTTGCCCAAATTTGGCAACTGAGAGTCTGCTAACTGATCAGCCGGTTGCTGGCTTCATCAATTATGTGAACAGCGGCCAAACCAATTGGTTGCCTACATACCCACCTGACACCGAGCCCTGGCTGGTGCCAATGTTTGCCGCGCAAAAGATCCTGGCCTACCCGCCGCCGGATGAGCAGGCGGCCAATCCGCGCAACCTGGGCTACCGCCTGCGCGTGCGCGGGCATCTCGACGACCCGTATTTCGGCCATTGCGAGCACGCCGATCGCATCTTTGTGATCGACCAGATCGTGACGATCTATGCCGAGAGCGAGCCCAATCCCGGCAGCGTGTTCGACGTTACGCTGCCGGTCGATTTCCCGCAGTGGCAGCGCTTTAGTGCGCCCAGCAGACGGCTACATTTTCCGCGTCGCGTGGGCTGGGCCGTTGCGCCTGTGGCCGACCCAACGGCGCGCGAGGCGCTGCAGGTGCACATGCCCGAGTGGCCCAAGCACCCGATCAACATCCGCGTCCTAGACGCGCCGTCACCCCGCACGCCGCGCGCCAATGGCAACGGCGATGCGCCGCTCGACCAGGCGTTCCTGCGCCAGCGCTTGAAGCTGCCTACGAATGGGCAGGTGTTCACTGGCGAGGCATTGATCGAGAACGTCGATGCCTACACCCAATCCTGCACGGTGGTGCTGACGCAGGGCGATACGACCTACGAGCTACAGGTAAGCTTCCCGGTGGGGCTGCACGCCGACCGCGACTTGCTGCTGGCCTTTACTGCGCTGGTGGCCGGGTTCGAGGTGGATCAATAATGAGGTAGTCCCCCTCACCCCCCTGCCCCCGCTCCCCACCGGGGAGCGGGGGGTATTTGTTGTGGTGCTGGTGCGGCGGCAAAGCCGCCGCACCACAAAACGTTTTCCCCTTTCCCTGCCAGGGGAGGGGGAAGGCGGTGGGGTCAGCTAAAGAGCCTGGCGCAGCTGCTCGATCTGGTAGCCCGCCTTCGTGGCGGCGTCGCGCAGCTGGCCCAGCAGCTCGTAGCAATCGGCGATTGTGTCCTCGCCCGTGCCCTCGTCTGCCGCGCTGAGCGAGATCAGCGCCACCCGCCCCAGCCAGGCCAGCAGCTGCTCGAAGGCGTTCTTGTCGAACCAGAGCACGCCCTGGTAGCGGTTGATCCGCAGTAGCTGGCGCACCTCGGCGTCGGCCAGCAGCGCCCCCAGCAGCTGCGCGGGCTGCTGCAGCTCGGCCGATTTGAACCAATCCTGGTAGCTGGTGAGGTACTTCAGCACCTGGGTCGCCTGCCAGGCGGCCGGGTCGTCGGCGCCAAGCTCGTGCAGCACGCCGCTGAGAATGCGGCCCAGCCGCCACTCGTCGATCCAGCTGCGGCTCTGCTCGGCGTAATCGCCGGCGCCGGTGAGCTTGCCCAGCCCGTGGATCGCCGCCCAGCCGAACAAGCTGCCCCAGCTCGCCGTGGTATCCTCGATCGCCGGCGCGTCGGCGGGTGCCAGGCGCTGCTCGAGCGCCGGCAGGCGCAGGATGGCCGCCAGCTCGGCGCGCGCCTCGGCCGCGATCGGCGCCGCGTCGCCGGAGGCGCCCGCGAAGCGCTTGACTTCGTCGAGCAGCCGCAGCATCTTCTGCTCGAAATCGTCCAGCAAAGTTTGCAGGCTGCCAGGTTGCAGGCTGTCGGGTTCCTGGGGGGCCGGCTGTGCTGGCTCGGCCTGCGAGCTTGCAACCGTGTCGGCCTGTGCTGCCGCAGGCGGCTCGGCCTGCGCGGCCTCAACAGCGTCGATCAGCCGGCGGAACATATCGGCGTTTACCAGCTCCTTGAACGGGTAGTGCAGCGGCTGGAGGAACAGCTCTTTGAGCGCCTCGTCGATGCTGGGCACGCCGCGCCCGGCCAGGAAGCCGGCCAGCTGCGCATACTGGTGCACCGCGTCGCTGCGCACCTCGCGCCAGTCGATGAACACGTGGCATTTGTAGGCGCTCAGCTCGATATACATGCCCTGCTCGGCCAGCTCGGCGCCGTTGCGCAGGTACTCCAGGCCGGTGACGTGATCGCGGAAGATGTAGAACACATCGCTGGACGATTGCAGGCCCAGCCCTTCGCCCAGCGTGCGCTGCACCAGCGCGCGCTCGTCGCCGCTGCCCGTTCTCACCGAGAAGGCCGCCGAGGTGCGCACCCAGCCACGTACATCGGCGTACTTGTTGTGGTACACCACCAGCGCGCGCTCGTCGCCGTAGCGGTTCGAGTAGGCGTACACATCCTCGGCCACGCCGCCGTCGGCGGTGAAGAAATCGTACAGCAGGAAGCTATCGACATTGGCAAACAGGTAGCGCCGGTGCGCCAGCGGAAAGATCTCGCGCTCGTGACGCTCGATCAGATGCTCGTCGGGCTGCTCGTCCCAGTAGGAGCGCTGGTACTCCATGCCATACTTCTCGGCGAAGCCCTCGATCTGGCCGTGGCCCAGCATCGGCAGCCCCGGCAGCGTCAGCATCACGGTGCAGATGCCGAAGTATTTGTCGCCTTTGCCGAACTGCTCGACGGCGGTTTTTTCGTCGGGGTTGTTCTGAAAGTTTACATAACGCTTGAGAATCTCGGGGTCGAACTCAAGCGTCTGCTTCATCAGCGAGCGATACTTGGCGTTATCTTCGTCGCGCAGCAGGTGCATGAACGCGCTGTTGTAGACCCGGTGCATGCCGAGGGTGCGCACGAAGTAGCCTTCCATCAGCCAGAATGCCTCGGCGAGCAGCAGCGTGTCGGGCACCTCGGCGGCCACCCGGTCGACGACCTCGCGCCAGAATTCGTTTGGAATAGCGGCCTCGAAGTCGGCTTTGGTCATGGCGTGCTCGGCGCGCGAGGGGATGGCGCCGCCCGCGCCGGGTTCGGGGAACCACAGCCGTTCGATATGGCGCTTAGCCAGGGTCATAGCGGCGTCGAAGCGGATCACCGGGAACTGCCGGGCGACATGGAGGATCGTCTGGATCACGCCCTCGCGCGCCTCGGGGTTGAGGTAGTTGATCTGCGCGGTGTCGTTCCAGGGCATGCTGGTGCCGTCGTTGCCGTGGTAGATATAGCGCACGTCGTCGTTCCAGCGGTCGTGGCGCTTGAACACCACTGCCGCGTCGGTGCGGTCGTAATAGTGATCTTCCATGTAGATGCCCACCCGGCCATCCCACGAGAGGTCGGGGCCGTTGAAGCTATACGATGGGTAGGGGCTCTCGGGCACTGCGAGGAACCAGTCGGGGTGCTCGATCACCCAGCGGCCGTCGATGCCGACGTGGTTAGGCACCATGTCGCTGGCCAGGCGGATGCCGCGCTGCCAGGCGCGCTCGCGCAGGTTCTGGCATGCGGCCTCGCCGCCCAGCCGCGCGGCGATCTGGTAGTCGAACAGCGAGTAGGCCGAGGCCACCGCGTCGGGGTTGCCCATCATCTGCTTCACGCGCTGCGACGCGGCGCTGCGCTCCCACAGGCCGATCAGCCACAGGCCGGTGACGCCCCAGCGCTGCAGCTTGTCGAGCTCTTCGTCGGGCACTTGGTCGAGCGTGGCGACCGGCCGCTGGTACTCTTTGGCCAGCTGGTCGAGCCAGACATACGCGTTCTTGGCCAGCATCACCAGCCGCGGCATCCAGTCTTTGTCGGGGCTGAACTGCTCGGGCTCGGCCACAAGCGCGTCGAACGCGTCGGTGGGCAGCTCGACCGGGCCGGGGCCGAAGAACACCGGCTTCTCTTCTTCTTTGATCAGGTCGAGCCCGCCGAGCAGGCGGTAGACCTCTTTGCCCAGCGTCAGGCCCCAGCGCCCGCGGATGAATTCGAGCTGGGCCTCGAGCGAGTAGGGCGCGGCGCGCGACGGCGCCAGCAGCAGGTCGATCAGGTTTTCGCCGGCCCCCGCGAGGCCGAGCGCGCGCCCGCCGCGCCCACCGGTGTCGTCGGCGGCGGCAGCGCTTGCCCCGCCGAAGAAGCTGTACAGCGACGACATAATCGTCGGGTAGGGCGTCTCGCGCTCGAGCTGGTGGTCGTCGAAGAGCTCCTGAAACGGCGCGAACGCCGGGTTCGCGTTCTCGATCCACAGCATCAGCATCTCTTCGAGCACGACATGGCGATTGGGCGTGCCGTCGGTCTCGCCGGCAAGGTAGGTGTCGACATCGGCTTCGCGCCGGTAGACTGTTAGCGCAGGGAACTCGTCGGCGAACTTGCGCAGCGAGGCCTCGACGGCGGCGGGGCCGATCTGGCGGTTCAGCCACTCGAGCGACTGCTCGAGGATGTGCGGGTTCTGCTGCTCGCGGTACACGCGGAACATGTGGTGCGTCAGCTCGTGGATGAGCGCCAGCGCGTTGATCTGCGACGCCTTGACGGCATCTTCGGGGAAGCTTACCAGATCGCGCTTCTCGTTCATGCGCTGGGCGAACAGCCGGGCCGCGCGGAAGTTTGCGAACACCACGTTTCCGCTGATCGAGTACAGCCAGTCGTCGAAACGGTAGCGGTCGCGCGCGTCGCGGGCTACGTGGAACTCGAGCCCGCGCGGGCCAGGGCTGCGGTATGTCGGCATAGTCCCCTCTTCATGTATAGCAGGTTGCGCGTAGTCGCTTCTGGCATCAGAACCGCGCGGCCGGCGCTTCTGCGGGCCGCTCCGCTGCGCTCTGCGCCTGCCTACTACGGCAATGCTTATGTGCGGCGAGCGCGAGCATTGGAGCCGAGCCGGCTCGGCCGATCTGCCGCAGGCCGCGTTGTCTCGCGCGGGCATCCGCGTGTACGGTGTATAAGGCGCAGGCAGAGATGCTGATACATGCTAGGGCATAGTTGCGATTTGGTCAATTGCTGCGGCGCTGGCGCGCCGTGGCCGTGCGCGACCCTGATGCCGGCGCGCTAGGGCTCGCGAAGCTGTCCGAGCACGCGCTTGAGCGCAGGCTCGTCGTTGGCCTGGTCGCCCTGCTCGATCAGCCAGCGCGTCGCTTCGGCCAGCGTGGTGCCGGCCAAGGCGCCGCTCAGCACGTCGCCGGGGTAGTGCGCGCCAAGGTAGATCCGCGAGAAGCCAACCAGCCCGGCGATCGTGTACCACAGCGCGGCCAGGCGCGGGTAGTGCCGGCGCAGCAGCCAGGCGCCCGCGAACGCCGCCGCCGAGTGGCCCGAGGGGAACGAAAAGGTGCCGGGCTTTTTGCCCACCGCGATCGCCTGGACGATATCGATGAACGGCCGGCGGCGGCGGAAGTAGTATTTGATCGGGTATTCCACCGACATCGTGGCGAACCAGAGCGGCGGCAGCACCTGCAGCAGCGCCTGGCGCCCGCGCCGCCGGTCGAACAGCGCCGCGAGCACCAGGCCCAGCACCCAGCCAAAGCCGCCGTTCATGATCACCGTCAGCGCATACATCAGCCGGTTGGTCAGCGGCGTGTGCGGCAGGTGGTTCACCGCCAGGTACAGCCGTGCGTCCAGCGCCTGGTAGGGCTTCATCTGGTGCAAGATCGCCTCGCGCAGCAGGTCGAGCGGCGCGCGCTCGGGCGCGTCCACGCGGCCCTCCTGCTCGGGGTTGGTGGCTTGCTGGATCGCCTGCTCGAGCGCCTCGCGCGTCTCGCCGCTGCTGCTGGCCACCTGGCGCGCGGCCTCGACGATCGTGGCGGGCGCTTTTTGCGGGCCGTCGGTTGCCTCTGCGGCGGCCTGAATGGCCTCGGCCGGGTCGGTTGCCGCCGGCGCCTGCGCCCGCAGCTCGTGCTCGGTGGTGCCCTGGGCGGCGGCGGCCAGCTGCTGGGCTACCTGTGCCGCCTGCTCGGGCGTGGCGATCGTGCCCACGGCCTGCTTCACCGCCTGCTTGGCCGGCTCGGCTGCGGCCTTGGCGGCGGGCGAGGGCTGATCCCAGGGGTGCGGCGTGGCCGGGTCGATCTCGAGCTGGTCGGCGCGCGGCGCGCCGCTGGCCGCATCCTCGCGCTCGCCCGCCGGGGCCGGCACGATCACCTGGACGGCGTGCGGCACGACCTGGATCTGCAGCGGGGTATCGCCGACGATCTCGCCGTCGGCCTGCACCGGCAGCGGCTGGTCGGCGCTGATCGAGATGCTTGACGTGGCGGCCAGGTAGCGCACGTTGCGGTCGCGGCGCTGCTGGCCCAGCACGGTGTGCCAGATCAGGCCAACGTAGTCGAGCAGCGTGCGCGCGCTGACGATGCACACGTCGATGCGGCCGTCGTTGGGCGTGATGTGCGGCCCCCAGCGGAATGGCGGCACGCCGAGCACGCCGCCGTTGGCCACCAGCACCTGCGAGGCGCGCGGCCGCAGGCGCTTGCCGTCGGCCACGATGGTGAAGCGCAGCGGCTGGTAGCCAAACAGCCGGGTCAGCATCGTCCAGATATACGCCGCGCGCCCGAAGCGGCGCTTGGCCTGGCGGTCGGTGTCGCGGATCATCAGCGAGTCGATGCCGATGCCGATCTGCAGCACGAAGTATTTCTCGCCAACTTTCATGGCGTCGACGGGCGAGGTCGCGTGATCGCCAGCTATCAGCGCGCAGGCATCGTCGAGCGTGAGCGGCAGCTCCAGCTCGCGCGCGAACACATTCGCGGTGCCCACCGGGATGATGCCGAGCGGCACGTCGCTGCCGATCAGGCCCTCGGCTACGTCCGAGACGGTGCCGTCGCCGCCCGCAGCCACGACCAGCCTGGCGCCGCGGTCGGCGGCGGCGCGCACCAGCTCGCCGATATTTTCGCCCTCGTCGCCGGTGGTCTCGTATATGTCCACATTGGTGTCGCCAAAGCTGCGCTCGAGCGCGGCGCGCACGTCGTCGGCAACCGAGCTGCCGGCCATCGGGTTTAGAACTACGAACACCCGCGCGTCGGCCGGCCCATCCTGGGCGTCCGCGGCGGGCGAATCGGGCGCTTGCAACATAGCATACACTCCATCCACTGGCGCTGGCGTGGCCAGCATCGCACCCACTCCTGCGCGCTTCGAAGTGCAAGATCTATTCCGTTGCTTGGCGCGGCGCTGGTTGCTGCCGGGGGCGCATAGCGGTACAATACACCGGCTAAACAAAGATGTAGAGGACGCCAGTGATAACCTACGACGAACTCGCGGCCGGCCTTGAAGATGCGTGGCTTCTGGCCGGGCTGCACGACCACCTGCTGGCCGAGAGTGTTCACCCCGACACACTCGAGCGTGTCTATCGCGTCGAGCTGTTCCCCGAACATCCCGAGCCGCTCACCGAAGGCACCGCGCCGCCGTGGGTTGAGCTGACGTTCACGTGGACCGCGGCACACCAGTTGCACTCTGAAGGCAACGAGATCTCGCCGGGCCTGCTCGAGCTCGCCTGGACGTATACCGTCGATGTGCGCGGCCACGCCGATCGTGGCGATATCGACCTGACGCGCGCGTTCAACGCGGCCGTGCGCGCCGCCCTGCGCCGCGCCGCGCCGGATATGCCCACGCCTGGCGAGTATGTGGCGATCGAGGTACGCCGTGGCTACCGCACCAGCGGCGACCGGCCGGTGCAGGCGTATGTCCAGCTGGTCGGCACGAATGTGACCGACCTGGGCGACCTGTGGAGCGACCGCCATCACGACGCCCTGCGCGATGCGCTGCGCGACGAGCTGATCATCGTGGCTGCGCTGCTGCACTCGCTCGGCGAGGCGTTTACCCCCGGCGGCCTGGGCGGCTATCGCTCGGTCGATACCGCCTGATCGCTCGGCGGTATGGTATAATTTCGCCGGTCACGGCCGCGCTGCGCCGCAATGCTGGGGCGCCGCCGAAGTCTTCGCGATGTGGAGGAGCTATGGCCAGCAACGAAGTATTCGAAAGAATCCGCGCGCGCCTCGAAGCCGAGCGCCGCGAGCTGCAAGACGATGTCGCCGCGATCGATGCCGAGAACAAAGCGCCGCAAGACGACGCCGGCATTGGTAACCATCTGGCCGACGACGCCAGCGATGTCATGAACCGCGAGCGCAACCTGGCGCTGCGCGGCAACGCCGAAGATCTGCTCAGCCAGGTCGACGCGGCGCTCCAGCGGCTCGACGCCGGCTCGTACGGGGTCTGCGAGCGCTGTGGCCAGCCGATCAACCCCGAGCGTCTCGAAGCGCTGCCGTATGCCATCCACTGTATCACCTGCCAGTCGGCGATCGAGCGCGAGCGCTGATCGCCGCGCTTGCGTGTAGCCGAGCCGACGTATTGAGCCAGCCTAAGCGAGAGCTAGCGGCCTCGGTGCGCCATAATTGCCAACTGGCCCTTGCCTCCTGCTTACTGGTATAGACGCGGAGAATGACGTGCGCGAGGAGTTTCGGCTGCGGTGGGCGCGCCCGCTGGCAGTGGTGGTTGCGGTTATTCTGCTCGATCAGCTTACCAAAGCCTGGATCCTACAAACCCTTGGCCCGAACGAAGGGACGACGCGCCCGCTGCTGGGCGCGTGGCTCAGCTTCACCTACGTGAAAAACAACGGCGTTGCCTTTGGCCTGTTCCGCGGCATCCCGTACTTTTTTACGATCACTTCGATCGTAATCAGCATCGGCGCAATCCTGTTCTACCGCTTTCAGCTGCCGAATAACCGCCCCTGGGTGCAGTACAGCCTTGGCCTGATCGTCGGCGGCGCGATCGGCAATATCATCGACCGCGTGCGCTACAGCTACGTGGTCGATTTTGTGCATGTGCGCTGGTTCCCCGGCATCTTCAACCTTGCCGACAGCGCGATCACCATTGGCGTGATCATGCTGGCCGGCTACCTGCTGCTGTTCGGCGAAAGCCGCGCCACCGCCCCCAGCAGCCCCGGCGACGAGACGCTGCTGGGCGAGCTGCTCAGCCAGGAGCAGTGGCCCGGCCGCGGCGATCGGCAGTGATGCGATGACGATGGACGACGATAGCGCGCCCGATGCGCGGCGCCACGCCGAGGTGCTGCGGCTGGCGGTCGAGCCTTCCGACGAAGGCGCGCGCCTCGACCGCTACGTTGCCGACCGCATCGCCGACCTTTCGCGCAGCTATGCCCGCCAGCTGATCGAAGACGGCCACATCCGCCTGAATGGCGCCGACGCGCGCCCCAGCGCCGCGCTGCGCGCCGGCGACGTGGTGCTGGTGCTGCGGCCGATCGCCCAGCCGACCGACCTGCTGCCCCAGCCTATCCCGCTCGACGTGGTGTATGAGGATGGCGACGTGGTGGTGATCGATAAGCCCGCCGGTATGGTGGTGCACCCCGCGCCTGGCCACCTCGACGGCACGCTGGTGAATGCGCTGCTGGCGCGCTACCCCGATATCACCGTCGGCAGCGACTTGCGGCCCGGCATTGTGCACCGGCTCGACCGCGATACCTCGGGGTTGCTGGTGGTGGCGCGCAACGACGCCGCGCGCCACAGCCTGCAGGCCCAGCAGCAGGCCCATACCATGGCCAAAGCCTACCTCGCGGTGGTCGAGGGCCGCTTCAAAGAGCCTAGCGGCCTGATCGACGCGCCGATCGCCCGCCACCCGACCGACCGGCTGCGGCAGGCGATCGTCGCGAGCGGGCGATCGGCGCGCACCCACTGGCGCGTGCTCGAAGCGCTGGGCGAGTATACGCTGATCGAGGCGCGGCTTGAAACCGGCCGTACGCACCAGATCCGCGTCCATTTCAGCTATAAGAGCCGCCCGCTGCTGGGCGACCCGCTGTATGGCCCGAAAAAGCCGCGCGCCACATTTGGCCTGGCGCGCCAGTTCTTGCACGCCTACCGGCTCGGCTTCGCGCTGCCCTCGAGCGGCGCGTGGGCCGAGTTCGAGTCGCCGCTGCCGGCCGATCTGCAGGCCGCGCTGAACAAGCTGCGGGCGCAGGCCGCCTAGCTCTAGCTGGCGCAGCACGCGCTAACTGGTGCTATACTAGGTGGCGTCGATCAGCAGGCGCCGAGCGTGCCCAGCTCGCCGCGGTTTGCCATCCGCGATGTGGAATTCGCAACTCTAGGTGGTGTAGCTGTAACCCAATCGGTACGGGGCTGTGTTTCGATCAAGCCGTACTTCCGTATCGCTCTCTGAACCTAAGGAGAAGTCTATGCGACCGAAAATCACCATCATTGGTGCTGGTTTCGTCGGTTCGACTGCCGCCCACTGGATTGCCGCGAAAGAGCTTGGCGACATTGTGCTGGTCGATATTGTCGAGGGTATCCCGCAGGGCAAAGGGCTCGACCTGCTTGAATCCGGCCCGATCGAGGGCTTCGACCTGCACGTGAAAGGCACCAACGACTACGCCGACACCGCCGGGTCGGACGTGATTGTCGTCACGTCGGGCGCGCCGCGCAAGCCCGGCATGAGCCGCGAAGACCTGATCAAGATCAACGCCAACATCACCCGCGATTGCGTCTCGAAGGCTGCGGCGCTCTCGCCCGACGCGGTGATCATTATTGTCAACAACCCGCTCGATACCATGGCCTACCTGGCCAAGCAGGTCAGCGGGTTCCCCAAGAATCGCGTGATCGGCCAGGCCGGCGTGCTCGATAGCGCGCGCTACCGCACGTTTATCGCGCTCGAGGCGGGCGTGTCGGTCGAGGATATCCAGGCGATGCTGATGGGCGGCCACGGCGACGAGATGGTGCCGCTGCCGCGCTACACCACTATCGGCGGCATCCCCGTCACCGAGTTCATCGGCGCCGAGCGCCTGAACGCGATCGTCGATCGCGCGCGCAAGGGCGGCGGCGAGATCGTCAACCTGCTGAAGACCGGCAGCGCCTACTACGCGCCTAGCTCGGCCACCGTGCAGATGGTCGAGGCGGTGCTGCGCGACAAGAACCGCGTGATCCCGTGCTCGTGCTACCTCGAGGGCGAGTACGGCCTGAACGATATCTATTTCGGCGTGCCGTGCGTGCTTGGCGCCGGCGGCGTCAAGAAGATCGTCGAGCTGCCGCTCAACGACGACGAGCTGGCGCTGATGAAGAAGAGCGCCGACGTCGTGAAATCGTCGATCGACGCGCTTAAGGCCATGTAGTGGCATATGATCTGCTGCGCGCTGTGTGTGGCTAGTCCTAGCGCAGCGCGCGGCACTGTTGGGTCGCCGACGATGAAGTCGGTGGCGCACTTATGAACAAGACGAGCCAGCACAGCGACGAAAGCGACGCATCCGCGCTCCAGGCGATCGCGCGTGGTCGCCTCGACGCGCTCGAAACCGTGTTCGGGCGCTATCAGCGGCAGGTATACCAGCTGGCGCTGGGTATCACCCGCAACGCCGAGACGGCCGAGGAAGTGCTGCAAGATACATTCTACCGGCTGTACCGGCAGGCTGGCGAGCTCGACGGCGCGCAGCCACTGCTGCCATGGCTGTACCGCGTGGCCGCCAACCTATCGTACAATTGCGCGCGGCGGCAGCGGCTGTGGCACGAACCGTTTCACGCGCTGGCCGAGCGGCTGTTCGCGCCGGCCCGGCGCTCGCCCGAGCAGATTGCCGAGCAGCACGAGCTTCAGACGATCGTCCGCGCCGTGCTCGACGACCTGCCGCCCAATCATCGCTCGGTGCTGGTGCTACACTACCTGGAAGATCTGTCGATTCCTGAGGTTGCCGCGATCCTCGATTGCCCTGAGGGCACGGTCAAATCACGGCTGCATCACGCTCGCAAGCTTCTGAAAGGCCAGCTTCAGCGACGCTATGGCAGCGGCGCGATATTGCCCGATCAACTATGAGTGCATCGACCACCTCGCCCCGAACCATAAGCTCACGCGTCCGCTGGCAGCTGCTTGGCGGCGATCGCTTCTACATCGCCGCGCGCTGGGGGGTGTTCATACTGCTGGCGCTGATCGGCACGCTGCTGGTCAAGCAGCCGCTCTGGCCGTTCACGCTCACGATGCCGCCGGTGCTGATGCTGGTGTGGGCCTATGGCCTGTTCAATCTGCTGGCCACCCTGGCGCTGTTTGTGTCGGCGCTTAGCGGCTTGCTGAACATCGCCTTCGTTATCGATATTATCTTCATCTCGCTGTTCACCTATTTCGGCCACGACCCGCGCGACCTGTACTACCCGCTGTACCTGCTGCCGCTGGTCGGCGCGGCTTTCCGGCTGCGGCCGATGTCGAGCCTGCTGGCCGGGGTGTTCGCCGCGGCGGTGTATGTCAGCGCCTACCTGCTGGCGCGGATCGGCCCGAACAATGGCCCGGCGCCCACCGAGGCGGTGGCGCTGCTGGGCCTTACGCTGCGCGCGGTGGCGCTGGTGTGCATCCCCTGGCTCACCAGCGGCCTGGCCGAGCGCTGGACGGCCAACAACCGCCTGAGCGTCGAGCTGGCCGAGCAGAAACAGCAGGACGCGCTGAGCGAGGCGAATGCGTACCGCGACCAGATGCGCTCGCTGTACGAGGTCGCCTATACGCTCTCGACGACCATGAACTACCAGAGCGTGCTCGACGCCACGCTGGTCGAGAGCCGCAAGCTGGTGCCGCACCAGTGCGCGCTGGTGCTGCTCTCGACGGGCCAGCCCGACGAGCTGTATGTCGCGGCTTCGTACGGCGCCAGCGATCTCGATACTCAGCAGCGCCTGCAGCTCGGCACTGGCCAGATCGGCCAGGTGCTGCGCTCGTCCGACGCCTGCCTGATCGACGATGTTAGCCAGGAGCCCGAGCTGGCGCCGATCGCCGCGCTGGCGCAGTGCCACGCCGCCTGCCTGGTGCCGCTGCGCGCGGCGCTGCGAACCTATGGCCTGCTGCTGATCGCCAGCGACCGCGCGCGCGCCTTTAATACGGAGCAGCTGGGGATGCTGACGGCGCTGGCGAACTACGCGATCATCGCGCTGCATAATGCTCAGCTGGTGTACGACCTGCGCCAGGAGCGCTCGAAGCTGCTGTCGAAGGAAGAAGAGGTGCGCCACCAGCTCGCGCGCGACCTGCACGACGGCCCGGCGCAGGCGCTTGCGGCGATCACCATGAATGTCGAGTTCATCAAGCGGCTGCTCGAGCGCGACCCCAAGCGCGTGTTCAACGAGCTCGACAAGCTCGGCCAGCTGGCCAAGCGCACGACCCACGAGGTGCGCACCATGCTGTTCGAGCTACGCCCGCTGGCGCTCGAGACGCAGGGCCTCGACGTGACGCTGCGCCAGTATCTCGAGCGTTTCCAGAGCAACACCACCAAGATCGAGCTTGAGTCGAACGAGATCTCGGTCGATCTCGATACCAAGGTCGAGGGCACGCTGTTCAATATTATCCAGGAGGCGATCAACAACGCGCTGAAGTACGCCAAGGCCGAGCATATCTGGGTGCGCCTGAAGCAGACGCCCAGCGCGCTCGAGGTGACGGTGCAGGACGACGGCGCCGGCTTTGATCTGCAGAAGGTGCTCGAGTCGTACGAGAAGCGCGGCTCGTTTGGCCTGCTCAATATCGAAGAGCGCGCCAAGCTGATCGGCGGCGCCTCCGAGATGATGTCCGCGCCGGGCCAGGGCACCACCGTGCGCGTCACCGTTCCCCTGATATAACACGAGTTACGCGGTGTCCTCCCGCGTGGGGAGGCTTGGAGGGCGCAAGCCTCCCAAAATCATCTCTTTTTTGGCCGGTCGCGGCCACCGCCGTGGCCGCGACCGGCCAAAAAGGAAGCTGGGGCGGCTTTGCCGCCCCCGAACCCCCACCACGTAACTCGTGTGATATAACGCAGATTGTGAGATAATAGCTTGCCGGTAACAATAGCCTGCGCTCTGCAATCTGCGATCTGCGGTTTGCAATGACTAACCCGTACCTCGAGCCGGCCCGCGTGCGCGCGGCGCTGCGCTCGCTCGATCTGCGGCCTACCCGCGCCATGGGCCAGAACTTCCTGCTCGACGCCGCCGTGCTGGGCGCGATCGTTGGCGCGGCCGAGCTTGTGCCCGCCGATACGGTGGTGGAGGTTGGGCCGGGCCTCGGCGTGCTGACGTGGGAGCTTGTGCGGCGCGCCGGCCGCGTCGTCAGCGTCGAGCTCGACGCGCGCCTGGCCGAGCGGCTGCGCGCTGAGTTTGCGGGCGAGCCGGGCTTCACGCTCGTGCAGGGCGATATCCTGCGCCAATCGCCCGAGCAGCTGCTGCAAAACAGCCAGGAACCAAAAAACGAGAGCCAGCCCAGCCCGGGCGGTTCTCAGTTTCCGGCTCCCGGCCCTCGCTACAAAGTCGTGGCGAACCTGCCCTACGCGATCACTTCAGCGGCCCTGCGCCACTTCCTCGAGGCCGCGCCGCCGCCGGCGCTCATGGTGGTGCTGGTGCAGTGGGAGGTGGCCGAGCGCATCGCGGCCGCGCCCGGCGACATGAGCGTGCTGGCGCACTCGGTGCAGCTGTACGCCGCGCCCGAGGTGATTGCGCGCGTGCCGGCCGCCAGCTTCTTCCCGGCTCCAGCGGTCGACTCGGCCATTCTGCGCCTGCGCATACGCCCGCAGCCCGCCGCCGACGTACCGCCCGCCGCGCTCATGCGGCTGATCAAGGCCGGCTTTTTGCAGGCGCGAAAGAAGCTTGCCAACGCGCTGCCCACCGGGCTGGCGGCCATAGGCACGCCGCTCGATAAGCCGCGCGCGCTGGCCGCGCTGGCCGCCGCCGGTATCGACCCGGATCGGCGCGCCGAGACGCTCTCGCTCGCCGAGTGGGCCAGGCTGTACTCCCAGCTCGAGGGCGCCGGGAGCGAAGAACCCGGCGCTCGGCTGTAGGCTTCAGGCCGCGCGGATCAGGCCACCGCGCCCACATCCTGCTCGGCGCGCTCGGCGGCCGAACCGATGCTGAAGTACTTGGCCTCGGGGTGGTGCACCACGATCGCGGCGGTGCTCTGCTCGGGCACCAGCTGAAAGGCATCGGTGAGCGTTACGCCAATGCGATCGGCCGGCAGAATGCCGAACAGCTTGGCGTGCTCGTCGAGGTCCGGGCAGGCCGGGTAGCCCCACGAGTAGCGCTTGCCCTGCTCGCCCTTCAGCCCCAGGCTCTGGCGCACCACGCGGTTGGTGTACTCGGCTAGCGCTTCGGCCAGCGATACGCTCAGGCCGTGGATGAAGTAGCCGCTGCTGTAGTCGCCGGCCTTCTGAAGCTCCTCGGTCAGGTCGTCGACGCGCGCGCCCATTGTGACGATCTGGAAAGCCGCGACATCGTACTCGCCGCTCTCGGCCGGGCGGAAGTAGTCGGCCAGGCATAGCCGCTCGCGCCCAGGCTGGCGTGGGAACACAAAGCGCGTCAGCTCGCGCGCAGAGCCGAGAGCCAAGAGCCGAGAGCCATGCTCCTTGCCGGTGCTTGAATCCTGGCTCTTGATACTCAGGCTGGCCGGGTCGTAGACAACCAGCTCGTTGCCGTCGGCCTGCGCCGGGAAGTAGCCGTACACCACCTGCGGCTCGAGCCAGCCTTCGCGCTCGGCGGCGCGGATGAGGTCGCGCACCTTCAGCTCAAACCCGGCCTTGAGCTTTTCCCACTCGGCGCCCTTGGCGTTTTTGGCGCCCCACTGCAGCCGGAACAGCGCGTTGCGGTCGAGGCAGTCGACCACGTCCTGCAGCTTGATGCGCTTCACCACCTGCGCGCCCCAGAACGGCGGCGTGGGCACCGGCACGTCGCGGCGCACGGCCGAGCGCGCGGTGTCGCCGCGGGTGGCGCGCCCCAGATCGGCCAGCGCCACGCGCCCGCGCTGCTTCTGGTGCAGCACCTGCGCCGCGTCGCGAATCGTCTGCTCGACGAAGCGCGCGCGCGCCGACGTATTCGAGAGCTTATCCATCGTCTCCAGGCCTTCGAACGCGTCTTTGCAGTAGAACACGCCGGCCGCGTAAGGCTCTTCGTCGGCTACAAACGTGATGCGCTGGCCATACTGCTGGTTGATCGCCGCGCCGCCCACCAGCACCGGGAAGCTCAGCCCGCGCCGGTGCAGCTCCTGCACGCACAGCGGCATCTGCTTCGACGTGCTCACCAGCAGCGCCGAGAGGCCGATCGCGTCGGCGCCAACTTCTACTGCCTTCTCGATGATCGTGTTCAGCGGCACCTGCTTGCCCAGGTCGTACACCGTGTAGCCGTTGTTCGCCAGGATCGTATGCACCAGATTCTTGCCGATGTCGTGCACGTCGCCGTAGACTGTGGCGAGCACCACTTTGCCCTTGGTGGCGCCTTCGAGCTTGTCGAGGTAGCGCTCGAGGTAGGCTACGGTCTTCTTCATCACCTCGGCGCTCTGCAGCACGAATGGCAGGATCAGCTGGCCGGAGCCGAACAGGTCGCCAACTTCTTTCATGGCCGGCAGCAGCACGTTGTTGAGAATGTCGACGGCGGCATCGCCGCGCGGCACCGCGCTAGGCGGTTGAGCGGTTTGCACGTTTGCAGGCTGAACAGTGCTATCGCTGTCACCCGATACTGAACCTGCAACGAGCAACCTGAAATCTTCAACCGATAGGCCCAGCCGTTGCGCCATCAACACATCCACGTCCTCTTCCACGCCTTCTTTCACCCGGTGCACAATCTTCCAGTGCAAGCGCTCGGCCACGCTTAGGCCAGCGGTCGGGTCGGCGCGCGCTGTGGCTACGGCGGCGGCGTTCTGCTCGAAGAACTGGATGAATCGTGCAAGCGCCTCGTCGCGCCGGTCGAAGATCAGGTCTTCGCACAGCTCGCGCTGCTCGGCCGGAATCTCGGCGTAGGGCGTCACGTGGGCCGGGTTGATGATCGCGGTGTCGAGCCCCGCGTCGACGGCGTGCTTCAGGAACACCGAATTGAGCGCGGCGCGGGCGTGCGGCGCGACGCCGAACGACAAATTGCTGACGCCCAGGGTGGTGAAGCAGCCGGGGATATGCTGCTTTACCAGCCGGATGCCCTCGATCGTCTCGATCGCGGCGCGGCGCAGTTCGTCCTGGCCGGTGGTGATCGGGAAGGTCAGCACGTCGAAGATCAGCGACTCGTGCGGCACGCCGTACTCGTCGCGCGCGATCTGGGCGATCCGCCGGGCCACCGCCAGCTTGCGGCCGGCGGTGTGCGCCATCCCGTCCTCGTCGATGGTCATGGCCATCGCGGCCGCGCCGTAGCGCGCTACCAACGGCATGGTGCGGTCGAGCTTCTCGCCGCGGCCGCCCTCGAGCGAGAGCGAGTTGACGATCGCGCGGCCTGGGTAGATCTCGAGCGCGGCCTTGAGCACGTCGGCCTCGGTGGTGTCGATCGCCAACGGCAGCTCGACGTTCATGGTCAGCTTTTTCAGCAGCGCGACCATCTGCTCACGCTCGTCGGCGCGCTCGGTGGTAGCCACGCACACGTCGAGCAGGTGCGCGCCGCCGTCGGCTTGCTCGCGCGCCACGTCGAGCACGCCGTCGTAGTCGTCGTTCAGCAGCAGCCGCTTCACCTTGCGCGAGCCAAGCGTATTGACGCGCTCGCCGATCATTGTGAGCGTCACGTCCTGGCGCAGCGCGGCGGCCTTCACCCCCGACGACACGCTGGGGATGTACTCGACCTGGCGCGCGGCTGGGGCGCGCTCGTAGCCCACGGCCGCGCGTAGCGCCCGGATGTGCGCCGGCCGCGTGCCGCAGCAGCCACCGACGGCGCTCACGCCATACTCGCGCACGAACTCGCCGAGGATGCGCGCGAATGGCTCGGGCTCCATTGGATATACCGTCTCGCCGTCGACCTCGAGCGGCAGCCCGGCGTTGGGGATGCACGAGATCGGCAGCCGCGAGTGCGCGCATAGGTACTGGATGGCCTCGCGCATATGCTCGGGGCCGGTGCTGCAGTTCAGGCCGATCACGTCGACCGGCATTGCCTCGAGCGTCGCGATCACCGCCGGCACCTCGGTGCCCAGCAGCATGCGGCCCGAGAGGTCGAGGAAGATCTGGGCCTGCACGGCCACGTGCGCGCCAGCCTCGTGCTTTGCGCGCCGGATGCCGTCGAGCGCGGCCTTGACCTCGAGAATATCGACGCTGGTCTCGACGAGCAGCACGTCGACGCCACCGGCGATCAGCGCGGCGGCCTGCTCGCGAAAGATCTCCGATAGCTCGTCGAAGGTAATATCCGAGAGCGCCGGGTCGTTCGACGAGGGCAGCTTGCCGGTGGGGCCGATCGAGCCGGCCACGTAGCGCGGCCGGCCGTCCTGGGCGGCGAAGCGCTCGGCGACGCGGCGGGCCAGGCGCGCGGCGGCGATATTCAGCTCGGCGGTGCGATCGGCCAGGCCCCACTCGGCCAGGCGCAGGCGCGTGCTCTGGAAGGTGTTGGTCTCGAGCACGTCGCAGCCGGCCTCCATGAACGAGGTGTGGATCTGCTCGATCACGTCGGGCCGGGCGATCGCCAGGTAGTCGCGGTTGCCGTAGGTGCGCTCGCCGCCGTAATCCTCGGCCGAGAGCCCGAACTGGTCGATGCTCGTGCCCATGGCGCCGTCGAAGATCAGCACGCGCGAGCGTAGCGCCTCGAGATAGGTTGGTTTTGAGCTCATGTGGCTTGACCTCGCCTCAGTGATACCAAATTCGGCCGATCACTTGGTTGATGCTGGGGGTTCGGGGGCGGCGTGGCCGCCCCCGAATTTCTTGTTGGTATGCCCTGCCAGGCTTTGCCGGGCAGGGCATACCAAAAAGAACGTGATCATAACGGAGTTGGTATGAACATGTATGCCTTGGCTTGTTGAACGCAAACAAATACCCTCACGCGCGGGCATGAGGGTTACTACGCTGTCCTCATCTCCCAGCTTGCGCTGTCGGAGTTGGCACCTTCCTTCCGGAGTTTCGAGTGCTGAGTGCTGAGTTAGCCAAGTGCAACTCAAAACTCACGACTGAGAACTTGGGAAGGGGTTGCCGGGGTTTCACAGGGCCGATCCCTCCACCCCTCTTGATGAGCGGTATTCAATTGTTGAGCCGCAGTATAGCAGCCGTCTGGTGGCTTGTCAACGGCGCTGCGCACTTGTCGATCACCTGCGTGGTGTGGCGCCCTGCCCCGCGAGGCCAGCAGGGTACCACACAACCAGAGCTTGGCGGAGCCGGAGCTACCACCAGAATGCGCGGCCGGCCAGCATGCTGCGGATCTGGTCGCAGATCTTATCGGGCTGAATCGGCTTGCTGATGAAGCTGTCGAAGCCGGCATCCTTGGCGCGCAGCCGCGTCTGGTGCATGATATTGGCGGTGATGGCGGCGATATGCGCGCGGGCCGACTGCGGGTGCGCGCGCAGGCGCTTGAGCACCGCGAAACCATCTTCGCCGGGCAGGCCAATGTCGAGCAGCACCAGGTCGATCTGCGGCAGCACCTCGATCAGCTGGATCAGCTTGGCGCCGCTGCCGCGGTGGTAGAAGTGCTTGAAGCCGGCGTGCTTCAGCAGCTCTTCGATCACCAGGTAGGAGTTTGGGTCGTCTTCGACCAGAATAATATAGGCGTTTTCGGGGCGGTCGGGCGGCGCGGTGGGGCGATCGGCGTGTGGCGTAGTTGCCATAGTGTTCCTATCTGCTGAGCGCCGGCTGTGGCTCGCTGGCCAGTGCGCGATGCTCAAGCTGCAGTGGCGTATTCAGCAGCTCCCTGGCCTGGCGCAGGTGCGCGTCGGCCACGGCCGGCAGCGTGAAGCGGAAGGTCGAGCCGCGCCCCAGCGTGCTGGCCACTGTCAGGCGGCCGCCGTGCAGCTCCACCAGCCGCCGGCTGATCGGCAGGCCCAGGCCGGTGCCGCCATAGCGCCGCGAGAGTGTCTCGTCGGCCTGGCGGAACTCCTCGAAGATCAGCTCCAGGTTTTCGGCAGCGATGCCGATGCCAGTATCTTCAACTTCCACCACCACATACCCGCTGTCGGGCGGCTGTTCGCCCTGCGGCGTGTCGGCGGGTGGGGTGTGAAAGGCCGGGTAGACGCGCAGCGTAATGCTGCCGTGCTCGGTAAACTTCACCGCGTTCGAGAGCAGGTTGAGCAGCACCTGGGCCACGCGCATGCGGTCGGCGTACACCAGCGGCAGGTCGCTGGCAAGCTCGGTGCGCAGCGCCAGCGGCTTGCCGTGCGTAAGGCTGCTGGCCGTCACCAGCACCTCGTGCACGATCGGCTCGAGCTGGCTTGGCTCGCGCTGTAGGTCGAGCCGGCCGGCCTCGATCTTGGCGTTGTCGAGAATGTCGTTGAGCAGCTTCAGCAGGTAGTTGCCGGCGTCGTAGATCCGGCCGACATAGTCGTGCTGGTCGGGCGCGAGCGGGCCTTTAAGCTCTTGCTTAAGGATGTACGAGAAGCCGATGATCGCGTTGAGCGGCGTGCGCAGCTCGTGGCTCATATTCGCCACAAACTGCGATTTCATGCGGTTGGCGTACTCGGCGACGGCGCGCGCGTTTTCGAGCTGCTTGTTCGATTCTTGCAGCCGGTGGTTGAGCGAGTCTTGCTCGCGCAGCGCGCGCTGGAGCTGCTTCTCGCTCTCGTACAGCTGGGCCTCGCGGCGCTCGACCTTGTGGTAGCTATCGATCGCCCACTCGACCACGGTGAAGAAGCTGAGCGAGGCCAGCATCGCCACCGCAGCGCTCAGGTAGCCCAGCAGCACGGCGGCGAGGAATGGTAGCTGCCACATCTGGCTGGATTGGCCGTAGCTGATCGCCGCGAGGATCATTGCGGCGATCGCGGCGGTGGCGGCCACAAACCCGGCGCGCGGGCGCAGCAGCACCCCGGCGATGCACACTACCAGCGGCGTGAAGAAGATGAACGGGTTGCTCGCGAGCGGGTAAAAGCCGAAGGTGACGATGATCGCGGCTAGCGCGCCGGCCAGAAACAGCACCACTGCCAGCCGGTAGCGCTTGCGCTTGCGCAGCATGTTCGCAAGCCAGTAGGTGAGCACCAGCACGCCGCCGATCTGCGCGCCCATGCGCATGCTTTCGACGTTGATCAGCCCGGTGGAGAGCAGCACGAGGCCAAACACGCCCATGCTATACAGCAGCGTGACGAACGATTCTTCGCGGAGCGATTGAGTGTACTCTTCGAGGCGCGGCTGGTTGATGCTGGTGTCGCTCATAGTACGCGCGTGTCGGCTAGGCGGCGCCCGCCAGCGCGCAAGCTCGCGGCGTCGGGCGCGATGATACCAGGCCAGGTGTGCCTATGGGCTGTATTGTACGATCGTTCCTATGATTGTGAATAGTTTTCCGGTGACAACTGAATGACAATATTGATATCAACTTCGTTTGACGCTTGTTTTTGGTATGCCCTGCCCGGCTTCGCCGGGCGGGCATACCAAAGAATTCGGGGCGGCGAAGCCGCCCCGAGCCCTATATACAGCACGTAATCAGCCGGATGTGATACTACAAAGCAGGGCATAGCAAAAAGAAATTCGGGGGCGGCGAAGCCGCCCCCGAACCGCCACATACAAGGGATCAGCGGGGCAGCTGCCTTCTAACCCCCCGCAATGCCGGGCGCCTACGAATGGCCTTCCGAGCCACTGGCGTGGCCGGGCACCTTGTCGCCGCCGCCGGCAGGCGCGCTGCGGCCGAGCAGCTTCAGGCCACGCGCCACGACATCGCCGACGGTCAGCCCGTAGTGCTTGTAGATCTCTTTGTACGGCGCCGAGGCGCCGAATGTCTCGACGCTCATGACGTCGCCGCGCTCGCCGACCCAGCGATGCCAGCCCTGGCCCACGCCGGCCTCGATCGACAGGCGCGCGGCGACGGCGGGCGGCAGCACGCTTTCGCGATACTCCTGCGATTGTGCGGCGAACAGCTCCCAGCTGGGGAAGCTCACGACGCGCGCGGCGACGCCCTGCTTCTTCAGCTCGGCGTGGGCCTCGACCGCCAGCGCCACCTCGGAGCCGGTAGCCAGCAGGATCAGCTCGGGCGCGCCGCCTTCGGCGTCGATCAGCACATACGCGCCGCGCAGCGTGCCCTCGGCCGCGCCCGTGGTCGCACGGTCGAAGGTTGGCAGCTTCTGGCGGCTGAGGATCAGCGCGGTAGGCCCGCGGGTATTTTCGAGCGCGGCGCGCCAGGCGAAGCTCGCCTCGTTGGCATCGGCCGGGCGAATGACGGTGGTGTTGGGGATGGCGCGCAGCGCGGCGAAATGCTCGATCGGCTGGTGGGTCGGGCCGTCCTCGCCGAGGCCAATGCTGTCGTGCGTGAACACGTAGGTGATCGGCTGGTGCGAGAGCGCGGCCACGCGGATCGCGCCGCGCATATAGTCGCAGAAAGTCAGGAATGTGCCGCCGTAGGCGCGCACGCCGCCGTGGGCATCCATGCCGTTCAGGGCCGCGCCCATGCCATGCTCGCGCACGCCGAACCAGACGACATTGCTCTCGTAGCTGCCGGGCTGGAAGCTGCCACTGGTAACCATAGGCGTCTTGGTCGATCCGGCAAGGTCGGCCGATCCGCCAAACAGCCAGGGCACCACGCCACGCAGCGCCTCGAGCGCGCTGCCGGCGGCCTCGCGGGTAGCCAGCTCGGTGCCGGCCGGGAATGACGGCAGCGCGCTCTGCCAGCCGTCGGGGAGCTTGCCGGCGAACGCCAGTGTGAGCTGCTGGCCTTCGGCCGGGTTAGCCTCGGCGTAGGCGTCGAAGCGCTGCTGCCACTCGGCCTGCAGCTTGGCGCCGCGCTCGCCGGCCTGGCGCAGCGGCGCGAGGGCCTCGGGCGGCACCACGAACTGCTTGTCGGGATCCCAGCCGTAGTACTCTTTGGTTTTGCGCACGCCCTCGGCGCCGAGCGGCTCGCCGTGCACCTTGCTGGTGCCGGCCTTGGGGCTGCCGAAGCCAATGATCGTGCGTACCGCGATCAGCGAAGGGCGCTCGGTGTCGGCCTGGGCCTCGCGGATGGCCGCGTCGATCTCGATCAGGTCGTTGCCGTCGTGCACGCGCAGCGTCTGCCAGCCGTAGGCGTCGAAGCGCTTGAGCACATCCTCGGTGAAGGCCAGGTTGGTTGGCCCATCGAGCGAGATCAGGTTATCGTCGTACAGGTAGATCAGCTTGCCGAGCTTGAGGTGGCCGGCGAGCGAGGCGGCCTCGGCGGCCACGCCCTCCATCAGGTCGCCGTCGGAGACGATCGCGTAGGTGTAGTGGTCGATCGGCGTATCGCCGCCGCGGCTGTAGGCCGCCGCGAGAAACGCCTCGGCCATGGCCATGCCCACGCCATTGCCGAAGCCCTGGCCGAGCGGGCCGGTGCTGACCTCGACGCCGGGCGTCATGCCAAGCTCGGGGTGGCCGGGGGTGTTCGAGCCCCACTGGCGGAACTGCTTGAGGTCGTCGAGCGACACACCGTAGCCAGCCAGGTGCAGCAGGCTATACAGCAGCATCGAGCCGTGGCCGGCAGAGAGAATGAAGCGATCGCGGTTGGGCCAGCGTGGCTCGGCCGGGTTGAAGCGCAGAAAGCGCGACCAGAGCACGTAGGCCATGGGCGCCGCGCCCAGCGGCAGGCCGGGGTGGCCCGAGTTGGCCTTCTGTACGCCGTCGATCGAAAGCATGCGGATGGTATTGACTGCCAGCTGATCGAGATCAGTATATGTCTCTGTCATGTTCCTAACCTTTCAGATGACGAAAGACGAAAGACGAACGACGAGCGCTAGAGCTGTTCGTCCTTCGTCCTTCATCCTTCATCTTTCGTCCTTCGTCTGCTACTGTCGCGCCTTCCAATCGGCCAGGAACTGATCGATGCCCTTGTCGGTGAGCGGATGCCTCATGCTCTGCTGCAGCACCTTGAACGGGCAGGTGGCGATGTCGGCCCCAGCCAGCGCCGAGTCGATAATATGGCGCGGGTGGCGGATCGACGCCGACAGAACCAGCGTCTTGATCTCCGGGTCGGTGCGGTAGATCTGCGCGATCTCGCGGATGAGCGTCATGCCCTCGGCGCCGGTGTCGTCGACGCGGCCGACGAACGGGCTGATGATAAACGCGCCGGCGCGCGCGGCCAGCAGCGCCTGTGCAGCATTGAAGCACAGCGTCACGTTGGTGCGGATGCCGTCTTTGGCCAGCTGATACACGGCCTTGAGGCCCTCGGTGGTGCTGGGCACCTTGATGATGACATTCGGGTGCCACTGCGCATACTCGCGGCCCTCGCGCAGCATGCCCTCGGCGTCGAGCGAGATCGTCTCGGCGCTGATGGGGCCATCGACCAGCGTAGCGATCTCGGAGATCGTGCTCTTGAAGTCGGCGCCCTTCTCCTTGGCGATCAAGGTCGGGTTGGTGGTGACGCCGCTCAGGATGCCCCAGCTGGCCGCCTCGCGAATCTCGTTGATATTCGCAGTGTCGAGATAGATCTGCATCGCTCAAACTCCTTTGTTGTGCATTGGTAGATGCTGCTTGCACCGAGTACTATACCTCGGCGCGATTGTGAATAAAATCTCCAAAAGGGGAATGTTGTTCCTCGTCTTTTGGCCGGGCTGGCCCACCGAAGTGCCAGCATATACTATGCCTTGATGATGGGTTCACGTGAAGTATACCACCGTGGTACGAACAGCGGTATTCTTGACATACTAAAACAGATGTACTATTCTAAACGCACGCGCCGCCGCATCAGTGTAAAGGAACCGCGATGGCTCTTGATCTTTCGGCGCTCAGCCGCCAGGTGCGCGCCATGAGCGGCTCGCTGGCCGTCGAGGCCGGCGACAAGCACGGCCGCCAGGCGCTGGCGCTGGGCCGCTACCTCGAGAGCGCCGACGATCACGCGCTGTGGGCGCAGGCCGCCGAGCTGAGCCGCGAAACCTCGGCCTGGCTGCTGGCGCGCCCGCTCGAGCCGCTGAACCGCACCCACGATCTGCCGCCGCGCCCGGCCGACTACGCGCTGGTGGCCACCGACGGCTCGCAGATCGATGTCGAGCGCCACGGCATGGCCGCCTGCTATGTGATCAATATCGGGCGCGTGTTTCTGCGCTATGGCGCCCACCCCGCCGCGCGGCTCAGCTCGCGGCCCTCGCTGTACTACCGCGACGAAGACCTGTACCTCTCCGACGGCGTGCGGCGCATCCCGATCGAGGGCAACTACCTCAGCGCCAAGCGCGATATCGAAGAAGGGCTGGCGCTGGCCGAGCTGGCCGACGAGTTCCTGCCCAGGCATGGCCCCGGCCCGCGCGCATATCGGCAGGAGACGTTCGACACCATTCGCGTGAATCCGCCCGAGCTGGCGGAGGGCATCCCGGCGATCGCGCTGCAGGATGGCACGCTGGTGCGCTGGACGCTGGCCGGCGCCGAGAAGTTCGTGCAGGACGCGTTTTTGCAGCCGTACCTGCGCTACCTCGACGCAATGCGCGCGCGCGGCGTGCCGGTGGCCTCGTATATCAGCCGGCCGCGCGCCCCCGAGGTGGCCGGCACCATCCGGCTAATGTTCTGCCCCGACGTAGACGTGGCCCAGGGCCGCGGCGCCAAGTGCAGCGCCTGCAGCGACGCCGCGGCGAACCGCACGCCCTCGTGCATGGCCTGCCAGGGGCTCACCGACGCCGATATTCTGGCCGATATGCTCGACGAGGGCCAGCGCGGCCCGCTGTTCGCCTCGATGTCGCGGATCAACGTCGAGTGCTACGGCGAGCACCTGATCCACTTCTTCTACCTGCGCGTGGGCCGCGAGGTGGCGCGCGTCGAGCTGCCGCGCTGGGTCGCCGAGGATCGCGCGCAGGTCGACCTGGTGCATACGCTGGTGTACGACCAGTGCATGAAGGGCCAGGGCTACCCGGTGGCGCTGGCGCGCGCCCACGAGCAGGCGATCGTGCGCGCGGCCGACCGGCGCGCCTTTCTGGGGATCGTCGAGGGCAGCCTGCTGCGCGCCGAGCTGCCCGCCAGCGACTCGCGCAAGCGCGAGAGCAAAGAGCGCCAGGCGCTCTAGCCGGGCGCTGCGCCGCCGCGACGAAACACCAGCGGGCTGCTGGCTGTAGCGAGCCGGCGCCAGCGAGCGGCGCCCTGCGGCTATGCCTCAGGGCCAACCCGCACGTGCCTCGGCCGCCTGATACCAACTCCGTTTGATTACTTGTGTTTTCTTATGCGGCGCCCGGCAAAGCCGGGCGCCCATAAGAAAAGATTTCGGGGGCGGCGAAGCCGCCGAAACCACCATAATCCAAGCGATCAGCCGGATTTGGTATGAGGCATGCACCACCGGCGCTGCGGCCCAGGCGGCGCTCTTTTCATATCAGCTCCGTTTGATGACTTTAGGAGTTGCGCACCTGCGCTCTTCGGCTTCCTCAAGCGGCGAGATTGCAGCCTGCGGCAGCATGGTACTTCTCCATCTTGTGTATGCGGTTGTTCCGCGCGGAGCGCAGAACAACCGCATACACTCCACGAGGATAGTACCGCGCTGCCGAAGGCTGAGCGCGCCAACCGCGTAAGCCCTAACAACATTTCGGGGCGGCCAAGCCGCCCCGAACCCCCGCCATGGCGTGCTTGACCAGCCGCACACCCTGCGGTAGACTGCGCACAGCTATGGAGGCACCCCAATGGGCATACTGACAGGGAAAGTCGCGCTGGTGACTGGCGGCGGCCGTGGGATCGGGCGCGCGATCGCGCTGGCGCTGGCCGAGGCGGGGGCGGCGGTGGCGATCACCGGGCGCGATGCCGCCCGGCTCGACGCGACCCGCGCCGAGCTGGCCGGGCATGGCGTGGCGGCGCTGGCGCTGCCGTGCGACGTGGCCGACTCGGCGGCGGTGGGCCGGGCGTTTGCCGAGGCGCGCGCGCAGCTTGGCCCGATCAGCATCCTGGTGAACAACGCCGGCATCACCGCCAGCGTCAAGTTCGCCGAGATGGACGACGCGACGTGGGACAGGATCATGCGCGTGAACGCCGCCGGCCCGTTCTACTGCTGCCGCGCCGCCGTGCCGGACATGATCGCGGGCGGATGGGGGCGGATCATCAATATCGCCTCGTACGCCGGCCTCAGCGGCATCGCCTACTCCTCGGCGTATAGCGCCTCGAAGCACGCGCTGATTGGCCTGACGCGCTCGCTGGCGCTGGAGCTTGGCCGCGCCGGGGTGCGCGCCAATGCAATCTGCCCCGGCTGGGTCGAGACCGATATGGTGCACGACGCCGTGGCGAATATCGTCGCCAAAACCGGCCGCGCCGAGGCCGACGCGCGCGCCAGCATGCTCGCGCTCGCCGGGCAGCAGCGCATGATCGCGCCCGAGGAGGTGGCCGCAGTGGCGCTGCGCCTGGCCGGCCCCGAGGGCGACGCGGTGAATGGCCAAGCACTAACAATTGAGTAGCCAGGGAGATCAATGGGCCAGTATCTCGTCAGTGTGCGCGCGCGGCACGGCGCCGGCGCGCCTCAGCATCTGTACCTGCTCGACGGCGAGCTGGCCGACAGCGACGTGGCGCGCCTGGCGCGCGAGCTGCTGCACGACGCGGTGGTGCAGCAGGCCGAGTGGTGCCGGCTGGCCGACCTGGCCGAAGCCGCGCCTGGCGCCGAGGTGGCGTTCAAGCCCGGCGTGACCGACAACGAGGCCGAGAGCGTGCTGATTGGCGCGCGCCGGCTCGGCGTCGGCGGGCTGCGTACCGTGCGTACGCTGCGGCGCTTTCCGCTTGGGGCCGGCGAGCCGGCCGCCCTCGCGGGGCTGTACAACCCGCTGATCCAGACGGTGCTGGCGCCCGAGCCAGGCCCGGCCGCGCGCGCGGCGCGCCAGGCGTTCTATGCCGATCTGCTGCGCCCGCCGGCCGAGGCCGCGCCGCAGATCGCGCGGGTGCCGCTGCTCGCGGCCGGCGACGAGGAGCTGGCGCAGATCAGCCGCGAGGGCGTGCTCTCGCTCGACCTGGCCGAGATGCGCGCGATCCAGGCGTACTTTCGCGCCGAAGAGCGCGCCCCCACCGACGGCGAGCTTGAGACACTGGCGCAGACCTGGAGCGAGCACTGCTCGCATAAGACCTTCAAGGCCAGGGTTCACTACAGGAACCACGAGCCACCTGCCGAGAGCCGCGCGCAGCCGCTGGATGAGCGCTACGCTGCCTATCGCATGCTCGGCGCGGACTGCGAGATCGACAGCCTGATCCGCACGTTTCTGATCGCCGCGACGGACCGGGTGCTTGCGCAGAACGAGCGCCAGAGCGGCCAGCTCTCGGTGCTCTCGGCGTTTGTCGACAACGCCGGGATACTTGCGTTTGGCGAGGCCCACGAGGTCTCGATCAAGGTCGAGACGCACAACCACCCCTCGGCGCTCGAGCCGTTCGGCGGGGCCAACACCGGCGTCGGCGGCGTGGTGCGCGACGTGCTGGGCGTGTCGGCGCTGCCGATCGCCAACACCGACGTGCTCTGCTTCGGCCCGCTTGGCACGCCCGAGGGCGCGGTTGCGCCCGGCGTGCTGCACCCGCGCCGCGTGGCCGCCGGCGTGGTGGCGGGCGTGCGCGACTACGGCAACAAGCTGGGTATCCCCACCGTCAACGGCGCGGTGCTCTACGACCAGGGCTACATCGCCACCCCGCTGGTGTTCTGCGGCACGGTTGGGCTGGCGCCGCGCGGCAGCAACCCGCACAACCTGCAGCCGGGCGACGCGATCGTGGTGCTGGGCGGGCGCACCGGCCGCGACGGCATCCACGGCGCTACGTTCTCCTCGGCCGAGCTGACGCACACCACCGCCGAAGATGTCGGCAGCGCGGTGCAGATCGGCGACCCGATCACCGAGAAAAAAGTGCTCGACGTGCTGCTGCAGGCGCGCGACGCCGGCCTGTACAGCGCGATCACCGACTGCGGCGCGGGCGGGCTTTCGTCGGCGGTGGGCGAGCTTGGCGCCGACACCGGCGCGCGGGTGTCGCTCGACGACGTGACGCTGAAGTATGCCGGCCTGCAGCCGTGGGAGATTTGGCTCTCGGAGGCGCAGGAGCGCATGGTGCTGGCGGTGCCGCCGCAGCACCTCGGCGCCCTGCTGGCGCTCTGCGCCGCTGAAGATGTCGAGGCCACGGTGATCGGCCAGTTCACCGACGACGGTCGCCTGACCGTCACGCACCGTGGCGAGCGCGTGGTCGACCTGTCGATGCGCTTTTTGCAC
Organism: Kouleothrix sp.; assembly: GCF_046328425.1. Classification (NCBI taxonomy): domain Bacteria; kingdom Bacillati; phylum Chloroflexota; class Chloroflexia; order Chloroflexales; family Roseiflexaceae; genus Kouleothrix; species Kouleothrix sp. Next base: position 727,320 of record NZ_JAXLWP010000003.1, read on the forward strand.
AAGGGCATTCCGCAGCGCGTGCTTGATGCGCTCTGGACGACCGTGCGAGAGCCAGGAGCCAGGGGTCAGGAACCAGGAGATAGTGCCGGTTTGCGGCTCTCGGCTGCTGGTTCTTCGCCAGAGAATTTTGGCGAAGCGCTGAAGGCGCTGCTGGCGCACCCGAACATCGCCTCGAAAGCGCCGATCGTACGCACGTACGATCACGAGGTGCGCGGCGGCACTGTTGTGAAGCCGCTGGTCGGCGCGCGCTGCGACGGCCCCGGCGACGCGGCGGTGCTTCAGCCACTGCGCGCCGACACGGCTGGCGTGGCGCTTGGCTGCGGCATCAACCCGCGCTATGGCGCGATCGACCCGTACTGGATGGCGCTGGCCTGCGTCGACGAGGCGCTGCGCAATGTGGTGGCGGTGGGCGGCGACCCGGCGCGCGCGGCGATCCTCGACAACTTCTGCTGGGGCGACCCGCGCCAGCCCGACCGGATGGCCGGCCTGGTGCGCGCGGCGGCCGGCTGCCACGACGCCGCGCTGGCGTATGGGGCGCCGTTCGTCTCGGGCAAAGACTCGCTGAACAACGAGTATCGCGGCGCCGACGGCCAGCGCACGCCTATCCCGCCGACGCTGCTGATCACCGCGCTGGCGCACGTGCCCGACGTACGCCAGGCCGTGACGATGGATCTGAAATTGCCCGACAGCTACGTGTACCTACTGGGCGAGACGCGCGACGAGCTGGCTGGCGCGCATATTTTGGATGTCGAAACTGGGATCTGGGGCGCGAGCGACCGGGAGTCGGCGGTTCCAATGGTCGATCTGGCGACTGCGCCGCGGCTGCTCGCGGCGCTTCACGGCGCCATCCGAGGCGGCCTGGTGCGCGCCTGCCACGATCTCAGCGAGGGCGGGCTGGGCGTGGCCGCCGCCGAGATGGCATTTGCCGGCGAGGTTGGGCTGCGGCTCGATCTGCGGGCGGTGCCGCGCCCTGCCGGCCTGCACGACGACGCTACGATTTTGTTCGGCGAGTCGCCCACGCGCCTGCTGGCCGAGGTGCGCCCCGGCGATGCGGCAGCGTTCGAGGCCGCGCTGGCCGGGCTGCCGTGCGCGCGGGTGGGCGCCACAACCGCCGCCGCCGAGCTGGTGATCGCCGGGGTGGCGGGCGGCGAGCTGCTGCGCGCGCCGCTTGCCGAGCTCAAAGCCGCCTGGCAGGGAACCGCAGTGGTGTAGGAGTTGCAGGCGCGCCTGCCTACGGTACCATCTTCGTTACATAGAGGACTTACGCAGTTGCGCAGTTCGGCTTCCCGAAGCCGTGCATGGTGCCTGCGGCAGCACGGTACTTGTTGATCATCGTGTGTGCGATTTTTCCGCGCGCAGCGCGGAAAAACCGCACACGTCCAATAGGAAAATACCGCTCTGCCGAAGGCTGAGCACGCCAACTGCGTAAGTCCTAACATAGAGGAATGCTATGAGCAACGGGCACGGCAATAGCCCGCGGCAGGGGGCCAACGGCGGCGCGCCGCCCATGAGCGCCGAGCAGTTCGCCGGCTATATGGAGCAGCGCCTGTCGCTGTACGACGAGATCGAGCTGCTCGACCGCGCGGGCATGGAGCTGCGGCTGCGCGCCGGCGGCGCCGACGTGACCGCTGACCTGAGCAACTTCTACAGCGCCTACCAGCGCGACCCCGGCCAGCTCGATGTGGTGGTCGAGACGTTCGTGCGCACAATGCTGGGCATCCAGCCCGACCGCAGCGCCAGCGACTACCAGAGCCTGGCCGGGCGGCTCTACCCGATGATCAAGCCGCTGGAGATGCTCGCCGAGGTGCGCGAGCGCCGCCTGCCGATGCTGGCCTACCGCGAGTTCCTGGGCGACCTGATGATCGCCTATGTGATCGACGAGGGCCGCAGCGTCGCGTATATCAACGACGAGCATCTCGAGCGCTGGGGCGTGAGCGTGCAAGATCTGCACGCGCAGGCGATCGAGAACCTGCGCCGCCGCACCGACGAGCACGTCAAGTACACCACCGTCGGCGCGGGCGACCAGCGGCTGTTCATCTATAGCAGCGGCGACGGCTACGATGCCTCGCGGCTGCTGCTGGCCGATGTGCTGGCGCAGTGGGCGCGCGAGATGCCCGGCCACCTGGTGATCGGCATCCCCAATCGCGATTTCCTGATCGCCTTCAGCGATGCCAACCCCGAGATCTTGCGCGCGGTGGCCGCGCAGGTGCAGGCCGATTCGGCCCAGCGCCAGTATGGGCTTACCGATCAGCTGTTTACACTCGAGCAGGGTGTGGTGCGGGAATATAGGTGGGAGTAACACGCGGTATGGAAGTTGGCGTTATTCTTCTAACACTGGTCGCTTATGGCCTGGCGATCTACCTGTGGGTGCGCGAGCACACGCCCAACTACACCGTGGCCATGCTCGGCTCGCACCTGGCGGTGCTGCTTTCGCCGTTCTGGCAGGCGCTGTATCGCTTCAGCTACAACCCCACGCTGCCGGCGCTCTACCGGCTGGGCATCGACGAGCGGCTGCAATCGCTGACGCGCCTGCAAGAGTACTCGCTGCCGCGCGCCGTGTTCGCCGCCGCATGGCTGAGCCTGCTGCCGGCGCTGGTGGTGTTCTATCTGTACCGGCATCGCTGGTGGTTCCCCGGCTATGTCACCAGTATTCTCACATTCACGCTGTTTGTGGTCTACCACCTGATGGTCGATATTGTGGTGCAGCGCCAGGGCTGGCTGCTGTTCAACGGCGACTCGCTGCTGCCGCTGGGCGTGCCGCAGCTGCTGCTCTCGGCGCTGATGAATGGCCTGGTGTCGTTGGGCGTGCTGGCGGCGCTGCTGCTGACGCGGCGCTACTCGATCACCAGCCTGCTGTGGATCGTGCTGCCCATCCCGCTGGCGCTGAGCCTGCTGGTGCACGGCCTGCTCGGCGCGCCGCTGTACACCGCGCTGCTGCTCCAGGCGCAGTCGTGGGCCGGCGCGATCGGCCTGCTCGGCACGCTCGGCCTGGTGTTCTCGGGCGCGCATATTATCGCTGGCTCGCTCGAGCGCCCGGCCGACTGGCGGCAGACGATCTAGCTGCGCAGAAACGCGGCCTGCAAACCAAAACCGCGAAGCTCGACGCTTCGCGGTTTTGGTTCTCGGTTGGCTGTGCCAGGCGCTAGCGGCTGAACACGCTGTTGCCGCGTAGCTCCTTCACAAGATCCTGGGCCTGGCCGGTTAGATCGTTGATCCGCTTGGTCAGGTCTTTTCGCCCGCGCTGAATCTGCTTGTTGCTGACCTCGGGCAAGCGGTCGCGGATCTCTTCCAGCGTCGCCTGAATGCGCGTGAGCGCCTCTTCGCTGGCGATCTGGGCTTTGTTGGCCACAATCTCGCTGCGATCCTTCAGCGCGCCGATCGGGTCGTCGCGGAAGCTGCGCGGCTTGCGCTGGCGCTGCAGCAGCCGGGTAATGCCGAAGCCCGCCAGAATCAGCGCGAACGCCAGCGCCACGTATTTCCCATAGCCGTTCTCGTCCATTGTCGCCTCCATCATTCGCTATAGCCGGCTTTGCTGGTGCAAGAACCGTGCCGCTAGCGCAGCACGGTTTTCGTCCAGGCGTCGACCCACTGCTCGCGGTTCTGGTCGATCTGCTCGGGCGCGACGCGCACCGGCTCGGCCGGCACTGCCGCGAATTTGGTGAACAGGTCGGGCAGCGCGCTGCCGGGCACCACCGGGTACACGAACATCTGCAGCGGCATGTCTTCCTGGAAGCGCTTGCCAAGCATGAAGTCGATCAGCTTCTCGGCCAGGTCGCGGTTTTTCGTGCCCTTGAGAATACCGGCGAACTCGACCTGCAGGAAGCTGCCGCCGGCCATTACGCCTGTCGGCGCGTCGGTGAGCTTGCCCTCGCTGAAGAACACTTCGGCCGGCGGGCTGCTGGCGTACGACACCACCAGCGGGCGCGGGCCTTTGCCGCTTGAGCCGCTGAACTGGGTGTTGTAGGCGTCGCTCCAGCCATCGACGACCAACACGTCGTTGGCGCGCAGCGCCTTCCAGTAGTCGAGCCAGGTGTAGCTGCCGCTGGCGCCGAAGTGGCCGATCGTCGCGAGCATGAACGCCAGGCCAGGCGACGAAGTCGCCGCGTTCTCGACAACCAGCTTGCCCTTCCACTCGGGCTTGGCCAGGTCTTCGAGCGTGGCCGGCGGCGCGAGCTTGTTCTGGGCCAGGTAGGCTTTGTCGTAGTTCACCGATACGTAGCCGTAGTCGATCGGCACCAGGCTGTTGCTCGGGTCGAGCTTGTACTCGGCCGGGATGCTGGCGAGCGCCGCGGCGTTGTATGGCTCGAAGATGCCGGCCTTGAGCGCGCGCGTCAGGAAGGTGTTGTCGACGCCGAAGAACACGTCGGCGAGCGGGCTGCCGGCGCTGAGCGTGGCTTTGTTCAGCGCCTGCCCGGCGTCGCCGGATTTGAGCACCTCGACCTTCACGTTGTTCTGCTGCTCAAAGGCCTTGAGCACGTCTTCGCTCACGCTGAAGCTGTCGTGGGCCATCAGCGTGAGCGTGCGCGCGCCGGCTGGCGCGGCCGGGGCGGCAGTTGGCTGTGGCGCGGCCGGGGCGGCAGTCGGCAGCGGCGCGGCCGCCTGGCTGCCGCATGCGGCCAGCAGCCCGGCCAGTGCCAGCGCGGCGAGTATACGTCGATACATAGCGTCTCCTTCAACCATACGGGCGCCCTCCGGCGCCAACCACAACAAAAAATCGCTGACCAGGGAGGTCAGCGATCTGTATCGCGCTGGAGCTTCCCTACGCTGGCATAACCCAGGTCAGGTTCGAAGGGTCAGCGGCATCGGTTGGGCCGCGCTCTCAGCCAGGCTCACCTGGCTCCCCTAGCAATCTTCAGTTTTGCCACGCGCGCTGCCTGTACCGCAGGCGGCCACGTAACGCACGTGTTAAATCAGGCGCAACGATACCACGCGGCCACGCGCCTGTCAAGGCTGTGCAGGCAGCTTGCGGGGCTCGTGCAACGTCCTTACCTCCCTCCCCTGGCGGGGGAGGGGCCGAAAGACGTTGCACGAGCCTTGAGGCAGCTTGCCGAACCACGCCCGCGCCAGCATATGGTATTATTGCCGTGCACAACAGCACGGAGTACCCGCATGAAAACCAACCCGACACACCGTGTCGTCGTCACCGGCATGGGCGCGATCACCCCGCTTGGCAACAGCGTGCCGGCATTTTGGGATGGCATGCTGGCCGGCCGCTCGGGCGTGCGCCTGGCTACGCGCTACGACATCGCCGACTTCCCGTATGTGATTGCCGCCGAGGTGCGCGACTTCGAGCCGCGCGAGTATATGGACGCCAAGGCCGCCCGGCGCATGGCTCGCTTCGCCCAGTTTGCGGTGGCCGCCGCCGGCGAGGCGCTGCGCGACAGCGGGCTGGATCTCGAGCGCCTCGACCGGTCGCGCGTGGCCGTCGATATTGGCACCTCGCTCGGCGGCACCGCCAATGTCGAAGAGCAGATCCAGGCGTTTGTGGCCAAGGGCCGCAAGCGCGTCGACGCCTTCTACCTGCCGACATTTATCTACAACATGGCCGCCTGCCAGGTGGCGATCGCCTACGGCCTGCACGGCCCCACCACTGCGCCGGTGCTGGCCTGCGCCACCGGCACCTACGCGATCGGCGAGGCCGCGCGCGCGGTTCACCGTGGCGATGCGCTGGTGGCGATCTGCGGCGGCACCGACGCGGGCGTCACGGCGCTGAACGCCATGGCCTTCGGCGTGATCGGCGCGATTGCACCGCCCGGCGACGACCCATCGGCCGCGGTGCGGCCGTTCGACGCGCGGCGCCAGGGCACCGCTGGCGGCGAGGCCTGTGGCGTGCTGGTGATCGAGCAGCTCGAGCACGCGCAGGCGCGCGGCGCGCGGATCTATGCCGAGCTGGCCGGCTTCGGCGCCACCGAGGATGCCTTTCACCTCACGGCGCCCGCGCCCGGCGGCGAGTACGCCGCGCTGGCGATCAGCCGCGCGATCGAAGACGCCGAGCTGCGGCCTGAGGATGTCGACCACGTTAGCGCCCACGGCACCGGCACGCCGCTCAACGACGCGGCCGAGACTGCGGCGATCAAACGCGCGCTCGGCGGCCACGCCTACAGCGTGACCGTCAGCGGCATCAAGTCGATGATCGGCCACACCGCCGGCGCCGCCGGCGCGCTGGCGGTGATCGGCTGCGTCAAAAGCGTCGAAACCGGCATGGTGCCGCCGACGATCAACTACGCCCAGCGCGACCCCGAGTGCGATCTCGATTATGTGCCGAACGTGGCGCGCCAGCAGGATGTGCGCGTGGCGATCGCCAACGCGTTCGGCTTTGGCGGCCAGAACGCGGTGGTGCTGGTGCGCCGCTTTGAGGGATGATGTGCGGTGTTTCCGCACGGAGCGCGGAAACCCACACGCAGATAGCTGAGTACCATAGAGATAGCTATGCCAGCGAAAAGCCAACCACGGCGCGGCCAGCCGCGCGCCCGCACCGCCGAGCGGCACACCTACCGGCCCAGCGCCGCACTGCGCGGCGTGGCGCTGTCGCTGATTGTACTATTCGGCGCGCTGGCCGTGGTCTTCGCCTACTTCTCGACACGCTCGCTGCTCTCGACGGTGTTCTGCGCGCTGCCGATTGTGCTGTTCTTCCTGCTGGCAGTATCGTACATCTCGTACCTGGCGCGGCGCACCTCGCTGGTGCTGGCAGCCAGCGGCCTCGAGTACCACACGCCCAACCTGTCGCTGCGCACCTCGTGGGAAAATGTCGAGCGGCTCGTCGACGAGCCGCTGGCGCCACGGCTGGTGCTGAGCCGGCCGGCCAACGTCGACCTGCACACGCGCTCGGCGCGCGTGCGCGCTGGCGATGGCCCGGCGGCCGGGCGCGCCGTGCCGCTGCGGCTGTTCGGCTATACGCGCGGCTCGCAGCTCGATCAGGATCTGCGGCGCTTTGCCCCGCATCTCTTCGCCTCGCCCGAACGATCTCCTCAGTGATAGGGCTTGCGCGGTGCGCGTTTTAGCCCTCGGCGGAGCGCTCCTTTTCGCGTATGCTGCTCGGAAGGCTGCGTGTTGCGCCAGCTTCGCTGCATACCAAAGGGCAAGCTCGTGCTGCCTCCGGCAGAGCAGAAAGGATGGATTGCTCGTGCGACGACGAAGATTTCTGACAGCGGCCGGCGGCATGCTGGCGGCGGTAGCTGGCCATGCCTGGCTGCCCGCCGCGCCCGCGCTGGCCGCCGCCCCAACCCGCGCGCAGGCCTGGCAGCCGAACGCAAATGTGCTGTTCGAATGGCGCTACATCGCCGGGCGGATCACCGCCGGCGCCGACGACTACGGCTTTATCGTGTCGCTTTCGCGCCCGACTGCGCTACTGCCCGGCCGCGTGCCCGAGCTGCTGGTGATGCGCCAGAGCTTTACCGGCAGCGACTTCGGCACCAATGTGTACCCTGGCACGCTCGGCTACGATGGCGCCACCGGCACGTATAGCTTCCAGGCCAATGGCAATGCCGCCAGCGCGACCGCGCGCTACGATGCGGCGGCGCAGGCGTATCGCATCAGCGTCACCTCGCCCGAGCTGAACTTGGCCGACGTGCTGCTGCGCCCCCAAGGCGGCCTGATCGCCGAGGGCGGCGACGGCCTGATCGACGTCGGCCAGGTGCTTGGCTTTACCGTCGAGTCCGACTACTACGCCGATTGGGCGTCGGTCGAGATCGGCGGCGTGGCGCGCGGCGTGGCCCGCGTCGATATGCAGGGCCTGCGCCCCAAGAGCTTCTCGAACGTGCCAGGCGGCGACTACGACCACCACTGGTTTGTGGTGGCCGGCAGCATCACCAGCAAAAGCGGCACCCAGCCGGTGTGGGTCAGCGCCTGGCGGATCGTGTCGGGCGGCACGTTTTGGGATGTGACGATCGCAACCGGCACGGGCGCGGGCTGGCAGGCGTCTTCGTATACCGAGGCGAGCAGCGTGGCCGCGCCGCTGGCGGTGGCCGAGACGCTCTGGCAGCCGGTGCCGGCGCTGGGCAGCACGGCGGTGCGCTACACCGGCCGGGGCTGGCACGTCGCCGCTGGCGCCAGCGCGCCGGGCGACCTGCTGGATCTAACGATTACGGTGCCGGCCGGGCAGTTCACTAGCGGCGCGCGCGCGTTCCCCGACGGCTCGCTGAGCTTTCTTGAAGAGGGCGTGGGCTTCAGCGCCAGCGGCACAGTGCTGGGCCTGCCGCTGAGCGATGTTCGGCTGGCGGTGGCCGAAACGACTGCCGAGTTCGCGCTGAGCTACCTGCCGCTGGCGCTGCGCTGAGCGCGACGCTCCTCAGAAGCTGTCTGAAAGGGTGGCGGCCACGAATGTGGCCCAGCCAGAAGGGCAGCGCGAGGGGCTATGCCCCTCGCACTGCCCTTTTCAAACAGGCTTTCATAGAGCGATCAGATACGGGTTGAACAGTCCACGCCAATCGTTGCTGTAGACACGAGCATCAGCTGTGCGACCTGTGGATGCTCGCGCTCGCTCTATCAGGCTTCCTGCCGCAGCGTCAGCAGCACCGTTGTTTCGCCGCGGCGTGTCTCGGCGGTGTAGGGCACCCCTAGGCTGCGGATCAGCCGCATCACCGCCTGGTTTTCGGCCAGCGTATAGGCGCGCAGCCAGCGCACCCCGCGCGCGCTCGCCACGTCGCCCAGCATGCGCCCGAGCATGCGCCCGATCCCTTCGCGCTGGTAGTCGTCGCGCACAACCAGCGCCACCTCGGCGCTGGCCGGCTCGTGCGGCAGCTGCACCAGCTGCGCCAGCGCCACCGCGCTGCGCTGGCCCCGCACGCCGGCGGTGCCAACCAGCGCCACGCAGCCCGCCAGCACACCGGCCATCTCGTCGCGCAGCGCCGCGTCGGCCAGGGCTGGGCGCGGCCCGCCAAAGCGCAGCCGGATCGTACGCTCGGACAGCTGCCGGTACATGCTCACCAGCATATCGGCGTCGGCCGGCGCCCCGTAGCGCACCGTGATCTCGCGCTGGCGGCTGGTCGCAAGCCGCTGGCCGCCCAGCGCCAGGCCGTCGATCGTGGCCGTAGTTCCGCTCAGCATTGCGTGCCTCCCTTTTTCCGACCAATCGGTCGGTTTTGTGCCAAAAAAAGCCCGGCTAGCCACCGGCCGTGCTCGGCGGCGGTGTGAAAAGGCTGGTTTGAAGAGGCGGAGCCCTTCCGGTGCTCAGGCTTTGAGCGCGCTGTCGATATACCACTCCAGGTGCGCGATTGCGCGGTGGATATGCGCCGGGTCGCCGTACAGGCGGCTGAGCATGATCGCGCCTTCGAGCGTGCTGATCATCAGCGTGGCCACCGCTTCGGGCTCGGCGCCGGCGCGCAGCTCGCCGCGCTCCACGCCCTTCGCCACCACGCGGCGGGTCATCGCGAACCAGTCGCTCATGGCCAGGCGGGCGTGCGCGCTCAGCTCGGGGTGGGTATCGTCGGCCTCGATCGCCGTGTTCATCACCGGGCAGCCGCCTGGCACGATCGGGTCGTCGATCATCTCGCGGAACACCGCGATGATCGCGTGCAGCCGGTCGATCGCGTGTCGCTTGCCGTCCAGCGCGCGCGCGAACCGCTGCTTCACCAGCCCGATCGAGTAGTCGAACGCGGCCAGCGCCAGGTCGTTCTTGCTGGCGAAGTGGTTGTAGATCCCGCCCTTCTCCAGCCCGGTGGCGCGCATAATGTCGGCCATCGAGGCGCCGGCGTAGCCCTGCCGGTTGAACAGCGGCGCCGCGCGCGCCACAATCATCTCGCGGGTCTGCTCGCCTTTGCTCATGCATCGCCACCTTTCCAAACCGATCGGTCTGGAAGAAGTATAGTAGAATATCCGGCACCGGTCAATCGTCCGTTGGGCCGAGCGTAGCTGCACCGTGCGGCGGGCTGCGGCGGTTTGCGGATGAAGCCAGGCCGTGCCAGCGGCAATGCCCGGCGCGCATGCCTCAGGGTGGCGCGGCACCTGCCGGCGCGCCACGGGGCATCCGCCACTGGCGCGAAGCGTGCGGCGGCGCTCTTTTCCAGATACGAGTTACGCACTTGCGTGATTCGGCTTCCTCACGGTATGAGGTTGCAGCCAGCGGCTGCAGCGCGCCTGCGAGACCTTGTGTCTTTGTGCAAATGTCTACGCTCACCGTATTGGAAAGGTATTGCACCATGATCCTGATCGCATCGGCCAATGGCGAGGTTGGCATGGCCGCAGGCTGGGCCGTGCTGCAGGCCGGCGGCTCGGCGCTCGACGCCGTCGAGGCTGCTACGCGCCCGGTCGAGGCCAACCCCGACGACCACAGCGTGGGCTATGGCGGCTACCCAAACCTGCTCGGCGAGGTCGAGCTCGACGCGTCGATCATGGACGGCGCGCGGCTGCGCGCTGGCGCGGTGGGCGCGCTGCGCGGCTTCCGCCACCCGATCAGCGTGGCGCGCCAGGTGCTCGAGCAGCTGCCGCACGTGCTGCTGGTGGGCGAGGGCGCGGCGCGCTTCGCCGCCGAGCTAGGCATGGCCGCCGAGAACCTGCTCACCGCTCCGGCCGAGCAGGCGTGGCGCGCGGGCCTGGCCGGGCGGCTGCCCGACGAGTTCCGCGACGCGCAGGGCCAGATCATGGAGCGCATGCTCGCGCGCGCCACCCGGCTCGCCACCGACCCCGAGCGCGTGGCCGGCACGGTGAACTTCATCGCCCAGGACGCGGCCGGCCACATCGCCTCGGCCGTGAGCACCAGCGGCTGGGCCTGGAAGTACCCCGGCCGCCTCGGCGACTCGCCGATCATCGGCGCGGGCAACTACGCCGACGACCGCTACGGCGCGGCGGCCTGCACCGGCTGGGGCGAGCTGGCCATGCGCGCAGGTACCGCGCACAGCGTGGTGCTGTACCTCAAGGCCGGCTACGCCCTCGAAGACGCCTGCCGCGAGGCGTTTCGCGATCTTGGCGCCCTGGGGCTGCCGCCCGAGCAGTGCATCATGAGCATGGTCGCACTCGATCGCCACGGCCGCCACTGCGGCGTCAGCACCTCGCCGGGCCGTAGCTACGTCTACCAGGCCGATGGCATGGCCGCCCCCGCGCAGCTGCCGCGCCTGGTGCTCGGCACGCAGGTGTAGCACAAACCGCCAGCGCGCCGAGCAGGGCTCGTACAAAGTCTTTCGACCCCTTCCCCTACCCCCTCCCCTGTCAGGGGAGGGGGAAACACATCTGGCTGTGAGGTGCGGTCGCCGCCGCGACCGCACCCCTTCCCCCTCTCCCGCGCGCGGGAGAGGGGGAAGGGGGTGAGGGCCGACGTTGCGAGAGCCCTGGCGCGCCGAGGCATCGCCTTGCACCGCGCTTGGCCGGCGTGCTATAATCTGGCGCAAGATTCAGAATCGCCGGGAGCGCGGGAACACCGCGGTCGAGCAGTGCCACGCTCGTCGTGGGCTGCTCTTTTCTATGGCTGTGGTGTGGCCGGCGGGCATAGATGTGTTTTGAAAGCGAGCGGGTTTGATACCGCGGCCTGCGATGATTCGTTGGGTATGCGCCGTTGCGCTGCTGCTTGTGCTGGCCGGCTGCAGCGCCGGCGCGGCGCCACCGGCGGCCACGCCAACCGCGCCCGCCCCGGCCGGCGGCACGCTGGTGCTGTGGAACGGCTGGCCGGCCAGCGCGCGCCAGCCGCTCAGCCGCCTCGTCGATCGCTTCAACCAGCAGCACCCCGATGGCCGGATCATCCTCCAGTCGATCCCGCTGGCCAGCTTCGAATCCGACCTGCGCGCCGCGCTCGCGGCCGGCGGCGGCCCGCATATCGTGCTGATGCCCAACTCGTGGGTCGGCAGCCTGGCCGAGCAGAATGCGCTGCTGCCGCTCGACGACCTGGTGCCCGCCGCCGAGCGCCAGGCGCTGCTGCCATCCGCGCTGGGCGGCGCCCAGGCGCGCGGCCCCGACGGCACGGCGCGACTGTATGGCCTGCCGATCAGCATCGATACGCTCGCGCTATTCTACGACAAGCGCAATCTGCTGCGCCCGCCCGACGACACCGACACGCTGATCAGCAACGCGCGCGGCCTGGGCGACCCGAGCGCGCCGCGCTGGGGGCTAGCCTTCAACCTCTCGCTCGATAATACGATTGGCTACCTGTACGCCGCCGGCGGGCGCGTGTTCGACGACGCTGGCACGCTGGTGCTGGCCGATGCCGGGCGCGCCGGTGCCGAGCGCTGGCTGGGCTGGCTGAAGCAGCTGAGCGACGACCGCCAGCTGCTGGCCCGCGCCGACGGCAGCATCGAGATCGACCGCGCCGTAAAAGGCGGGCGCGTGCTGATCACCTTCGACTGGGCGCACCAGCTTGGCTTCTACCGCAGCCTGTGGGGCGAGAACATGGGCGTGGCCCGCCTGCCGCGCCTGGCCGCCACCAACCAGCCGCCCCAGCCGTATGTCCGCAGCGACGTGCTGGCGATCAACAGCCGCGCTACCGCCGCCGAGCGCCAGGCCGCGCTGGCGTTCCTGGCTTTCATGGTCGGCCCCGAGGCCCAGGCCGATCTGCTGCGCGGCGATGTCGAGCCCGCGCGCGCCGACCTGCAGCTCGATACGCTTGGCCTCGACGCCGGGCAGCAGCTGGCCGCCGAGGTTTTCCGCGACGAAGCGCGCCAGGGCCTGCCCGTGCCCAACGGCCCGGCGCGCGATCTGGTGCGCCGCGAGCTGGCGCAGATGCAGCGCCAGGTGCTGCGCGGCGACGCCAGCCCCGCCGACGCGGTGACCGACGCCGCCACGCGCTTACGCGATCAGATTGGCACGCCAAAGCCCTGAAAATTATGTAAAAACCAGGTAAACAGCTGTTGCGGAATGGTGACAATATATGAGCAGATCAGGCTTCCCTACGACTTGCCTAGTTGCTCTCTGTCAAAAAGTGTAGTAGAATGGGGTTCAGTTATGGCTTGGGACGCGCTATTTATTGCAGCTTCGGCAAACGGTAGTAGCCTGTCGCATACATCCCTGGTTGCGTTGACGCCCTTTGAGGAGGATCTGAATGGCTAGCAGAACCGAAGAAATGGTACGGCATCTGAAGGCCTTGCAGATGAATACGCCCGATATTGAAGCATCCGCCGTCGTGAGCGTCGACGGCTTGATTATGGCTTCACAGCTTCCTGCCGATGTCGAAGAAGATCGCGTGTCGGCCATGAGCGCGGCAATGCTTTCGCTGGGCGACCGGATCGCCAACGAGCTTAAGCGCGGCCAGCTCGATCAGGTGTTCGTGCGCGGCGAAGACGGCTACGTGGTGCTGGTGTCGATCGGTGAAGAGGCCGTGCTGACGGCCCTGGCGCTCAGCCGCGCCAAGCTTGGCCTGGTGTTTCTCGAGATGAAGCGCACCGCCAACGAGCTGAGTAACCTCGTCTAGCTTTTTCCCTCCCCAAAGCGCAACAAGGTCAGGTGGTTAGCCATCTGGCCTTTTTTGCTGCGCGAGCCCTGCCAGGCTGCCCAGGGCTCGTGCAACGTCTTTCGACCCCTCCCCCTACCCCTCCCCTGTCAGGGGAGGGGGAAACACATCTGGCTGTGAGGTGCGGTCGCGGCGGCGACCGCACCACCCCTCCCCCTCTCCCGCGCGCGGGAGAGGGGGAAGGGGGTGCAGGGCCGACGTTGCGCGAGCCCTGCCAGGCTGCCGCTGGCACAAGCCGTGCGCCGCTGCATTTGGTATAATAGGCTTCATCTTTTTTTATTTCCAATAAAGTCTAATAGGCCGGCTGGCCTGCTGCTGTCTGTTGCCGTGAAGGAGCGCGCTGTGACGACCAACCTGAGCGATCTCATTCGCAACATCCCCGATTTCCCGATCCCCGGCATTCAATTCAAAGATATCACCACGCTGCTGAGCAACGGCCCGGCGTTCGCGCAGGTGATCGATACCCTGGCCGAGCGCTACGCCGGCCGCGGCCTCGACGCAGTTGTCGGTATCGAGTCGCGCGGCTTTATCTTCAGCGCGCCGCTGGCCTACCGCCTGGGCGTGGGCCTGGTGCCGGTGCGCAAGCACGGCAAGCTGCCTGGCGCTACCCACCGCGTCGAGTACGAGCTTGAGTATGGTTCGAACAAGCTCGAGATCCACCGCGACGCCCTGCCCCACGGCGCGCGCGTCGTCGTCGTCGACGACCTGCTGGCCACCGGCGGCACTGTGGCGGCCGCCTGCGAGCTTGTGCAGATGGCCGGGGGCACCGTCGAGGAAGTGGCGTTTATTATCGAGCTGAGCTTTCTGAACGGCCGCGAGAAGCTTGCGCACTACCCGATCTATTCCATGATCCAGTACTGATGCGCCAGATCCGCTGCTCTGCCGGCTGGCTGGCGCTGCTGCTAACCATCTGCCTGGCCGCGTGTAGCGCCGCGCCGGCCGCGCCCACCCCGCCGCCAGCCAGCCCGGCCGCCAGCCAGCCAACCGCCACGACTGCGCGGCCAAGCGCTACCCCGGCGCCAAGCCCCAGCGCTACCCCGGCGCCTACACCCAGCGCCACGGCCTCGCCGTCGCCAACGGCAACACCCCCGCCGCTGGGGCCGGGCGGCCTGCCCTACCCGCTTGCCACCAGCGCGCTTGAGTTTGGCGTGGCCGCGCACCTATTCTATGTCAACCGCTCGCTGCCGCTGCGCCGCGCTGGCCAGGCCGGCTTCGGCTGGATCCGCCAGCAGATACACTGGAAGGATCTCGAGGGGCCGCGCGGGCGCTACGCCTGGGGCGAGCTCGACGCAGTGGTGAATGCGGTGCACGCGGCCGGCTTCAAGCTGCTGCTCTCGGTGGTGCGCGCGCCGTCGTTCTACACCGCCGGCGGCAACGGTATGCCCAAAGATCCGCGCCCGCTCGGCAATTTTCTGGCCGCGCTCACCAAGCACTATGCCGGCAAAGTTCAGGCGATCGAGGTTTGGAACGAGCAGAACCTCGCCGTCGAAAATGGCGGCCGCGTGGCTCTGAGCGACGCCGGCCACTATGTCGAGCTGCTGAAAGAGGCGTACACCCGCGTCAAGGCCGTCGACCCTGGCGTGTATGTGCTGGCCGGGCCGCCTTCGTCTACTGGCGTGACGAAGGCCAGCGTGGCGATCGACGACATGAGCTATTACAAGGCCATGTATAGCTACAACGGCGGCATGATCCGCGATTACTTCGACGCCCAGGCGGTGCATCCCGGCGGCTCGGCCAACCCGCCCGACACCATGTGGCCCGGCAACCCCAGCAAGGCCAAAGGCTGGACCGACCACCCGACCTTTTACTTCCGGCACGTCGAAGATGTGCGCGCGCTGATGGAGCAGTATGGTCTGGCCGATCATCAGATCTGGATCACCGAGTTTGGCTGGGCCACGCGCAACAGCTCGCCCGGCTTTGAGTTTGGCAACCAGGTGTCGTTCGGCCAGCAGGCCGAGTACGTGGTTGGCGCGATGCGGCGGAGCAAAGAACTGTACCCGTGGGTGGGAGCGATGTTTCTGTGGAACCTGAACTTCGCGCTGTTCAAGCCGCGCGCCCACGAGCAGGCCTCGTTCGGCATCCTCAACGCCGACGGCAGCCCGCGGCCGGCGTTTCTGGCGATCCAGACATACCTCGCCGAGCTGCGGCAGTGACCAAACTTGGCTCTGGTTCGAGCCTCTATTGAGACTTTCCAAGCCCCTAAAGGACTTGGAAATTGGCCATCATCCAGCGGGAGGTTTGGAGGGTCGCAGACACCCCAAAGGTATTCGTTTTTCGCGCTGTGGCAGAGCCGCGGCTCTGCCACAGCGCGAAAAGAGCATATCGGGGCGGCTTTGCCGCCCCGCGCCCCCACCAAGCGGGATGATGTGGACTTTCCAAGCCCCTAAAGCTTTGCCTCGGCCGGCCGCCGCTCCGCGTCTCTTCTGCGCAGCCGCTGGTAGCTGAGCGCCAGGTAGCCCACCAGCAGAATGACCGCGAACGCGAACCACTGGATGGCGTAGCCCAGGTGTGGGCCTTCGCCCAGGTCGGTCAGCGGGTCGCGCTTGGGCAGCGCCGGGTCGCCTGCTGCCGGCAGCTGCTCGATAAACACAGGCAGCAGCGGGTAGCCAGTTTGCTGCGCGACGCGCTGCGGGTCGACATGAAACCACGCGTCGAGGCGCGGCCGCTCGGCGCTGAGCGGCGGATCGCTGGGGCCGCCAAAGTCCTCTTGCGAGCGCCGGATCTGGCCGAGCAGCGCCACCTGGCCGCCTGGCGCGGCGTAGGCGGCGCGCTCTGCTGGCCCGGCCATGCTCTGCGGCAGCCATCCGCGATCGACGAGCACCGCCAGCTGGTGGCCCTGCGCGTCGGTGAAGCGCAGCGGCGTGAGCACATGCACGCCCGGCGCGCCGTCGAGCGTGCGGTTGCGCTGCACGATCTCCTGAGCCGAGTCGAACACGCCGCGCAGCTCGACGCGCCGATACTCCTGGGTGGCGTCCTGCGCCAGCGCGGTATTCAGCTGCGCCGCCGGCTCGGCGCGGCGCGCCCCGATCGCCGCGTTGACCGCCCGGCGCTGCGCCAGCCGGTCGAGCTGCCAGATGCCCAGGCGCGCCAGGATCAGCGCGCCAGCCACCACCGCCAGCGTCGCCCACAGCCGCCGGCCACGAAACAAAGCCTCGAACATAGCTCTACACCGATCTGCTGCCGCGCCAGCGGCGCCGCTTGTGCGAAATGGCGCCATTGTACCAGGCGCGGCGCATCTGCGCTGGCGCGCTACGCAGCCGCAAGCGGCGGGCGTACCGTCGCGGGCAACATCCCGGTGTATTTGTCGCACGTACCTGGATCAGGTACAATGAGCGCATGATTTACGAGGAGCTTACGTATATGCGGAATCTTCTAGCGATTCTGGCTTGTGTCGGCGCCGCCGGCTGGATAGTACTGCTTCAGCGCAGGCTGCGCGCCGCCCAAATGCGCGGCGATATGTATCGCGACATTGCCACGCGGCTCGATCGCCAGCTAAGCGAGCAGCACGCGCAAGGACATTGATCGATGCAAGAACGCATCGGCGTCATCGACCTTGGCTCGAACACCACGCGCCTGGTGGTGATGAGCTACACACCGCATCATTCGTTTCGCCTGCTCGACGAAGTGCGCGAGACCGTGCGCCTGGCCGAAGGGGTCGGCGAGGACGGGCAGCTTCAGCCTGCCCCGATGGCGCGCGGCGTCGAGGCCATGAAGATGTTTCATGGCTACTGCAAGTCGACGGGCGTCACCAAAATCGTGCCGGTGGCCACCAGCGCCACCCGCGAGGCAACCAACCAGGCGGAGTTTCTCACGCGCGTGGCCCGCGAGTCGGGCTTGAAGCTGCGCGTGCTCTCGGCCGACGAGGAAGCCTACTACGGCTACCTCGGCGCCGTCAACGCGCTCGACCTGCGCGACGGCTTTTTGGTCGACATCGGCGGCGGCAGCGCGCAGGTGACGGCTATTCGCGGGCGCGGGTTTGTGCGCTCGTTCAGCCGCCCAGTGGGCGTGGTGCGCTTCACCGAGCGCTACGTGCGCTCCGACCCGATCAGCAGCCGCGATTTCAAGGCTTTGCAGGATGCCGCCGCCGCGAGCTTCGCCGAAGTGGGCTGGCTGGGCGACGCGCGCGGCACCACGCTGGCCG
Source organism: Kouleothrix sp. (assembly GCF_046328425.1). Lineage (NCBI taxonomy): Bacteria > Bacillati > Chloroflexota > Chloroflexia > Chloroflexales > Roseiflexaceae > Kouleothrix > Kouleothrix sp. The sequence continues at coordinate 744,830 of NZ_JAXLWP010000003.1, forward strand.
GCATTGGCGGCACGATCCGGACGCTGGCCGAGATAGACCAGAAGCTCAGCGGCTACCCGCTCGACCGGGTGCACGGCTATAGCTTCGGCCGCGCGCGCCTCGACGAGATCATCGGCATGCTGCGCGGCCTGAGCTTGCGCGAGCGCGCGGAGGTGCCGGGGCTCAGCCGCGACCGCGCCGACGTGATCGTGGCCGGCGCGGTGATCTTGCAGCAGCTCATGGAGCGCGGCCGCTTCGAGAGCATTCTTGTCTGCGGCCAGGGGCTGCGCGAAGGGCTGTTCTACGAACACTTTCTGGTGGGCGAGTCGCCGCCGCTGTTTTCAGACATGCGCGGCTTCAGCGTGCAGAACCTGGCGCGGGTGTATAACTACGAGGCTATCCACTGCGCCAAAGTGCGCGATCTCTCGCTCTCGCTGTTCGACCAGCTGCGGCCGCTGCACGGCTATGGTGAGTGGGAGCGCGAGCTGCTGGGCTACGCGGCGCTGGTGCACGATATTGGCGTGGCGGTGGGCTACTACGATCACCACAAGCACGGCGCGTACCTGGTGCTAAATTCGGCGCTGCAAGGCTTCAGCCAGCGCGAGATGGTGCTGCTGGCCCTGCTGGTGCGCTACCACCGCAAAGGCGAGGTGTCGGTCGACGATTATCGCAAGATCCTGCACCCCTCCGACGGCGAGCGCGTGGCGCGGCTGGCGGCGATGCTGCGCCTGGCCGAGTACCTCGAGCGCAGCAAGAGCCAGGTGGTGCAGAGCCTGCATGTCGAGCTGGGCGATACCGTGCGCGTGATCACGCGCACCGTCGGCGACGCGGCCGTGGAGATCTGGGATGCCAACCGCCGCGCCGGGCTTTTTCAGAAGGCCTTTGCCAAGCCGATCGAGATCGTCTAGCCTGTGGCGCCAGGCCAGCTTTCCCATACCCCGCTGCAAAGAAATACCACCAGCGTCAGCGCGCCGGTGGTATTTCTATGATGAAAAAATTGCAATCCCCAGCCCGAATCTCGTCGCGTCGCCGGCGCGTTTGGAATCAGTACAAGTCGATCAATCAGCGCCCGGACTCGCGATCATCGTTTTACACTACAACACGCAGGCTGCGACTAGGCGTTCAGTAGCGAGGTGTAAGGTGGCGCATATTCTCATCGTTGAAGACGCCCCCGATAATCGGAACATCGCCGAGCTGATCCTGCTCGACGCCGGCCACTCCGTCGTATGCGTCGGCGACGGGGCCAGCGCGCTCACTACGGCCGCGCGCATTCAGCCCGACGTGATCCTGATGGATCTGTCGCTGCCGCGGCTCGACGGCTGGGAGGCCACGCGCCAGCTGAAATCGAACCCGGCCACCAGCACGATCCCGGTGATCGCCTTCACCGCGCACACGCTGCCCGGCGATATCGAGCGCGCGCGCGCGGCTGGCTGCTCGTCGATCATCTCCAAGCCGTTCGAGATCGATTTCTTCCTCAAGCAGATCAACCTGCTGATCGAGCGCAGGCCGCTCGAGCGCAGCCACGAGCGCTGATGCCCAGCGTTACTGCTTCCAGGTTTTACGCAGCACGCGCAGCCAGTTTTCGTACGCCAGCTTGCGCAGCGAGGCGTCGTCGAAGCCGCTCTGGCGCAGCGCAGCAACGAGCTTAGGCAAGCCCGCTACGTCGCCAATCGCCTGCGGCACGCGCGCGCCGTCGAAATCCGAGCCGATGCCAACGCGCTCGATCCCCAGCTTCTCGACCAAGTAGTCGATATGTTGCACCATCACCTCGAGCGGCGTATCGGCGTTGTTCGCCCCATCGGCGCGTAAAAAGCCCACGAAGAAATTCAGCCCGACCATGCCGTCGGACTCGCGGATCGCGTCGAGCTGGCGGTCGGTCAGGTTGCGCGGCGAGGGGCAGAGCGCGTGCACATTCGAGTGCGTGGCCACCAGCGGCGCGTCGGAGATCTTCGCGACATCCCAGAAGCCCTGCTCGTTGATATGCGAGAGGTCGATCATGATGCCGAGGCGGTTGCACTCGCGCACCAGCGCGCGGCCGGCGTCGGTGAGGCCGGGGCCGGTGTCGGGCGAGTGCGGGAAACGGAATGGCACGCCCTCGGCGAAGGCGTTTGCGCGGCTCCACACCGGCCCGATCGAGCGCAGGCCGGCCTGGTAGAACACTTCGAGCGCGTGCAGCTCGGGGTCGATCGGCTCGGCGCCCTCGAAGTGCAGAATCGCCGCCATAATGCCGCTGCTCAGGCAGGCGGCCAGCTCGTCGGCCGTGCGTACAACCTTGACCTGGCCCTGCGACTGGTTTTCGATCTGGAAGAGCAGCGCCGTCATGGCCATGGTGGTGCGCTGGGCGTACGCCAGGCTCAGCGGCGGCGGCAGCGGCGGGTTGGTGGCATCGTCGGGCTCGGGCGGCGCGGGCTGGCTCGGATCGGGCGGGAGGTACACGGCGAAGAAGCCGCCGCCGAAGCCGCCCTCGCGCGCGCGCGGCAGATCGATATGCCCGTCGGCGCTGCGGTCGAAGAACGTAACGCCTGGGCCGCGCTTGCCCTCGTAGAGCGCCAGCAGCACATCGTTGTGGCCGTCGAATATTGGCAGGTGATTGGTGGGTTGGTTGGGCATCCTCGATCCTTTCAAGCTTCAGCATCCGGGCAGCGATGTCAGGAGCAGTGGACTGGGCTGGGCGCCGCTCGCGCTCCTGTCTGGGCGCAGCATTCAGGCAGCCTCGCGGAGCGCCGCTACGAATTATCCTGCAGCACCTCGCGCGAGCGGCCATCCTCGGCCGGGCCGACCACGCCCTGCTGCTCGAGCAGGTCGATCAGCTGGGCTGCCTTGCTGTAGCCGATCCGCAGCCGGCGCTGCAGCAGCGAGGCCGAGGCGCGCTGATGCTGCTTCACGAGCTTGATCGCCTCGGGCAGCAGCGCGTCTTGCTCCTCGACGCTCAGGAACTCGCCCGGCCCCTTGAGCTCTGAGCTTGGAGCTTGGAGCTTGGAGCTTTGGGCCGACGCCTGACCGTCGTTCGTGGTTCGTGGTTCGTCGTTTGTCGCGGCGGGGGGGTGGGCGTTGCGCCAGAACGTGACAATGCGCTCGACCTCGGCATCGGAGACGTACGTGCCCTGCACGCGGATGGGCTTGGCGGCGTCGGCGGCCATATAGAGCATATCGCCGCGCCCCAGCAGCTGCTCGGCGCCGTTCATATCGAGGATCACGCGCGAGTCGATCTGGGATGTGACGGCGAAGGCGATGCGCGAGGGGAAGTTGGCCTTGATCAGGCCGGTGACGACGTCGACCGATGGGCGCTGCGTGGCGATGATCAGGTGGATGCCGGTGGCGCGCGCCATCTGGGCCAGGCGGCAGATCAGCGTCTCGACCTCGTCGGGCGCCATCATCATCAGGTCGGCCAGCTCGTCGATGATGATCACGATATACGGCATCGGCTCGAGATCGGCGCGGCGGCGCGCGGCCTGCTTGTAGCTATCGATGTTGCGGAAGCCGTGCTTGGCGAACACCTTGTAGCGCCGCTCCATCTCTTTCACGGCCCACTTGAGCGTCGGCACGACGCGCTCGAGCTCGGTGACCACCGGCGAGAGCAGGTGCGGAATATTGTTGTAGACGATCAGCTCGACCATCTTCGGGTCGACCATGATGAACTTCAAGTCTTCAGGCGTGTGCTTCATCAGCAGCGCGCACACAAAGCAGTTGACCGCGACGCTCTTGCCCGAGCCGGTGCTGCCGGCCACCAGCAGGTGGGGCATGCGCTCCATGCCGGCGATCACCGCCTGGCCCGACACATCCTCGCCGAGCGGCAGCTTCAGGCGGGCCTTCGAGCTATCGAAGGTGCCGCTCTCGATCACGTCGCGCATGCCGACGATCGAGATCGAAGAGTTGGGGATCTCGATGCCCAGCACCGACTTGCCGGGGATGGGCGCCTCGATGCGGATCGAGTGTGCCGCCAGCGCCAGCGCCAGATCTTTCTCGAGCGTGGTGATCTTGCTGACCTTCACGCCAACCGCGGGCTGCAGCTCGAACTGCGTGACCGCCGGGCCGGTGTTGACGCCAACCACCTGGGCCTCGACCTTGAAGCTCGCGAGGGTATCTTCGATCAGGCGCGACTTGATCTTGAGCTCTTCGTCGGAGATCGACCCGGCCGCGTAGGTATCGAGCAGCTCGAATGTCGGCAGCGGCCAGGCGTGGTGCACTGCCGGCACCTCAAAGCCGTCGAACGGCTCTTGCACCACTGCGGCGGGCGGCTTGGCGGCCGGGCCAGGCTCGGAGGCCAGCAGGTTCGTGAGCAGCGTATGCTCGCCGGGCTTGGCGGGCGCCTTAGGCTCTTTGGCTTTAGACGGCTCGGCCGGCCGGGCCTTGGACTCGGGCCGGTCGAACAGGCTGGCGCGGGTAGGGCGCGCGGCGATCGGCGTGGCCACGATATCGTCGGAGCCGGGCGGCGGCTCGAAGGCCGGCGTATCGGGGCCGCGCGGCACTGCGGCGGCGCGCGGGGCGGATGCGGCGCGCGGCGCGGCCGGCTCGGGGGCGCTCCAGATCGTCACCCAGAAGCGCGCGAACCCATCGCGCATGCCGGTGAGCAGCTCGCGCAGCGTGATGTTGAAAGTCAGCAGCACGCCGGCCAGGCCGAGCACGCAGTAGACCATAAACGTAGCCGGGCGGCCGATCAGCAGGCTCATCTGGATCAGCGAGTACCCGGCCAGCCCGCCGCCCTTGCCGACTTGGTCGGCGGCGTCGGCGCGCGCGCCCAGCGCGAATTCGAGCAGCGCCAGCAGCGCGGCCAGCAGCATCAGCGTGCCAAGCACGGTGGCGCCGGTGAGCTGCAGATCCTCGCGGCGCTCTTGCCAGAGGATCGCAACGCCGAGCAGCCCGAGGGCCAGCGGCACCAGCAGCGCGCCCCAGCCCAGCAGGCGCTGGGTGAGATCGACCCAGGTTTTGCCGACCACGCCGGCCGCGCCGGTGAGAAAGAACACGATCGTGATTGCGGCGATCGTGATCAGGGCCAAGGCGAATAGCTCGCGCTGGTGCTCGGGGCGCAGCGAGAACTCAAACACCGGCGGCGCGGGCTGGCGCTTGCGCTGGGCCGGCTTGCGGCTGCGCTGGGCCGGCTTGCGGCTGGTGGACGTACGATTGGCCATGGGTGGCTCCGGGTGCGTATTTCCAACTGACACGAGCTGTTTCGCATTATAGCACATTCGTCCAAGTTGGGCTGGCCAGCGTAGGGCGCGTGTAACGTCCGGCGCTATTCCCGCTCTCCTGCGCGCAGGAGATGGGCATGAGGAAGGGTCGAAAGACGCCGCACAAGCCGTGGGAGCGATTGTTTCGCGCGTGCCTCCGTGCTATAATGGCCCAGCCGAATGAAGCGAACCCATCGTACGCCCGCGTTTGTGGCGATCGGATGCTCGAGACGTCGAAGGAGGTCGTGTCTATGGAAATCACCCACAAGAAGTTCAACCGGGTGGATCTGCTCGCGCTGGTTGGGCGCATGGACGCCGCGAATGCACCGCAGCTCAAACAACAGATCGACGCGCTGTTCGACCAGGGGCGGTTTCGGCTGGTGCTCGACCTTGCCGGCCTCGACTACATCGCCAGCCCGGGCCTGCGCGTGCTGATCGAGGCGCGCAAGCGCGCGCGCGACCGCAAGCTGACCGACATCGAGGGCGGGGATGTGCGTATTGCGAACCTGCCGCCGCGGATCAAAGAGGTGTTCGACCTCACCGGCTTCACCGGGCTGTTCGAGATCTACACCGACACGCTCGAGGCCGTCGGATCATTCTAGCAGCGTTGAATCGCGGGTTCTGGGTTCGCTAGGCGCGCGCTCATATTCAATGCTCAGAACGCTCAATGGAAACGATCACTCTTCCCGCAACCCTGGACTCGCTGGCGCAGATCAGCGCGTTCATCGCCGACGCGACCACGCGCGCCGGGCTGGACGACCATGCCGCCTGGCAGGTGCAGCTGGCCGTCGACGAGGCGGCCACCAATATCATTCAGCACGGCTACGAGCCAGGCACGCCCGGCGCGATCGAGCTGAGCTGGCAGGTGGCCAGCCGCCAGCTGATCGTCGCGCTGCGCGACCACGGGCGGCGGTTTAGCCCGGAAGACGTGCCGGCCCCCGACCTGGCCGCGCCGCTCGAAGAGCGCCAGGCCGGCGGCCTGGGGATCTACCTGATGAGCCGGCTTATGGATTCGGTGAGCTTCACCTTCGACGACCAGCTCGGCAATGTGCTGACGATGACCAAGCAGCTTGTGCCGGCGCGCGGCGTGCGGGTGATCGAGCTGACCGGGCGGCTGGATGCCGTGAGCAGCCAGGCGGCGCTGGCGCAGGTGAGCGCGGCGCTGAGCACGGGCGCCCGCCAGATCCTGCTCGACCTGGCGCAGGTGTCGTTTTTGAGCAGCAGCGGTATGCGCGGGCTGCTGCTGGTACGCAAAGACCTGCTGGCGCTCGAGGGCGGCGAGCTGCGGCTGTGCGCGCTCCAGCCGCAGGTTCACGAGGTGTTCACCCTCACTGGCTTTACCCAGCTGTTTGCGATCCACCAGACGCGCGACGAGGCGCTGCGCGCGTTTGGGCAGCGCGCGCCCTAGCGCTGTGGCGCCGTGTACGCCGGTGGCGATGAGGCAGATAGCCGTGCGGTGAGATATATGCTTGAGTTCGGCCCGGCATGACGCGCGGACGCTGGCTGATTGCTTACTGCCTGGCCCTCGGCGCGCTCGGCTGGCTGTGGCTGCTGGCGCGGCTCGGCGCCGGCCCCGTGTGGCCCCTGGTGCTGCTGTTTGTTGCGCTGGCGCTGCTTGTCGAGAGCGCCGGCTTCCGCGCACCCCCCTCCGACTCGCACAGCCTGGTGGGCATCCTGCTGCTCGCGGCGGCGCTGGCGCTGGGAGCGCCAACCGGCGCGCTGGCGGCGGCGCTGGCGGCGCTGATCTTTGGCGTACTGCTGCCGCTGCTGTATGGCCGCCCGCGCACATTCTACCTGCTGGCGGCGCGCCCGCTGCTGCGCAGCGGCGTGCGCGCGATCGGCATCCTGCTGGGCGGCGCGCTGGCCGACGCGCTGGCGCCCGACCCGGCGCGGCTGTTCGCGCGCGTGCTGTGTTTCGCGCTGTGCTACACGCTGGTGGTGCAGGGCAACCGCGCCGTGCGCGAGCTGCTGCAGGGCGGCCGCACCGGCGTGGTGTCGTGGTTCCGCTCGGCATGGCGGCCGGCGCTGAGCGCCGAGATCGCCCCGCTGCCGCTGGCCGCGCTTGGCGCCGCGATCTACCTGCGGCTCGACCTGATCTTCTTCGTGCTGGCGGGCGCGGCGCTGCTCTCGGGCAGCCTGGCGGTGCGCCGCGCCGCGCTCAACTTGCAGCGCCAGCGCCGATCGGTGCGCGAGCTGGCGCTGCTGAACGAGGTCAGCCGGGCGATCATCCGCGCCGAGCTGAACGTCGAGGCGCTGAGCGAGCTGATCTACCGCGAGGCCGGCAAGGTAGTCGACACCTCGTCGTTCCACCTGGGGCTGTTCGAGCCCGGCAGCGACCGCTACACCCTGATGATCCGCGTGCAGGACCGCGTGCGCCTGCCGCCGCTGGCGGTCGATCTGCCCAGCGGCGACGGCATTGTCGGCTGGATGCGCGAGACCGGGCGGGCGCTGCTGGTGGAAGATTTCGTGGCCGAGATGGAGCGGCTGCCGGCGCGGCCGCGCTACCAGAGCGATCACCCGCCGCGCTCGGGCATCTACGTGCCGCTGATCGCCGGCGAGACGGTGATTGGCAGCATCTCGATCCAGAGCTACCAGCCGGGCGCGTTCGACGCCGACGACATGCGCCTGCTGTCGCTGATCGCCGACCAGGCGGCGATCGCGATCTCGAAGGCGCGCGCGTTTGCCGAGGCGCGCGGCCGGGCGCTGCAGCTCCAGGCGATTCGCGAGGTGAGCGAGCGGATCACCGCGATCCTCGACCTCGACGCGCTGCTGCCCTCGGTGGTGTGGCTGATCCACGAGCGCTTCGGCTACCAGCCGGTGCATATCTTCACGCTGGAAGAGAACGGCGACCTGGTGTTCCGCGCCAGCACGGCCGAGGGCGAGGCGCTTGAGCGCCTGCGCAGGCTGTCGATCAACCGCGGCAACGGCATTGTCGGCGCGGCGGCGACGAGCGGCGAGCCGGTGCTGGTGAGCGATGTGCGCCAGGACGCGCGCTACATCGGCGACGACTGGCACACGCTGTCGGAGCTGGCGGTGCCGCTGCGCTTCGGCGACACCACGATCGGCGTGCTCGACGTGCAGAGCGCCGAGGTTGGCCGGTTCGCGCAGAGCGACCTGTTTGTGATGCGCACGCTCGCCGACCAGATCGCGGTGGCGATCGAGAGCGCGCGCGCCTTCTCGGCGCAGCGCGAGGAGGCCTGGACACTGAACTCGCTGCTGCAGGTGGCCGAGAATATCGCGCGCGCCGCCACGCTCGACGATCTGCTGCCGGCGACTGTGCGGCTGCCGCCGCTGCTGCTGGGCTGCGACCGCTGCTACTGCCTGATCTGGAATCGCGACCACGCCAGCTTCACCGTGCTGGCGGCGTATGGCCTGACGGCCGACCTGCGCGCCGCGTTTGTCGGCAGCAGCTTCGACGAGCTCGACGCCCCGCTGCTGGCCGAGGCGCGCCGCACGGCTGCCCCGCTCGAGCTCGCCCACGCCAACGAGCGCACGTATATGTGCCGCCCGCTGCTCGATCGCTTTGGCGGCGCGGCGCTGCTGGCGCTGCCGCTGACGGCGCGCGGCGCCATGCTTGGCATGCTGGTGGCCGACTACGACGACGCGGCGCACCGCTTCACCGCGCGCGAGACGACGCTGTACTCGGGGATCGCCAACCAGGTGGCCGGCGCGCTCGAGAGCGCGCTGCTGGCCCAGGAGGCCGCCGAGGCCGCGCGCCTCGACGAAGAGCTGCGCGTGGCGCGCGAGATCCAGACGACGCTGCTGCCCGCGGTGGTGCCGAACCTGCCCGGCTGGGATATCGCGGCCGACTGGCGCTCGGCGCGGCTGGTGGGCGGCGACTTCTACGATTTCTGGCGCCTGCCGGCAAGGCAAGGCGACAAGGCGGCGAGGCGCCAAGCAGGCGCGGAGCAGACGGAAGGCCCGTTGCAGCCAGGCGCGCCGGCCCCGCAGCCTGCCGAAGGCGCCGAGCTTGGCTTTGTGGTGGCCGACGTGAGCGACAAGGGCATCCCGGCGGCGATGTTCATGACGCTCTCGCGCAGCCTGGTGCGCGCCGCCGCGCTGGATGGCTCGTCGCCGGGGGTGGCGCTGAGCCGCGCGAACCGCTGGATCACGCGCGACTCGGAGTCGTCGATGTTTGTGACGCTGTTCTACGGCATTGTGCAGCCGGCCACCGGGGTGCTGCGCTTTAGCTGCGCCGGCCACAACCCGCCGCTGCTGTTTCGCGCGGCCGACGCGAGCGTGGCCGAGCTGACGACGCACGGCATGGCGCTGGGCGTGCTCGAGGACGCGCCGCTGGGCGAGGCCGAGGTGACGATGGCCGCAGGCGATGTGCTGGTGTGCTACACCGACGGCCTGACCGAGGCGATCAACGCCGCCGAGGAGGCGTTCGGCGTCGAGCGGCTGGTGGCGGTGCTCACCCAGCAGCATGCGGCCTCGGCGGCCGAGCTGGTGAACGCGATCAACGCGGCGCTGCGGCGCTTCACCGAGCGCCCGCCGTTCGACGACCTGACGCTGGTGGTGATCAAGCGCCAGCCGGAGTGAGGAAGACGCGCCGTGCCGGCGAGCGATGCCTTGCGGCCATGCCTCAGAGCCTGTTTGAAAAGGGGGTGCGCGAGGGCTATGCCTCGCACTTCTTCTGGCGGGTGGCGGCCACGTGTGGCCGCCACCCGCCGAAAATGGAAACCTGGAGGACTTCGTCCTCCAAACCACCCTTTTCAAACAGCTTTCAGGGCGCGCCAGCAGGCGATTGCGTGCCCTGAGGCATGCGCCACCAGCGCCCAAGCTGCGGTGGCCTTCTTTTTTCAGCGCGTCTGGTTGGCAGGCGATCAGGCCGGGCGGATGCGCCGCAGCGCGCGCTGCAGCTCGAACGAGAGCGCTTCGGCCTGGCGCCGATCGAGCGCGAGCCCGCAGCTCTTGACGCCGCCGCGCGGGCCGGTGGCGTGCAGGCCGAGCATCAGCGGGCCGCGCGCGCCCGGCCAGTGCGCGTGCAGGCGCGTGCGGCCTACCTCCACGCCAAAGTCGGCGGTGATGCGCAGCCCGAGGCGCGGCAGATCGGCCAGCCGCGCCGCAAACGCGCGCGCCTCGGGCTCGGGCAGCACAATCTGCTGAAACGTCATCTTGCCGCGCTGGCCGCGCTCGCTGATGCTGATCGACAGGCGCAGCTGCGGCGGCGCGTCGCCGGTGCGCTCGAGCGCCAGAATGACCTCGATCGCGCCGCGCGTGTCGCCGGCCGAGCGCCACTCGACCAGGCGCTCGGATAGGGTCAGCCCGCCGGTGGCGGGCGCAGGCGGCGCGCCTGGCTCGGAAGGCGCGGGCGCGCCGCCCAGCGCCCGGCGGATCGCGCCGAGCAGGCCGCTTTCGCGCGCGAGGCGTCCCGAGGGCGTGGCGTGCGCGGCGGCGTGCTCGATCCGCTCGCCGGCCACCCAGCCCAGCTCAAGCGCGCGCCGGAAGGCCTCGACGCTGGCGAAGCGCGCCTCGGCCTGGGGCTGCATCGCCTTCTCGATCGCGCTGGCGATCGGTGCGGGCACGGCGCGGTTGATCGCGCGGATCTTCAGCTCGGCCGGCTGGGCCACGCGCTCGAGCGCCGATGGCGGCAGCTGGCGCGTCAGCAGCACGTAGGCGGTAACGCCCAGGGCATACAGGTCGCTGCGCTGGTCGGTGCCGGCGCCGTACTGCTCGATCGGCGCGAACGGCTCGGTGACGGCGCGGGCCACGCGGCCGGTGGCCTGGCCGGGTAGGGCCACGCGCGCGATGCCCATGTCGAGCAGCTTGACGCGGCCGTCGGGCGCCAGCACAATATTCAGCGGCTTGATGTCGCGGTGGATGATCGGGCTCGGCCGGCCGCTGGCTGGGTCGCGGTAGCTGTGCAGGTACTCGAGCGCGGCGCAGAGCTGCAGCAGCCAGCCGACGACATCGGCGATGCTGTAGCCGGGGTTGGGCTGCTCGAGCTTGCGCTGGAGCGTCTCGCCCGCGACGTAGTCCATCACCAGGAACACCGCGCCCGACGGCTCGATGAAGTAGTCGGTGACGCGTACCAGCACCGGGTGATCGAGCTGGGCCAGCAGGCGCGCCTCGGCCAGAAACTGCGCGACCGACTCCGGGTCGGCGGCGAGGGTTTCTTTAAGCGCGTGGGTTGTGCCGAGCAGCAGGTGCTCGGCCTCGTACACCGCGCCGTTGCCGCCCATATCGATCAGGCGGCGCAGGGCGTAGCGCCCGCCCACGCGCAGGCCGGCCGGCCGCGGCGTGCGCGCGGTGCGCGCGGTCGGCGCCAGCCGCGACCCGCAATCGACGCAGTAGAGCGCGCGCGGGGTGGCGCGGCTGCCACACGTGCTGCAAAATTTCACCGACGACTGGATCATATGTGCCCGGCCCGGATCGCTCGGATGTGCGTGTATTATAGCGCAGGCCGCCCGCGCGTGGGCGATCGAAAGAACGACACCCTCTCATTATTCTCTCAGGCACGCCCGTTCAGAATATGGTAGACTGTCGGCCAGGCCAAAACGTCGCGACGACGGGGTGGCCGGCGACCCGCTTGAGCCTCGTAGGAGCGGCTGTTGAAGCGGCTACACTGCCTTTTCCTCGTGCTACTGCTGCTGCTTGCGCCGCGCCCCGCGCACGCGCAGGATACCGACTGGCGCGAGCGCCGCACCGACCGCTTCGCCATCCTGTATGTCGACGGCGACGCCGCCACCGCCGAGCACTACGCCGATTTTGTCGACGGCGTGTACGACGAGGTGGCCGCGATCTTCGGCCACGCGACGGCGGTGCCGGTGACGCTGCGGCTGTACCCCACGCTCGAACGCTACCAGCAGGTCAACCCGCTCGCCCGCGAGCTGCAGGGCATTGTGGCGCACGCCGACTACCGCCGCCACGAGGTGGTGGTGGTGCTGTCGCAGACGGCGCGCCAGACCGAGGAGGAGGTGCGCAACAATGTACGCCACGAGCTGACGCACATTGTCGCCGCCGAGGTCTCCGACGACCGCCTGAACGTTGGCTTTCAGGAAGGGCTGGCCCAGTATGTCGAGCGGCCGGCCCCCGAGCTCGAGCAGCGCGTCGCGCTGCTGCGGCGCGCGGTTGACCAGGACGTGCTGCTGCCGTGGAGCGGCCTCGACGACCGCGACGTGGTGTATCGCGCGCCGGATGTCAGCTACCCCGAGAGCCTCTCGATTGTGGCGTTTCTGGTCGAGCGCTACTCGTTCGCGAAGCTGCGCGACTTCCTGACGATCGCGGCGCGCAGCAGCGGCTACCGCTCGGCGCTCGAGCGCACCTACGGCGCCGCCCCCGACGAGCTCGAGCGCCAGTGGCGCGACTGGCTGCCCAGCTACCTGGGCGGCGGCTACCGGCGCAACGCGCTGGCGGCCTACGACCTGAGCGGCGCCGAGGCGCTGCTGCGCCAGGGCCGCTACGCCGCCGCCCATGCCGACCTCGAGACGGCGATCGAGTGGCTGCGCACCACCGACCAGCGCGATGTGCTCGGGCAGGCCGAGGATCTGCTGGCGCGCAGCGAGCGCGGGCTCGCGGCCGAAGCGCTGGCCCGCGACGCGCGCGCGGCGCTCGAGGCCGCCGACTACGGCCGCGCCGCCGACTTGGTGGGCCAGGCGCGGCGCGCCTATGCCGACCTCGGCGACGTGCATCAGGACGCGGCCCTGGCCGCCTTTGCCGAGCGCGCCGAGCGCGGCACCAGTGCCGCCGCCGTGCTGGCGCAGGCGCAGGGGCTGGCCCGCACGCTGCGCTACCCGCAGGCCCGCGCCGCCGCCGACCAGGCCGCTGCCGCATACATGGCGCTCGGCGACCGCGCGCGCGCCGACGAGGCGCTGGCACTGCGGGCGTTTCTCGACCAGCGTCAGACGTGGCTGGGCGTCGCGCTGCTGCTGCTGGGCCTTGGCGGGGTGGCAGCCAGCGCCATGCGGCGCCTGACAGCGCGCGAGGCCGAGGCATGGTGAGCTTTTGGCGGCACACATCGCATATGCGCTGAGCCAACGAGCATCCTTGTCATGCTGAACGGAGTGAAGCATCTCCCTGTCCTGCTGAACGAAGCTCCGCTCCCTGATGATTCAGCGCGGCACGCGTTTTTGCCTTCGGCAGAGCGGTACTTTTTCATGGATGGTGCTGAGATGTTGGCGCTTTGCGCCCAAATCTCAGCACAAAAGCAAGCGAAGTACCATGCTGCCGCAGGCAGAACAAGCCGATATCGCAGGCGACTGCGTCCTTCCTGTCAGTATGGCAGGGCATACAATGAAACGTTGTTGAGAGGCTAATGAGCAGCTCACTCTTCCACACGCTCGACAAGCTTGCCACCGACCGCTGGGCGCGCCGCGGGGTACGTGCGCTGCTGCGCGCGGCCTGGCTGGGCGTCAGCATCTGGTGCGCCGGCCTGGGCGCGCACCTCGTATGGGGCTGGCCGCTGCGCTCGAACCTGCTGGGCGCCGCCGCGCTGGCGGTGGTGGGCGTGGGCGTTGCGCTGCTGCTGCGCCCGCGCCTGAGCGCCCGCCAGGCCGCGCGCCGGCTCGATCGCCGCTTTCACCTCGACGAGCAGCTCGCCACCGCTGTCGAGGTAGCCGCCAGCAACCCGCCGCCAGGCAGCATCGCCGCCCGGCTGCTGGCCGAGGCCGCGCACACCAGCGCGCTGATCGACCGGCGGCTCGAGCGGCGCCAGCGCCCGCCCTGGCACGACCTGCTGACGCTGGCGCTGCTGGGGCTGGTGGCGCTGGGCCTGGCGATCGTGGCCGGGGTTGGGCAGCCGCGCCTCGACGCCGGCACGCTGCCGCTGCCGCCGCTGGCCGAGCCGCAAGACCCGGCGGCGCAGCTGCCGCAGGAGCCGCGCGCCGACCAGCCCGGCAGCGCCGGCCAGCCCGGCGCCGAAGAAACCGGCGCCGCGCAGCCCCAGGCCGCAGCCGACCCGCAGATCATCCGCGCGCTGGCCGACGCGCTGCGCGACCAGGGCATCACCCGCGCCGCCGCGCAGGCGCTTGATCGCGGCGATACGGCTGGCGCGGCGCGCGAGCTGCGCGCGCTGGCCGACCAGGCCAGCCAGCTCTCGCAGGCGACGCGCGACGCGCTGGCCGATAGCTTGCGCGCCGCCGCCGACACGATCGCGCCGCGCAACCGCGACCTGGCCGAGCAGCTGAACCAGAGCGCCGCCGGGCTTGAGCGCGGCGACCAGGCCGCCGCGCAGGCGCTCGACGATCTGGCCCGCGCGATCGAGCAGCTGCCCAGCGCGCCGCGCGAGGTTGAGCAGGCGGGCGCTCAGCCGGAAGCCGGCGGGCAGGCGCCTGGCAGCCCCGGCGATGCGCCGCCGTCGGCCGGCCAGCCAGGCGCAGGCCAGCCGCAGAGCGGATCGGGCGCGGGCAGCGGCCCAGGCGGCGAGCAGCGCCCGGCCGACACCTCCGGCCGCCTCGGCGTCGAGGGCCAGCCGGTGCCGCTCGAGTCGGCCGGCCAGGGCGACATTCCAGCCGATGCCTCAGGCCCGCTCCAGCCAGGCGCGGGCCGGCCGCAGCCCGGCTTCACCCAGGGCGACGCAAGCAGCAGCCGGCAGGTCGACGTTGGGGCCGACCCGCTGCGCGTACCGATGGACGAGCGCGATGTGGTTCAAGAATATTTTCAGCCGTAGCGCGGCGGCCGAGCAGCCGCTGTTCGACGAAGCGTTTTTGCGCCGCGTCGAGCGCCTGAGCCTGCAGGCCCAGCCTACGCTGCGCGGCCGGCCGGCCGGCGGTGAGCACCTGAGCCGCAACCAGCTGCCGGCTACGATCTTCAGCGACCACCGGCCCTACAGCCCCGGCGACGACTACCGCCATGTCGACTGGAACGCCTACGCGCACCAGGACGAGGTGTTTGTACGGCTGGGCGAGATCGAGCAGAGCGTCAATGTTCACCTGCTGCTCGACGTCTCGCGCTCGATGGCCTGGGGCGAGCCGCCCAAGCTGCGCGCGGCCCAGCGCCTAGTTGCGGCGCTCGGCTACCTGGCGCTGGCGCACCACGACCGGCTGCGCGTCACGCCGTTCGGCGAGGCGCCGCTGGCGGGGTTTGGCCCGGCGCAGGGCAAGGCGCGCCTGTTCGACATGCTTGGCTTCGTCGAGCGCGCGCGCGCCGACCAGCCCACCGCGCTGGCCGATGCGCTGGCAGGCTACGCCCGGCAGCATAGCCACGGCGGGCTGCTGATAGTCTGCTCGGATCTGCTGGCGCCCGATGGGCTCGAGCGCGGCCTGGCCGCGCTGCCGCCGCCGCGCTGGCAGGTGCTGGTGCTGCACCTGCTCGATCCGCGCGAGCTTTCCGGGGCCGTGGCGGCCGGCCCGGTCGAGCTGGAAGACGCCGAGACTGGCCAGCGCCTGCCGCTGCTGCTCGACGCCGCCACGCTGGCCGAGTACCGCCGCGCCGTGCGCGCCTGGCAGGAGCGCGTGGCTGCGGCCTGCGCCCGCTGCGGCGCCACCTACGCCCAGATTCCGGCCGATTGGCCGATCGAGCGCCAGGCGCTGCCGTACCTGCGCGCCCGGCGGATGCTTCGGTGACGGGCTCAGCGATTGCCTGACGTGGTGGGAGCGTGCGGAAGGCCGTGCGCACCCCGGTGTGACAAAGCGCAATGACCTTTCTATTTCCGCTCGGCCTGCTGGCCCTGCTTGCAATCCCCATCATTGTGGTGCTGCACCTGCTGCGCGAGCGGCGGCGGCGCGTGGTGGTGCCCAGCCTGATGCACTGGCTGAATGTGCCGCGCCGCCGCGACGCCCAGCGCGTGCGCCGCCTGCCGCTGACGCTGCTGCTGCTGCTGCACCTGCTGGCGGCCGCGCTGATCGCGCTGGCGCTCGGCCGCCCGCAGCTCGCCGGGGTGCTCGGCGGCGCGCGCCAGCTGGCCGTGGTGCTCGATACATCCACCAGCATGTCCGCGCGCGATGGCGCCGCCACCCGCTTCGCCCAGGCCCAGGGCCGCGCGCGCGCCCTGCTGCGCGGCCTCGCCGCCGGCGACCGGGCGGTGCTGATCGCCGCCGGGCCAGCGGCGCGCGTGGTGGCCGCCGGCGAGGCCGCCGACGCGGCCGGGCTGCTGGCCGCGCTCGACGCGCTGCAGCCCGGCGGCACCGGCGCCGACATTCCCGGCGCGCTGGCGCTGGCCCAGGCATCGCTCGACGGCGCGCGCCGCCGCGAGATCGTGGTGCTCACCGACGACGGCCCCAGCGGCGCTAGCGCGGCGCTGCCTGCGGCTGTGGCTGCCGACCTGAGCTGGCAGGCGGTTGGCGCGGCCCAGCCCAACCGCGCGCTGGTGGCGCTGGCCGCCCGCCCGTGGGGCGCGAATGTCCAGGTGTACGCCCGCGTGGCCAACTACAGCTCAGCGCCATTCGCCACGGCGCTGACGCTCTTCGCCGACGACCGCCCGCTCGGCGTGCGCCAGATCGCGCTTGCCGCCGATGGCGAGACCGAGCTGACCTGGACGCTTCCTGCCGGCGCCGCGAGCCTGCGCGCCGCTTTCGATGGCCAAGACGCGCTGCCCGAGGACGACGAGGCGCGCCTGCGCCTGAGCCAGGCCCGCCCGCTGGCGGTGCGCCTGGTGTCCGATCGCCCCGACGTACTGCGCCGCGCGCTGGCGGCCATACCCGGCGCCCGTGTCGCGGTGCTGGCGCCGGCCGAGTACCGCCCCGCCGTCGGCTCCGACGCGCCCGGCCTCACGGTGTTCGACGGCTTTCTGCCGCCCGAGTGGCCCACCGGCGCGATCTTGGCGGTCAACCCGCCCCCCGGCGGCGCGCTTGATGTCGCGGGCGACGCACGCCCCGCCAGCGGCCCGCTCGTACGCCACGGCGCGCTGTTCGACGGCCTGAGCCTCGATGGCGTCAGCTTCGGCCCGCTGCGCCAGCTCACCCCGCCTGAGTGGGCCGCGCCGCTGCTCGAGCAGGGCGGCGCGCCGCTGATCGTGCGCGGGCGCACCGGCGGCCACGAGATCGCGATCTGGGCCTTCGACCCGGCCGCCACTAGCCTGCCAAGCCGCCTGGCCTTCCCGCTGCTGGTGGCGCGCAGCGTGCGCGACCTGGCGCCGCCGCCGCTGCCGCAGAGCCTGCTGGCCGGCGCGGCGCTGGCGCTGCGCCCCGACGCGCGCGCCACCGAGCTGCGTCTCCGCGCGCCCGATGGCTCCGCCGCCAGCCTGCCCGCCGCGCCGCAGCTCACGCTCGATCGGCTGACCCAGCCGGGCGTCTACCAGATCGACGAGCGCGCCGGCGACGCGACGCTGTATAGCGGCTATGTTGCGGTGAACGCCGGCGCGGCGATCGAGTCCGATCTGCGCCCGCGCCCCGTGCCAGCCATAGCCTCGGCTGCAATATCCCCGCAAGCCCCCGCGCGGCCTCAGGCGCGCGATCTGTGGCCCTGGCTCGCGCTCGGCGCGCTGGCGCTGCTGCTGCTCGAGTGGGGGTACATCCACCGATGACGCTGCGCCAACCGCTGTTTCTGCTGCTGCTGCTGCTGCTGCCCGCAATGGCGCTGGTGTGGCGGCGGCGCGGCCCCCAGCTGGCCCGGCCGCGCTGGCCATCCGCCTGGCGCTGGTGGCGCTGATCGCCGTGGCGCTGGCCGACCCGCTGCTGGGCCGGGCCGCGCCGCCGCCCGGCGCCCTCGTGGTGCTGCTCGACCAGTCCGACAGCCTGGGCGACGCCGGCAAGGCCGCGCTGCGCGCCCAGGCCGGCGCGCTGGCGCTGCGATCGCGGCGCGCGCGTGCTGGCGTTCGGCGCGGCGCCCCAGGCCGCGCACCAGCGCGCCGGCGCGCGCCGACGGCACCGATATCGCCGCCGCGGCTCGAGGCCGCCGTGGGCTGCTCGGCGGCGGCAGGCGCGTGCTGCTGCTCTCGGATGCGCGCAGACCCGTGGCGACGCGCTTGCGGCCGCCCAGGCGCTCGGCGCCCCCGTCGACACGCTGGCCTACGCGCCTGCGGCCCCGCCCGAGATCTGGATCGCGGCGCTCGAAGCCCCAGCGACACTGCGCGTCGGCGAGGAGTACGGCGTCGCGGTGGTGGTGGGCAGCACCGCCGCCGCCACTGCCCAGCTCAGCCTGTTCGTGGGCGAGCAGCCGCTCGCAAGCCAGAGCGTCGTGCTGCAGCCCGGCGAGAACCGCTTCAGCTACCGCGACCGCGCCGGGTCGCCGGGCGTGGCGCGCTTCCGAGCGCTCGTCAACGGCCAGCCCGACACCTTCGCCCAGAACAATAGCGGCGGCGCCACCGCGCTTGTCGCGCCCCAGCCGCGCGTCCTGCTGCTCGAAAGCCAGCCCGGCGCCGGCGCGCCGCTCGGGCGGGCGCTGCGCGCCGCCGGGGTGCTGGCCGATGTGCGCGCCGCCAGCAGCCTGCCCGCCCAGCTGTCGGCGCTCGACGCCTACGAGGGCGTGGTGCTGGCCGATGTGCCTGCCGGCGACCTGACGCTGGACCAGATGGCCGCGCTGCGCGAGTTCGTGCGCAGCGAGGGCCGCGGCCTGGTGGTTGCCGGCGGCCGCGCGAGCTTCACGCTTGGCGCCTACAAAGGCACGCCGCTCGAAGAAGCCCTGCCGGTATCGATGGATCCGCCGCCGCGCCCCGAGCGCCCGCCCGTCACGCTGCTGCTGATCGTCGACCACTCGCTCAGCATGGGCAGCAGCTCGGGCGTCTCCAAGCTCGACATGGCCAAAGAGTCGGCGCTGCTGGCGACCGAGTCGCTGCGGCAGGACGACCGCATCGGCGTGCTGGCGTTCGACGACCGGCAGGCCTGGGCGGTCGAGTTCCAGGCGATCGGCAGCGGCCTGAGCCTTGGCCAGGTGCAGGAGCAGATCGGCGCGATCGCGATCGGCGGCGGCACCGACATCTGCGCCGCGCTCGAGCGCGGCCTGAGCGCGCTGGCTCAGCAGCCCGGCAGCACGCGCCACGCCGTGCTGATGACCGACGGCCAGTCGTTTCGCAACAGCCGCTGCCCGCCCTACCCCAGCCTGATCGAGCGCGCCCGCGCCGCCGATATCACGCTCTCGTCGATCGCCATTGGCGCCGACGCCGACACCGAGCTGCTGCAAAACCTGGCGCGCTGGGGCGCCGGCCGCTACCATTTCGCCGCCCGCCCCGACGACATCCCGCGCCTGACGCTGATCGAGAGCCAGATCGCCAGCGCCGAGCCGCTGATCGAGGGCGAGTTCCGCGCCGGCCTGTCCACGCCCCACCCGCTGCTGCGCGACTTCGCCCCCAGCCAGCTGCCCGCGCTCGCGGGCTACGTCGGCACCACGATCAAGCCCAACGCCGAGCTGGTGCTCAAGTCGCCCGAGAAGGACCCGGTGCTTGCGGCCTGGCAGTATGGCCTCGGCCGCGCCGTTGCCTGGACGTCCAGCGCCGACGCGCCCTGGGCCGACGAGTGGCCCGGCTGGGGCGACTACGGGCGCTTCTGGGCGCAGCTTGTGCGCTACACCCTGCCCGAGCCCGACAGCGGGCCAATTCAGGTGCGCGCCACGCCAAAGGGCGACGCGCTGTCGATCGCCGTCGACGCGCTGGCGCCTAGCGGCGAGCCGATCGACCTCGCCGATACCAGTGCGACGATCACGCTGCCCGGCGGCGCGACCCGCCAGATCCAGCTGCGCCAGACCGCGCCTGGGCACTATGTCGAGGATCTGGCGCTGCCGGGCGATGGCGCGTACGCGATTGCGGTGGCGCAGAGCAAAGATGGCGTGACGCGCCGCGCTGCCGCCGGCTACGTGCAGCCGCCGCCCGCCGAGTACACGCCCAGCGGCGGCGGCGCGGCGCTGCTGGCGCGCATCAGCGCGGCGAGCGGCGGGCAGGTGCTCGCCAGCGTCGACGGCGAGCCCGGCGCCGGCCCTGGCGCGGCGCCGGCCCCGCGCGAGCTGTGGCCCTGGCTGCTGGCGGCGGCGGCGCTGCTGTGGCCGACCGAGATCGCCCTGCGGCGCGGCTGGCTGCGCTTTGAGCGCAGGCGCTAGCGCCAAGGGGAAGCTGGAGCGCATCAGGATGGCCGAGCGCCCTACGCTCTGCGCCCTGCCATAGATGCTACGCCGCCGCGCAGCGCAGCATCGCCCCGAGGCTGCGCTCGACGTCTTCGTCGGTCGTGGCCCACGACGACACGCTGATGCGCATGGCCACCTGCCCCTGCCAGACGGTGCCGCCGCACCAGCAGGTGCCGTCGGCCTGGATCGCCGCGATCACCTGGCGTGTGCGCTCGGCGTCGCCAAACGATACCAGCACCTGGTTGCTGGCCACCTCGTTCAGCACGCGGTAGCCTGCAGCGCTTAGGCCCTCGGCGAAGCGCGCGGCGTGGCGGCAGCTGCGCTCGATCAGGTCGGCCACGCCGGTGCGCCCGAGCGTGCGCAGCGCCGCCCAGATCTCGACGCCGCGCGCGCGCCGCGACATCTCGGGTGTGTAGTGGTACGGCTCGCCGCGCGCGTCCTGCTGCCCGAGGTAGGCCGCGCTCACAGCCATGGCCGCGCGAAGGTGCTCGGGCTGGCGGCAGAACACCAGGCCGCTGTCGTAGGGAACGTTGAGCCACTTGTGGGCGTCGGTGGCCCACGAGTCGGCGCTGGCGATGCCGCGAACCAGGTGCGCGCGCCCGGGCGCGGCGGCAAGCCACAGGCCAAACGCGCCGTCGACATGCACCCACGCGCCGGCGTCGTGCGCGATCGCGCAGATCTCGCCAACCGCGTCGCAGGCGCCGGTGTTCACGTTGCCGCTCTGGGCGCACACAATTGTCGGCCCGGCGATCGCCGGCATTGCCGCAGGACGCATGCGGCCCTGTGCATCCACCGGCACGCGCACGACGCGCTCGCGCCCAAGCCCGAGCAGGCTCAGCGCTTTGAGCAGGCTGACGTGCACTTCGTCGCCGACGATCACGGTGATCGGCGGGGCGCCGAAGAGGCCGCGCGCCTCGACATCCCAGCCGGCGCGGGCCAGCACCGCGTGGCGTGCGGCGGCCAGCCCGCTGAAGTTTGCCATTGTCGCGCCCGTTACAAAGCCTACGCCGCACTCGGCCGGCAGGCCAAGCAGCTCGAGCAGCCAGCGCTCGCCGACCGTCTCGATCGCGGCGGCCACCGGCGAGAGTGCGGCCATGCCGGCGTTCTGATCCCAGGCCGCCGCCAGCCAGCTTGCCGCGAGCGCCGCAGGCAGCGCGCCGCCGACGACAAAGCCGTAGTAGCGCCCTCCGGCCGAGGCGACAGTCGCCGGCGAGCCGATCTCGTCGAGCAGCGCGAGCATCTCGGCTGCGCCGGCCGGCCCGTCCGGCAGCGGCCCGCCGAGCTCGGCGAGCCGGGCCAGCGCTGCGGGTGTGGGCGCGGCGCCGCGCTCCGCCAGGCCGTTCAGGTAGCCCTGCGCGCGCCGGGCCGCCGTCTGAAGTAGATCGTCCATGGGTACCCTCCTCCGTTTCGCTGCGGTGATATTGCAATCCTAAATGAGCCATAAAAAGCAGGGAGCGAGGGGCGCAGCCCCAAAGAAAAATCTCCTCCCCTTCATGAATCCGATAGGATTGC